>CAVVAZ010000001.1:0-66263 GCA_963746435.1 uncultured Actinomycetes bacterium
GGCGCCTGCCGTCGCTCGCGGCACCCGGCTCTCCGGGTCTGTACTCTCTCGTACCATCCCCTCCGGCCGGGCACCGCGAGCGACGCCCGAGGAACGCGCGAGCGTGCACGATTGACGTAGGGCGGGGGCGCTCCTTTTTTGTCCGCAGAGTCGGGAGCCGCTCGCGCGGATCCCGACTCGCGAGAGCCCCGGGGCGGCGACGGCTCCCGGCCGGCGGAGCCGGCCTCCGCCGTCAGCAGCGAGCGGGTGAGCGAGACGTCTCATGGCGTGTAGTCCTGTGCGCCCCGCGAGTACGCGTGAAATGCGGCGCCTTCGACCAGCGAGAGCGTTCGCGTCCAGCCAGGGGCGGCGGCACGCTCCGAGACGACGTCGCGCACCCACCTGTCCGCATCGTGGTACTCCCGCGCCAGCTCGCTCAGGGTAAACCGCGAGCCGACGCGCTTCCGCAACTCGGCCGAGACCGCCTCGAGCTGACGCACGAGCGCCTCGCCGCGCCCAGGCGTTCGAGCCTCGTGCTCGAATTGGCGCTGGGCCTCCTCCCAATCGCGCCGTGCGCTTTCGACGTCCGCTGCCACGGAGCGGGAGCCTAGCCTCCGTCGAGGAGACTCGACGAGCAGCACTCGGCGGGCCACAGCGGCTCGACCTCGGCGAGGATCTTCCCGCCCAGCACGTAGCCCGGTCGAGCGAGCGCGAACGCAGCGTGGGCATGCAGGCACTTCAGGTGACGGGGTGAGTGCGAACCCCCGATCCCCAGCTGGAGCGACTCCCCGCCGTCTCGTCCCGTTCGGCCGTGCGCAAGCTCGCGCCTGAGGAGCCGCTGCTCCTCCGTTACTCCGGCGAGCGAAGTTGCGAGCTCCTCCTCCGCGGCGGCGCGACGGCTCCAGCGCTCGACTCCACCCGCGGCCTCGAGGCGCGCGATCGCGGCGACGAGATGCGGACAGGTGAGGTAGTACGTCGTGGGGAAGGGCCGGCCTTCCGCGTCGTAGGGGTCCTGCTCGGTTACCGCGGGAAGCCCGTACGGGCACCGAGCCGCGACTCGGCGAAAGGCGCGCGGCGGACCTCTCGAGCTGGCGCGCGACGATTTGACGATCATCCACCGCTCCGGACACTACGTAGCGACCGCCTCCACTCCGCGACTCCCTTCACGATGAAGAGCTGCTCGCCAGGTCGCACATAGCCGATCCGCCGAGCCTCGCGTCGCATCGCGTCGAGGCTCGTCGAGAGCGCCAGGCGCTGCTCGAGCCGCTCCTTCGCCGTGCGTACCGCCTCGACCTCGGCCTGCTCCGCCGCAAGCTGGTTCCGGGTCTCGAGGTACGACGCAAGCGGCCGGTAGTAGAGATACGCGGAGATTGCGACGAGACCGACCAACCAGACGAGACGAAGGCGCCGCCGCGAGCGCGAGGCTTTCGCCCGCTTCTTCGCACCACGCGATCCCTTCTCCCCGCTCCGCCGCGTCACGCCGATACGTTCCCGCTCGCGCGGGGATCCCCTTCCGCGGCACGGCGGGAAGAGACCGGCGCCTCGCGGCGTCAGGCGGTGTCGACCTTGATGACGTTGGTGGAGCCGGGGATGTTCACTGCGGTTCCCGCGGTGAGCACCACCCGGTCGCCCGCTTCCACGATTCCGGCGTCGCGCGCGGCTTCGATCGAGCTTCGCCAGAGATCGTCGACGTCCGCCGACTCCGCGATCTCGATCGGCGTGACTCCCCACTCGATCGCCATGTGCTGCAGCGATCCGACGACGTGCGTGAGCGCGACGATCGGCCTCCGCGGGCGGAGGCGCGCAACCGCGGACGCGGTCCTCCCCGTGAACGTCGGAACGAGGATGGCCTTCGCGCCGAGCGCCTCCGCCAGATCGCACGCGGCGTTCGACATCGCGCGACCGACGGTCGGGGCCTCCGCAGCGCTCGGTAGCTGATGCCGGTAGCCGAGGCTCGGCTCGACGGCGCGTGCGATCTGAGCCATGGTCTCGACCGCAGCGATGGGGTACTCGCCTATCGCCGTCTCGGCCGAGAGCATCACCGCCGAGGTCCCGTCGAGGATGGCGTTCGCCACGTCGGAGGCCTCGGCCCGGGTGGGCTCGGGCCGGTGCACCATCGTCTCGAGCATCTGGGTGGCCGTGATCGCGGGCTTTCCGCGGTCGAGCGCGGCGAGGATGATCCGCTTCTGAAGGAGCGGAACCTCGGCGACGCCGATCTCGACGCCCAGATCCCCCCTCGCGATCATCACCGCGTCGGCCTCTTCGAGGATGTCCTCGAGGGCCGACGCCGCCTCCTTGAGCTCGATCTTCGCGATCACCCATGCCTGCGACCCGGCCTCCTCGAGCTTTGCGCGCAAAGCTGCGACGTCGGCGCGAGACCTGACGAACGACTGCGCGACGTAGTCGACGCCCAGGCCGAGCGCAAACTCGAGGTCTGCTAGATCCTTGGTCGTCAGCGAGGGCACCGGCAGCGCGACGCCGGGAACGTTCACTCCTTTGTGCTCCTCCACGAGCCCACCGGTCACCACCTCGCAGAATGCGCGCCTGTTCTCCACGCGCTCGACGCGTAGCCGAACGTGGCCGTCCGCGATCAGCACGTCGAAACCCGGCTGGAGAACCGAGCCGAGCACCGCAGGCGCCACCGGGAGGTCGCCTTCGCGGGCGTCGTCCTCGTCGGCGATGACGACGGTTTCGCCCGGCCGCAGCTCGAAGGGCTCCTTCAGCTCGCAGATGCGAACCTTCGGGCCCTGCAGGTCCGCGATCAGCGCCAGAGGACGACCCGCAGCCTGCTGGGCCTCGCGAACTCGGCGTGCGCTTTCTCCGTGATCCTCATGCGTGCCGTGGGAGAAGTTCAGCCGCGCCCCGTCCATGCCCGCCTCGATCAGATGCTGCAGCACGTCGTCGCCGGCCGAGGCAGGCCCGATCGTCGCGACGATCTTGGTCCTGCGCGGCAGCGCGGCCATCGTTCTGCTCACCGGCGCGCCCGAGGGAACGCGTCCCAGCCGGGAAACTCGGCATCCCCGCCCAGCTCTTCCTCGATCCGCAAGAGCTGGTTGTACTTCGCGACCCGGTCGGAGCGCGACGGCGCTCCGGTCTTGATCTGCCCCGCGTTCACTGCTACGGCCAGGTCCGCGATCGTCGTGTCCTCGGTCTCGCCCGAGCGGTGCGAGATGACCGTTCGGTAGCCCGCGCGGCGCGCCACCTCGATCGTGTCGAGCGTCTCCGTCAGCGTGCCGATCTGGTTGACCTTGACGAGGATCGCGTTCGCAACGCCAGCCTCGATCCCGCGCTCGAGGAACTCCACGTTCGTCACGAAGAGGTCGTCGCCGACGAGCTGGAGCCTCTCGCCGAGCTCGTCGGTCATCGTCTTCCAGCCCTCCCAGGCGTTCTCGTCCAACCCGTCCTCCACCGATACGAGCGGGTACCGATCGGCAAGCGACGCGTAGAACGCGACCATCTCCTCCGGGGAGAGGGTGCGCTCCTCCCCTGCGAGCACGTACGCACCGTCTCGGTGGAACTCGCTCGCCGCCGGATCGAGGGCGATGCCGATTCGGTCCTCGTGCCCGGCACGCTCGGCCGCTTCCATGATCGCCTCGATCGCCCGCTCGCTCGATTCGAGATCGGGTGCAAATCCGCCTTCGTCGCCGACGCCGGTCGCGAGGCCTCGCTCGTGGAGCACTTCCCGCAGCCGGTGGAAGACCTCGGTTCCCACTCGAAGCGCCTCCGAAAACGTCTCCGCTCCGGCGGGCACGATCATGAACTCCTGCAGGTCGAGCCGATTCTGCGCGTGGGCGCCGCCGTTGATCACGTTCAGGAGGGGCACGGGAAGCGTGCGCGCGTCGGCGGCTCCGATCCAGCGGAAGAGCGAGACTCCGGCTTGGTCCGCTCCGGCCCGGGCCGCGGCCAGCGAGCACCCGAGAATCGCGTTCGCTCCGAGCCGTCCCTTGTTAGGCGTGCCGTCGAGCTCGATCAGCAGCTCGTCGAGCGCTCGCTGGTCCTCGGCGTCCGCCCGCGTCAGCGCCTTGGCGATCTCGCCGTTGACGTTGGCGACCGCCTTCGCAACGCCCTTGCCGAGGTATTCCGCAGGGTTACCGTCCCGTAGCTCCACCGCCTCGTGCTCGCCGGTCGAGGCGCCCGAGGGAACCGCAGCTCGGCCAAAGGCACCGGACTCGAGCGTGATCTCGACCTCCACGGTCGGATTGCCTCGCGAGTCGAGGATCTGACGTCCATGGACACGAGCAATCCTGCCGCTCACCTGCGAAGCTCCTCTTTCGCGAGGTCGTAGTAGCCGTCCTGGCGCTCGAGAGGGAGCTCTACCCAGCGCTCGCCGTGTCCCGCAGCGATCGCATCGGCCCGCTCGACACGCTCGACGAACTTCCGCGCGGACTTCCGCAGCGCCAGCTCCGGGTCGACGTTGAGGCTCATTGCGACGTTCACGGTCAGGAAGAGCACGTCTCCGATCTCGTCGACCGACGCGCGGATCGGCCTCGGTCTCGGAAACGATCGGGCCGCCGCGCTCGACTTCGGCCTCGAGCTCCGCGAGCTCCGCCCGCAGGTGCGCCAAGCGGCTTTCGACGTCCGGATACTCGAACCCGACGGCGGCGGCGCGACGCTGCACTTTACGGGCGTGGATGAGCGCGGGTAGCGCGGCGGGGAGGTCGTGGAAGATCCCTTCCCGGCCCTCCTGCTCGGTCTTGATCTCCTCCCAGCGCTCGCGAACGCGACCGGCTGTCCCCGCGTCGCCCTCGCCGAAGACGTGCGGATGCCGGCGAACCAGCTTGTCGTGAATGCCGCGCGCGACCTCCTCGAGATCGCCAGCTCGCTGCTCCTCGAGGAGCAGCGAGAGGAAGAAGACTTGGAACAGAAGGTCGCCGAGCTCGTCGCGCAGCTTCGCTTCGTCGCCGGCCTCGGCCGCGTCAGCGACCTCGTATGCCTCTTCGACCGTGTGCGGGACGATCGTCTTCGCGGTTTGCTCTCGGTCCCAGGGACAGTCCCGGCGCAGCCGCCGCGTCAGCTCCTGGAGGTCGAGGAGCGCCTCCGCGAGTGGCATGCTGCGGACGTTACTCGGTCTCGGTCGCGGTGGGCTCGGGAAGCTCCGGGCGGCTCGAAGCCCGCCGCGTAGCTGACTTTGCCCTCGTAGCGTTTCTGAGGTCCTGCACCCACTCCGTCATCGCGGCGTTGCGCTTGTCCTGGAGCAGCTGCGCCTTGATCGGGTCCTTCACCTGCTTGAACGGCGTCACCCGCGCCGGACGCACATCGGAGAGCGCCTCGATCACGTGATAGCCGTACACCGTCTTGACCGGCGGGGCGATCTCCCCGGTCTTCAGTTCGAAAGCCACCTTCTCGAACTCAGGTACGAATCTCACCCTTCGAGAAGGTGACCTTGCCGCCCGAGTCCTTCGAGCCGGTGTCCTCCGAGAGCTGCCGTGCCAGCGCCGCGAAGTCACCGCCGTCCTGCAGCAGCCCGTAGATCCGGTCGGCCTCGGTCTTGCTCTTGGCGAAGTCGATCTGGCCGTCCTTCGTCTTCTCGGAGACGAGGATGTGCCGGACGTCGCGCGAATCCTTCGTGCGGAACTCGTCCTGCCGCTGCGTATAAGAGGCGAGCGCATCCTGGTCCGAGACCTTCACGTCCTTGGTCACGGCATCGAAGATCTTCTGCGAGAGAACCGAGACGCGGAGCGTCTTGCGGAATCCCTCTTCGGAGAGCTCCACCTTCTCCAACTCGTCGGCGAGCTTCTTCTCGTCCCACGAACGACTCTTCAGGAAATCCGCCCGCGCCTTGTCGACGTCCTCGTCCGTGACCTCGATGCCGAAGTCCGCTGCGGCGGCCTGCTCGAACTCGGTCTTCTGGACGAGGAAGGCGACGGACCGCTGCTGGACTTGCTGGTACTCGGGCGTTCCGACCTTCGGAAAGTCCTCGCGCCTCGAGGCTGGTCTTCGCCTGCGCAACGAGCTCGTCGAGGTCCGCGCGAGGGATCTCGGTTCCGTCGACGACGGCGACCGCATCCGAAGGCACGTCGCCGGAGCCGCCACCGCATCCGGCTGCAACGAGGGCGAGCGCAGCCGTCGCGAGTGCGAGCGAGAGAGATAGACGCTTCATGAGCTTGTCCCTTATAGCCGAGGCGTTGTTGGGCAGACGTTGCGTGTCGTTCAGGTGCAGTGTGCGGTTCGGTTCGGAAAGCGCTCGCCCAGTCGAGGCCATGAGAACCGAGCCATGAAAAAGGCCGCGTTCTCAGGCGGCCAAGCGCGCCCGGACTATAGCATCGGGCAGCTCCAGCGCTCCCTCGAGACCCTCGACCCGGAGCGATACCTCGCGCTTCTGGGTGCTGTAGATCGCGGTCGGAACGTCCGCCCGGAGCGCCTGGAGCTCGCCCGACCCGAGGGCAAGTGGCCCGACGGTGGCACGTGCGCCTCGGTACACGAGGTAGTCCGCGCCCAGACGGGCCAGCTTGAGCTTCGCGAGCTGGATCGCGAACAGGTTCTCGACCGGCTCTGGGACCGGCCCGTAGCGGTCCTCGGTCGCCTCGCTCAGCTCGCGCAGCTCGTCCTCGTCCTCGGCCAGCGCGATTCGGCGATGCAGGTCGATCTTGAGCGCCTCGGACGCGATGTACGTCGCAGGGACGTACGCGTCGACTCGCGCATCCACGCGAACGGGCCTGGCGGCGACCCGCCGTTGGCCGGTCAGCTCCGCCACCGCCTCGTTCAGCATCTCGACGTAGAGCTCGAACCCGAGCGCCGCGACGTGACCCGACTGCTCCGGGCCGAGCAGGTCGCCTGCTCCTCGGATCTCGAGGTCGCGCATCGCGATCTGGAAGCCCGCCCCGAGCTCGGTGTGATCGGCGAGCGTCGCGAGCCGTGCCCGCGCCTCGGGCGTGAGCTCGGTCGCATCGGGATAGAAGAGATACGCGTGGGCCGGGACGTCGGAGCGTCCGACGCGGCCGCGGATCTGGTAGAGCTGGGCGAGGCCGAGCGCGTCGGCTCGCTCCACGACGAGCGTGTTCGCCTCCGGAATGTCGATGCCCGACTCGATGATCGTGGTCGAGACGAGCACGTCGGCGTCGCCGGCGAGGAACGTGTGCATGCGCTCCTCGAGCTCCCGCTCCGCCATCTGCCCGTGCGCGACGAGGAAACGGAGCCCCGGCAGAAGCTCTTGGAGCTTGAGCGCGGCCTCCTCGATCGTCTCCACCCGGTTGTGCAGGTAGAACGCCTGTCCTCCGCGCCCGTGCTCGCGCTCCAGTGCGGTCTTCACGAGCTCCTCGTCGTACTCGCCGACGATCGTCCGGATCGGCCGGCGCCCGTGGGGCGGAGTCTCGATGATCGAGATGTCTCGCAGCCCCGAGAGCGACATGTGCAGCGTCCTCGGGATCGGCGTCGCAGACAGCGCCAGGACGTCCACCTCCAGGCGAAGCGAGCGGAGGAGCTCCTTCTGCGCGACGCCGAAGCGCTGCTCCTCGTCGAGCACGACGAGCCCCAGGTTCTTCGGTACGACATCCCGGGACAAGACGCGGTGCGTTCCGATCAGGACGTCGACCTTCCCTTCCCGGAACTCGCGGAGAATCAGAGCCTGATCCGCCCGCGAGCGGAAGCGAGAGACCATCTCGACCTTGACCGGAAAGTCGCGGAAGCGTTCCCGAAACGTGTTCCAGTGCTGCTCCGCGAGGATGGTCGTCGGACAGAGGACCAGGGTCTGCTTGCTGTTGAGCGCCGCGATGAAGGCCGCCCGGACGGCGACCTCGGTCTTGCCGAACCCGACGTCGCCGCAGACGAGCCGGTCCATGGGCGTCGGCGCCTCGAGATCCTCCTTCACGACTTCGATGGCCTGGAGCTGATCGTCGGTCTCCCGGTACGGGAACGACGCCTCGAGACGCTCGAGCCAATCGCCGCCGACCTCGAATGCGAAGCCCGGCGCCTGCTCACGCTGCGCGTACAACGCGATGAGCTCTCCCGCGAGCTCCCGCACGGAGGCGCGCGCACGGCTCTTCAGGTTCTGCCACGCCTTGCCGCCGAGCTTCGACAGCACCGGCGCCTTCGCATCCGCTCCGATGTAGCGGCTCACTTTGGGGAGCTGCTCGTGCGGGACGTACAGGCGGTCCTCGCCGCGGAAGGCGAGATAGAGGTAGTCGCGCGTCACCCCGGCGACCTCCTTCGTCTCGAAGCCCAGGAGCCGACCGATGCCGTGGTCCTCGTGGACGACGTAGTCGCCGGTCCGCAGGTCGGCGAACGACTGGAGCGCACGGCCGAGCCGAGCGTCCGCGCGCGGCGGGCGTTTCCGGAACACCTGGACGTCGGGGAGAAGCGCAATGCCGAGGTCTCGCCAGACGAAGCCGCGCCGTGCCGGGCTGACGACGAAACGGAGTCCGGGTTCCCGTGGAAGCGCGCCCACGTCGTCGATGAGCTCCGCCTCGACCCTGCGCAGAAGGCGCTGCGTCCGCTGCGCTTCACCGCGATGCGGGAACGCGACGAGGACGCGGCGTCCCTGTTTCAGCATCGCGGCGAGCTCGTTCTCCGCCTCGGCGAGACCGCGCGCTGCGATGGCCGGGCGCTGCGCTTCGAACGAATGAGACTGCGCCTGCGGGAACGGATCGAGCTCCGACGCCCCGTCGAGCGTCGGCCCGGAGAGCCCTTCCTCCTCCCAGACAAGCCGAACATCGTCGGGCTGCCACACGAGGTCGGGTGGGTGAGCGAGCGGCGGAACGAGGTCTCGCGGCACCTCTCGGTGCTCCCGTCGTCGGGAAGCGTCCGGCTCGCCGAGATCTGCGCGTCGCTCCGCGGCCGGATAGATGAGCGCGTCCGCAACCGAATGCAGCGTGCGCTGCGTGAACGGCGAGAAGGCACGTACCTGCTCGATCTCGTCGCCGAAGAGCTCGATACGGAACGGCTCCCGGCCCGTGCTCGGGAAGACGTCGACGATCCCGCCGCGCACCGCGATCTGGCCGCGCTCCTCGACCCGCTCGACCCGCTCGTAGCCTGCGAGCGCGAGCGCCTCGACGAGGCGCTCCAGCCCGAGCTCCTCCCCGTGCGTGACACGAATCGCCGCAGGCCGCGCGTCGACAGGAGGCAAGCCCTCCGCGAGCGCGCGCGCCGACGCGCAGACGAGCCCACCCGCTTCGAGCACCGCGAGCGCCCGAAAGCGCTCCCCGACCAGGTGCGCCGGAGGCTCGAGGCCGGAGTCCCAACGGACTCCTCGGCTCGGGAGCAAGGCGATCCGCTCGGGGTCGCCGTACCAGCCAACGGCATCGGCCGCGTCCCGCGCCTGCTCGTCCTCCGGGAGCAGGCACAGGAGCGGTCGCCGAAGCGTGTCGTGCAGCGCGGCGAGGACGAGAGGCAGCGCGGGCTCGGAGACTCGAGCGTTGACGGGAAGATCGTCCACGAACGCGCGGAAGCGCTCGCTCTCGGCAAGCTCGGCGACGAGTGGCTGCAACGGAGACAGGTGGTCCATGCGACCGGCGGGACCCGCGTCCCGCGAGGTCATCGTAACCTCGCCGCTCGCGCTATTCGGAGGCATTCGGGTTGAGCCACACGAGCGGTTCGCGCTCGCCCACGAAGCCGTGGCGGCGGTAGAAGCTCACGCTTTCGTCACTCGGCCAGACGACGAGCAGCTCGACGTCTTCATCCTTCGCCCATTGCTTCGCAGCTTCGAGAACGCGGCCGCCCAGGCCCCGGCTGCGAAACGCGGGCTTCGTGTACATGTTTGTGAGGTACCCGAGCCAACGTGAGGAAGTCGGCATCGGCCGCGGGATCTTGTCGATGAGGCCGACGAATGCGTGCGCAACGATCTCGCCCTCGAGCTCGGCGACCCAGACCGTCCAGCGCCCTTCGCCCAGCCCCATACTCACGATCGAGGCAAACGCCGCGTCGAAGTCCTCGCGCGGAGACGAGATTGGACCGTCCTCGAGCGTGAACTCACGGCGAAGGCGCGCGAGGGCCGGTACGTCGCGATCCGTCGCTCTCCGTATCGCCGGCTCGTCCACGTTCGAGACCGTACTCACGTCGGCACCGGACTCGGCTGACACTCAGGATGTGTCGAGAGACCTGATCGAGCCATGCCAAGCCGCTGACCTGCGCCGATACGAGGCGTGGTAGATAGGGCGCTGAATGTCCGAGCAACACGACGACGACACCTCGACCGGCCGCGAACCGAGACCTGCCGACTCGGTCGCAGGCGTATCGACGACGCCACGGGCGTTCGAGTCGGTCACGGTCAAGCTTGGCCACGCGTTCGGGGAGCGAATCGACCGCGCCGTCCGTAGCCGACATCGGCGACGCCTTCGCCACGTGGGGTGGCAGCGCGCACTCGACGCCTCGGGGCTCGGGTTCGCTCACGGCACCTACCCGGCTCGACCCGGCAACGCGCTCGACGTCCTCGTCGACGGCTCGGAGATGCTTCCGGCAGTCGCAGAGGCGCTCTCGCGCGCCGAGTCGTACGTCCACCTCGCGGGCTGGTTCTTCTCGCCGGAGCTGCAGTTGTCACGAGACGACGAGCCGGTGGTCCTGCGTAACCTCCTTGCCGAACTGGCGGAGCGGATCGATGTCCGCGTTCTCTCGTGGAAGGGGGCGCCGCTTCCCCTGTTCAAGCCCTCGCGTCTCGAGGTCCGGGAGATGCTCGATGCGCTGGCTCGTCACACCGAGATCCAGGCGGAGGCCGATGCGTGCACGGGTCTCATGCACTGCCATCACGAGAAAGCGATCGTGATCGACGGCCGGGTCGCCTTCGTCGGAGGGATCGACCTGACGGTGGACGGCGGCGACCCGTACGACACGCCGACGCACCTCGCAAGAGGCGGCATCGGCTGGCACGACGCGGCGGTCCGAATCGAAGGACCCTCGGTCGCGGACGTCGATCACCACTTCAGGCTTCGCTGGCACGCCGTCACCCGCGAGTCCCTTTCACGGCCGCCTGAGGTGCCCGACCCCGTCGGTGACGTGGAAGCTCAAGTCGTCCGCACGGTGCCCGCCGGAACGTACCGCGCCGTCCGTCGCGGCGACTACTCGATCCTCGAGTCGTACTCGGGCGCCCTCCGCTCCGCGGAGCGCTTCATCTATCTCGAGAACCAGTTTCTCTGGTCACCGGAGATCGTGTCCATTCTCGCGGACAAGCTGCAGAATCCGCCCAGCCCCGAGTTTCGGCTCCTCTTGCTTCTTCCTGCGCGAGCCAACGACGGAGCCGACATCTCGCGCGGTCAGGTCGCAGCGCTGATCCACGCTGCCGACGAGAGCACACGTTTCCTCGCCTGCACGATCTACGCCCGGGCGGGAAAGCTGCGCGATCCCGTCTACATCCACTCGAAGATCGGCATCGTCGACGATCGCTGGCTGACCATCGGCTCGGCCAACCTCAACGCACACTCACTGTTCAACGACACCGAGATGAACGTCGTTACGCTGGACCCGGCGATCGCCCGGAAGACGCGGCTCCGGCTCTGGTCCGAGCATCTCGAGCTCCCGCTCGAGGAGCTCGAAGGGGACCCCACGACACTGATCGACGAGCAGTGGGAGCGGATCTCGTCCGAGCAGCTCGAGCTGCTCGAGGCGGGCGAGGCTCTGACGCACCGCCTGGTGAAGCTACCGGGCGTCTCTCGACGCAGACGACGTCTGCTCGGCCCGATTCAGAGTGGCCTCTACGACGCTTGACGTGCCGGCTCGGGCGTAGCCGGTCGGCAGCGTTCTGCGCAGCTTCCTGCCGATGGGCCTCCTCGGCGGCTTGCTCGACCGGAGCGCCGAGCACGAGGAAGCGACCGCCGAAGGCGATGGAGCAGATCGCGAACCATGCCCAGCCGAACGCGAGCCCAGCCACGACGTCGGACATCCAGTGCACGCCGAGCAGCACGCGACTGCACGCCACGGCGACGGCGAGCGCGACGGCGGCCCCGGCGATCGCCGTTCGCACCCGGGGCGAACGTCTTCGGGCGACGACGAGGCCGACGGCTGCGTAGAGCGCGGCCGCCGTAGCCGAGTGGCCGCTCGGAAAGGAGGGCCCGAGAGTCTCGGCTACAGGGTTGAACGTGGGACGCACGCGGTCGAGCAGCTCCTTGATCGTGTTCACGAGGACGGTCTCGCCGATAACGGCGGTCAGCAGGAACACGGGGACCCATTTGTTCGGAACCCGCACGTACTCGACGATCCCGACGACGACGAGCACTGCGACGACGACGTACGTTCCACCGAGCTCGGTGACGAGCTGCAATGCGTCCGTCGACCAGCTCGTCGCATTGTCGACACCCCACTGGCCGACGCTCCGGTCCGCGTCGACGAGCGTCCCACTACTCCTCACCAGGTACGCGAGCAACCCGATGAGGATTCCTCCGACGATCGCGAATCCGAGCGCAATCGTGAGGACGAGACCGGTGGCGGTAGCAGGGTCGAGTCTCCCTCGCACGAGGCGCAGAAGCCAGGGGTGCTTCTCCATCTCCGTCTCGATCTGCTCCGCCGCTGCATCCGCGGGCGCGTTCATTACGGGCTTGGGGTATCTCGCCGCCGCCAGCGAGACGAGCATTCCCGCGAAGAGCGCTATCAGGATCAGGGCGAAGATCGGCATGACGTGCGAATGACACCACGCTGTTACCGGGTGGTTGCCATTCGGTTTTACCCGACCCGCGTCCGGGTAAACGCTGCGGATGAGTGCCGACGTGATCGAGCTGAGCTCCCCGCCAATCGGGTCGAGCCGCTCGCCCGCGCAGTCGGATTCGAAGCCTTTGTCCGGCGTTCCCGGTGCTCGAAGCGCGCCCCGGAGACGCTCCTTCGCGGTTCTCGGAGCTCGTCGGAGCCGGAGAACCCTGTCCGCGTTTTTCTCACCGCGCTCCTCAGCGGCTATGCGCTCCTCGTCGGCTTGATGGTCTTGCTCGGTTTCGCTCTCATAGAGCTCCTGCTCCCGGTCGGCGGAATTGCCGATGCCGACCAGGACGCCGTCGAGTGGCTTGCCGACCGTCGGAGTCCATTCCTCGAGGATCTCTCGTGGGTCGGTTCGACGCTCGCAGGCGGCGTCGTGATTCCTGCCGTCATCGGCCTCTGCCTGCTCGTCTTTCTGGCGATGCGGCACTGGCGACTCGCGGCGTTCGTCCTCTTGGCCGTGTCGCTCGAGTCGGGCGTGTACCGCGTAGCGACGGAGGTCGTCAGCCGCGACCGTCCCGACGTGAAACGTCTGGAGAGCCTTCCGGTGGACCACAGCTACCCCTCCGGCCACACCGCTGCGTCGATCGCCCTGTACGGCGGTCTGCTGCTCCTGCTCGCCTCGAAGATGCGCAGCACGGCGATCACCATCGCCGTACTCGGAATCGGCGTCGCGATTCCCGTCTTCGTCGCGTGGGCTCGGTTGTACCGCGGGATGCACCACCCCACGGATACCGCCGCGGGAGTCGTTCTCGGACTGGGCGCACTCACCGTTCTCGTATTCGCTTCGCGCGCAGCCGGCGCGGCGGCAGAACGTCGTTCGAGCACGCGCCGCGAGCTGACCAGGGAGGTTTCGGCATGAAGCGCGTCGCTGTGGTCGCCCACGCGGGCAAGTCGATCGGAGGTGGGCTCGAAGAGCTGCGCGAGGTCCTCGAGCGCGCGGGCGTTACCGAGCCGATCTGGTCGGAGGTACCCAAGAGCCGCTACGCGCCGAAGCGGGTCAAGAAGGCGCTCAGAGGAAGGCGCCGAGACCGTGTTCGTCTGGGGCGGCGACGGGATGGTGCAGCGCTGCGTCGACGCCCTCGTCGGGAGTGACGCACGGCTCGCGGTCATCCCGGCCGGCACAGCCAACCTGTTCGCTTCGAATCTGGGGATCCCCGACGACATAGCGGAAGCCGTCGATGTCGGGCTGAACGGCACGGAGCGCACGCTCGACGTCGGAAAGATGAACGGCGAGCGTTTCGCCGTCATGGCGGGAGCGGGCCTCGATGCCCGCATGATCCGAGACGCCGACGCGGGCCCGAAGGACAAGTTCGGACGACTCGCCTACATCTGGGCGGCGTCCAAGAATCTCCGCATGGAGCCGTTCAAGGCCCGTGTCGAGGTGAACGGAGACCTCTGGTACAAAGGCGACGCGAGCTGCCTCCTCGTGGGCAACTTCGGCGCGCTCTTCGGCGGGATCGAGGCGTTCGAGAATGCTCGACCGGACGACGGGGAGCTCGAGGTCGGCGTGACGCAGGCGGAGAGCCTCGGCCAGTGGGCACGCACCGTCGCGCGGACCGCTGTCGGCTCGGCGAGCCAGTCCCCCTTCGTCCAGACGACGAAGGCAAAGCGGATCGACGTCGAGTTCAACCGCAAGATTCTGTACGAGCTCGACGGCGGCGATCGAGACGAGGTCAAGCGGCTGAAGGTCAAGGTCGAGCAGGATGCGATAACCGTGCGCGTCCCAGCGAGACTCGTGAGCACCGCTGCGCTCGTCAAGGAGACCTGGAACCTGACGGGCGACGACGCCCGCGCGACTCTCGCGTCGACAGGCCGGCTCGCGCTCCTGAAGGACGCGTTCGTCAGGCTTCGGGCGGCAGACGGGACCAGCCATGCACGGTCGCTGGCCTTTGCAGGCTCGCTGGTGCTCGTCCAGGGAATCGTCGTCGTCGTGGGCTTCGCCATCGCGTTCGGCTCGTCCGGGGCGAGCAACGTGATCGTGGACGACGGTTCGTGCGTCCGCGCCCGGGCACGCGGGCGACCTGCTCACGACCGCGGTCGAGCAAGCGAACCGCGTCGGCCGCGACAACCGGTTCCTCCCTCTGATCGTGGGTCTGCTCGGAACACTCGTCACCGCGACCATCACGATGGGGCAGCTCGAACGAGCCATGAACCGGATCTACGGCGTCGAGAAGGATCGGCCCCTTCTGGAGAAGTACCCGCGAGCGTTCGGGCTGGCTCTCAGCGCAGGCTTCGCAATCGCACTGGCGTTTGCGCTCCTTGCTTTCGGCCGGGGCCTCGGCGACGACCTCCGTGCCGTCTGGACCGTCGTTCGCTGGCCGATCGGTATCGCACTCGTCGGGGCCGGCCTCGCAGCGCTCTTTCGCTGGGCTCCTCGCCGGCGGCAGCCGGGCTGGACGTGGCTTGCATTCGGGGCCGGCGTCTCGGTCGCCGGGTGGACGCTCTGCACCGTCGCGCTCGCCCTCGCGTTCGGGCTCTCGTCGACGTTCGGTCGCACCTACGGGCCGCTGGCGGGAATCGTCGCGCTCCAGCTCTGGACCTTTTTCTCCGCACTCGCGATTCTCTACGGCGTCGCGGTCGCCGCGCAGCTCGAGGCAGTCAGGGCGGGCGTGCCTGCGCAGGACCCGGCGAAGGACAAGAGCCCCGAGATTGCGCCGAGCCCGGCCTGATCCGAGCCGGACCAGCCGGCGACCCCTGTCCGTCCGTCAAGCATCTACGCTGGCGGGCCGATGCTCTGCTGTGAAGCGAAAAGCGAGGTTCTGCGAAGTCATCTGGGGTACGGAACGCCGATGACGGCTCGACCGACACCAGGTCGTGCGCCCTGCATGGCGAGGCCGAGGCGCTGGGCATGAACCCGAAAGAGGGCGGAAAGACGCAGAGAACGCCGGAGCTCGACGCTGACGGCACGGATCGGTCGGGGCACACGGGCCCGGCGAACGAGTCCCGGTTCTTCAACCGCGAGCTCTCGTGGCTCGACTTCAACGAGCGCGTCCTCGCGCTCGCCGCGGACGATGCCCGCCCGGTGCTCGAGCGAGCCAAGTTTCTCGCCATCTTCAGCAACAACCTCGACGAGTTCTTCCAGATTCGGGTCTCGGGCCTTCGCGAGCAGGTGGTCGCCGGGGTGCAGGGGAGCTCGGCGGACGGCATGAGCCCACGCGAGCAGCTCGACGCGATACAGGACCGCGTCGAGGAGCTCGTTGCGCGTCAGACACAGATCTTCGAGGGCGACGTCCGGCCGCGGCTCAAGGCGGGCGGCGTACAGATCGTCGACTGGGACGACCTGAAGAAGACGCAGCGCGAGGCCCTGCGAGAGGAGTTCGAGCGGCACGTGTACCCCGTGCTGACGCCGCTGGCGGTAGACCCGGCCCACCCCTTCCCGTACATCTCCGACCTCTCGCTGAATCTCGCCGTCGTCGTGCGCGACCGGACCTCCGGACTTCGGCGCTTCGCCCGCGTGAAGATCCCAACCCGCCTGTCGCGCTTCCTCAAGGTGCCGGGCGGTCGCCGCTTCGTCCCGCTCGAGCAGGTGGTCGCCGCACATCTCGACCGGCTGTTTCCCGGGATGAAGATCGTGGCCCACCATCCGTTTCGAGTCACACGCGATGCGGAGCTCGAGGTGGAGGTCGACGAGGCCGGCGACCTGCTCGAGACGCTCGAGTCTCTGCTCCTCGGCCGGCAGCGCTCGCCGGAGGCGGTCCGCCTCGAGGTGGCGGCGTCGCTCCCACACGACCTCCGGGCGGTTCTCCTGAAGGAGCTTCACCTGAAGCGCTCCGACCTCTACGTGATCGACGGTCTGCTCGACCTCGGCGATCTCTGGTCGCTCGCCGAGCTGAACCGGCCCGCACTCAAGGCGAAAGCGTGGCACGGGGTGACGCCGCCGGAGCTCGGGCCGGTCCGCGGTGAGCCGCGGGACATCTTCGAAGCCCTCCGCCAAGGCGACGTGCTCGTTCACCACCCCTACGACCGATTCACGACGACCGTCGAGGCGCTCATCGACCAGGCGGCGGACGACCCGGACGTTCTCGCGATCAAGCAGACGATCTACCGGACGTCAGCGGAGGCCGCGGCTCCCATCGTGCGCTCCCTCATCCGTGCGGCTGCCGCCGGCAAGGAGACCGTCGCGCTCGTCGAGCTCACCGCGCGCGGCGACGAGGAGACGAACATCGCCTGGGCGCGAACGCTCGAGAAAGCGGGCGTCCACGTCGTGTACGGCGTCGTGGGGCTCAAGACCCACGCCAAGATCGTGCTCGTCGTGCGGCGCGAAGGTGCGAGCATCCAGCGCTACTGCCACATAGGCACCGGCAACTACAACCCGGAGACGGCCACCGTGTACGAAGACGTCGGTCTGCTCTCGGCCGACGCCGAGCTGACCGCCGACGTGGCCGACCTCTTCAACAGCCTCACGGGCTACGCGAACGGCTCCGACTACCGGAAGATCCTCGTCGCTCCCGGCACGCTTCGTCCCCGGCTTCTGGAGCTCATCCGCGAGGAAGCGGCCGCGCCGGACGGTCGCATCGTCATGAAGATGAACAGCCTCGTCGACCCCGAGATCATCGACGCGCTCTACGACGCTTCCGCGGCCGGAACGGCGATCGACCTCATCGTCCGCGGCATCTGCTGCCTGCGGCCCGGCCTGAAGGGGCTGTCGAAGACGATCCGCGTGCGCTCGATCGTAGGCTCCTACCTCGAGCATTCGCGCATCTTCCGGTTCGGGAGCGACGCGCGCGGCCCGCGCTACTGGATCGGCTCGGCCGATCTCATGCCGAGAAACCTCGGCAACCGCGTCGAGTGCGTGGCGCCGGTGACGGATCCCAGGCTGGCGTCACGGCTCGAGGAGATTCTCGTCGTCAACCTGGCGGACGACGTGCTCGCCTGGGAGCTGGGGCCGAATGGCTGGACGAAGGTCCCGACGCAGATCGGGATCGACGCGCACGCGCGTCTCCGCGAGCTCGCCGAAGAGCGAGCGGCACGCGGTCACTCGGCATGATCGAGCATCGCGCCGACCGGTCACCCGCGGAGCGCGAGGTCAAGCTCGCTGCCGCATCGTCGTTCCGCATGCCGACCTTGGATCTGCTCGCAGACGACATCACGTCCTCGCCGAGGGAGCCCGAGCGCCTCTCGACGACGTATCTCGACACGGACGACCTCCGCCTCGCCCGTTGGGGAGTGAGCCTCCGGCATCGGGTCGGCGAGGGGTGGACGGTCAAGCTTCCTTCGGAGGGCAACGGCGCGCTCCTTGTGCGCTCCGAGCTCACCTTCGCCGGGAATGCCCGGCGGCCGCCGGTAGAGGCGGTCGACCTCGTGCGGGCGTTCATCCGGACGGCCGAGCTCCACCCTCAGATGAGCCTGAAGACCGTCAGGCGGCGCGTGGAGCTGCACGACGGCGCGGGGAATCTCGTCGCAGACGTCGTCGACGACGAGGTGTCCGTGTTCGAGGGGCGCCGCCTTGCAACTCGCTTCCGCGAGCTCGAGGTCGAGATCGGAGACGCCACGCCCACCGGATTGGTCGACGTGCTCGTCGACCGCTTCCGCCAGGCCGGCGCGGGCGCACCCGATCCGACGCCGAAGTACATCCGCGCGCTTGGTCCGCGCGCTTCGCAGCTCCCCGAGATTCCGATTCCCGACCTCTCATCGGGAGCGACTGCTGGAGACGTCGTCCGTCGCGCGCTCGCGGCCTCGGTCGTCCGCCTGATCAAAAACGATCCGGTCATACGCCTCGACACGGATCCCGAGGGCGTTCACCAGGCACGCGTCGCAACGAGGCGGCTTCGCTCGGATCTACGGACATTCGGCTCCCTGATCGACCCGCTGTGGGCCGGAGAGCTACGCGACGAGCTCGGCTGGCTCGCCTCAATTCTCGGGGGTGTACGCGACGGCGACGTCATGCTCGAGCGAGTGCGGCAAAGGGCGGCGCGGCTCCCTGAACCGAGCGACCGCGGCGTCGCGCGCGTGCTCGCGACACTGGAAACGGCTCGCGACGACGCTCACGCCGGCCTCTTGTCGACGCTGAGAGGCGAGCGGTACGTCGCGCTGCTCGATCGTCTGGTCGAAGCGGCGAAGACGCCCCCGCTCCTGCTCGAGGCCGACCTGCCCGCTCCCGCCATCCTTCCCGGACTCGTGCGGCGCCCTTGGCGGTCGCTCGCAAAGCGCGTGAAGGTGCTCGGGAACGTCCCCACGGACGAGGAACTGCACGCCATCCGTATCCGTACGAAGCGTGTCCGCTATGCCGCGGAGGCCGTGAGCCCGCTCGTCGGCCGGCAGGCACGCGCTTTCGCCGGCGCCGCAGCAGGTCTCCAGGAGGTTCTGGGGGACTTGAACGACGCCGTCGTCGCCGAGAGTTGGCTCCGCGAGTGGGCGCGCCGCAGCCGCTCGATGCACGGGGTCTTCGCGGCGGGCGAGCTCGCCGGGCTCGAGCGGGCCGCCGCGGACCGCAGCCGTGCTCGCTGGGAGAAGGCGTGGAAGGAGCTCGCGTCACCGAGGCTTCGCACGTGGATGTAACGAAGAACGTCGTTCGTGCAGCCGGAGGTCTCGTCTGCCGAACGGAAGACGGCGGTCAGCTCGAGCTCGTCCTCGTGCATCGCCCCGCGTACGACGACTGGACGTTCCCGAAGGGCAAGCTCCACGCGGGAGAGAGCGAGCAAGAGGCCGCGCTCCGGGAGGTCGAGGAAGAGACCGGGCTCCGCTGTCAGCTCGAACGGGAGGTCGGGCTGAGCTCCTACCGCGACGCCCGAAGACGAACGAAGACCGTGCGCTACTGGGAGATGAGGCCGATCTGGGGCGTCCTCGCACCGGCGAACGAGATCGACGACGTGCGCTGGGTGCCGCTCGCCGAGGTACCCGCCGTGCTGACGTACAGACGAGACGTCGAGGTGCTCGCCCGCTTCGAGGCCCTCGGCTGAGGACGACGACCTCCGAGATCACGCGAGAATGACGACCGTCTACCTCGTTCGGCACGCAAAGGCCAAGCGCCGGGCTAGCTGGACCAAGCTGGATCGCCTGCGGCCGTTGACGAAGGTCGGCCGCAGCCAGGCGAAGGCACTCCAGACGCTGTTCGAGGGTCAGCCGTTCTCGCGCCTTCTGTCGAGCCCTTACCTCCGCTGTGTCCAGACACTCGAACCGCTGGCGCAGACGCGCGGACTGCCAATCGAGTCGGTGGACGAGCTGGGCGAGGGCGCCCCGGTCGATCGAGCGCTCGCACTGATCATGTCGACCGCCGCCGACGGCCCGGCGGCGCTGTGTACCCACGGCGACGTCATGCAGCTCGCGGTGGAAGCGCTGGTCGAGGCAGGTGTCCCGATCGACGGTCCGCTCGAGTTCAAGAAGGGTGCGACGTGGACTCTCGAGATCGACGGCGGCGCCGTGACGGGAGCGAGATATCTCCCGCCGCCGGCCAAGTAACCCCGTGAGCGACTCGTGTGAAGGCCTGTTGTGCGTCAGTTGAACCGCTGCTGCGCCGCGTCCAGACCTTCGCCGAGGATCATCTCGACCGCGTCCGCCGAGCGGGAGACGATGCCCTCGGCGTCGTCGTCGGGAGCGAACGGCGAGAGAACGTAGTCGGCGACGTCGCGAGGGTCGCCTCGGCCGGGCCGGCCGACGCCGATCCGAAGCCTCAAAAAATCCTGAGTCCCGAGCGCCTGTGCGAGAGAGCGCAGGCCGTTGTGACCTGCCAGCCCTCCGCCGAGCCGCGCCTGCAGGCGGCCTACGTCGAGGTCGACGTCGTCGTGGACGACGAGCAACCCGTCCGGATCCACCCTGAAGTACCGCGCTGCCGCGCCGATCGAGCGACCGGACTCGTTCATGTACGTCTCCGGCTTCAGAAGCGCAACGCGGCTGTCGCCGACACGCAACTCCGCCAACCGTCCGCTGAACTTGGACTTGAACGCCGTGCCGTGCCGACGAGCCAGCTCGTCGACGACCATCCACCCCACGTTGTGCCGGTGCTGCTCGTACTGGCGACCGGGATTGCCGAGACCGGCCACGAGGAGATCCAGCGTCGAGGCGGCCGCGCCCCGACGGAAGAGGCGCATGGCTACTCCCGGTCGGACGCGTCGCCGGCGGAAGCCTCATCCGCCTCGGCAGCCTCTTCCCCTTCGGCCGCCTCACCCTCACCCTCGGCCTCCTCGCCCTCGAGCTCCTCCTCGACCTCGGGCTCGACTTCGACGCGCGGCGCGGAGACGGTCGCGATCACGGTCTCGTGGAGGTCGTCCAGGAAGAGGACGTTCTCGACGAGCGGCAGGTCCTCGAGGCGCAGGGCGTCGCCCACCTCGAGCGCGGAGACGTCGGCGTCGATGTGCTCGGGGATCTCCATCGGCAGCGCTTCGACGTTCAGCTCACGTGTAACGAGCGAGAGAATCCCGCCGGTCTTCACGCCCTCCGGCTCCCCAACGAGCTGAACGACGACCGTCGCGTTGATCGGCTGGTCGAGCCGCACCTCACGCAGATCGATGTGCGTCACGGTCCCGCGCATCGGATCCTGCTGGTACTCGGCGAGGATCGAGGGATGGACGGTCTTCTGCCCGGCCATGACGACGTCGAGAATCGCGTGGAGACCCGACGATCCGGTCAGCGCCGTACGCAGGTCCCGCTCGGGCACGACGATCGCGCGTGAGTGGCCCTTGCCGTAGAGGACGCCCGGAACGAGCCCCTGCGCACGCAGGCGTCGCGAGTTACGCGACCCGCGGTCGGGTCTCTCCTCGACCTCGAGCTTGATTCGGTCTCCGGACATCGGCGGCGGATTGTAGCGACGGCATGGTTACGGCCGCAGCGCGAGAGCGAGCCGGATCCTCGCGGCTCGAGTCACCGACTCAGAAGAGCTGGTTCTCGCCACCGAAGATGGCGGAAACCGAGTCGTCGCTGAAGACGTTCATGATCGTCTCGGCCAGGAGGCCGGACACGGTGAGCACGGTGAGGTTCTCGGGCCGTTGCCGCGGGTCGATCGGAACGGTGTCCGTCACCACGATTCCGGTGATGTCGGCTTCCTGAAACTTGCTCAGCGCGTCCCCGCAGAACAACCCGTGCGTGGCGAAGACCCATACGTCCTTCGCTCCATGCTCCTTCGAGCACGTCGACGTTGGCGATCAGGGTGCCACCGGTCATGATCACGTCGTCGCCGACGATCGCGACCTTGTCCCGTACGCGGCCCGCGATCTCGGTTACCGAGGCCTGATCATGCGCGGGCCGGGTCTTGTGCATGATCGCGAACTCCGCCTCGATCATCTCGGCAAAGCGGACAGCGAGCCGGGCGCGACCCGCGTCCGGCGAGACCGAGACGACACCCTCTCCCGTCAGACCCAGATCGCGAAAGTGACGAGCGAAGAGCGGCAGAGCAGTCATGTGATCGACGGGGATCGTGAAGAAGCCCTGAACCTGCCCGGCGTGAAGATCCATGGTCAGCACGCGATCGGCACCGGCCAGCTGGAGCATGTCGGCCACGAGGCGGCTCGAAATCGGTTCACGCGGCTTCGCCTTGCGGTCCTGTCGAGCGTACGGGTACAGCGGCATGACCGCGGTGATCCGCTTGGCCGACGCGAGCTTGGCGGCCTGGATCATGAAGAGCAGCTCCATCAGGTTGCGGTCGACCGGTTCGCAGCCCGTTTGGAGGAGGAAGACATCGGCGCCTCGGATCGACTCTTCGTACCGGCAGTAGGTCTCGCCGTTCGCAAACGTCTCGAGCGCGATCGCGCCCAGCTCGAGGCCCAGCTTCTCGGCGATTCTCTGCGCGAGCTCTTCGTGGGAGCGACCGGCGAAGACCATCAACCGCTTCTGCGGTGTGAGGGGTATCGCATGCCCGGTGCTCATCTCCGGCAGGACCGACTCGACCTCGAGCCCCGGAAGCGCCTGCTCAATCGTTCCGCTTTCCACCTCGTCCTTCCTTTACGACCTGTCGCGCTCGCGCGATCGCGAGCGCGCCCGGAGGTACATCGTCCGTGATCACCGATCCCGCTGCAATCCATGCGTCGTCGCCGATCGACACGGGGGCGACAAACGCATTCTGGACACCCGTCCTGACGTTCCGACCGATTGTCGTCCGCCCCTTCGGCCGCCCCTCCTCGTGTGGGAAGGTTCACGGTGACGCCTCCCGCCGCGATGTTCGTGTCCTCACCGACGTCCGCGTCGCCGAGGTACGACAGGTGCGGCACTTTCGTCCGAGCCCCGATGCGCGAGTTCTTGATCTCAACGAATGTCCCGGCCTTGGAGCCTGCCTCGAGGACCGTGCCGGGGCGAAGGTAACAGAATGGCCCCACGAGCGAGCGCTCCCCGACCTCGGCGTCGACGACCACGGCATGGGGACCGATCTCGGCGCCTCGAGCGATGCGGGTGGCACCCCGGACGACGGTGAACGGATGCACCACCGCGTCGGGCTCGATCTCGACCTCTGCGTCGATCCACGTCGACTGCGGGTCGACGATCGTGACCCCCGCGAGCATGTGCGCTTCGTTGATCCGGTCTCTCAGGCGAGCCGCGGCCACCGCGAGCTCTGCACGTGTGTTCACTCCAATGGCCTCCTCGGGTTCGGCGGCCTTGTGGACCGCGACCTCGCCGCCCTCGGCGACGAGCAATGCGACGGAGTCGGTGAGGTAGAGCTCACCCTGGGCGTTGTGGGGCTCGAGTCGCTCGAGAACCGGCCACAGTCGCTCGCTGCGAAAGACGTAGATGGAGGAGTTGACCTCGCGTACGGCGAGTTGATCCGGTGTCGCGTCCCGGGCCTCGACGATGGCCTCGAGGCCCCCTTGGCCGTCTCGAACGACGCGGCCATAGGGGCCTCGGATCCGTCCGGCTCGAACGACAGGACCGTCGCCCACGCCGCGGCTCGGCGATGGCCCTCCACCAACTCGCGCAGGAGACTCGCGGTGACGAGGGGCGTGTCGCCGGAGAGAACCAGCACGTCGTCTGCCCGTCCGTCCACCACGCCGCGGGCGCTCCGGACAGCGTCGCCGGTGCCGAGCGGCTGCTCCTGTACCGCGACGTGCAGACCGTCGAAGGCACTTGCGGCGGACGGGGAGGCGACGACAACAATGGGGTCGGCCCCAAGCGCCTTAGCCGTCGCGACGACCCAGTCCACCATCCGCCGTCCGAGCAGCGGGTGGAGATGCTTCGGAAGGCTCGAGCGCATGCGCGTCCCGAGGCCTGCCGCCATCACGACTGCTGCGAGCGTTTTCTCTTCCATGTCCGTTCGGTGGCTGGGGCGCCAGGATTCGAACCTGGGATCACGGGACCAAAACCCGTTGCCTTACCACTTGGCCACGCCCCAGTGCTGGAGTACCTCGTGCGGTGAACCCGCTGTGGGGCACCAGTGTGCCATTCGCATCCGCCGACGGGCTCCGCTACGGACCGTGCACGGGGCGCGCCACTCGCGTCCAGGCGGACCCGGCCAGAGCTCGGGCTGCGCGCTCCGCGTCTTCCTTTCGCTCGAAGAGCCCGTAGACGGTCGGGCCGGCGCCGCTCACATCGGCGCGGAACGCTCCGAGCTCTTCGAGCTTCGCGGCGAGCGGTGACGAGGCGAGGTCGTTTCGCGGAAGTGCCGCAAGATCGAGCGGCGCTCGAACCCGCTCGAGCGCAGCGAGCAGTGCTTCCCGCCGCCCGTCGAACCCCTCTTCGCCTCCCCGCTCGTCGAATCGCTCGTACACCGATGCGGTGGACTCCTTGTGCTCGCCCTCGGGAGCGCGAGCACGATCCACACGTCGAGCGGAAGCGACACCGGTGAGACCATCGAGCCGTCCGCTGTCGCGAGCTGCGTGCCCGCCTCCAGGAAGAAGGGCACGTCGGACCCCACCTCCGCTGCGACTGCGTGCAGCGTCTCTCGCGAAAGCGGCTCGGCGGCGAGCTCGTTTGCAAGTCGGAGCGCAGTTGCGGCATCCGAGCTTCCACCGCCGAGCCCGGCCGCAACCGGGATGCGCTTTCTGCAGGCGAACGCGCCAGCCGGCGGAGCCCCGCGAGGCGGCCGCAAGTAACTCGAGCGCTCGGCCCACGATCGTGTCCTCGAACCCCTCGACGGTGATGCGACCCGGCTCGCCGCGTTCGACCTCGACGTCGTCGTGGAGGTCGACGCGCTGGAGCAGGGTGACGACCTCGTGCTTTCGGTCCTCGCGCATAGGCCCGACGACCAGCGCCAGGTTGATCTTCGCGAACGCCGGTGCCGAGCTCACCGAAACGCCTCCGCGAGGAGGACGAACTCGTCCGGCTCGAGCTCCTCCGCTCGCACGTTCCCCGGCTTCCCGATGCGCGCCAGGGCGCGCTCAGCGTCCTCGCGGGTCGCGATTCCCGCGTGCGTGACGGAGTTGGCGAGGGTCTTTCGGCGGTGGGCGAACGACGCTTCCACGACGGGTCTCACGAGGTCGAGGCTCGGACCTGGCACGCGCTCGAAGGCGACGATCGCGGACTCGACGCGTGGCCGCGGACGAAAGGCGCTCGGAGGAACTCGGTGAAAGCCGACCTTTCGCGTGCGGAGCTGGATGAGAACCGAAACGGCGCCGTACGCCTTCGTCCGGGGAGTTGCGAAGAACCGGTCCGCGACCTCCCGCTGGACCATGACGCACCAACGGTCGAGCGACGGGATCGCGTCGAGACTCTCGACGACGATGGGCGTCGCGACGTTGTAGGGCAGGTTCGCAACGAGCTTGCCGAGGTGCCGGCTCCAGCGAGCCGTAGTCGAATCTGAGCGCGTCCGTGAAAACCAGGCGGACGTTCGGGGCAGGCCCGAGCGCGGCCCGAAGCGGGCGTTCAAGCGAGCGGTCGAGCTCGATCGCGTGGACGATGCGGACCCGCTCGGCGAGGTAGCGCGTCAGGACTCCGGTTCCTGGCCCGATCTCGAGGACGACGTCGTCCGCGCGCAGCTCCGCGTGGCGTCCGATCACGCCGAGGAGGTTCCCGTCGACGAGGAAGTGCTGTCCGAGCGACTTCTTCGGCGTGACCGTCACGGGAGATCGAAGGCGGCCGCCGCGTTCGCGTGCGTCTGCGCGGCGAGCGCCGCCGGCTCGACACCCCGAACCTCCGCCAGCGCGGCGACGGTATGCACGAGATGGGACGGTTCGTTGGTGCGCCCGCGAACAGGCTGCGGGGAGAGATAAGGGCTGTCGGTCTCGACGAGCAGACGGTCGTCCGGCACGGCAGCGGCGGCGTCGCGAAGCTCCGGGGCCTTCGGATAGGTCACGTTCCCTGCGAACGAGACGTAGTAGCCGCGCTCGAGCGCCGGTCGGGAGGAGAGCAGGAGAGGAGAAGCAGTGCAGGACCACGGTGCCGCCGAAGCTCGAAAGCGCAGCGGCCGTCTCGTCCTCCGCTGCGCGACTGTGAACCACGACCGGGAGCCCGAGCTCGGCGGCGAGCGCGAGCTGCGCCTCGAACAGCCTGCGCTGGTCGGCCGGCGATGCGAACTGGCGAACCGTGTCGAGTCCGGTCTCGCCGACGGCGACCGCCTTCGGGTGCTGCAGCAGCTCGCGCAGCTCGTCGAGCCGCCGCGCATCCGCCGATGCGGCCTGGTGCGGATCGACGCCGAGAGCCGCGAATACACCTTCGTGCTGCTCCGCGAGCACGAGCGCGGCGCGCGACGACTCGATTCCCGTCCCGATCGTCACGATCCGCGAGACTCCCGCCTCCAGCCCGCGCTCGACCGCCGCTGCCGGCTCCTCGCACGCGTCGAGGTGCGCGTGCGAGTCGGTCACGCGGACGTCGTTTTCGGTCGGCCTCCATCCGCGCAAGCTCGTCGGCCACGACCTGCTCCGCGTCGAGCTTCACGAACAGGGGCCGCGGCTCCCGCAAGCTTCCGACCGGCGGGCAAGGTGCTCGGCTCCCAGCGGCCGGCCCAGCTTTCGTAGTCGCCGGTGAGGACGACGTGCTCCCTTCCGTCGTCCTCCTCGATAGTCCGAAACTCGAGCGGACCGGCGAGCACGTCGTCGTAGCCGAGCAGCTCGTGGAGACGTTGCGAGGAGAACGGCAGGTACGGCGCGAGCAGGATCTTGAGGCTGTCGATCGCCCGCAGGGCAACGAAGAGGACCGTCCCGGCTCGCTCGCGTTCCGTTTCGAGAAGCGACCACGGGGCCTGCTCGGCGATGTACTGATTTCCGAGGCTGGCGAGCCGCATCGCTTCCTGCAGCGCGCTCTTGAAGCGGGCGGCCTCGATCAGGGCGCCGATCGAGTCGAAGCCTCCGTCGATCTGTGCGAGGAGCGCAGTCGTCTTCATCGGTGAGCGGGCCAGGATCCGGGACGACGCCGAAGTTCTTGTACGCGCTCTGCAGCGTACGGTTGACGAGGTTGCCCCAGGTCGCGACGAGCTCGTCGTTGTTGCGGCGCACGAACTCGGACCAGGTGAAGTCGGTGTCCTGCGTCTCGGGCCCGGCGATCGAGATGAAGTACCGGAGCGCATCGGGGTCGTAACGGCTGAGGAAGTCGCGCACCAGGATCTCGAGCCCGCGGCTGGAGCTGAACTTCTTGCCCTCCATCGTCAGGAACTCGCTCGAGACCACGTTGTCGGGTAGCTCGAGATCGCCTCGCCCCGCTCCATACACTCCGTCGTCGCCGTAGCCGAGGAGCATGCTCGGCCAGATCACGGTGTGGAAGACGATGTTGTCCTTCCCCATGAAGTAGGCGTGCTCGGCCTCGGGGTTCTGCCACCACTCGCGCCAGGCGTCCGGGGTCCCACGGTTCGCCGCCCACTCGATCGAGGCCGACAGATAACCGATCACGGCGTCGAACCACACGTAGATCTTCTTGTCCGGGAGATCCTCGTAGCCTGCGACCGGAATCGGCACGCCCCAATCCAGGTCTCGCGTGATCGGACGCGGCTTGAGCTTGGCGACGAAGTTCAGCGAGAAGCGTCTGACGTTCTGACGCCAGTGCGACTGCGACTCGATCCAGGTCGTGAGCGGCTCCTTGAACGCCGGGAGGTCGAGGAAGAGGTGCTTGGTGGTCTTGAACACCGGCGGCGTGCCGTCGATCCGCGACCGAGGATCGACGAGATCGATCGGATCGAGCTGGTTCCCGCAGTTGTCGCACTGGTCCCCGCGCGCGCTCTCGAAACCGCAGATCGGACAGGTTCCTTCGATGTAGCGGTCCGGCAGGGTATGCCCGGTCGCGGCGGAGAACGCGCCTAGCGTCTCCTGCTCGACGACGTACCCCTTCTCGTGGAGCGTTCGGAAGAGATCCTGCGTGACCCGATAGTGATTGGCGGTCGTCGTCCTCGTGAAGAGGTCGTACGACAGCCCGAGATCGCGAAGATCCTCGCGAATGACCGCGCTGAACCGTTCGGCAGTCTCACGCGGCGACTCGCCGGCGGCGTCCGCCGCGACCATGACCGGAGTTCCGTGCTCGTCCGTGCCGCTGACCATCAGGACGTCGTTTCCGCGAAGCCGGTGGTAGCGGGCGAACGTGTCCGAGGGGACGCCGAACCCCGCCACATGCCCGATGTGTCTCAGCCCCGACGCGTACGGCCACGCCACCGCGACGAGAATCTTCCTCGGAGCTTCCGTCCGGCTCATGGAGGGCAATGATAGGCAGTCGCCTGATTCGGTCCCGTGCGCCGAGAGCGCCCCTGCCGAGTAGCACCGAAGCCACGAGCAGTGCGCCGAGCCCGAGCAGCCCGAGCCACGCGGGTGCCGAGAGACGCCAGGTCACTCCGTCATCCGCGCGGGACGCGAGAGCCTCGAAGCGCCCTACCGCGTGACGGCGCAGGCGCGGCGCCCCAACTCGCCCACTCGACGGCGCCGAAGACCGCTCGTGAGCCGGAAGCACGGACGGTGGCCGGTGCGACCTCCCGGACGTTCGCCCAGGCGCGACGCCGGTGGCGCGAGGCTGGGTGCCGTGCCCCGCCCCCGGCGTTGGAGAAGCAGCGAGCCGTCCGGGCTGCACCCCGTGAGCGCTGGAGCTCCCGGAAGCCACCCCCGCGGGAGCATCGGCGCTCGCCCGGGAAGGGATGGGCTCGGAGAAGCCGGGCGCTCGGGCGCGTCCAGGCGCGCCAGCGCCCACCGACGTGTTGTCCGGCGCCCCCACCTCGGCTCGAAGAGCGGAGGCCGTCGTCGGCGGAGGGGCTCGACGTAGCTTCCGTGGTGGGTGGGGGCGCGGATGTCGAGGCAGCCTCGGTAGGGAGGAGCGGGTTCTCCCGGAGAGGGAGCTGCCGCCTGCGGAGGAGCAGGGGCGGGGGCAGGCGCCGGAGCGGGCAGGCGCCGGGACGGGGGGCGAAGGCGCCGGCGCCGGCGCAGGAGCGGGAGCGCTGCGAGGAGGCAGAAGGCTCCGCGGGTCGACATACGTCTCGCTCTCGCCCACGCGAACGCCGAGATGCACGTACGGCCGGTCGTGCTCGGGTACGCCGGACGGCCCAGGCTCGGCGACCGGACTTCCTTCGTCGATCCTCGTTCCTCGCTTCACGAGTAGCGGGCCGAGATGGGTGAGGGACGCCTTGTGGCCGTCGGAGGTCGCGATGGTGACCGTGAGGCCGTGCGTCGGAACCGAACCGGCAAACGTGACCTCGCCGGCCACGGGTGCGCGCACCGCGCGTCCGTCGACCACCGCGATGTCGATTCCACGGTGCTGCCCGGCCGCGTACGGATTGTCTCCGAGCGAGAACTCCTGCAGTACGGGGCCATCGGCGGGCCAGCTCCACGCCCAGGCGCTCCCGGGGCCGATGGCAGGGCCGTCAATCGCCGCCCAGATCAAGGTCCCGACGATCGCAACGAGAGCTCTTGTTGTCATACGAGTCAACGGTACGGGCAGCGTAGCGCGCCACCCGGACGTTGTCAAATGAGCCTACAGCGATGCTTGGTAGAGCGAATTACGAGGCGTACCGCTCAGACGGGCGACGAGATCGACCGCCTGCCGCCGGCCGACTCCGGCAGCGACGAGCTCCGCGACTCCGGCGAGTGCTTCCTCGCTCACCGCCGTCTCCTCCGCCGCGGCTGGGCCGAGAACGACGGTGAGCTCGCCGCGCGGCGGCTCCGAGAAGCGCTCGGCGAGCTCGAGGAGCGTTCCGCGTACGACTTCCTCGAAGCGCTTCGTGAGCTCTCTGCACACCGCAGCGGGCCGATCTCCGAGCTCCTCCGCGAGGAGCGCCAACGAGGCAGGCAACCGCCGCGGCGACTCGAAGGCGACAACCGAGTGCGGCCAGCGGGCAAGCTCCCGTGCCAGCGCGCGCCGCTCCGCCTCACGACGCGGCAGGAAGCCGACGAACTGGTATCGCTCGGCGAGAAGACCAGCTGCGACCAAGGCGGTCTCGATCGCTGATGGACCCGGCAGCACCGTGACCGGAAGCCCTGCTGCGAGCGCGTCCGAGATCAGGATCGCACCCGGGTCGTTGACGCCGGGCAGCCCGGCATCGGAGACGAGCGCGAGTCGCTCGCCTCGCTGCATCCGCGCAAGCGCTGCGCCGGTTCTCGCCGACTCGTTGTGGCGATGAAAGCTCTCGACCCGGGTGGCGATCCCGTGCCGCTCGAGGAGGATCCTCGTGCGCCGCGTGTCCTCGCACAGCACGACGTCGGACTCTGCGAGCTCGCGCAGCACGCGCAGCGTGACGTCCTCCAGGTTCCCGATCGGCGTTGCGCAGATCGCGAGGGGCATCAGTGCACCCTCAGGTGATGTTGCCGCGTTCCTGCCGCGCGAAAAGCAAGCCAGGCACGGACGCAGGGAGCGTTCATATCAGTAGATATGGGCGCGACTGAGGACGCAGCCTGGCGCAGCTTTGCAGCCGGCAGGGACCCGGAGGACATCGCCTGAGGGGGCACTCACCTACCTCTCACCAGGCGCTGTCGAGCGCCTCGAAGGCGACGAGACCGGCACCGACGAGGCCCGCCTGGGCGCCGAGCTCCGCCTCGACGAGCCGTAAGCGCTCGCCGGCCGGGTGGATCGCCTCGCGCCGTGCGGCCGCCCGAGCCGGATCGAGGATCAGCTCACCTGCGCCGGTTCCGAAGCCTCCGCCGACGATGACCACATCCGGATCGAACATGTTCAGGAAGGAGCCGATCGCGGCTCCGAGCGACGACCCGATCGTGTCGAGCGCCGCGCCGGCGGCGGCATCGCCGGCCTCGGCGAGCGCGACGAGCGTCTCCGCACCGGCTTCCGGCCCGAACAGCTCCACCGCTGCCCGGTCGGCAGCGGTTCCCGACGCAAGCGCCTCCAGGTGCCCATGTCCCCCGCATGCACAAAGAGGGCCGCCCTCCTGAACGACGACGTGCCCGAGCTCGGCCCAGCCCCGGTAGAGCCGGCCCTCGAGGACGAGACCGCCGCCGACACCGGTGCCGAGAGTCAGCAGCACGAGATCCTCCGCTCCGCGCCCGGCTCCGAGGCGCCACTCCGCAAGCGCGGCGGCGTTTGCGTCGTTTTCGACTCCGACCGGGAGCCCATAGCGTTGCCGTGCATGGCCCAGCAAGTCGAGCGCCTCGAGCGGGAGGTTGGAGCTCCGCAGCACGGCGCGCGTCCGCCGGTCGAGGTTCGAGGGCACCCCGTAGCCGATCGCAGCGACCCGATCGCCGACGAGAGGGTCGACGGCCTCGTCGAGCGCGACCACGACCGCTTCGAGCGGACCCTCGGGCGTCGTCGTCTCGTGGCTCTCGAGCACTCGGCCCTCGCGGTCGACGATCCCGGCGAGGATCTTCGTCCCGCCGACGTCGACGCCAATGGCAAGAGGCCCGGGAGCGCTCACGGCGCGGGCTACCATAGCGGGCCGGATGGCGGTCGGAGACAAGCCCTACCGGGTCTACCGGGGCGGCCGCAAGAAGGGGAGAGTTCCGCTCGAGAGACCCTCGCGGACTCCAGAGCGAGGCGCTGCGCCAGCCGAGCCCGAGCGCAAGGGGCGGCGTCGGTGGGGTGTCTGGGCGCTTTTCGCGTTCGTCGGGCTCATCGTCCTCGCCCTCGTCTGGGGCGCTCTGGGCTACCTCTCCTTCTCGGGAGGCGTCGAGGAGGCGAATGACCGCTTGCCGCGCCGAGCGCTCAACCAGCTCGCGGAGCAAGACGGATCGATCCTCTCGACGCCCAGCACGACTCTCGTCATCGGAACCGACGGTGGCAGAGCACCGGGAAGGGGCGGCTCACGGCGCTCGGACTCCCTCCTGCTCATGCGAACGGACCCGGACAAGCACCGCCTCACGTATCTCTCGATTCCGAGAGATTTGCGCGTCGACATCCCGGGAGTCGGCTCGAGCAAGATCAACGCGGCGAACCAGTTCGGCGGGCCGGCGCTCACGCTTGCGACCGTTCGCAACCTGACCGGGCTCCCCATCCACCATGTCGTCGTGGTCGACTTCGACGGCTTCAGGGACCTCATCGACGCGCTCGGCGGAATCGACGTGACCGTGCCGAAGCCGATCCTCTCGAACAAGTTCGACTGCCCGTACCCGCGTAGGCGCTGCGCAGACTGGAAAGGCTGGAGATTCGGTAAAGGAAGACAGCACATGGACGGGCGACGCGCGCTCGTCTACTCGCGCATCCGCACGAACCAGCTCGACCCCTCCGACAACGACTTGAGCCGCACCTCCCGGCAGCAGGCGGTAGCCGAGGCGGTCGGCGACGAGCTCGCGAGCTTCGGCACGTTCCTCCGCCTTCCCTTCGTCGGCGACTCGCTCGCCGCCCCGCTCGCCACCGACCTCTCCGCCTGGCAGCTCGGGCAGCTCGGTTGGGTGCGGTTCCGGGCGGATTCGGGACGGTCGCTCCACTGCCGGCTCGGCGGCGAGCCGGGCACGCTGGGCGGCGAGTCGGTGATCCTCGGCGGTGAGGACAACGTGGCCGTGATCGCAATGTTCCTCGGCCGCTCGGCGCCCCTCGCACCGCCGAAGGGGACGCTCTACGGCGCCGGGCTGCACGCGGCGCTAGCGACTACGAATCGGCGGCCGGCTTCTTCTTCTCGCTCGTTTTCTCGCTCGAGCTCGTCGTTTCCGCCTTCTCGGACGGCTTTTTCTCGCTTCCGCTCGAATCTCCGCCGTCTTTCGCCGCGGACTTGCGTCCGCCCTTGCCATAGTCGGTCGAGTAGAACCCGGAGCCCTTGAAGTGGACGGCGACGGGAAACAGGAGCTTCTCCACCGGCCCCTCCCCGCAGTTCGAGCACACCTCCACGGGAGGGTCCGCCATCTTCTGGAAGACCTCGAACGTGTGCCCGTTCGGGCAACGGTACTCGTAGATGGGCATGTCCGGCGAAAGGCTAGCGGCCGCTACGGCGCTGATCGCTCCCGCTCACGCTCGTCCTCGAGCAGCTCGAGGTAGCAGGGCGCGCTCTCGAACGCGGCAAGTCCGCGCGGACGCCTCCGACGGCGCTGCACTCGTCGCCGGCGGTCGAGGGCGGCCACCGCAGCGGACGCGCCCACGAGGCCTCCGAGCACGAATGACCTGAGACCTCGCCCTCGTCGTTCGTCGCCGTCCATGCTTCTGATCTTACGATCCTGCACATGATTGTCTGCGCGCTCGGCGATCTCACCCTCGACGTCCTCGTGCGGCTCGAAAGCCCGATCGCAGCGCGCGGCGACACGAACGCCGACATCCGTGTCGGGCCTGGCGGCCAGGCGGCGAACGTGGCGGCTTGGGTCGTGGCGCTCGGCGCACGTGGGCGGTACCTCGGCAAGCGGGGAGCGGACGATGCGGGACGGGTTGCCAGCCGAGGGCTCGAGGCGCTCGGGGTGGAGGTCCGGGGCCCGGAGGAGGGCAAGAGCGGCGTCATCTGCTCGCTCGTGGAGGCCGACGGAGAGCGCTCGATGCTCTCGGACCGTGGGGCCGCGACCGACTTTCGGCCCGACGAGCTCGAGCCGGCCTGGCTCGACGGCTGCGACCATCTCTTCGTCTCCGGCTACGCGCTCCTGCGCGAGCCTGTCCGCCAGACCGCGCTCGACGCGGTAACGCTCGCGCGGAAGTCGCAGGCCAAGGTGAGCGTCGACCTCTCGTCGTGGAGCGCGATCCGCGACAGCGGCCCGGACGGGTTCCGCGAGCTTCTCGTCGAGCTCTCGCCAGACGTCGTCTTCGCGAACGAGGACGAGGACGAGATCCTCGGCGGCCGGCTTCCCGGCGTGTCCTGGATCCTCAAGCGCGGCCTGCGCGGGTGCTCGTTCGCCGGCGAGGAGCGCGACGCGCTTCCCGCCGTGGTCGTCGACTCGACAGGTGCCGGCGACGCGCTCGCAGCCGGGTTCATCGTCGGCGGGCCGGACCTCGCGCTCGAGGCGGCTGCGCGCTGCGTCTCCAGGCTGGGGTCGATGCCATGAGCAACGCTCGCCTCCGCCGAGCGTTCGTGGGGGAAACCATGTTTCCGCAGCTTCTGCGAGGATTGCGCGAGCGAATTCCCGTGAGAAGCCGCGGCCCCCTTCCCAGGTGGGATCCGGTTCCCCACCCCTCCACGCTCATGGGCCAGGGGAAGGCTCATGAGCGCCGCTCGGAACTGTGAGCATTGCGCCGATGACACAGGAGGAGGCGGAAGCGATCGCCGCTTGGCGCTACAAGCCGCCCTACGACTTCTACGACGCAGACGCGGATCATCGGGACATGGAGGAGCTGCTCGACCCCGGCTCAGCGCGGCGACCGCTATTTCTCCGCGCACGACGCGCCGGGGAGCTGATCGGGTACTTCGGCTTTGCCCGTGCACAAGACGTCGTCGGGGTCGGCGTCGGGCTGCGGCCGGACTGCACCGGGCGCGGGCTCGGCCTCGACTTCCTCGAGCAGGGTCTGAGCTTTGCCCGCGCTCGCTTCGCGCCGAAGCGCTTCAACCTCGCGGTGGCCGAGTTCAACGCGCGCGCGATCACGGTCTACGAGCGCGCCGGATTCGTCCGGACTCGCTCGTACATCCACGAGACGAACGGCGGCCTCCATCCGTTCGTCGCGATGGAGCGCCCAGCTTGACCCCGCTCCTGAGTCTCTCCGAGGAAGTGCGGGCCGCGATCGACGAAGGCCGCCCGGTCGTCGCGCTCGAGACGACGCTCGTGGCGCACGGCTTCCCCGCCCCGGACGGGGTCGAGGTTGGCCTCGAGAGCGAGGTGGCCGTACGGGCCGTCGGGCGCAGTACCGGCGACGATCGGCGTGCTCGACGGAGCGATCCGCGTCGGGCTCGACCGCACCGCGCTCGAACGCTTCACACCGGAGGCGCGGAAGTGCGGCCCGCGCGACCTCGCAGCCTGCGCCGTCCAGGGCGCAGTCGGCGCGACGACTGTGGGCGGCGCGCTCGACGTCGCCGCGCGCGTCGGCATTCGCTTCCTGGGAACGGGAGGAATCGGGGGCGTCCACCGCGGCTTTCCGGATCCTCCGGATGTGTCTGCGGACATCCCCGCACTCGCGCGAGCGGCCGTGCTCGTCGTCTCCTCCGGTGCGAAGTCTCTGCTCGACGTTCCCGCGACCGTCGAGCTTCTGGAGACGCTCGGCGTTCCGGTTCTCGGCTACCGCACCGACACACTCCCGCTGTTCTACTCGGCCGCTGGAGGGCCAGCCGTGCCGCAGCGGGTGGAGAGCGCACCCGAGGCCGCGCGTATCGCGCACGCGCACTGGCAGCTCGGCGGCGCGGGCCTGCTCCTCGCGAATCCCCCACCCGAGAGCATGGAGATCGAGGAGCTCATCGAGGCGGCGCTGGGCGAGGCGATGGCGCAAGACGTCTCCGGGCAGCAGGTCACCCCGTTCGTGCTCGCGTTCCTGCACGAGCGAAGCGGCGGCCGGACTCGCGTGGTGAATCGAAAGCTGATCGTCGCCAACGCGCGGCTCGCCGCCGAGGTCGCTGTAGCGTTCGCCGCGCTGTGAGCCTGTACGACGCCGTCAAGGATCTTCCGCTCGAGATCGACTCGTACGCGCTCGACCCGCTCGAGCTCCAGGCGCGGAGCGACTTCCTGCGCAAGACGACGGTGGTTCGCCTGCAGGGCGGCGGCCATGAGGGCATCGGCGAGGACGTCACCTACCACGCTGAGCAGCACGAGCGCCTGCAAGCGCGCGGATCCCATCTTCCGCTCGCCGGATCCTGGACGCTGCACACGTTCTCCGAGCACGTCGGTGAGCTTTCGCTTTTCGACACCGAGCCGGAGATGCACGCGTACCTCGACTACCGTCGCTGGGCCGTCGAAAGCGCCGCACTCGACCTCGCGCTCCGTCAGGCAGGCGTCTCCCTCGGGCGAGCTGTCGACCGGGAGCCGCGACCTATCACCTTCGTTCTCTCGATGGGCCTCGGCTCGCCCCCGTCGACTGAGCGCCTGCGAGCATGGCTCGGCCTCTACCCGTGGCTCCGTTTCAAGCTCGACGTGAACACGGACTGGAGCCCCGAGCTCGTCGAAGAGCTCGCGGCAACGGGTGCCGTCGACTCGATCGACCTCAAGGGGCACTATCGAGGCACGGTCGTCGACACGCCGGCGGACCCTTTGCTCTATCGCCTCGTCGCCGAGGGATTCCCGCGCGCGTGGCTGGAGGACCCTGCGCTGACCGACGAGACCAAGCCCGTCATCGAGCTGCATCGCGACCGCGTTACCTGGGACGCGATCATCCACTCCGTCGAGGACATCGAGGCGCTGCCGTGGCAGCCGCGCACCGTGAACGTGAAGCCGTCTCGGTTCGGGTCCGTCGAGCGCCTCTTCGCGGCGTACGACTACTGCAAGGCACACGGGATCGGGGCCTATGGCGGCGGTCAGTGGGAGCTCGGTCCCGGACGCGGGCAGATCCAGCTACTCGCGGCGCTCTTCCACCCGGACACGCCGAACGACGTCGCCCCGAGGGCGTTCAACCTGCAGCCTGAGCCCGGTCTTCCCGAAAGCCCGCTTCGAATCGAACCGCGCGAGACCGGGTTTCTCGCGCTCTAGCCTTCGAACCGCTCGCCGAAAGGACCTTGCAGCGCTGCGCGGACGTATCCACCAGCGTGAGAGCGCTTCAGCTCTACGCGGCGGGCATCATGCTCAGCGTCCTCGCTGCTGCCTGCGGCGGTGAGGCGGTCGATCCGCGAGACCCCGGCGACGAGTGGCGTTCCCTCCGCGATACGCAAGGCGGGATCTCTGTTCGCTACCCCCCGGATGGGATGCGACGAGCCGTGCGCTAACCGAGGTCGTCTCACCGCCTCATCGTCTCGCGGTTGCTTCATTTCAGCTCGACCAAGCCGGATTCGATCCCGACTGCTCACCCGCTACCGTGCTTGGGTCGTTACCGCGGGATGGCGCGTTCATCATCCTCTTCGAGTACACGGAGGGGCCGGTCGACGACTCGTCGTGGGCCAAGGACGTTCCGAGTCGGCCGGCACACTTCACGCTCGTGAGCGGGACTTTCGCGAACTACGAGTGCTTCGGCCCGAGCTACAAGATCCAGTTCGTCGAGCAAGACAGGGTCTTCCAGGCGCACGTCTCGTTCGGCGCAGACGCGACGAGCGAGACAAAGGCGCGTGCCTTGGACGTCCTCGACAGCCTGGAGATCACTGCTACTCCCTGAATGCACGGTACTGACGTCTTGCAATCCCACCTCGCGTGGCTACTCGAGCGTCGCGAGGAAGTCGTCGACCGCGATGAGCGGGAGCGACTCGAGCTTCGCGCTGCCTCGGGCGCCGAGGGCGACCGACACCTTGGCGATCGTGACGTCGTCGGGCGCCTCGACGATGTTCACGAAGTCGTACTCCCCGAGCGCGGCCCACTGGTGAAGCACCTTCGCGCCCATCTCCTCGACGTCTCGGTTGACCTCACGGAGTCGAGCGGGATTTGCGTGCAGGGTCTGGATTCCCTTTTCGGTCAGGGTGGTCAGCATCAGGTACGTCGGCATGTCGCTCCTTTCGTCGGTCGCCGCGCGAGCGTAACCGAGCCTCCTGGTCGACGTACAGCAAGGCGCTGCCGAGGAAGAGCATGGGGGCGAGCACCACGTCGGCAAGGAAGATCGCCGTACGGACGGTGTTCTCCGCCTGAGACTCGAGCAGAAGCGCGAGCATCAAACGTGTGCAGGGCGAAGAGCACGACGAGCGCCGCCAGCGAGCCCAGCGCGTGGACGAAGTCGGCTCGCGCGAGCTCGACGCCGCGTCGCAGGGCGCGCCCGCACGGACGAGTGCTCGGCAACGGCAGCCGGGACGGCGAGGCCCACGAGGGCGAGCCACGCGAGCCCCGGCAGATGAGGAACCACGGCAGGAGGGGAGCAGCCGGGAGGAACGTGGCCATGCCCACGACGAGCGCGACCACGGGTGACCGGCGGCGCAGCGCTACTCCGGTCGCGACCGACGACGCGTACGTGTATGCGAGCGCGAACAGCGGCGTCATGAGCACCAGGACGCCGGCGGCGCGCGAGTAGCCCTCGAAGCCGATCCGGGACAGCGTGATCTCTTGCGCCACTGTACCGAGAACTCGAGCGCCAGCTGGTTCAGCGACGGCCACGACAGGCCCAGCGGCAGGGCGCGAGCGAATCCGATGCGCCGTACAGGCGAATTGTCTCCGCGACGAGCTGGCCCACCGTGCGGCGCTCGGGTGGCAGCGGCGGCGGGACATCTCGCGGTCGTCCTTCGTTGACCTGCCGCCTCGCCATGCGGCTGCGAACGCTACTTGCTGATCGCCACGGCCTCCATCAGCCTGGGAATGACGTCGGCGAGCGCTTCGAGCCCGCGCCTGATCTGCCAGCGCTCGCGGTCTCCCTCGCCCATCTGGTTCGAGATCGCACGGACCTCCACCGCGGGGACCCCGGCGAGCTCGCAGGCGCGGAGCACCGCGAACCCCTCCATGCCCTCGGCGCGGATGGTCGGCTGCACGCCGCAGGGCCCGTCGACGACGGCGCTCGTCCCGATTGCGACACCGATCGCCTCGGGTAGCGCACGTTGAACGAGCTCGACCAGCGCGGCGTCCGGCTCGACGCTCGACACGACGGGTATCTCCGCGGAAAGGTCGCAGTAGACCGCCTCGGTGCCGATGACGATCGAGCCTGGTGCGATCCGTCGCCCCCCCGCCACGCCGATGTGCAGAACCAGGTCCGGGCGGTCGAGTGCGATCGCGCGAGCCGTGGCGGCGGCAGCCTCTACAGGCCCGATACCGCACACGAGGCCGTCGTGTCCGGCCAGCTCGGCCTCGGTCGCTGCGACGATCAGAGCTCCAGCTATGACGATCCCCCTCGGACGGTTTCGAACGCCGATCCTGTGGCTCAGCAGCTTACTCGCGCCGCCGCCGCTACGGAGAGGACGGGCGAAGGCGAAACACCGGATGCTTCGGCGCCTCCGCGAGCCATGCATCGCTCGGCGAGTCGAGCGTCACGCGGAAGAACGGTCTCGTGACACGGCTCTGGCGGTAGTACTGGCGCAGCACGGGGACGGCGTCCGCCGGGGAGAGCTCCGCGACTGCAAGCCGTTCCAGGCGACGACCGCGGCGCAGCTCGACCCACCCCGCCGCACGGGCGTTCTTCACCCAGCTCCGATCGCCGTAGGGCGCGACGAGCCAACGCTCCGAGCCTGCTCGGACGATGGACACCGGGGTCGACCAGCGCTTCCCGGTCTTCCGTCCCGGAACGGTGAGGAGGTGCGTCCGTGGCCCGGTGAGCCCGAGCCGTGCGAGCGGCCGCACGAATGCGTTCAGCGCCCGCCGCCAGTGGCTTCGCCGGTACGGCTTCGGAGATCCGGCCACGTGTGAAGTAAAGCGCCGCGCACGGGACGGAGCGCAGACGCCGCCCGAGAGGCGCACAGGGATACTGCGACCATGGGCTACTCGATCTTCCACGAGTCGAAGCTCGACTGGGTCCCACGTGGCGACGGCGACCCGCGCACGATCGCCGCGCTCTCCGATGCGCTGACTGCGTCGCGCGCGAACATGTGGCGCTACCCGCCCGGCGCACGCGGGAAGCGGCACAAGGATCCCGCGCAGGAAGAGGTCTTCGTGGTGCTCGACGGGACCCTCACCGTCGACCTCGGCGAGCCGCCCGAGCGTCACGAGCTCGAACGCGGGAGCGTCCTCGCCGTCCAGCCCGGGACGATCTTGCAGCTGAGGAACGCGGGCGCGGAAGAGCTCGTGCTCTTCATCTATGGCGCCCCGCCCGAGCGGGGGCAGGCTGAGTTCTTCCCGGACGTTCCCTAAGCCGTAGCGGGGAGCGCGGTTTCGGCCCGCTCGAAGGCGAGGTCACCGTCCCGCACGTCCACGCGGACCGTGTCGCCTTCGGCGAAGCGGCCTTCGAGGAGCTCGAGGGCGAGCGGGTTCTCGAGCAGCCGCTGGATCGCGCGCTTGAGCGGTCGAGCGCCGTACGCCGGATCCCAGCCCGCCTCTGCGACGACCTCTTTCGCCGCATCCGTGACCTCGAGCTCGATCCGCCGCTCGGCGAGCCGCTCGCGCAGGCGGCCGAGCTGGAGCTCGACGATCTCGGAGAGCTGCTCCCGAGAGAGCCGCTCGAACACGACGACCTCGTCCACACGATTCAGGAACTCCGGCCGGAAACGATCCCTGAGCTCGTCGGGCGAGCGAATGTTCGACGTCATGATCACGACGGTGTTGCGGAAGTCGACCGTCCGGCCCTGGCCGTCGGTGAGGCGCCCGTCGTCGAGCAACTGCAGCAGCACGTCGAAGACCTCGGGGTGCGCCTTCTCGACCTCGTCGAGCAGGAGCACGGCATACGGGCGGCGGCGCACGGCCTCGGTGAGCTGGCCGCCCTCCTCGTAGCCGACGTACCCGGGCGGCGCGCCGACGAGGCGCGCGACCGTGTGGCGCTCCTGGTACTCGGACATGTCGAGCCGGACCATGGCCTTCTCGTCGTCGAACATGAATTCGGCCAGGGCGCGGGCAAGCTCGGTCTTCCCCACGCCGGTAGGCCCGAGGAAGATGAAGGAGCCGATCGGGCGGTTGGGGTCCTGGAGCCCGGAGCGCGCGCGCCGGAGTGCGTTCGACACGGCCTGAACCGCCTCGTCCTGGCCCACGACCCGCTGGTGCAGGCGCTCCTCCATGTGGATCAGCTTCTCGACCTCCCCCTCGAGCAGCCGCGAGACGGGGATTCCCGTCCACGACGCGACGACAGCGGCGATGTCGTCCTCGTCCACCTCTTCCTTGACCATCGGAGCGTCCGTCGGCTCCTCGCGCTGCAGGAGCTCCTGCTCGAGCTCAGGGAGGATCCCGTAGCGGATCTCGGCGACACGGGCGAGATTTCCCTGCCGCTCCTCGCGCTCGGCCTCCATGCGCAGCTCGTCTATCTGCCGCTTGATCTCGGCGACCCGCTGGAGCGCGTCTTTCTCGCGGGTCCACCGCGCCCCGAGCTCGTCCCGTTGGGACTTCGCCTCGGCGAGCTGCGCCTCCAGAGGTTCCCGCACAGCGTGACCCTCTTTCGCCATAGCCGCGAGCTCGATCTCGAGCTGGCGAACGCGGCGCTCGGCCTCGTCGAGCGGGACCGGGGACGAGTCGATCTCCATCCGCAGCCGCGAGGCAGCCTCGTCCACGAGGTCGATCGCCTTGTCGGGGAGAAACCGGTCGCTCAGGTAGCGGTCGGAGAGCACCGCCGCGGCGACGAGCGCGGAGTCCCGGATCTCGACCCCGTGGTGCGCCTCGTAGCGCTCCTTGAGCCCGCGCAGGATCGCGATCGTGTCCGCAACCGATGGTTCACCGACGAACACCGGCTGGAAGCGCCGCTCGAGCGCAGCGTCCTTCTCGATGTGCTTGCGGTACTCGTCGAGCGTCGTCGCGCCGACCGCCCGCAGCTCGCCGCGCGCGAGCATCGGCTTCAGCATGTTCGCCGCGTCGACGGCGCCCTCGGCCGCGCCCGCGCCCACGATCGTGTGCAGCTCGTCGATGAAGAGGACGATCTCGCCCGCCGCGTTCTCGATCTCGGCGAGAACGGCTTTCAGGCGCTCCTCGAACTCGCCTCGGTACTTCGCGCCGGCGAGGAGCGCGCCCAGATCGAGCGCCCACACGCGCTTGCCCTTCAACCCCTCCGGGACGTCGCCCTGGACGATGCGTTGCGCGAGACCCTCGACGATCGCCGTCTTGCCGACGCCCGGCTCGCCGATCGAGCACGGGGTTGTTCTTCGTCCGGCGCGAGAGCACCTGGATCACCCGGCGGATCTCCTCGTCGCGGCCGATCACCGGGTCGAGCTTCCCGGCCTCGGCTAGCGCCGTGAGGTCGCGGCCGTACTTCTCGAGCGCCTGATACGAGCCTTCGGGGTCCTGCGACGTGACCTTCTGGCCGCCGCGCACGTCTTGCAGCGCCTCGAGGAGAGGCTCGCGGGGAACGACGTCGAGCGCGAGCAGAAGGTGCTCGACCGAGACGTACTCGTCGCCGAGCTGCCTCATCTCGTCGAAGGCGCGGTCGAGCACCCGGCTGAGGCGCGCCGAGGCCTGAGGCTGCGCGTTCCCGCCCGATACGGACGGCTGCTGCGAGAGCCGCGCTTCGGCCTCTGCACGAAGCTCGCCCGCCCCGTAGCCGGCCCGGTCGACGAGCGTCCGTGGGAGCTCCTGGTCGAGCAGTGCGATCGTCAGATGGTCGGGCGTGAGCTCCGGGTTGCCCATCCGGCGCGCGAGCTCCTGCGCCCCTGCGACCGCTTCCCGGCTCTTGAGCGTCAGCCTTTCGAAGTCCACGTCAGCTCCTCGGCGCCCGTTGCTGCGGCTGGTAGAGAACGACCTCGCGTCGGTACGAGCGATGCACGGAGGCGATCTCGGCTTTGAGCTCTCGCTCCACGCGATCCACTCGCGACCGGAGCCGGCGGACCTCGTCCTGGAGGCGCAGCACCTGCTCGACTCCGGCGAGATTGAGACCGAGCTCGGTCGTGAGCCGCTGGATCAGGCGCAGCCGCTCGACGTCGGCGTCGGAATAGAGCCTGCGTGCCGCCCGGAGTGCGTGCCGGACGCACGAGCCCCTTCGCCTCGTACAGCCGGAGCGTTTGCGGGTGCATGCCGACGAGCTCGGCAGCAACGGAGATCATGTAGCGCGGGCGATCATCGTGCAGTCGGGTCATCGTGCGAACGCCTCCCGAGGCTCCTCGCGAGACACCTTCTGGTAGCCCTCGAGCGCTTCCTTCTCTGCCTTCGTCAGCTTCTTCGGGACCGTCACCTTCACGCGGGCGAGCAGGTCGCCCCGCCCATTTCCCTTCAGGTGCGGAGCGCCGCGGCCTTTGACGCGCAGGAGCTTGCCGCTCTCCGTCCCGGAGGGAACCTTGAGCGCAACGGGCCCGTCGGGTGTCGGAATCTGGACGGTCGAGCCGAGAGCCGCCTCCGCATAGGTCACCGGCAGGTCGAGCACGAGGTCGGAGCCGCGCCGCTCGAAGAGCTCCGAGGGCTCGACGTCGACGACGACGTACAGGTCGCCCGGCGGCCCGCCGTTCCGGCCCGGCTCGCCCTTCCCCTTGAGGCGCACCTTCGTGCCGGTCTTGGCCCCGGCCGGGATCTTCACGTTGTAGCGGCGGGTCTTGCGCTCACGGCCGAGGCCGCGACAGTTGCGGCACGGGCTCTCGACGATGGAGCCGTTGCCCTGGCAGCGCGGGCACGGCTGTGAGAACGCGAAGAGCCCCTGGGCCTCCGAAACCACACCGCGACCGCCGCACTGGGGGCAGACGACGGGGGACGTGCCGGGCTCCGCTCCCGTCCCGTGACAGACCGAGCAGACGGCGTCGACCTCGACCGGCACGCGAACCTGCGCGCCTCGGAGCGAGTCCTCGAACGAGATCTGCACGTGCGCCTCGAGATCGTCGCCGCGCATTGCGCGCCGCGCGCCCTGGCGCGCGCCCCCCGAGAACATCCCCCCGAGAAGATCCCCCAGGTTGAACTCCTCGAAGCGCACGTTGCCGAACCCCTGGCCGGGCGCGGCGCCTGCGCCCCGCGTGCCGGCGTTCCCGAAGGCGTCGTACGAGCGCCGTTTCTCCGCGTCGGAGAGCAGGTCGTAGGCCGACTGCACCTCCTTGAACCGCTCCTCGGCGCCGTTGTCTCCCGGGTTCCGGTCCGGGTGGTACTCGCGCGCCAGCTTGCGGTACGCCTTCTTGATCTCGTCGTCCGGCGCGCCTTTCGGGACACCGAGGACCTCGTAAGGGCTTCTCAACGCGCGCTCCTCACTCGGCGACGATCACCCGGGCCGGACGGACGACCTTGTCGCCGAGGCGGTAGCCCCGCTGGACGACCTCCACGACGCGTGCCCGGCTCGGCATCTGCGCTCGGCTGAGCGAGCACGGCCTCGTGGACGTGCGGGTCGAACGAGCCGTCGGCCGCGATCTCGAGCAGCCCTTCCTTCTCGAGCACCTTCCGCAGGGACTGCTCGACGAGGCGTACGCCCTCGACGAGGGCTGCCTCCTCGTGCCGCTCGGCCGCCTCGAGCGTGCGTTCGAGGTCGTCGAGCACGGGCAGGAGCTCGCGCACCAGTCGCTCGTGCGCGTGGGCGACCAGGCGCTCCTGCTCCCGAACGGCGCGCTTGCGGTAGTTCTCGAACTCCGCCGCGACGCGCTGGAGGTCCGCGAGGTACTCGTCCCGCGCGGCCTCCGCCAGCGCCAGGTCGGCGGGAGGACTGTCCCCAGAAGGGGACGGTTCCCCGCTTTCGTCGACCACGGGGCTGGAAGACGCAGAAGCAGAGGGACTGTCTCCTTTCGGGGACAGTCCCTCGCGGTCGAAGGACTTGTCGGTCACGACTTCGCGGTCTCTTCCTCGTCGATGACCTCGTAGTCCGCATCCTCGACGTCTTCGTCCTCAGCGGGGGCGCCGTTGCCGGACGGCTGCGACGCGCCCTGCGCCGAGGCCTGGGCCGAAGCCTGGGCGTAAAGAGCGTCGGCGAGCGACCGAGAGGCTTCCTGCAGCGCCTCGGTCTTCGCCCGGATGTCCGCGACATCGGAGCCCTCGACCGCCTGCCGCAGCTCCATGATCCGGCCTTCGATCGTCGAAGCCTCGGCCTCCTCGAGCTTGTCGCGGTGCTCGGCGAGGGTGCGCTCGGTCTGGTACGCAAGCTGCTCCGCACCGTTGCGGGCGTCGGCGAGCTCACGGAGGCTGTGCGCCTCGCCGGCGTGAGCCTCGGCGTCCTTGATCATCCGCTCGACGTCGGTGTCCGTCAGCCCGGAGCCACCTTCGATGCGGATCTGCTGCTCGTTGCCCGTCCCCAGGTCCTTCGCAGACACGTTGATGATCCCGTTCGCGTCGATGTCGAAGGAGACCTCGATCTGCGGCATACCGCGCATCGCAGGCGGGATCCCGACGAGCTGGAACTTCCCGAGCGTCTTGTTGAACGCGATCATCTCGGACTCGCCCTGGCCGACGTGGATCTCGACGGACGGCTGGTTGTCCTCGGCGGTCGTGAACGTCTCCGCCTTCCGAGTCGGAATCGTCGTGTTCCGGTCGATGAGCTTCGTGAACACGCCACCCTTCGTCTCGATGCCGAGCGAGAGCGGAGTCACGTCGAGGAGCAGGACGTCCTTGACCTCGCCCTTGAGCACGCCGGCCTGGATCGCTGCGCCGATCGCGACGACCTCGTCCGGGTTCACGCCCTTGTGCGGATCCTTGCCGATGAGCTCCTTCACCTTCTCCTGCACCGCCGGCATCCGGGTCATGCCGCCGACGAGAACGACGTGCTCGATGTCGGCCGCAGTGAGCCCGGCGTCGGCGATCGCCTGCTTCGTCGGCTCGACCGTCCGCTCGAGCAGCGCATGTGCGAGCTCGTTCAGCTTGGCGCGTGTGAGCTGCAGGTCGAGGTGCTTCGGACCCTCCGGCGTCGCCGTGATGAACGGCAGGTTGATCTGGGTCGTCATCGTCGAGGAGAGCTCGATCTTCGCCTTCTCGCCCGCCTCGTACAGCCGCTGGAGCGCCATCGGATCCTGACCCAGGTCGATGCCCTGGTCGCGCTTGAACTCCGCGATCATCCAGTCGACGACCGCCTTGTCGAAGTTGTCGCCACCGAGGTGGTTGTCGCCGTTCGTGGCCTTGACCTCGAAGACGCCCTCGCCGAGCTCGAGCACCGACACGTCAAAGGTGCCGCCGCCGAGATCGAAGACGAGGATCGTCTGCTCGACGCCCTCCTTGTCGAGGCCGTAGGCGAGGGCAGCCGCAGTCGGCTCGTTGATGATCCGGAGGACGTTGAGGCCGGCGATCTTGCCGGCATCCTTGGTCGCCTCGCGCTGGGCGTTGTTGAAGTAGGCCGGAACGGTCACGACCGCATCGGTCACCGGCTCGCCGAGGTAGGCCTCGGCGTCCGACTTCAGCTTCTGGAGGATCATCGCGGCGATCTCCGGCGGGGCGTACTCCTTGCCCTCGGCCTTCACGCGCACGTCCCCGTTCTGACCTTCGACGACCTCGTACGGGACGATCTTCATCTCCTCGGATACCTCGTCGAACTTACGTCCCATGAACCGCTTGATCGAGAAGATCGTGTTCGTCGGATTCGTCACCTGCTGGCGCTTTGCGGGCGCCCCCACGAGCCGTTGGCCGTCGCGCCCGAAGGCGACGACGGACGGAGTCGTGCGCCCGCCCTCGGCGTTCGGGATGACGGTGGGCTCGGAACCCTCGAGCACGGCCATGCAGGAGTTGGTCGTGCCGAGGTCGATCCCGATGGTCTTGGCCATGTGTCAGTCGCTCCTTCCGTTTCTTGAGTACATCGGACTTAGATAAATCTGAGTCGAACCGTAGCAGATCACAAGCCGACCGCGGCTGCGGCGAAGACCCGCCTAGCGAAAGACGCCGATCAGAGCGCCGCCTGCCACCACGAGGGCTGCGCCTACGAGCAGGCGAACTCCTACCCGCTCGGACCTTCCGAGAACGACCGCTGCAAGGGCGACGCCCCACAGCGACTCGGTGGCGACGAGCGGCGACACGACGGTCACCAGACCGCGGTAGTACGCCTCGAACAGGCAGATGTACGAGAGGCCGAACAACACGCCCGCGGGTGCGAACGCTCGCGCGTCGTGCGCACGGAGCGGAGCGCGGCCGACGACCACGAACACCGTCATCAACCCGGCTCCGGCAACGAGCGTGGCGAGCGCGGCGACGCCGGGCGATACGTCGGTGTCGATCGAAAGCCACCGGACGAGGTTGTCGCGACACGCAAACACGATCGTGGCGACGAGCGCCAATGCGAGCCCGAGTTGTCGCACGTGCTCCGGCCGGTCTCGCTCGCTGATCAGCAGGAACCCGCCGGCAACGATGAGCACGGCGCCGATGACCAGCGCCGCCTCGAGCGGCTCGCCGAGGAGGACGAACGCGATCGCGATCGCGAAGAGAGGACTCGTGCCGACGACGACCGAAGTCCTGGCCGCGCCGGCTTCCCGTACGGCGAATGTGAACATGAACTGCGACAGACCTGGGCCCAGCAGCCCTGCGAGCAGAAACGGCCACACACCTGCCGTAAGGCCGCCCTGCGCGGCTGCGAAGGGCAGTACGACGCCGATCGCCACGAGAACAGTGAAGAGCGCTCCGCCCTCGGCAAGCGCGTCCCGGCGAAACGCCACGCGCATCGCCACGGTCGTCCCGCCGAACAGGATCGCCGATGCAAGCGCAAGCAAGACGGCGTCCATGCTCAGGAAACCTCTCGTCGGCCGACGCGCCGGAGGACTCTCACAGCTGCCGGCTCCGCGAGGACGATTCCGGTGAGCATCACTGCGCAGCCTGCCCAGCCGATCCAGCCGAGCACCTCATCGGCCAGGAGCACACCGAAGAGAGCGGCAAACGGAGCCTCCAGGGTAAAGACGAGGGCAGCGCGCGCGGCCGTCGTCCGCGCCTGCACCCAGGTGGCGATGAGGTATCCGAGCGCTCCGGCGAAGATGCCGGTGACGAGCAGAGCCCCCCACACGGTCCAGCCACGGGGCACCTCGACTTCACCGAGAGCGACGGCGATCGCCGTGAAGCCGAGGAAGCACGTCGTCATCTGCAGGAACGTCAGCGCGCGCGGGTCGTAGCGCGGCGCGAAGCGCTCCATCGAGGCGATCTGGAACGACTGGGCAACCGCGTTCCCGAGCACGAGCGAGTTTCCGAGCGTCGATCCGCCGGGGACGCCGTTGAGCAGCAGCAAGCCGACGACGGCGAACCCCACGCCGACCCAGGCGGCTGCGGGCACGCGCGTCCCGAAGAGCCGGAACGCGATGAGCGGCGTGAAGACGACGTAGAGCCCGGTGATGAAGCCCGTGCTCGTGACGGTGGTCAACTCGAGACCGGCGGTCTGGAGACCGTAGGCGAGCGCCAGCAGCACGCCCACCCCCAACCCGGCGGCCACGCCTTCTCTCGGCATCGTCCGGAGCGGCTTCCATGCGAACGGTGCGAGCACGATCGCGGAGATCGCAAACCGGACGGCAAGAAAGGCGAAGAGCGGATAGAGGACGAGCGCGTCCTGGACCTGGACGAACGTGACACCCCAGATCGCGGTGACGCCGACGAGGAGCAGCAAAGGCGCGGCCCTGCGCACCCGCGCAACCTAAGCGACGCACGTGCCACGAAAACGTGAGAGGCGCCCCGTCAGCGGCGCCTCTCGGTTGTCCTCGGAGCCGGCGGAGCCGGCCCGGCCGCCTTACGGCTGGGTTCCGACCTCCGGCTCCTTGCGCTCCTCGTCCCCGTCGAGCACGTCGCCGACCTTGTCCTTCACGTCTTCCCAGGCGTCGTCGGCCTTGTCCTTGGCCTCGTCCCAGGCGTCGCCGGCCTTGTCCTTCGCCTCGCCCCACTCGCCCTGGGCGCGGCCCTCGGCCTCGCGGCTCTCGTCGTCGGTGAGCTTGCCTTCGTACTCCTTGGCCTTGCCTTCGATCCGATCCGAATCCACGTCGGCTCCTTTCCGAGATTGTGTGAGCAGCACCGTTCCCGAATCGGTACGTCGCGAAACCGTGGCTCGAGGCGACGTGCGCCGTTTCACTACCCTTGGTGTCTCGTGAGCGTCCTCGACACCTTCGGCCGCCCGCTCCGCGACCTGCGCATCTCGGTCACGGATCGGTGCAACTTCCGCTGCGTCTACTGCATGCCGAAGGAGGTGTTCGGGCGCGACTACCGGTTTCTCCCACGCCGAGAGCTGCTCACCTTCGAGGAGATCGAACGCGTCGCGCGCGTGTTCGTCGACCTGGGCGTCCGCAAGCTGCGTATCACCGGCGGAGAACCGCTCCTGCGACGGGATCTCGAGACGCTCGTTGCACAGCTGGCCGGGCTCGGCGACCTGGACCTGACTCTGACGACGAATGCGGCGCTGCTCGCGCAGAAGGCGCGCGTCCTCGCGGAAGCCGGCTTGAGCCGCGTCACGGTGAGCCTCGACTCGCTCGACGACGAGGTCTTCCGCGCGATGAACGACGTCGACTTCCCGGTAGCGCGCGTGCTTGCGGGGATCGACGCCGCAGCGGAGGCCGGCCTGCCGGTCAAGGTCAACGTCGTCGTCAAGCGCGGACTGAACGAAGGCTCTGTGCTCGACATCGCGCGCCGCTTCCGCGGGACCGGGCACGCCGTTCGCTTCATCGAGTACATGGACGTCGGCGCGACCAACGGCTGGCGCACGGACGACGTCGTCCCCGCCGCGGAGATCGTCCGCACGATCGGGGCCGAGTTTCCGCTCGAGCCCGTCGAGGCCGGCTATCGAGGAGAGGTCGCGGAGCGCTATCGCTATCTCGACGGCGCGGGAGAGATCGGCGTCATCGCGTCGGTGACGCAGCCTTTCTGCGGCGACTGCACACGGGCGCGACTCTCAGCCGACGGAAAGCTCTACACGTGCCTCTTTGCGGTGCGCGGCCACGACCTGCGCGCCGTGCTTCGCGCGGGCGCCCGTGACGACGAGCTCGACGCCGCGATCCGCTCGGTCTGGGAGCGTCGCACCGACCGCTACTCGGAGCTCCGAACCGAGCAGACCGCGAAGCTGCGCAAGGTCGAGATGTCTTTCATCGGCGGCTAGCGCGGCGGCTCGGAGGCGGACGCGGTTGCGAGATTTCCTCGCCGCAGGAGCCCTCGGCCGGACGCGATCGTCGCTCCGCTCGCCCGCACGATCAGCGCGACCGAGACGACGATCGCCGCGCCCGAGACGAGCATCTGCAAGGTGATCTCCTCACCGAGAAGCGCCCAACCGAGGAAGACCGCGACAACTGGATTGACATACGCGTACGTCGCGACGAGCGAGGTCGGAGCGGCGCGCAGCAGCCAGACGTAAGCGGTGAATCCGACGAAGCTCCCGACGAGGATGAGATAGCCGACCGCGAGGAGCGCGTCGAGCGTCCAGCGCGCGTCTCCGAGCTCACCGGTGACGACCGAGGAGACGAGCAGCAGCACGCCTCCGCAGAGCGAGCCGAGCCCGGCCGAGACGAACGGGCGCCTCGGCAGAGGAGCGCCGCGCGCATAGAGCGATCCCGCCGCCCAGCCAAGCGCTCCGAAGACGATGACGACTGCTCCGAGCCGGTCCACGGAGCCCGCACCGAACGGGTCGACGAGGAACGCGAGCCCGACGAAGCCGAGCCCGAAGCCCACGTATGCGGACGGGTGCAGCCGTCGCCCGTAGACGACACGGTCCAGCAGCGCCATCCAGATCGGGATGCTGCCGACGAGCAGAGCCGCTACCCCCGCCGGCACGGTTTGCTGTGCCCAGGCGAGAGAGCCGTGGCTGACGAGGAAGAGCAGAGCGCCGAACACGAACGCCGCGCCGATCTGGGCGCGCCCGATGGGATCTCGCTCACGCTCTCCGCGCGGAAGCGCGAACGCAAGCAGGAGGGTTCCGGCGACAAGGTGCCGACCCGCCATGGCCAGCAGCGGCGGCAGATCGCGAACCGCGATTGCGAGCGCGATGAACGTGGATCCCCAGACGACGTACACCGTCCCGAGAGCGATCCAGACCCGTACGCCGTGCCGCGCGGCCACGTCTCCAGCATGACGACCGCTCGAGCATCAGCTCAAGTCGAGTTCCCGCCCTCGTCGATCAGCGCTCCTTATTCGGGAGGTAGGCGCCGTCGGCCTTCGCCGTCGGCGCTCCCGACCACTGCGAACTGACACGCTCGTTAGAATCCGCAGGCCGTGTCGAGCTTCGCCGCCCAGACGTCGCGACGCCTGCCCCGCGGCTGGGGCCACCTGGCCTTCCAGTTCGTGATCTGGCTGGGCTTCTACGGCGTCTATCAGATCGCCCGCGGGGCGGCCGATCGCAACGTCGCGGATGCCTTCGCGAACGGGGAGTGGGTGCTGCGCACGGAAAGCGAGCTCGGGGCGCTGTTCGAGCCAGCCGTGCAGCGTGTGCTCGACACGTCCTCCATTCTCGTGACGCTGTCCTCGTACACGTACTGGCTCTCGCAGTTCGCGGTCGTCGGCATCACGCTTCTCTGGGTGTACTTCCGCCACCACGAACGCTTCGCGGCTTTCCGGAACTGGATCATCACCGCGAACCTCGTCGGGTTGCTCGGCTACATCTTCATGCCGACCGCGCCCCCGCGGATGTTCCCCGAGTGGGGCTTCGTGGACACCCTCGCGCAGTACTCGTCCTTGAATCACGAGAGCAGCATCATCGCCTGGGGCGCGAACCCGTACGCGGCTATGCCGAGCCTGCACGCAATGGATGCATTCATCGTGGGGGTCGTCATGTTCGGGCTCGTCCGCTCGAGGCTCGCCAAGGCGCTGTGGCTCGCCTGGCCGGCGTGGGTCGGGTTCGCGGTCATCTCGACCGGGAATCACTATTGGCTCGACGTCGCGGCAGGGATAGCGCTCGCGATCGCAACGGGCTTCGCGCTGCGTCGTGTGCATTGGCCTCGCGTGCTGAACTCCCTTCAGGGTGATCGCCCGGCGCGAGGCGGATGACCGACGACGGATCCGGGCGCGAGCCGGCACGGGTTACACGCGCCGTTCCGGGGCGGTCCCAAGCGAGCCGCGAGCGTGCCGCGCAGGACAGTACGACTGGTACGGACAAACGGCACGCTCGCGGGATCGCGCCGCGAGCGTCGTCAGCCGGTCGCGGAGGCCGGCTCTGCCGGCCGTGAGCGACCGGCGGCCGGACGCGCCCGTCAGCCAGCTCGACCGGGTCAGGCAGGAGTACACGCAGGCGGCGCGCGACATCCTCGCGCGCTCGATGCGCGGGGTCGCGAGGACGAAGCTCACGCCGGACATGCTTACCGTCGCCGGGGTTGCCCTCTGCCTCTCGGGCGCGGTGCTCATCGGCTTCGAAGAGCGGAACGAGAAGCTCATGTTCTGGCTCGGCGGGATTCTCTTCATCGCCGGCTCGGTCGCAGACATCCTCGACGGCGCGCTTGCCCGCGCGGCAAGCAAGGGCACGGTGTTCGGCGCCTTCCTCGACTCCACCTTCGACCGGCTCGGAGAGGCCGCGGTGCTGACGGCGATCGGGCTCGTGTTCATGCGCGACGGCAACGAGATCGCGCTCGTGGCGACGTTCCTCGCGGTCATCGGCTCGTTCCTCGTGAGCTACACGCGAGCCAAGGCAGAGGCCCTCGGCCTGCGCGGTGACGTCGGACTCGGGTCGCGAGTAGAGCGTGTCGTGATCATCTCGATCGGACTCTTCCTCGCTCCCTGGGGCTGGCTCGAGTGGCCGCTCTACGTCCTCGCCGCGATGGCGTGGATCACCGTGCTCCAGCGCATGCTCTTCGTGCGCCGCCAGCTCCGTGAGCTGGCCGAAGCAACCTGAGCAACTTTCGGTTAGACTGCTAGCACTTTGGCTGATAGCAAACTGCAGAGAGCAGGCGTCCTGGTACGGATGCCCGCTCCTTTGAAGGAGGCACTCGTTCGCGAGACCGCCCGCCGCCACTCCAACGTCAACGACGTCGCGGTCGGCATCCTTGCCGACGCCTTTCGGCATCTCACACGAGCCAAGTGGCCGCCGCCGCAAAGTGCTAGCAGGTTCGAGCCCGGTCATTTTGCTTCGCGTCCCGCAGGAGTTGAAGGACGAGATCCAAGCCGAGGCCCTCCGCTCGGGCGCCAACGCGAACGACGTCATCCTGGCCGAGCTCGCCAACGGGCTCGGCGTCCCGTCGCAGAGCAATCGCAAAGGAAAGGAAACGATGGCCACTACCAACGGTTCGAAGAACGGCGCGCGATCCAAGGAGAAGGTGCGGGTCGCGCTCATCGGCGTGGGGAACTGCGCCAACTCGCTCCTCCAGGGGGTCGAGTATTACAAGGACGCTGCACCGGAGGACTCCGTCCCCGGACTCATGCACGTCGATCTCGGCGGCTACCACATCTCGGACATCGAGTTCACCGCCGCCTTCGACGTCGTCAAGGGGAAGGTGGGGGTCGACCTCGCCGATGCAATCTGGGCGCATCCCAACGACACGATCAAGTTCGCGGACGTCCCCAAGACGGGCATCAAGGTCTCGCGCGGGATGACGCACGACGGTATCGGCAAGTACCTCTCTCAGATCGTCGAGAAGGAACCCGGCCAGACCGACGACGTCGTCGGGATCTTGAAGGAGACCGGCACGGACGTCGTCGTCAACTACCTCCCGGTCGGCTCCGAGGCCGCGACCAAGTGGTACACGGAGCAGATCCTCGAGGCGGGCGTCGCGATGGTGAACTGCATGCCGGTCTTCATCGCGCGTGAGCCGTACTGGCAGAAGCGCTTCGAGGACGCGGGCGTGCCGATCATCGGCGACGACATCAAGTCCCAGGTCGGAGCGACGATCACGCACCGGATACTCACGACGCTCTTCCAGGATCGTGGCGTCCACCTCGACAAGACCATGCAGCTCAACGTGGGTGGCAACTCCGACTTCCTCAACATGCTCGAGCGCGAACGGCTCGAGTCGAAGAAGATCTCGAAGACGAACGCGGTCACGTCGATGCTCGACTACGACATCGGCGACAAGAACGTCCACGTCGGCCCGTCCGACTACGTGCCGTGGCTCACCGACCGCAAGTGGGCGTACATCCGCATGGAGGGCTCGTCCTTCGGCGACGTGCCGCTCAACATCGAGCTCAAGCTCGAGGTATGGGACTCGCCGAACTCGGCCGGCATCGTCATCGATGCTGTTCGCCTCGCGAAGCTCGCGCTGAACAATGGCATCGCGGGAGCGCTCGAGGCACCGAGCGCGTACCTGATGAAGTCGCCACCGAAGCAGACTCCGCGACGACGAGGCGCACGAGCGGATCGAGCGCTTCATCACGCAGAACGCGGTCGCGAAGCCAGGGCGGAAGGCTGCGGCCAAAGCGTGACGCGGGTCCGGCTCAGCCGGATCTTCTGGATCGGAGCGGCGGCGATCCTCATCGTCGCCGCGCTGGTCGCCATCGCGGGGCTCTTGCGGAGTGACTTCACCGACACCGACGGCAAGATCCTGCTCACACTGCTCGCGCTGCTCGTCGCGAGCGGTACGGCCGTCTCCGGCCTGACTCTGGTCGACCGCGGCACCTTCGCGCTCGTCGGCTGGGCCGCGGTGGGGATCGCGGCGGTCTGCTTCGCGCTGATCGTCGCCTCCACCTGGAACGATTTCGACAGCGAGACGCTTGCAAAGTGGGCTGGAACCGCCGCACTCGTCCTCATCGGCGGCCTGCTGGCGACAACGCAGCTCATGCTCCACCGGGGCCGGCTGGTCGCCGTCCTGCTTGGAACATCCCTCGTGGTGCTCCTCGCCGTCATGACCACTTCTGTCGGGCTCTGGAGCGAACCGAGCGAAGACGGCACTTGGAAGGCGGCTGGAACGTTCTGGATTCTCGGCGTTCTCGGCTGGTTGCTCCTCCCCGTGCTCCAGCGCTTCACGGCCGCCGGGACGCCGCCTGGGGAGGCTCGCGTGCTCGCGACGCTGGACGACGTCGAGCTCGTCGCCATCCGGTCGGGCGAGGGAACCGAAGTACGGCTCGCCCCCGGCGAGCGCGTCCTGCTGCGCCGGCGCGTCTGACTCTCTGCGCGACAGGAGGGCTACACTCGCCCGACCGTGGGCCTCCGCATCTGCTTCGTCACGCCCTTCGCGTGGTCGCAGCCACACGAGGTGAACGAACACGTCGCAGGGGCGGCAGCCGGACTCCGCAGGCTCGGTCACACGGTGACCATCCTCGCGCCGTCGACCCGCGCCCGCGACTTGCTAGCAGGGCGTCGCGCATTGCAGCGCGGAACCGACCCCGAGATCATCGCCGTCGGCCCGTCGATCCCGATCTCCCGAAGGACGCACCTGGGCGTCCCGGTCGGGGTGCGCGCGAACCTGCGACTCGCGCTCGCCCGCGGCCATTACGACGTCGTGCACGGCTTCGAGCCCGGGCTTCCGAGCCTCTCGTATCTCGCCCTCACGACGACGAACGCGCTTACCGCAGCCACTTTCCTTTCGTCCGAGCGCCTGGGCTATCCAGCGCGGAGGTCGCGACGCGACCGCCTGCGCATACGCGTGGACGCACTGCTCGCGACATCCCAGGAGACGGCGGAGGCGGCCGCCGAGCGTTTCGAAGGCGACTACCACCTCGTCCCGATCGGTATCGACGAGACGCTGTTTCGCCCCGGTGAGAAGCGCGAGCTGATCGCCGCCGAGCTCGAGTCCGCCGGCAGGCTCGTCACGCGTGCGCTGCTGCGGGAGCTCCGCAACCTGCCGAGCTGGGAGCTGCGGCTCCTGCACACGAAGCCGCTCGGCTTCCGGCCGGCAATCCCCCGGTCGGTCCGTTCGAGAGTCCGTGTGCGCGCCGTACGCCGGCCCGAGCAACGCGCCGCGGCGCTACGCGACGCCGCGATCTTCGTCCCCGCGCCAGGCGGCGAAGAGCGCCTCACCCATGAGGCCGCGGCGTGCGGCGCGGCTGTCGTCGCACAGCTCGAGCCCGATGCGGTCGTGCAGAGAGATCTTGGGGCTCGTCACGGGTGGCTCCGGCCTCCACCGCTCGACAGCCGAGCAGGAGAACCGCGCGGACGCGCAGAGCTTCGACCGCGTCGCCGCCGAGCTCGACACGATCTACTCGGCGCTCGTGCGCAAGAAGCGCGGTCCGCGAAAGCCACGTCCGACCCTCCACGAGGACGATCCGCTCGCGGGGCGGGAGTGGATCGTCGTCGACCTCCACATGCACACGAGCTGGTCGCACGACTGCTCGATCGAGGTCGAAGACCTGCTCGACCACGCCGAGGAGATCGGACTCGGCGGGATCGCGGTCACCGACCACAACGTCTTCGGCGGCGCGCTCGAAGCGGCCGAGCTCGCGCGCCGTCGCGACCTCTTGGTCATCCCCGGGGAAGAGGTCAAGACGCAGGGCCAAGGCGAGGTCATCGGCCTGTTTCTCGATGAGGAGATCCCGCGCGGACTGACCTTCTCGGACACCGTCGCCGCGATCCGCGAGCAGGGCGGTCTGGTCTACCTTCCGCATCCCGTTCGACCGACTGCATGCCATCCCCGATCCGGCCACGCTCCACCGTCACCTCGCCGAGGTCGACGTGTTCGAGGTGTTCAACGCGCGACTGCTTCGCGACTCCTTCAACGACGAGGCGCTCCGCTTCGCCCGCAAGTACCGTCTCTTGCAGGGCGCGGGGTCGGACGCCCACGTGCTCCAGGGGGTCGGCACCGGAGCCGTGCGGATGCGGCGTTTCGAGGGTCCCGAGGAGTTCTTGCTCTCCCTCCGCTCGGCCGAGATCCTGCGCCGCCCCAAGTCTCTCGCCTACCTCCAGTCGCTCAAGTGGGTCGCCCAGGTCAAGGAAAAGGTCCGCTAACAGGGAAGATGACCCGGACCTCGTGTCCGCCGCCGTGCCCACCGACGAGATCTACGAGCGCTACCTGCAGAAGGCCATCGCCGAGATCAACGAGCTCGGCGACGAGCTCGCTCGCGCAGGTGACGAGCTCCGCGTCCCCGTCGTCGGGTCGGGGCATCCGCTCGCCGACGTCTTCCTCCTGAAGTACGCTCCGCAGCCGGCAGAGATCCAGGAGGGCGTCGCGTTCTTCGGGCGGGCCGGCCAGGCGATACTCAAGTCGCTGCAGCGCCTGCGCGTCGATCCGCTCGCGGTCTACGGAACGAACTGCCTCAAGTTCGGCACGGAGGACCCCGTGGACGCCGCCGCCTGGCTGACACGTGAGCTCCACATCGTGCAACCGAAGCTCGTCGTCGTCATGGGCGAAAAGGCGACGTCGTTCTTGAACGAGCTTCGTTTCCCGCTGTCCGATCCGGTCTCGTCCGACACGACGGGCGTCTTGCAGCGATTCACCCCGACCATCGAAGCGCTCGTCACGCCGGACGTCGACGAGTCGCTCGACGATCAGGCCGCGAAGACACGGTTCTGGAACGCCCTCAAGGCGCTCGGCCCCTGGTGGGCGGAGCAACCCCCGTACTGACGCGCGAGCGCGCCCTCGCGCTCGCGGCGCTTGGCATCGCGCTCCTCGCGTACGGCGCGGTCTCGGAGCACCTGCCCGAGTTTCGAATGGGCGTCGACGTCGTCTTCGTCGGGCTCGTCGTCCTCCCGCTGACAACGGCGGCGATCTGGCTTGCGCTGCCTCTCGCGGGCATGAGAAGCGTGCTTCTTCTCTACGCCTCGGCGTGTCGCCGGCGCGCTTCTGATCGCCCTGACGTTCCTCGGTGCCGCGTCCGCGGCGAACGTCGCCAAGCTCGCGTGCTTCGCCCTCGTGGGCTTCTGGTTTCTCTCGCTCTTCGAGCAGCTCTGGTGGGTGGCGCTCGTCGCGGTTCTCGTTCCGTGGGTCGACGTCTGGTCGGTCGCGGCCGGACCTTCCGAGTACGTCCTGGAGAAGCGTCCCGGGATCTTCGACACGGTCGCCGTCGACTTCCCCGTGACCGGCCAAGCGGCCGACATCAACATCGGCCCCCCCGACATCGTGTTCTTCGCGCTCTTTCTCGCGGCGTGCGCACGCTTCGGACTGCGTACCGCGTGGACGTGGGTCGCGATGACCGCGCTCCTCACCGTCACCTTGTTCGCCGCGTGGAGATGGGAGACGCTTGGCCTCCCCGCGCTGCCCGCCGTGGCTCTGGGATTCCTGCTCCCGAACGCCGACCTCATCGCGCGCCACCTCCGTACGGCCTGGCGCACGCGTCGCGACGCCGAGCCCGCCAAGTGACGCCGCGTTACAAGGGCTCGGGGCGCTCGAGCAGCGACACCGACTCGACGTGTGGGGTGTGCGGAAACATGTCGACCGGCCGGCAGCGGATGAGCTCGTAGCCGAAGTCGTCGCGCAGCACCTGCACGTCAGAGGCCAGAGTCGTCGGGTTGCAGGAGATGTAGACGATCTTCTCGGCTGCGAGCTCGCCCGTACGGCGGAGCGCCTTCCCCGCGAGCCCGGCTCGCGGCGGGTCGACGACGACCACGTCCGCCCGGCCGGCTTCGGACACGAGCTCCTCGAGCGATTGGCCCACGTTTCCGGCGAAGAAGCTCGCGTTCTCGATGCCGTTCAGCTCCGCGTTCTCGATCGCGCACGCCACGGACTCCTCCGAGATCTCGACGCCCCACACCGCCTTGGCCCCGCCCGCGAGCGCGAGGCCGATCGTCCCCGTCCCGCAGTAGAGGTCGAACACGTTCTCGGCTCCCGTCAGCGCCGCGTACTCGCGCGCGAGCGCGTAGAGCCGCTCCGCCATCTCCGTGTTCGTCTGCATGAACGCGTTCGGGCGGAGTCGGAACCGCAGGCCGAGGATCTCCTCCTCGATCGCGTCCTCGCCCCAGAGGAGCTTCCAGGGGACGTTCGTACGCTCGGCCGGAGTGTCGTTCACCGCCCAGTTGATCGAGCGCACCTGCTCGAAGCGCCGAAGGACGTCGACCAGGTATCCCGGCTCGAACCGCTCGCCCGGAGCGGTGACGAGCATGACCAGCACCTGCCCGGTATTGCGACCTTCCCGATAGACGAGATGGCGGAGATAGCCCTTGCCCGTCTCCTGGTCGTACGGCTCGAGCCCCTCCTCGCGAGCCCAGTCGCGAACGGCCAGGCGTACCGCGTTCCCGAGGTCGGTCGTCAGCAGGCATTCCTCGATGTCGACGACCTCGTCCCACCGCCCCGCCCGGTGGAACCCGAGCTCGACCCCCGCCTCACCCTGCGTGAACGAGTACTCGAGCTTGTTCCGGTAGCCGTACTGGGAGCTGGCGGGCACGATCGGCTCGAGCGGCGGCTCCGGGATCCGCCCGATGCGGACGAGTGCGTCCCGCACCTGCTGCTCCTTCGCCTCTAGCTGCGCCTCGTAGGCGAGATCTTGGAACCGGCAGCCGCCGCACACGCCGAAGTGACGGCACGGAGCCGCCACGCGCACGGGGCTCGGCTCGAGCACCGCCTCAGCCGTCGCCTCGGCAAAGCCGCGCTTCGTCTTCGTCACGCGGGCGCGGACGCGATCTCCCGGGAGACCGCCGCGAACGAACACGACGAAGCCGTTCAGGCGAGCGACGCCGTTCCCGCCGTAGGCGAGCGAGTCGATCCGGAGCTCGAGCTCCTCTCCTTTGTGAACGGGCGCGGCCACTGAGGGGCCAGCGTAGCCTCAGGTCACGTCTTGCCGAGACATGCGCACATAGCCGAGGACGCCGAGGCCGGCGACCCAGGCGACGCTCACCACGCCGGCGGCCCACGTCGAAAGACCGCCATCTTCGGTCCCGTCGAACGAGGACAGCGCCGCGCCGGGCAGATAGTCGCCAAGCCCGTCGAGATCGACCAGGCCCAGCAGGGCGGTGATCAGCGCCTCGACGACGAGGATCCAGAGGACCGCGCCGACGAGCGCGGGTGTCTGGCTCTGAACGACCGCGCCGACGCCGACGCCGAGCATTCCCCAGAGCACGGAGGCGCCGAGGATTCGAGCAAGGAGACCTGTCACGCCGCTGTCGATCTCCAGCGACGAACCTTCGATCGCGAGCCACGGAACCGCAATCGCCAGGGCCAAGACGATCGCCAGCAACGCCAAGCCTGCGGCGAACAAGGCTATCCAGATCTCCTTCGCGCCGAGCACTCGTCCCCGACGCGGTGTGGCGAGGTAGGTGCGCGTGACTGTTCCGTGCCGCCACTCCGCCGTGACGGAGACGATCCCGACCAGGAACGCGACGAGCGCGGCGAACAAGGCGCTCGAGAGGATGTCGCGCGACAAGTCCGTCGTCCCCAGCTGCACGTCGCTGGCGGAGCCGACCGTCCCCGCCGCCGCGATTCCGGCCAGCGCGGCGGCGACAAGGAGGAAGCCGATCCAGGCTCGAGTGGTCCGGAACTTCAGAAACTCGGCTGCGACCAGCGCCCTCACGTCGAGCTCTCCTGCCCGTCCTCCGCCTCGGTAAGGCTGAGGAAGACCTCTTCCAGGGTCGCTCGTTGCGCTGTCAGCTCGTGCAAGACGATTCCGTGCTTCGCGGCGAGCTCGCCGATCTGGGCCGGCGCGGCGCTGACCGCGAGCGTCTCGTCGCCCAGCGAGCGAACCTCGAGACCCGCGCCGGTCAACACGGACGCGAGCTGTGCATCCTGCGGGCTACGCACGCGGGTGGCCCCGGCCGCCATCGCCTCGACCTCTGCCATCGTCGCGTGCTGAATGAGCCGACCTCGATGGATGATCACGACCTCGTCGACGGTCTGGGCAATCTCCGCGAGCACGTGGCTCGAGATCAGCACGGTTCGACCCTGGGCCGCTTGCGAGCGCAGCAGGTCGCGCAGCCAGCGAATCCCCTGGGGGTCGAGCCCGTTCGCGGGCTCGTCGAGGACGAGCACGTCCGGATCGCCGAGCAGCGCCGCGGCCAGGCCCAGGCGCTGTCGCATCCCGAGCGAGTAAGCCTTCACGCGGCGAGCTCCGACGTCGGTGAGATCGACCAGCTCGAGCACCTCCTCGACCCGCGATCTCGGCAGCCGCGAGGCCCGTGCGAGAACGCGAAGGTGGTTTCGTCCCGAACGCCCCGGATGCGCGTCGAACGTCTCGAGCAGAGCCCCGACGCGCTCGAGCGGCTCGTCGAGGTCCCGATACGGCCGGCCGAGAACCGTGGTCGTCCCGGCGGTCGGGTGGATCAGGCCGAGAATCGCCCGAAGGGTCGTCGACTTGCCGGCGCCGTTCGGACCGAGGAAGCCGGTGATGGTCCCGGGCTCGACGGTGAACGAGAGGTCGTCGACGGCGAGCGTCGAGCCATAACGCTTCGTCAGCCGGTCGACCTCGATCATCGACTCACTCTACGGAGTCACTGCAGAACCGAAACGTAGACCGTGCGGTGGCGCGGGCCGTCGAACTCGCAGAAGAAGACTCCCTGCCACGTCCCGAGCGCCAACGTGCCGTCGTCCCGCAAGGGAACGACGACACTTGCACCCAGCAGGCTCGCCCGAACGTGTGTCGGCGCGTTCTCCTCGCCCGCCTCGACGTGCTGCCACGACCAGCCGTCCTCGACGATCCGGTCGAGGGCGCTTTCCAGGTCCAGGGCGACGGCCGGATCGGCGTGCTCGTTGATCGTCACCCCGGCGGTCGTGTGGGGCACGTAGACGACGACGGCCGCACCGCGCTGGCCCGCGATCGCGTCCCGGACCTGTCCCGTGATGTCGACGAGCTGGCTCCGCCGGTCGGTCCGGAGCCGGATCTCCTGCACGATCTAGAGAGCGCCGCCGGCCGCGGGCGGGGCACCCTGCTCGAGCGGGTTCGCTCCGCCGGACTTCCGTGCGAGATATTCCTCGACCTGCAGCAGGTTGTCCTTCCCGCGCTCGACGACGTTGAGGAGCTCGGTCATCGAGGCGACCTCTTCGCGCTGCTCTTGCAGGAACCAGTGCAGGAACTGCTCGCCGACGAGCTCACCTTCATCGCGCGCCAGACCGACCAGATCCACGATCTGCGCGGTGACCCGCTTCTCCTGCTCGAGCGCGAGCGACACCGGCGCAACCGCGTCGTCGAAGGCCGTCTTCGGCGCCGGGACTCCGGGAATCTCGACGCGCTGGTCGGCGTCGAGGAGGTACTGGACCATCATCATCGCGTGATTTCGCTCCTCGAGCGACTGCCGGTAGAAGTGCGCGGCGAGCTGCGGGAGCGTCTCGCCGTCGTAGTACACGGCGACCGCGATGTACTGCTGCGATGCTCCGAACTCGTAGCCGATCTGCTCGTTCAGCGCCTCGGCGAAGGTGGCCATGGCCTCGACTCTATCCAAGTGCCGGCTTGTAACTTGCGGTCAAGGCACGCTGGACGCGACCATCGAAATCGAGAGGGCGACCATGACGACGTTCGACGAGCAGGTTCGAGCAGCGCTCGACTCGCTGCCGGCGCATCTCGCATCCGCGCTGCAGAACATCGCGGTCGTCGTCGAGGACGAGAACGCCGAGGACCCCGATCTCTTCGGCCTCTACCACGGCGTGCCGCTCCCCGAGCGCGGCGACATGGGTGGGATGCTCCCCGACAAGATCTCGATCTACCGGATCCCGCTCGAGGAGACGTTCTCCGATCCCGAGGAGCTGAGGGAGGAGATCCGAATCACGGTTCTCCACGAGCTTGCCCACTACTTCGGGCTCGACGAGGAGCGCATCGCGGAGCTTGGCTACGACTGAGGTTTCAAACTGCCCGGTCAGTGGGAATGACCGGGTGCAAGAGACCGTTTTACCCAACGTGACAATCACACAGATCCACACCGAGATCGAGCAGCTCTCGGAGCTGCGGCAGGAGCTCTGGCACCGTCTTTCCGACGGTCTCGACATTTCTGCACAGTCCGAGATCAAGGAGCTCGACGCCCAGCTCGTAGACCTCTGGGAGACCCTCCGGATCGAGAAGGCACGTCTGCGCTTCGGCGAGCGCGAAGAGATCGTTCGTCGAGCACGCGCAGAAGAGCGTCTCGAGCGCGCCGCGTAGAGCGGCGCGGCCACCGGACTCTTCGAGAACGTCTCGGCGCGCGCATATCATCGACGCGTGGCCCGAACCAATCGTCGTGAGGCTCCACCCGGCTCGATCCAGACCGAGCAGCAGCGTCTGGCCGCGATCCGGATGGCGGCCGAGCAGGAGCTCGGTCGGCTCCGCACGGAGCTCGGCGAGCGCGTAGCCGCGGTCGAGCGTCGCGAGCGTGAGCTCGTCGATGCGCTGGCGAAGGTCGGCCGCGGACGATCGCCACTTTCCAAGGGCACGGAGGAGGCGCTCTCCCACGCGCAGGTGGGACTGGCGGCGCACGCCCAGCAACTCGCAAAGCGCGATGCGGATCTCGCCTCCAGGGAACGGGCGCTCGTGAAGCTCGAGACCGACCTCGCGCGACGGGCGGCCGGCGAGGGCATCGACCCCGAGGAGCGCCTGGCACAGATCGAGGCTCGCCTCAAGGCGCTCCAGGAGGCCGAGAAGGCGTTCGCGCGCACGCAGATCGAGCTCGCGACGGCAAGCGACGAGCTGGCCCGCCGCGAGGCTGCGCTCGCCGAACGAGAGCGGGCGATCGAAAGCGGCGCGGCCCCGGCTCCGGCAAGCGGAGGCATGAGTCGCGCAGAGCTCGCCGACCTCGAAGAGCGTCTGGGCCGCCTCGAGCGCGAGACGCGCAACGCGACCGTCGGGAGCACGTTCGGGGACAGCCTGCGCACGCTCGAGCGCAGAGGGCTTCGCGGCAACCCGCCGAACGCGTAAGCGGCTCTACACTTCTTTCACTCGGGGCGTTAGCTCAGCTGGGAGAGCGCCGGCTTTGCAAGCCGGAGGTCGCCGGTTCGATCCCGGCACGCTCCATCGTCGCTCTAGGATGCCGTTTCCCCGACTTGACGACGACGTCGTGGGTCACGCCAGGCACCAGGCTGGTAGTGTTCGAACCCCAGGCGCAGAGCGGGTTTCTGGTGTGACCTCCGCTCATGCATGCCGGAGAACACCCGCCCATCCAATCTCATCGTCCTTGTGGAGGCTGCTCTCGGTGATCTTGAGAAACGAACCGAGAAAGAGTTCACCGAGCCGGTGGCGCTTTTGTCCACTCGACCCAGTGACCTTCCGCTTCCGCGTACTGCCGCCAGGCTGAGCTTCGACCTACTCGCGCTCCGTGCTCGGTGCGAGGCGCAACCTATGGTGCGCTTCCAGCACCATCGAGAGTGGCGCGTATTCGAATGCCGCACTTTGCGGCGTTCTTGTGCAACGCGGATGAAGCTATTCGGCCGCCGAGGGCTGGCCCAACGATCGTGCTCACGCGTGTCACCAATTCGGCGGCCCACGGCTGGCGCCACTTCTTCAGGGCACGTCCTAGTGCCTGGCCGCCCGCGAGCACGGGCTCGAACAGGTCGCCGAACTGTTCGACGCGCTCGAGCGCCTCGCGCATCCCGAAGCGGCGCGGCGTCACGTCCTCTGTCAGCTCGTCCCAGCGAAGCGGCGTCGAGACCGGCGCGCCCGGCTTCGGCCGCACCGAGTAGACCGAGGCGATCGTCTTCCCTCGCGCGTTCTGACGGTGGTCGACGAGCACGCCCTCGCGCTTGCGCTTCAGCCACTCGGTCGTGACCAGCCCCGGGTGCTGCTCCTCGAGCCCGCGCGCCACGCGCTCCGCGAAGGCGTAGGTCTGCTCGAAGGTCGCTCGGCGCGCAATCGGGACGAGCACGTGAATCCCGTCGGCGCCGCTCGTCTTGACGTAGGACTCGAGCTCGAGCCGATCGAGCTCCTCGCGGATCAAGTGAGCGACACGGATCGCCAGCGCGAAACCACCAACCGGCGGGTCGAGGTCGAAGAGCACGAAGTCCGGGCGGTGCGGCTTGTCGACGCGCGAGTACCACGCGTTCATGTCGATGCAGTTCATCTGCACCATCCAGAGCACCGCCTCCGGCGAGTTGACAAGCGGGAAGTCGACGAGCCGCGACTCGCCCTCGCGTGGGTAGGTGCGGAAGGTGCGTGTCGGGATCCAGGAGGGCATCCCCTTCGGCGCCTGCTTCTGGAAGTACGCGTCCCCGCCCACTCCGTACGGCGAGCGCTTCATCGTGAACGGCCGGTTGCGCAGGTGCGGGACGAGCACCGGCGCGATCGCGCGGTAGTACTCGAACGGTCCTGCTTCGTGATCCCTTCGTCAGGGAAGAGGACGCGTTCCGGGCTCGAGAGGCGGACCAACCGCGGCGCCATGCAACGCGTTGTACCTCAGGACATCAACGTTAGGCGCGGAGACGAAGACGATTCGGGCCGCATCGGCCGCGGGGAACACGACGGCCGCCGCGTTGTGTGCTTCCACAAGGCAACGACTCGGCTGAACTAGTGGAAACGGCGTGGAAACCGCTCGCGGCGACTTGCAGCGATTCGAGGACCCAGAAATGAGGCCGATTCTGCAACGGTGTCCGTTCGGCGACTCGCGGCGGTTCACGGGCAGCTGACTGGGCAGCCTTGCAAGCCGTAGGTCGCCGGTTCGATCCCGGCACGCTCCACTCGATTCGATCCGAGAAAGGCGGCCGAATTCAGGCCGCGTAGGCGAGGGCGACGAGTCCGGTCAGCGGGCTTCCGATGAGCTCGCACCTCCGCCACGTCTCGCCGCGGTCGCCGCTCTCGTAGAGCTGCCCGTCGGCGAGGCCGGCGAAGAGGCGGTCGCTGGTGGCGACGAGCGCGTACGGCATCGCCGTGAGTGGCTCGGGAAGCCCTCCGGCGAGCGCTCGCCAGCCGCCGCCCTCGCGCCGATAGACGTGCGCCTGGGGGCCGCGTGCCCCGTGGGCCGCGTACGGTCCCGTGCTCGCCGAGACGTACCAGAGCTCCGCGTCGCCGGGATCCACCGCGACCGCCCAGGTGTAGTGGCGGTCGCGACCTTCGTCCGCGGGGTGCCAGGTCTCGCCTCCGTCGTCGCTCCAGGCAGCACCGCCGCCGCCCGCCTCATAGGCCCTCCCCTCGACGCGCGGATGCCAGGCGAGCGAGTGGACGTCCGACTGCGCACCGGGACGATGGTCCTGCCACGTCTCCCCTCCGTCGGTCGAGCGCATGAGCCCGCCGAGCTCGATCCCGACAAGAACCACGTCGGCGTCGTGCGGGCTCGGCGCGATCCAGCGCACGTGCGACGTCCACGGACGCGGGGGAAGCTCCACGTCGGTCGCGACGGAAGCTCGAGCGGCCGAAAGCTCCCGCCAGGTCCCGCCGGCGTCGTCGCTAGGGTAGAGGGCGCTTGGCTCAGTGCCGGCGTATATCGCTCCGTCGACTGGGCTGACTCCGACCGGGACCGCCGGGTACGGAAAGCTCGCAGTCCGCCCACACGCCGCCGCCGTCACGCGTACGCCGCACTCCGCCCTCGCGAAGTCCGGCGTACACCGTGTCCCGATCGGCGGATCAAGGCGAGGCACTGCGCCCCGCTTCCGGCGAGCGACAGCTCGACACTCCACACGTCTTCGGTTTCGTCGAGCCGGGCCACGCCCTCCCCTGTGGCAGCGTAGAGCCGAGCACCACCAGAAACGTCTGCGCTCATCGACCCATGGTGCCTGCCATCCAGGCCGCGTCCCGTGAGCACGGGGCATGCTGTGGGGATGTCCACGCGGCCAACCGAGATCGTGCTCGTCCGCCACGGGGAGACCGAGTGGAGTCGAGCCGGCAGACACACCGGCCGCACCGACGTACCGTTGACCGATCGAGGCAAAGAGGACTCCGAGGCCGTCGGTCGCCTCCTACGCGACCGCCAGTACGTGCTCGTGCTCACGAGCCCGCTCGCCCGCCCGCGGAGACCTGCCGATTCGCGGGCTTCGGCGATGTAGCAGCTCAGCGGGACGACCTCATGGAGTGGGACTACGGCGCCTACGAAGGGCGCACGACGATCGAGATCCGCGAGGAGCGGCCGGGCTGGACGCTCTGGCGCGACGGCGTGCCGGACGGTGAGTCCGCAGCCGACGTCGGCGCTCGAGCGGACCGGATCATCGTCGAGCTTCGCGCCGTCGGAGGTGACGTCGTCGTCTTCGCGCACGGGCACATGCTGCGCGTGCTCCCGCCCGCTGGCTGGTCTCGCCCCCGACCGAAGGACGACTCTTCGGGCTCGATCCGGCGAGGATCAGCGTGCCCGGCCACGAGCGCGAGACCCGGTCGTCCGCCTCTGGCATGCGAGCCGGCTGCCCTCCCCCTGGAGCTCCCTGCTACGAAAGATAAGGCCCCAGGGAAGAACCCGGGGCCCTTCGTTCGAACCGACGGCTGAAGCTCAGGCGGTGATGCCGGCGGTCGTGCTGACGCCGAGCGTCGTGG
>CAVVAZ010000002.1:0-370687 GCA_963746435.1 uncultured Actinomycetes bacterium
TCCCCGTAGCGGTACCATTCGATTCGCCTTCATCCTGCCTACGGCAGGCCGAAGGCTCCCTCATGGCAGGCCATCGTGCCAATCGAATGTCCTGAGTAAGCTGAACGAAGTAGTCTTCGTCACCTGATCCGCGGCTGGACCGTCTCCTTGCCGTCCCGATCTGTCATCATCGCATCGACCCGTCCGCCGGGTCCCCGCCTGAACCACATCACAAAACCGCTGGCCGGCAAGTAGTATCGGCCGCCTTCGATCGGATAGAACTCGCTGTCGTCACGAAGCAGATGCCCATCGACCTCGGAGACTACGACCGGATCGGCAGCATCGCCGTACGAACCCACGAACGAGGCAGCCGATTCAAAGCGCGCGGCAACCGGGGGTGGGCGCTTGATCGACGTCGTTGCGACGCCTTGCAACAGGTTACGGACCTGCGCCCGTAACTGCCAGGTGGCGGCAGACCGGAGATTCGCGAGGAACACGAACGTGATCTCGCCTGACGGCATGACGTCCACCGATGCCTCGGTGTTCAGGCGGCCGTACCATCCGCGCCACGTGGGGGACCCGGTTCCGGTGGTGAAGGCTTGCGCTTCCTGGCCCAGGATTCCCGCGCGCGCGGCGTTCGCGAAGTGGAGAAGATCTTCGGCGGTGGCGTAAACCGAACCCGCGCCCGTCAGAAAGCTCAGATCTTTGTACGGCGCGCTCGCAACCACCAGCTTTCCTTCACCGGTGCTGAATTGGTACGGCAGCACCCGGCCCGGCATGATCCGCTGGCTGGTCTCGTCGGTTGCTCTGGTCATGCCTGCTGGCCGGAAGACCTTCTCGGCGAGCACTTGGGCGAACGGTTTCTGTTCGATGATTTCGATGACTCGCGCCAAGGCTGTGTAGCCGGCGCTGCTGTAGAGGGTCTCGGTACCTGGTTCGAATTGCAGGCCCTTCTTCTTCACCAGTTCGACTATGTCCGCCGGGAGCAGTCGTCGGGTTTCGTCCACGGTGGTCGTGACCCGGTGCGAGGTACCCGACCGGTGATCCCGCAGCTGGCGGACGGTTGGTTCGCCACCTGTCGGTCCCTTCGGAAACCCAGGGATGTACCGGCTCACCGGTGCATCGAGGTCGAGTCGTCCGTCTTTCGCAAGAATCTCTGTGAGGGCCGCAGTCATGACCTTGGTAATCGAAGCGATCGGGAACCGGCTGGAGGAGGACACCGGTACCTGCAACTCCCAGTTGGCAAAGCCGTAGCTGCGTTGCATCAGGATCTTGTCCCGGCGCGCAATCAGGACGGTGCCGCTGAGTAATCCTGCATCGGCCTCGGACCGGATCAATGCATCCACTGCAGCGACGAGGTCGCGTTCAGTCTTCTGCTGGGTCTGTGCTTCGGCTGATGCGACGGCCAGAAGTATGAAGGCAACGATTCCGGCAACTCGAAAAGTCATTCTGTGCCCCTCTTCAGTCCAATTCCGCGAAATGTCGCTGTCAGGTTTGGATGCCTTCCAGGGGCCGAAGGTTGTATACAGGGGGGATCACGTCGTCGAGCGAAGGTCGACCCTAAACGGGTTATGGCTAGTTTCTCGAGATCGGCGATGGCGTGACGCATCTGTACGACGCGCTCGTTCACCCAGGCTGTCATGGTGCGGACGCTATTGCTTGACGGGACGCCCAAAACCAGGCTCGCTGCTGGGCGGCACGATGTTCTTCATTCGCATGTAAGTCACCAGGTTGCCGTAGTGCAACGCGCTGTGTGTCATGTTGATGCTGAGCACGCTTGCACGCGGCATGTCCCCGGGACCCATCTTCACCAACTGCAAGGCGGTCACGTCAGTCATGCCGTCGTAAGCGCGGTCGCAGTACGCGATGGCTTCTTTGAGGGCGGCAATGAGGTCGGCTTTCGAGGTCTTCGTCTGTTCGATCCGCGGCGCCGGATTCTTTTCGCCAAGGGCGATCGAGCAGAAGGCGTACTGCATGTCGGCGATGTGGCCGACGATCTGCCCGTAGGTTCTGACCGAGGCTGCTGGTTTGAAGCTGTACGCGTCTTCCGGCATCTTCTCGGCGGAGGCGAGCAGCATCTGCTGCTTCATCACGCCGTACATCATTAGGGTCGTATCGCTCAGCGGGTTGCTCTGAGCGAAGGCGCCGCTGACGGGTATCAAGAGGCACATCAATACTCGACCAACCACGCGTCGCATCGGACTCTCCAATCGTTAGTGTGCTGCCTTGCGGTTACCGTAGACGTTCTACGTCTCTATACGTAGAATGTCTACTAGTAGTTCACAGCCCGCTCCTTGCAGCGCGCCGAACGGCGGCAGGGATCTCTCGATGGCGTTTCGACAGGGATGGCGATTTTGGACGGGTCGTCAGGACTCCACGGTCATGGCTCTGTGGACTTCGAACTCACGCTCCGTGGCGGCAGGAAAAGGCGTAATGGCGACTTGCAGGATTACTTCCTGGAAGCCATCGAGCGGTGGGAGCGCTCGGTCGGTCGCCTCGCTGAGGCGGCAGCGGGCCTCCGAACCAATCACGGATGTGAGGCGTTGTACTCCGCGAGCCACTGACGGCTCATCGTCCCGAGATCCTTGTTGTTGCTCTCGGTCCAGTACCAGAGGATAAACAGCACCAACGCTGCACCCACCAAAGCGAAGGCGACAACGGGCATTGACATGTCCATGACGCTAGAGTCCACAGACCGGCAGTCGCCGGCTTGGTGTCGTTGTTATCTGACGAAAATTAGAATCGGTTCATACGCCCTCGGGGAATTGCCTTGGTGAGGGCTGGGGGCCGAAACGGCCACAGTGCTCAGGAAAGCGAATCGCACCGTCAGTATAGCGCGCTTCCGCCTGATGGCGACGATGGCGTCGTCAATTTGGCGTGGGGCTTTCCGGCACACTGATCGCGGCTTGCAGTGCCGCGAAACCGCGCTGCAGCCGGCCGACCGTCGCATCGGCGACGCCATACAGCGAGAGCCACACCCCGAGGCGATGGGGGTTCTCGAGTTGCTCGCGTTCCACGAAGAGCAGCGCGTCGTTCCACGCCGGCACGACGAACGCCATCGTTCGCGGCGGGTGGCGCGTGGCGACGGTGGCGTCCACCTGTGCGCCGCCGAGTGTCAGCGAACAGCGGTCGCCGGCGCGCAGTCCGCTCGCGGGCGGGGCGACCTGCAGACCATCGCGGCCGAAGACAGGGTGCTCCTGGTCCATGGTCTCTGTTGTGCGAAAGCGCGCCGACAGCTGCACGCGATCGACGTCGCGATGGCGTTCGAGCGCGTGCTTCAGATTGAACATGAAGTAGCCCCAGCCGGCTTCGAGGCCGTCGATGTAGTCGTCCCACGACGCGCTGTCATCGAATCCCGAGTGCACCAGCCGCACGCGGACGCCGCCTTGACGCGCTTCGAGGAAGTAGTCGACGGCGATGCGCACGACTCGGCCATCGGGCGCCGGCATGTCGCTCGCGGACTGTAGACGCCGCAACGGCTCCCAGACGGTAATCGGTTGTGACCACATCTGCTCCGGATCCCAGCCCACTGAAACGCTGCCATGAGCGCCCGGCTCGACGGCGGCATGCGGCGCGAACCAGCGCGCAATTCCTTCGCCGGTCGCCAGCGCCTTCCACGCTTCTTCGAGAGTGGTGTCGATGTCGACGGTGATCTCAATGGCGCGCGGCCTGTGCGGCGGCTCGGTGCTCATGCGGTTTCCTCATTGATGGGCGAAAGGCTGTCGGAGTCAGTTCGTGGTACGGCTACCGCGGGATAGCCGCAGGCGAAGACGCGAAACGACCGTCCCTGCGGCGCGTCTTCGTGGTGATATTTCGCCGCGAGGGCCGCAAAAGCCTCGGCGAGCTCGCCGGCAAACTGGCGCTGGTCGGCGGGCGTGGCGAATCGCACCACGGTTTCGAGCGTCAGGGTCGGCACGCGCTTGCGTTTCGCCGCCGCGGCGCGCCGCAGCGCGGCGAGGTCGTTGAGCGCGCGCGTGGTCACCGTTGAGAGATACACGGACGAGAACGCGTCAGACACGGCGTGCGGATCGATCGGCGCGCCGAGCGCCCTGGGCGCGATTACGTACGACGTGGCCGTGACCAGCGAACGTACGGTCGATGCGCCGGCCAACGCGCCCGTGTTCGTGCGCCTCGACCAAGTGCTGCGCCTGCAGCTTGCGCAGGTGGTAGTTCACCTGCTGCCGGGGCAGGCCGATCGCTTTCGCGAGCTGCGGTGCGGACTGCGGCGTGTCGAGCAGGTGCAGTAGCCGCAAGCGCACGGGTTGCAACGCTGATCGGGCGCGGGACGGTTCGTCGATGATGTGAAGGGGTTCGGCTGGCATACGAACTATGGAATATGGCGACTTTCTGCGGACAATTTAATTTGTCCGTAGCCCGATGTCAAGCCCCTCCGCTCTGAGGGACCTCAGATGCCCTCCCTTTTCCACGCCGTTTTCCATCCGTGGCTTCTCCCCGCACTACGAGGGGGCTTCGAACAAAATGACCATTTTTATACCCGCAGATCGGAACAAAATCACATTAAGTCAGTTAATTACATATTAAGTGCTCAATATTGATTGACAAATCGCGCCGGCGGGCCATAATGGTCACTCCAAACAAGCTCAACAATCGTTCCTCGTAACTCGTTCGGAGCTCCTCCCAATGCGCCCGAAAAGGTTTCAAGCGACGCGTGTCGCTCAATTTCTCGTCGCGTCGGCGCTCGTCCTCACAGCCCTTGTCTTACCAACAGTCAATCGCGCCGCCGGGCAGCTCCTGGTGGGAATCACCGTCGTGCCGGCCGCGCCGACTATCGAGGTCAACCAGACGAAGCAGTTCACGGCAACTGCCCATTTTGACGATGGATCGCAGCGCGAGGCGGTGGCACAAACGGGAGACTGGGCGAGCGCCGGCTCGCTGGCCACGCCGCGCTACTACCACTCGGCGACACGGCTATCGGACGGATCACTTCTGGTCGCAGGCGGGTATAACGGCGTCAACAGTCTTGCGACGGCGGAGCGCTGGAATCCTGGATCGGGCGTATGGACGTCGGCGGGCACAATGTCGCGCGCGCGATCAGCCCATACCGCCACGCTCTTGCCGAACGGCAAAGCCTCCGCCGGTTGCCGCCCGCAGGGCTCCGCTTTCAGGAGAAGGAGACCGAGCAGTACCACGTCTGCCTCGGCGGCCCCGGGATTCCCCGGACAGACGAGCGCCGGTTTACCGCCTCGATCCTCGACGCGATCGCCGGCGGCTCGGCTTCTTCCCGGCTCTTCCAGGAGATCCGCGAGAAGCGAGGGCTCGCGTACTCCGTCTACAGCTACTCGTCGCACTACTCCGACTCCGGGCAGGTGGGTCTCTACGTCGGAACGCGCGGCGAGAACCTCGCGACCTGTCTCGAGCTCGCGGTCGCGGAGCTCGGGGACCTGGCGGCAGGGAACGTGCGGCGCAACGAGCTCGAGCGTGCCAAGGAGAACCTCAAGGGGCGGCTGCTGCTCTCTCTGGAGTCCACGTCCAGTCGCATGACACGGCTCGGAAAGGCCACTGTCGACGGAGACGCCGCTGCTCTCGGTCGAGGAGATCGTGGAGCGGCTCGAGGCGGTCAGCGCCGAAGACGTCGCAATGCTCGCCGGCGATCTGCTCGATCCGAGCCGCCTCTCTGCGGCGGGCATCGGGCCGGACGAGGGGCGTTTTCGCGATGCGGTCAAGCGTGTGAACCCCGCGGTTGCTCGGCTCGGCGACGCAGCCTGAGGCGTCGGTGAAGGTCGCCGTCTTCGGGACGCACGGGAAGGTCGGCGCAGTGCTCGTACCTGCGCTCGCGCGGACGGGCACGAGGTCGTGGACGCTCGCGAGGGAGGCGTCGACAGGCTGTGACGTCGCGGTGGACTTCACCCGCCCGGATGCGGTCACCGAAAACGCCGAGCGCTGCTTCCAGTCCGGCGGTACCGCTCGTCATCGGGACCCCGGGCTTCGACCTCGACGCGATCGATGCGGGCGCGAGAAGAATCAGGGTTCCGTGTTTCCACGCACCGAACTTCTGCGCAGGGCGCCGTGCTGATGATGCGCTTCGCCGAGGAGGCGGCGAAGGTCCTTCCGAGCGCCGAGATCGTGGAGTTCCATCACGAGACGAAACGGGACGCGCCCTCGGGCACGGCGAAGGCCACGGCGGCACGCATGGGGACGAATCCGCCGATCCACTCGGTGCGGTTGCCGGGCCTCGTCGCGCACCAGGATGTCATCTTCGGCGGACCGGGAGAGACCCTGACGATCCGTCATGACACCACCTCGCGCGAGGCCTTCGTGCCGGCGTCCTCCTCGCGCTGGAGAAGGTGCGGGATCTGCCCCCGGGTCTGACGATCGGCCTCGACGCGATCTTGTGACGCTCGGCTTCATCCTCGGCGACCTCACCGAGCAGCGCGTCGATGCGATCGTGAACGCGGCCAACACCTCGCTCCTGGGCGGCGGTGGAGTGGACGGCGCCATCCATCGCGCGGGAGGCCCGGAGATCCTGGCCGAGTGCCGCTTGCTCGGCGGTTGCGCGACCGGTGACGCGAAAGCGACGACCGGCGGCCGGCTGCCGGCTCGCTGGGTGATTCATGCAGTGGGACCGATCTGGCGCGGCGGTGAGGGAGGGCGAGGCCGAGCTGCTCGCATCGGCGCACCGACGCTCGCTCGAGGTTGCGCTCGAGCTCGAAGCGCGCACGGTCGCGTTCCCCGCGATCTCGATGCGGCGTCTACGGCTATCCGCCCGAGCTTGCGGCGTCAGTTGCGGTTCGAGCCGTGCAGCCACTACGACCCGCTTCGACGAGATCCGCTTCGTCTTCCGCGACGAGGACGTACGTCACGCGTTCGAGCAGGCCGCGAGCCGAGACCGAGGATGCGAGGGCGTAAGATCCCTGGCGATGCTCGGCGAGGTCCTGACCGCGATCGTTACCCCGTTCCGGGCTGACGGGTCGGTCGACCTCGAGCGGTTCCGGGCGCTCGCGTCGCATCTCGTCGACAACGGGTCGGACGGGCTCGTGGTGACCGGCACGACGGGCGAGTCGCCGACGCTCTCCGACGACGAGCGATTCGCGCTCTACGAGGCTGCGATCGACGAGGTCGGCGACCGGGCGACAGTCGTCGCGGGCACCGGGACCTACTCCACCGACCACTCGGTGCACCTCACCGCACGCGCACACGAGCTGGGCGTCCACGGCTTCCTCGTCGTGACGCCGTACTACAACAAGCCTCCCGTGCGCGGGATCGTCGAGCACTTCAAGGCGGTCGCAGCGGTCTCGGATCGGCCGATCGTCGTCTACAACATCCCCGGGCGCGTGGTTCTCAACCTCGAGACCGAGGCGATCGCGCAGCTCGCGGAAATCGAGACGGTGCGGGCGGTCAAGCAGGCGAACCCCGATCTCGAGCAGGCCGAGACGCATCGTCGAGCTGGGGCTCGACCTCTACGCGGGCGACGACGACCTCGTCTTCCCGTTCCTGGAGCTCGGTGGCCAGGGCGGCGTCTGCGTCCACACCCACGTCGTCGGGTCGCAGGTCAAAGAGCTGGTGACGCGCTTCCGAGACGGTGACGTGGACGGCGCCCGCGCGCTCGACGAGGAGCTGCGGCCTTCGATCGACCTCCTCCGCGTGGTCGTGAACCCGATCGCGATCAAGTGCGCGCTCAACCTGCTCGGGCACGAGGTGGGCGGGGTTCGGCTCCCGCTCGTCGAGGCGACCGACGAGGAGCGCGAGGCCGTGCGCGGCTGTCTCGAGCGGCTCGGCCTGCTTCAGCGCGCAGCAGCGTAGGGTGTCGCCCGGCGCGACGGCTGCCTCGTCGCGCGCACGGTCGCCGGCGTCGCGGATTCCGGCCTTGCACAGAAATCGAATCCGCGCTCGCGGATTCCGTTCTGCGCCGGACAACTAGTGTCGCGCGCGAGAGATCTGCTTGCGGCTCTGATGAGTGCTCAGGCGGGTGGGTTCCTAGCGCAGCCTGCGATGGAGTCCGAGTGGTCGGAGACTGGGACGTGGTCGCGTCGGCTCGAGCCCCGGAGCTGACCGGCGACAGCGTGCTCTTCGTCGCCTTGGAAGACGGGGAGCTCGTCGTCGAGGAAGAGGTACCCGACGACTCCATCGGCCCGATCGCCGACGCGATCGAGGCATCCCTGTCGCCGCCGTACCGAGCGGCCGCGATGAGGAACGAAGGCGATCTCTGGACCGCGATCGCCGAACGAGTGCTCATCGTCGCAGCTCCCGGATCTCGAAGGCGACGTCGTCGATCTGACGGTGGTGGACGGTGTACGCGAGTTACGGATCGATGAGGAGCCCACGATCCGGCCGCTCGCGGGGCTCGACGCCCTCACGGAAGAGCACGGAGACGTGGCGCTGCATGCGGAACGGGTCGACGGCGACGTGTTCGCCGTGGACGTCTTTCCGCTGTAACCGCCAAGTGCCGCCGCGAGCGTTGCAGTTGGCGGCGCATACACTCACGAGGTGAGCGACGCATTGCGCATCATCCCGCTCGGCGGGCTCGGCGAGGTCGGGAAGAACATGACCGTCTACGAGACGGCCGGCGAGATCATCGTCGTCGACGCGGGTCTCGCATTCCCGCGGGACGAGCACCTCGGGGTCGACCTCCTGCTGCCCGACGTCAGCTACCTCGAGGGCAAGCGCGTGCGCGCCGTCGTGCTCACGCACGGGCACGAGGACCACGTCGGCGGACTGCCGTACCTCCTGCGGGAGGTGGACGTCCAGTCGGTGATCGCGACCCGGCTGACGCTGGCGCTCGTGAAGTCGAAGCTCGACGAGCACGGGCTCGGCCAGGCGGCCGAGCTCGTGGAGGCCGGTCCCGGCGACGATCCCCTCGAGCTCGGCCCGTTCCGTATCGAGCTCGTGCGCGTCGCGCATTCGATTCCGGACTCCGTCGCCCTCGTCATCGAGACGAATGCCGGGCGGGTCGTCCACACCGGCGACTGGAAGCTCGACCACACTCCCGTGGACGGGCTCAAGACCGACGTCGGCAAGCTCGCGGAGATCGGAAACCGCGGAGTCGATCTTCTCCTCGGTGACTCGACGAACGCCGAGCGCCCGGGAACGACCGGCTCGGAGCGGCTCGTGGGTGAGACGTTCCGCTCGATCTTTCCGCTGCGGAAAGGACGGATCCTGGTCGCGAGCTTCGCTTCGAACATCCACCGCATGCAGCAAGCCGCGGACGTCGCGATCGAGTGCGGGCGCCAGATCACCGTCGTCGGCCGCTCGATGCGCAAGAACATGAACATCGCGCGCAACCTCGGGTACGTCGACATCCCGGAAGGCGCGATCGTGAACCCGGGCGACGCCGCACAGCTTCCTCCCGGAAGCGTCCTGGCGCTCTGCACCGGGAGCCAGGGAGAGCCGATGTCGGCGCTGACGCGAGTCGCGTACAACGACCACCCGACGCTCTCGGTCGCGCAGGGCGACACGGTCATCATCTCCGCGAAGCCCGTGCCGGGCAACGAGCTGCACGTTCACGACTCCATCAACCAGCTCGCGCGCCTCGGCGCCGAGGTGCTGCACGAGGAGATCGCGCCCGTGCACGTCTCCGGCCACGCCTACCAGGAGGAGCTCCGCACGATGCTCTCCCTCCTGCGGCCGCGCTACGTCATGCCGATCCACGGCGAGTACCGCATGCTCGCCGCGCACGCCAAGCTGGCGCGAGAGGCCGACGTGCCGGAGGAGCGGATCGTGCTCGCGGAGAACGGCTCCGTGGTCGAGCTCGCGCGTGGCGGCGTCAAGCTCGTGGGTCGCGTCGACGCCGGCGTGACCTTCGTCGACGGGCTTCGCGTCGGGGACGTCAAGGACGTCGCCCTGCGGGACCGTCGCCGGCTCGCCGACGACGGCGTCCTGATCGTCGTGACGACACTTGCGCAGTCGAACGGCGGCGAGGTCGCTCCGCCCGAGCTCATCGCCCGCGGGTTTGCGGAGTCCGACGAGCTTCTCGCCGAGCTGCGGGCCGAGGCCGAGCGTGTCGTCCGCGAGCTCTCCTCCGAGCAGACGATCGAGATCAAGCTCCTCCAGGAGCACATCCACGATGCAATCGGGCAGATCGTCTACGACAGGACGCGTCGCCGCCCAATGGTTCTCCCCGTCATCATCGAGGTGTAAATGGTGTCTCTGCGCGCTACAACGTGTAGATGAGCTGGAACACGGTCATCGAGGGCAACGCGGCCAGCGAGCCGACGGGGACGAAGCTCGTGTACCAGCTCCGCGCCTGCGAGGTGGCGGCGCTCGCGTTCTGTCGTCTGCTCGAGCGGTGGGGGCGGGGAGATGCCGATGCCTGCTACCGCCGGGGCACGCCAGGCTGCGCTCCGGCGAGCGGCCGACCGCGTGGAAACGGCGATCGCCGGGCTCGAGAAGCCCCTGTCGCGCTACCTGCTCGAGCTCGAGCCCGATCGGGCCGAGGGACAGTCGTGGTACCTGGGCCCCGGAGCGGCCGAGCTCGTCGAGTGGCGTCCTGTGCTCGACCGCGCAGGTGTCTATGCGTGTCCGAATCGCGTCGCCTCGGTCTATCTCGAGCTCGCCGTGCTCGTCAGGGCGCTCGAAGGTCTGGCGGCGGCGGCCATGCTCGACGTGATGCCGGACAAGTCCACGCTCTGGGCGGGGCTCTTCGACCTTCGAGACACGCTCCTCGGCTCGACAGTCGACGACCTCCGCGCGCTGGCGGCAAGCTAGCTCGGCGTCGCCTGTTCGACGCAGGCTCCGTGTTTCGGCCGACAGATCGGTGGGTACAGCCTCCACCATGATGGACTCAAGACCATTGGGAGTAGTTCTCCTGGTCGGCGGTGCCGTCGGTAGCGGCGGTCTCCGCTCTTGCCGACCCGCTCGGGATCGGCGAGGGGGACGTCTTCGGCTGGTTGCAGATCACAGGGGTCGTCATCGGCGCTGTCATCGCGCTCCTCGGGGTCGCCGTGGCGACGGAGTGGGTGCCGGTTCCAGGACGCGCTCGTAGTACCGCCGTTGCCAACCAGACGAACGTCATCTCCGATTCGACGCGGGACAGCCGCCGACCCCCTAGAGGAGCGACCTGCGGGAGGCGCGCCGCCGTCGCGGCATCCCGAGTCGGCGCTCAGCCTTCGCTTCCCACGGCGACCGAGGTCGACGCGATCGTGGGCCTTGTGACGAGTAGTCACGAGGTTCTCGACGCACGTCGTTCGTCGAGCTCTGCGTACGACGCGCTTCGGCGCGACGATGCGGTAGCTCTCCTCGGTCCAGTCGCGCAGGAGCTGGAGGTTCACGCCCTCCGCCCGTAGGGGAACCGTCACCCAGCCCGACTTGCCCAAGCCGTAGCCGGTGGGCTCCGCGCCTTCGATGGACAGTGCGTGCGCGTGCGACTCCTCGAGCTTGACCGTGATCCGGCGGGACACCCCCGCCGTTCCGAGGAAGACGAAGATCTTGCCGCTCACCTTCGCAACGTCCTCACCCCACGGATGCTCCTCCGAGGTCTCGGGCAGAGATAGCGCGAACTCGCGGACCTTGTCGCGGATGCCGGCCATGACCGGTCGCCACGATATCTCCGCTCGTGCCCGTCCCGATCATCTCGACTGCGATCTGGGGCACGACGACGCGAGTCTGCTCGGATCCGTGTGAGTCCGGAGATCGAGCCGCCGGGCGAGCGGGTCTCGCTGACTGGGATAGCCTCCGGCTATGGCCGAGGTCGTCGTCTTCGTCGAGGTGCCGATGGGCTCTCGGAACAAGTACGAGCTCGACCACGACCTCGGCGCGGTCGTCCTCGACCGGCGTCTGTTCACCTCCATGGCCTACCCGGCGGACTACGGATTCATCGAAGGCACGATGGGCGGGGACGGCGATCCACTCGACGCGCTCGTTCTCGTCGGCGACCCGACCTTTCCGGGTTGTCGCATCCGCGGCCGCGTCGTCGGCGTCTTCCACATGGCGGACGAGAAGGGGCCGGACGAGAAGATCCTCTGCGTGCCGTTGAAGGATCCGGCATGGATGCGCGTCTCCGACGTGCACGACATCCCCGCGGAGCTCCGGAACGAGATCGAGCACTTCTTCCAGGTCTACAAGGACCTGGAGGAGGCGAAGGTCGAGACCCGCGGCTACGGCAACCGTGCGGATGCGGAGCGGGTGCTCGCCGAAGCCAGGGTGCGAGCCTCGCACTGACCAATGCGCAAGACCGGAATCCGCTCACGCGGATTCCGGCTTGTGTGCAGAACCGGAATCCGCGAGCGCGGATTCCGGTCGCACCAGAACCTTGGCGCGCGAACATCCCTGAAGACGGCCGCGTTGCGGCCTTGGCGCTGCTCTTTCCATCGGGCGCCCAGCCCTGCTCGGAGGAGCAGGCAGAGCCTGCGGCGAATCGACGCCTCATGGCTCGCCGGAAGAGGAAGCGGCCGCTTCGGCCACGCGTCCCCGCACGCGTGAGGAAGCGGACGAAGCGCGCCCGCTCGCACCACGAGAGCGAGCTCATCGGGCTCGCGCTCGGGGCGCTCGGGCTCGTGCTCTCCGCGATCCTCTACCTCGGCTTCGACGGCGGCGCCGTGGGCTCGTGGCTGGCGGGCGCCCTGGACAGCGTGTTCGGGAGTGCCGCCTACATGCTCCCGCTCGTCTTGGTCGCGATCGGAGGGCTCATGCTCGCACGGAGCGAGCTTCTCGACGTGCGTCCGTTCCGGCTGGGTCTCGGCGTGGGGTTTCTGGGCCTCATGACGCTCCTCGCCAAGGACAGCGGAGGCTGGATCGGTCTCGCACTCGCCGGTGCGCTCGCTGCGCTCATCGGCGAGACGGGCGCCGCGATCGTGGGCGGGACGCTGCTCGTCGCGGGCGCCTTGCTCGTCAGCGGCGCCTCGACCGGCGCGATCCTGCGCCACACCGGCCACGTCGTGCGGCAGGTCGGCACCGAAGCGCGGCGCGCCTTCGACCGGGTCTCGAGCGAGTCGCAGACGGGCGAGTCGGCCGCGCTTGCGGCTGAGCCCGAGGAGCCGCCACCGCGTCGCCTGCTCGACGGTGCGGAGGCGTTTCCGGACGTCGTCGGCGCGCACCCGTCAGGCGGAGCAGCCGCTCCTCGTCCCCGAGGCGACGGAACCCGAGCTCGAGAGCACGGAGAGCGTGTTCGAGACCTCCTCGGAGCACACCGAGTACCGGCTTCCGGATCGCGGGATCCTCCGTCGCTCGCCTGCAGTCGCGGCAACGAGCACGGACGCCGGCGCGCGCGTCGCCGACCTGCTCGTGCGGACGCTCGCCGAGTTCGGCATCGACGCGACCGTGATCGGCCAGATCTCGGGTCCGCGTGTGACGCGCTACGAGCTGCAGCTCGCCCCGGGAACGAAGGTCTCGAAGGTCGCGGCTCTCCGCGACGACCTCTCCTACGCGCTCGCGACGACGGAGATCAGGATCCTCGCGCCGATCCCCGGGAAGCAGGCCGTCGGCGTCGAGGTGCCGAACCTCTCCCCGCGGCTCGTCACCCTCGGCGACATCTACGACGACCTGCCGGCGACCGCGAGCCCGCTCGCCGTCTGGCTCGGCAAGGACATCTCCGGGAACGCGATCTGGACCGATCTCGCGCGCATGCCGCACCTCCTGATCGCGGGGACGACCGGCTCCGGCAAGTCCGGCTGCATCAACACGATCCTGAGCTCGATCCTCGTGCGGGCGACGCCGGACGAAGTGCGGATGATCCTGATCGACCCGAAGCGCATCGAGCTCGGCTACTACGAGTCGATTCCGCACCTTCTGACGTCGGTCGTTTCCAGCCCGAAGGAGGCGGCCACCGTACTCATGAACGTGGTCGCCGAGATGGAGCGCCGCTACGAGCGGCTGTCCTTCGTCCGCGCCCGCAGCCTGCCCGAGGCGAACCGCGCGCTCCGGCGCGCGTGGGGAGGCGCCGCTCCCGTACCTGCTCGTCGTCATCGACGAGCTCGCCGACCTGATGATGGTCTCGCCGCAGGCGGTCGAGGACTGCGTGATCCGGCTCGCGCAGAAGTCTCGCGCGGTCGGGATCCATCTCGTGCTCGCGACCCAGAGGCCTTCGGTGGACGTGATCACGGGGATGATCAAGGCGAACGTTCCCTCGAGGATCGCCTTCGCCGTCTCGAGCCAGACCGACTCGCGCGTGATCCTCGACACCGCGGGCGCCGAAAGCCTCCTGGGCCAGGGCGACATGCTCTTCAAGCCGCTCGGAACCTCGCGTCTCCAGCGCCTCCAGGGTGCGTACGTCACCGAGGAAGAGGTCGCCCTCATCGTGGAGCAGTGCCGCTCGCAGCGCGAGCAAGACCTGGACGAGTCGCTCCTCGAGGCGCGCGAGGCCGCCTTCGAGGACGGCGACGAGGACGGCGAGTTCGACCCGGACGAGGATCCGTTGCTCGACCGCGCGATCGAGATCGTGGTCCAGACGCAGACCGCGTCCGTGTCGCTCATCCAGCGCCGGCTCCGCGTCGGGTACACGCGCGCGGGCCGATTGATCGACATGCTCGAGCGGCGAGGGATCATCTCCGGCTACGAAGGATCGAAGCCGAGACGTGTCCTCGTCTCCGAGGCCGAGCTCGACCGCGCCTGAAACCGTAAGAAGTCGGTAGCGTTCTTGAGAAGCCGCGCAACTTGCGGTTAGATCAAGCGTCCAAGAAGGGCGGCAGGTCAAACTCGTAAGGAGGGCAAGTGATCAGACGCACAAAGGCGGTTGCTGGCGCTGCTCGGGCTCGTCGGCGACCGTCGCGCTCGTAGCGAGCTCCACAGGCTCGGCGAGCCACGACGACTTCAAGATGGTTTTCGTCACAGACATCGGAAGCCTCCAGGACAAGTCCTTCAACCAGCTCGGCAACGAGGGCCGTATCCGGGTCGGCAAGCAGCTCGGCATCCCGACCCGCGTGATCGTGACCAACAAGGCCGAAGACCGGCTGCCGAACCTGCTGGCGGCCGCATCGGCAGGCTACGACCTCGTCATCGGCAACGGCTTCTTCCACGCGGAGGGCCTGGATACGCGTCGCTCCCAGGTTCCCGCGGCAGAGGTTCGTCGGCATCGACGTGACGAAGTTCCTGCTGCCGTCGAATCCGAGCAACTACACCGGCATCGTGTTCTCCGAGCACGAGGGCGGCTACCTCGTCGGGTACCTCGCGGCTCTGGTGGTAAAGCGACAGGGAGGCAAGCAGGTCATCAGCGCGGTCGGCGCGAACGCCGTCCCCGCGATCGTGAAGTACATCAGCGGGTACATCCAGGGCGCGAAGAAGGCAAATCCGAAGATCAAGGTCATCGCGAACTACGCGAACGATCCCACGTTCTCGGATCAGGCCAAGTGCAAGAAGGTCGCGCTGCGGCAGATCGCCCAGGGGTCGCAGGCCGTCTTCCAGGTTGCTGGCGGCTGCGGGCTGGGCGCCCTCTCGGCCGCGAAGCAGAAGAAGGTGTGGGGAATCGGCGTGGATGCCGACCAGTCCTACATCGGCGCGCACATGCTGACGAGCGCCACGAAGAAGGTCGATCTCGCTGTCGTGATCATGACGAAGCGTGCCCACCTCGGCAGGCTCCAGGGCGGGGTGGACTTCCTCTTCAACGTCAAGAACGGCGGTATCGGCTTCGGCAAGGTGAGCCCGAAGGTGAACAAGGGCGATCTCGCGAAGGCCAACGCGCTCAAGAGGCAGATCGCAAGGGGCAAGATCAAGATCAAGCCCACGATCAAGTTCTAGGGCATACGGGTTCTAGGGGGTGGGTCTCGGCCCACCCCCTTAGAATCGCCGCACGTGGCGACCGAAGCCCCGATTCTCGAGCTCCGCGGGATCACGAAGCAGTTCCCCGGGGTGCTCGCGAACGACCACGTCGACTTCGACCTCCGTCGTGGCGAGGTCCACGCGCTCCTCGGCGAGAACGGCGCCGGAAAGTCGACGCTCATGAACATCCTCTACGGCCTCTACCACCCGGATCGAGGGCGAGATCCTGATCGACGGCGAGCCGGTGCGCATGTCGTCTCCGCGTGAGGCGATCGCCAGCGGCATCGGCATGGTGCACCAGCACTTCATGCTCATCCCGGTGATGACCGTCGCGGAGAACATCGTCCTCGCGGTCGAGCCTCGACGCGACGGTCGTCCTCCTCGACTACCGCGCGGCGGGCCGGCGCGTGCAGGAGCTTGGCCTCGAGCTTCGGCTTCGCGATCGATCCCGACGCGCGGATCCAGGACATCACCGTAGGCCAGCAGCAGCGGGTCGAGATCCTGAAGGCGCTCTACCGGCGGGCGGACATCCTGATCCTCGACGAGCCCACGGCGGTGCTCACGCCGCAGGAGGCCGTCGAGCTCTTCGGGATCCTCGAAACCCTGAAGCGCGAAGGGATGTCGATCATCTTCATCAGCCACAAGCTGAACGAGGTGCTCGAGATCGCCGACCGCGTCACCGTCCTCCGGCGCGGGAAGCGCATCGAGACCCTGCCCGCCGCCGGAGCGACCGAGAGAGTCGCTGGCCAAGCTGATGGTCGGTCGTGAGGTGCTGCTGCGAGTGGAGAAGGGCGACTCTCAGCCGACCGAGTCCGTTCTTGAGGGTCGACGGACCTGCACGTGCGGGACGAGCGGGGAATCGAGAAGGTCCGCGGTGTCTCGTTCGACGTGCGCGGAGGCGAGATCGTCGGGATCGCCGGCGTCGACGGCAACGGGCAGACCGAGCTCATCGACGCGATCACGGGGCTCAGGAGGCCGGAGAGTGGCCGGGTCGCCGTCGAGGGGCAAGGACGTCACGAACACCGAACGCGCGTCATCACTTCGAGATCGGCGTCGGTCACATTCCGGAGGACCGCCAGCGACGCGGTCTCGTCCTCGACTTCTCGATCGCGGAGAACATCGGGCTGCACGACTTCCGCAAGCCTCCGATCTCACGCCTCGGGTGGCTCTTCCCCGGGCGCCTGATCGAGCGCGCGCGGCGCTTGATCAAGGAGTTCGACGTTCGAGGCGGCGGACCCAGGACACCCGGCGGCGCCCTCTCGGGGGGCAACCAGCAGAAGGTGATCCTCGCCCGGGAGATCGATCGCGATCCTCGTGTCCTGATCGCCGCCCAGCCCACCAGAGGGCTCGACGTCGGCGCGATCGAGTTCGTGCACCGCCGGCTCGTCGAGGAGCGCGACGAAGGTCGGGCCGTGCTCCTCGTGTCGCTCGAGCTCGAAGAGGTGCTGTCTCTCGCGGACAGGATCCTCGTGATGTACGAGGGAGCGATCGTCGGCGAGTTCCCGCCGAGTGCGACCGAGGAAGAGCTCGGCGTCGCGATGACCGGCGGCGGGCGGCGAGAGGCAGTCGCGTAAGTCCCGTGTCGTTCCACGTCGTTCGCGCGGGAGCCGGTGCCTGCGAGGAGCAGTCGTGAGCGCGACGCTGCCGCAGCCGGAGTCGCTGCCGCCGGAGGAGTCAGGCTCGCAGGGCGTTCTCGGCCGCTACTTGCTGCTTGCAGAAGGCGGGCGGCCTCGTGGCGCCGCTCGTTACCGCAGCGCTCGCTTTCCTGGTCGGCGGACTCGTCGTCCTCGCCGAGACCGGGAGCGTCGGTGACACGCTTCAGACCTATCGGGCCATCTTCGAAGGCGCAGGCTTCAACTGGTTCCTCCCGTGGGAGACGTGCAGCGATCCGTGCCTGGCCGCAATCAGGCTGGAGCAGACCCTGCTCCAGTGGGTTCCGCTCGTACTGACCGGCATCGCGGTGGCGTTCGCATTTCGTTGCGGGCTCTTCAACATCGGCGGGCAGGGTCAGTACCTCGCAGGAGCCGTGGCCGCCGTCATCGTCGCCGCGGAGCTTCCACTCCAGATCGACGTCCCCGCAGTGCCTCTCATCCTGCTCACAGTCCTCGCCTCGATGGCTGCAGGCGCGTTTCTCGCCGCAATCGCCGGACTCCTCAAGGCGACCGTCGGCGCGCACGAGGTAATCACGACGATCATGCTCAACTGGATCGTCATCTGGGTCGGGACGTACCTCTTCGGGTACGAAGGCCCCTTGCAAAACGACGCCTCCCCGGACGTCCCGAAATCGAATGCGATCGTCGAAGAGGCGAAGATCACTCAAGCAGGTGTGTGGGGGCATCCGGACCTCCAGGGACTCCCGTGGATCAGCTTGGGCACTGCCTTCGCGGCGCTCGTCGTCTATGCCTTACTGCTCAACAGAACGACCTTGGGATACGAAGTGCGAGCGGTCGGGCACAATCCCGAAGCCGCTCGGTACGGCGGGATCAGCGTGGCTCGCAACTACGTCCTGGCCATGGCTATCGCCGGTGGCTTCGCCGGGCTCGCCGGAGCCCTCGACGTGCTCGGGTGGAAGTTCAGGCTCGACACGTCCGACTACACCTCGACGATCGGCTTCATCGGAATCGCAGTCGCGCTGCTCGGGCGCAACACCGCGATCGGAGTAGGTCTCGCCGCTCTGCTCTTCGCAGCGCTGCAAACGGGCACGTCTAGTCGCAACCTCGATCCAGAGATCTTCTCTCCCGAGCTCGCGACGCCCCTGTCCGTGATCATCCAGGGGCTGATCGTCCTCTTCGTCGGTGCCGACATCATCATCCTCATCGCGTTGCAGAGGCTCCGGACGAGGCGAGCGCGGAGCACAGGATGAACAGGTGCTCGCTCGCGCTTCCTCGGGGGTGGGCGGCCGTCGGCGTGGACGGCGGTCGCGTGCGGAATCGTGTCGGCGCTCGTTTCGCTCCCGCCGATCGAAGCGCGCAATCCCGTCTTTCCCATCGTGCTCGGCCTCCTCGCCCTCACGATCGGGTATCGGCTCGTGGATCCGCGGTCAGCGCAGGATCGGCGCGTATGCGGTCACGGTCGGCGCCATTCGGACTGCTCGATCGGTTACCTCGCAACCCGCTCGAGCGTCGAGAACCTCGATGCCGTCGTCGTCTGGGGCGCTCTCCTCTCCGGCGACCCTCGTCTCCGCGACGCCGCTCGTCTTCGCGGCGCTCGGCGGCTTGTTCTCCGAGCGCGCGGGGGTCGTCAACATCGGGCTCGAGGGCATGATGCTGACGGGTGCGTTCTTCTCCGTCTGGGGAGCGGACAAGGCGGGCCACTGGACATTCGGCGTGCTTGCCGGTCTGGTCGCGGGCGGCCTCATGGGGCTGCTTCACGCCTTCTTCTCCGTGACCTTGAGAGCCGACCAGATCGTCGGAGGCACCGCGATCAACTTCCTGGCTCTGGGGATCACGGGCTACCTGTTCATCCGCATCTACGGAACGGCGAGCACGCCGACAGAGGGTCTCTCGACCACGCCGAACGTGTCGCTCGACTTCCTCTACGCGATCATCCCCGACTGGCTCGGAAACAGCTTCGACGACGTCACCCAGCATCGCTGGACGGGTTCACGAGCTTCATCGGCGACAGCTTCGCCGACTCGGACTACTTGATTCTCGCCGCGTTCGCTCATGGTCATCGTGACATGGGTCGTCGTCTTCAAGACACCGGTCGGGCTGCGGCTCCGGAGCGTGGGCGAGCACCCGCGTGCCGCTGACACGGTGGGCATCAACGTGTATCTGACCCGCTATGTGGCGGTCACGTTCTCGGGCGTGCTCGCCGCTGCGGGCGGGGTCTACCTCGCACTCGGGCTTCAACGAGTCCGTTCGAGCCGAACACGACCGCCGGCAAAGGGTTCATCGCACTCGCCGCGCTCATCTTCGGAAACTGGCGCCCGTTCGGCGCAGCCGTCGCGTGTCTGCTCTTCGGCTTCTCGAGCGCGCTCGCTTCCAGCCTGCAGGAGTACTCGCTCTCGGTCTCGACCCTGTTCGAGGCGCTGCCCTATGTGCTCACGATCGTCGCCGTCGCGGGCGTCATCGGCCGCTCGACTCCGCCCGCCGCCATTGGCCGTCCCTACGTCAAGCAGTAGCGCGGCTACGGTGACGAGCAGGGGAAGCGCCTGGGTGTCGGTCGTCCTCGGGCGTCGCGTCCGTTGTGACGCTTCCGCTCGCCGTCTACCTGACACGGTTCAGCGAGAGCGTACGAGCTGCTCCACGCGGGTTTGCGATCCCGGTCGCCGCCGGCCTTCGCGCTCGCGCGCTCTCGCATTCGCCCGCCGGGCCCGTCGCCTGAGCGCGCTGAGGCTCGGCGCGGATCGAAGCGCTGTCGCACGCGCCGGCCGGGTGCTCGGGATCGTCGGGCCTGGGCATGGCCGCGAGCGCTCTCGTCTCGCTCGGGGTCTACGGGCTGCTCGAGTACGTCGGAAGCCGCGACTGACGGTCTCGCGGCGAGTCTCACTACAATCCCCCCTTCGTGTTCGACATCGGCTCCAGCCTCCGAGAGGCCCGCACTCGTCAAGGGATCGATTTTCCCGAGCTCGAGCAGCTCACGAAGATCCGGCCGAAGTACCTCCGCGCCCTCGAGGACGAGAACTTCGACATCCTGCCCGCCCCGACCTACGTCCGAGGTTTCCTGCGTTCCTACGCCGAGTCGCTCGGCCTCGACGGCCAGCCGTTCGTCGACGAGTACAACTCACGCTTCGCCGTCGGCGACGAGGATGCGCCGATCCATGCCCGCCGCGTCTCCGCCGCGGCACCGCGATCGCCCGCAGCGCGAATCGCGCATCGCGGTTCTGGCGCTTGCTCGGTATCGCGATTCTCACGGCACTCGTGATCGCGGCCTGGCGGTTCGGTGGGCCGGAGGGCCAGATGCGTTCCGGGGCTCGTCCCGCAGGGCCAGACAGCCGAGCACACCGTCGCCGCGGCGAAGGGTCGCGCGCGACCGTCACGGTGCGCGCCACCTCGGGCGGTTCGTGGATGGAGGTGCGCGAGGTCTCGGCCTCAGGTCGCCTCCTGTACAGCGGGACGCTGGAGCAGGGCCAGACGAAGCGCTTCGAGGCACGGACGGCTGCAGCTCGCCCTCGCCGAAGCCGGAGAACGTCGTCGTGCGCTTGAACGGGAACCGCGTCGAGCTTCCGGCCGGGACCTCGTTCACGGTCACCTCACGACGGATCGTCCCCGCTTCCTCTTGACGCGACCGCGGGCGACGATCGTCGTCACGGGCAGCGAGCTCGTGCGGGGAGAGCGGCAGGATCGCAACGGGCCGTTTCTCGCCGCCGAGGCTCTGCGCCTTGGGTTGGAGCCGGAGCGCATCACGATCGTCGGGGACCGCCCCGAGGACCTCGAGCGCGCATTCGCAGACGGCGTTCGACGCCGATCTCTGCCTCGTCTCCGGGGGTCTCGGCCCGACGCACGACGATCGAACGATCGAGCTCGTGGCCACGGGTCGCCGGCCGCGAGCTGGTCGTGGACGACGCCCTCGAGCGCGAGATCGAGGCCGTGTCGCGGATGATCGCGGAGCGGCTTCAGCGCCCGTACGCGGAGTTCGTCACCGGCGTGCGCAAGCAGGCGACGCTTCCGGCCGGTGCGCTGTCGCTCGGGCTCGCCGGCACCGCGCCAGGAGTCGTGCTCGAGTCCGACGGTTGCGTGGTGGTCGTGCTGCCCGGGCCTCCGCGGGAGCTGCGCAGGCTGTGGCCGCGCGCGCTCGAGTCGGATCCCGTCCGGCGGGTGCTCGAGCGTGCGCCCGGCCGGGGGCGGAGGACGCTCCGGTTCTTCGGGACTCCCGAGTCCGCGGTCGCCCATGCGCTCGAGGATGCGGGCGGCGACGGCGACGGCGTGGAGGCGACGATCTGCGCCCGCGAGTTCGAGATCCACGTCGATCTCGTCGTCGAGCCGGACGCGGAGGCAGCGTGCGGACGAGCTCGTGGAAAGGCTGCGCGGCGGACCTCGAGCGGTATCTGTTCAGCGAGGACGAGCGCTCGATCGCGGAGATCGTCCTCGACCTCTGCCGCTGCGCGGGGCCTGACGCTCGCGACCGCGGAGTCGTGCACCGGGGGGCTCGTCGCTGCCCGCCTGACGAGCATTCCGGGCTCGAGCGACGTCTTCCGCGGCGAGCGTCGTCGCCTACGCGGACGAGATCAAGGAGTCGGAGCTCGGTGTCGCGAGGAGCGTGCTCGAGGAGCACGGCGCCGTATCGGCCCAGGCGGCGCAGCGAGATGGCGGCGGGTGTCCGGCAGAGGCTCGGCGCGGACGTGTCCGTGGCGGTCACCGGAGTTGCCGGCCCTGGCGGGGCGACCTCCGAGAAGCCGGTCGGGCTCGTCTACCTGCACGCGTCGGGACCGAGCGGGGAGGAGGCGCGGCGCATCGACCTCCCCGGCGACCGCGAGATGATTCGCGGCCGGGCGACCGCAGCGGCGCTCCATCTCGTGCGTCGCCTGTTGACACAGAATCGTGACGAAGGCGTGTGAGCTCGGGCGCTACCCTCGAAGCCGGTGGATCGCTACGCCTCTTCCTCGCTCTCCTGCTGCCCGACGAGGTGGTTGCCGAGCTCGCTCGGCCGTGGGGCGACGAGCACCTCGTGCGCGGGCGGCGGCTCGAGCACTTCCACGTCACCCTCGCGTTTCTCGGCGCACGGCCTCGATCGGAGCTCGGCGCGATCCTCGCCGCCTTGCGCGAGGCGGCCGAATCTGCGGAGCCGTTCACGCTCGAGCCGATCCGCTACCGCGAGACCCGTTCGGTCGGGATGCTCGTCCTCGACGATCCATCGGGCGAGGCCACTCGGCTGGCGGAGCGGCTGCAGGCGAGTCTGGAAACGCTCGGCTGCTATCGGCGGGAAGCTCGTCCTTGGCTCCCGCACGTGACCGTGCTCAGGTTTCGCGAGCGGCCGCGGCTCATGCCGCCATCGCCGCTCCGGCCGAGCTCGGACCGTTCGCTCCGTCCGAGGCGGCTGCTTTCCTTTCACGCCTGCACCCGTCTGGGGCGAGGTACGAGATTCTCGAAAAGTGTCCGCTGAATGATTCTGCTGGGAGGATGACCACATGAGTCGCGAAGAAGCGCTCGACACCGCGCTCGGGCAGATCGAGCGCCAGTTCGGCAAGGGATCGGTGATGCGGATGAGCGATCGCCCGCAGGTCGCCGTGGGAGCGGTCTCGACCGGCTCCCTCGCGCTCGACGTCGCACTCGGGATCGGCGGCCTTCCGCGCGGCCGTATCGTCGAGATCTACGGCCCCGAGGCATCGGGGAAGACGACGCTCGTCTACCACGTGATGGCCGAGGCGCAGCGCCGCGGCGGCATCTGCGCGTTCATCGACGCCGAGCACGCGATGGACCCGTCCTATGCCCGCCGCATCGGCGTGAACATCGACGACCTCCTCGTCTCGCAGCCGGACACGGGCGAGCAGGCGCTCGAGATCACCGAGCTGCTGATCCGCTCCGGAGCTCTCGACATCGTCGCCATCGACTCGGTCGCGGCGCTCGTTCCGAAGGCAGAGATCGAAGGGGAGATGGGAGACAGCCACGTCGGCCTCCAGGCGCGGCTCATGAGCCAGGCGCTGAGGAAGCTCGCCGGCACGCTGAACCGCACGGACACGATCTGCATCTTCACGAACCAGCTCCGCGAGAAGATCGGGGTGATGTTCGGCAACCCGGAGACGACGCCCGGCGGCCGTGCCCTCAAGTTCTACGCCTCCGTCCGCCTCGACATCCGTCGCATCGAGACGCTCAAGGACGGCGCCGAGGCGTTCGGGAATCGCGTGCGCGTGAAGGTCGCGAAGAACAAGGTCGCGCCTCCGTTCAAGCAGGCGGAGTTCGACATCATCTACGGCTCGGGCATCCCCTGGGAAGGAACCGTTCTCGACGTCGCGCTCGAGAAGAAGATCGTCCAGAAAGCCGGCTCGTACTTCAGCTTCGGCGACGAGCGCCTCGGGCAGGGACGCCAGAACGCGACCGCTTTCCTCGCCGAGAACCCCGATCTCGTTCAGCAGATCCTCGCCCGCATCCAGGCCGAGGCCCCGGACGAGCAGGTGATCTCGGCGCGGCTGCTGCCGGAGAGCTGCTCCTGCGGAGAGACCGCTGCGAGGTGGACGAACCCGCAGCGGTCGACGCGTAGCCGCTCGTGGCGAGGTCGTCCACGCCGGGTCTTCCAGCGGGTCAGGCCGAGCGCGAGGCTGCGCTCGACGTGGCGTTGAGGGCGCTTCGCCATCGCGACCTGAGCGCTGCCGAGCTCGAGCGACGGCTCACGACCAAAGGGTTCCCCGAGGACGACCGCAACGAGACGCTCGAGAATCTGCGCCGAACGGGCCTGCTCGACGACCGCCGCTACGCCGAGGGTCGGGCCGAGACTCTGGCCGGTCGAGGTGCGGGGGACGCCCTCATCCGCCACGATCTCGGCCGGGCGGGGATCGACCGCGAGCTGGTCGACGAAGCGCTGAGGTTGCTCGAGCCCGAAGCGGAGCGCGCGCGGCGGATCGTCGAACGCCGCGGCGGCGGACCGAAGACCGCGCGCTTTCTGGGCGGGAAGGGGTTCTCCGACGAGACAGTCGCTGCCTGCGTTGCCAATCCACGTCACGACGAGCTAGGATGATGTCGCTCTACCCGACATTTGCCTGCTCGTAAGCGATTTCTGAACCGATGACCTCGATCCACGATTACCACGACCATCTCGAGGGGCCGGGCTCGGCCCACCAGTGGAGGGTGCGACTACCCCTGAGCTGAGGGCGTAGCGCCGGTTTCGAACGCGGCCGGAAAGGCCAAGTGCCGGGTGAGCACCGCGGCGAATGCCGCGGCAATCGATCCTCCAGCGGAGGGGCTCCAATGCTCACGGTCGTCGCGGTGCTCGTCGGAATCGTCCTCGGGGCCGTGTCGGTCGCGGCTCTGCTCCTGACGCTTTCACGATCCCGGGTTCGGTCCGCCGAGCTCGAACGGCGCCGCATCGTCGGCGACGCGGAGCGCGAAGCCGAGGCTGTGCGTCGCGAGGCTCAGGTGGACGCCCGCGAGCAGGCAGTCCATCTCCGGACCGAGATCGAGGCGGAGCTCGAGGATCGTCGACTCCAGTTCGTCAAGATCGAGGAGCGCATCATCCAGAAGGAGGAGGAGATCGACGAGAAGCTGACGGAGCTCGTGCGCCGCGATCAGGGGCTCGGGGACCGCGAGGTGCACATCAAGCAACTCCAAGAGGAGCTCCGGGAGGCCAAGGGGGAGGCGATGGTCGTGCTCGAGCGGCTGTCCGGCCTCACCGCCCACGAAGCGAAGCAGCAGCTCCTCGAGCGCTCGAAGGACCTCATCCGCCACGAGCTCGCGCGCGACGTGCGGCATATGGAGGAAGAGGCCCGCGCCGATGCTAGACGGCGGGCACGGGCGCTCATCGCCGACTCGCTCCAGCGCGTCGCCGCCAGTCACACGGCCGAGGCGACCGTCACCGTCGTCGAGCTCGCTTCGGACGATCTCAAGGGCAGGATCATCGGCCGCGAGGGTCGGAACATCCGCTCGCTCGAGCACCTGACCGGCGTGGACTTCATCATCGACGACACGCCGCACGCGGTCGTTCTCTCGTCCTTCGACCCCCTGCGCCGCGAGATCGCGCGCCTCACCCTCGACAAGCTCATCGAGGACGGCCGCATCCACCCGGCGAGGATCGAGGAGATGTACTACCAGTCGAAGACGGAGCTCGACGAGCACGTCCGCCTGGCAGGCGAGCAGGCGGTCTTCGAGGCGAACTGCGGCGAGATCCACGAGGAGCTCGTGAAGATCCTGGGCCGGCTGCGCTACCGGACGAGCTACGGCCAAAACGTCTTGAAGCACACGCTCGAGGTCGTCCACCTCGGCGGCGTCATGGCTGCGGAGCTCGGTGCCGGGGTGAAGACCACGAAGCGCGCCGCACTCCTCCACGACATCGGGAAGGCCATGAGCCACGAAGTCGAAGGCTCACATGCCCTGATCTCGACGCAGCTGGCGCGCCGCTTCGGCGAGTCCGAAGGCGTCGTCCACGCGATCGAGGCGCATCACTACGAGGTGCAGCCCCAGACTGTCGAGGCCGTGCTCCTCATCGCCGCAGACGCGGTATCTGCCTCGCGCCCGGGTGCGCGCGGGGAGTCCCTCGAGAACTACATCCGGCGCCTGGAGGCGCTCGAGGTGATCGCGACCGCGAAACCCGGGGTCGCGAAGGCGTACGCGCTCCAGGCAGGGCGTGAGATCCGTGTGATCGTCGAACCGAGCGAGGTCGACGACGACGGTGCAGCGCTCCTCTCGCACGAGATCGCCCGCGAGATCGAGGACCAGCTCGAGTACCCGGGCCAGGTCAAGGTGATCGTCATCCGGGAGTCGCGCGCAATCGAGGTGGCGAAGTAGGCGGGTACCTGCTCCCCGACAGAGGTCGTCACCGAGCGGCTGCTCCTGCGCCTGTGGGAACCGGGAGACGCGGAGGTGCTCGCCGAGATCTACGCGCAGCCGGAGTATCTCGAGACGATGCCGCCCGCGAACGCCGCGGAGCAGATTGCGATATGGTCGAGACGCTGGGAAGAGGACGGTTTCGCGCCGTGGGCGGCGTGCGAGCGCGAGACCGGCCGGCTGATCGGGCGCATCGGCCTCCTCCGTCACCACGACTGGCCGCTCGTCGAACGATCCGGTCGAGGTGGGCTGGGTGCTCCATCGCGACTACTGGGGGAGAGGGCTCGCGACCGAAGGCGGCAGGGCGGGCGTGCAAGCGTGGCTCGGCCACCTCCACGACGACACCCTGTACAGCTTCACCCAGCCGCAGAACATCCGCTCGCAGGCGGTCATGGAGCGCCTCGCCATGAAGCGCGGCGGGACGACGAGCTGGCGCGGCCTCGAGCACGTCTGGTATGCCCTCGCTCGAGAGGAGGTCGGATAGTGGACGCTCGTGAGCGTATTCAGGAGGTCGTCGACCGCGAGACGCGAGCGTGGGACACGCAGGACGTCGACCTGCTGCTTTCCGTGTTCCATCCGGACATGGTGTGGCCGTGGCCCTCGAGACCCGACGCGCACGATCCGGCCGAGTGGCGACTCGTCCTGGGGCGGTTCGACGCGGAACGCTGGGGCCGGACGTACGCCGATCTCTTCGCGGAGTGGCAGCTCGCCCACAATCGGCGCAAGACCGTGAAGATCGAAGTCTCGAGTCAGGGCGACGGTGCCTTCGCCGTCGTCGACATCGACACGCTCTGGCGCCGTCGCGATACCGCTGAGGAGATGCGCTGGCAGGGGCGAGTGTGCAAGGTCTACGCGCTCGTCGGCGACGAGTGGAAGATGACGATGCACACGGGTGTGCTCAGCTATCCCGTCGATGCGTCGGAGGCTGCGCGCAGGTGGGTCGAGATCTGGTCGGAGGGCTGGCCCATCGGAGATGCTGCCGCGATCGCCTCCTTGTACGCGCCAGATGCCGTCTTCTACTCACACCCGTTCCGGGATCGGCAGGGACCGAGGGACTACGTCGAGTGGGCGTTTGCCGACCAGGCGGAAGCGGAGTGCCGCTTCGGCGAGCCGGTCGTCTCGTGCGACCGCGCTGCGGTTGACTGGTGGGGTGTGATCACGGCGCGCGACGGAACGGTCGAAACAGTCGCCGGCACGTCGCTCCTGCGCTTCGACGAGGAGGGGCTCGTCGTAGAGCAACGCGACGCATGGGGCGAGGAGTCGGGGCGCCGCGAGCTTCCCGAGTGGGCGGTCGGCTCGGCGTGATCGGCCTGCACGGCGCCAGCTTTCGGGCATGTCCTCCGACCAGACGAGCTGCAGCGTCCCGCGAACCGCTTTCGTTGCGGGAATCCTTCACGACCGAGGCTACACTGGCCGCCTGGTGAGGCGCTACCACGTCACCACGTTCGGCTGTCAGATGAACGCTCACGACTCGGAGCGGATCAAGGGCATGCTGGAGTCGCTCGGGCTCGGTGAGGCCGCCTCCCCGGACGATGCCGACGTGGTCGTCTTCAACACGTGCACTGTCCGCGAGAAGCCCGACACGCGACTCGCGGCTCACCTCGGGAACGCCGCGGCTCGCAAGCGCGAGCGGCCCGATCTCGTGATCGCCGTAGGCGGCTGCTACGCGGAGGCACAGCGCGAGCGCATCTTCGAGCTCTACCCGTCGGTCGACGTGGCCTTCGGCCCCGGCTCGATCCCGCATCTCGCGGACTGGATCGGTGCGGGTGGCTACGCCGTGCCACGGGGGAAGTTCGGCACGCACGAGCACTTCGCCGCCGATCTGCCGATGCGCCGAGAGCGACGCTTCCAGGCGTGGGTGCAGGTGTCGATGGGCTGCAACTCGAAGTGCGCGTACTGCATCGTCCCGGCCGTTCGCGGTCGCGAGCAGAGCCGCCGGCCGGGGGAGATCGTCGCCGAGGTCGCGCGTCTGGCGCGCGAGGGAGTCAGGGAGGTCACGCTCCTCGGCCAGAACGTCAACTCGTGGGGACGAGACCTCGCGCCCGATCTCCACACCGACTTCGGCGAGCTTCTACGCGCCTGCGACGAGGTCGACGAGATCGAGCGCATCCGTTTCACCAGCCCGCATCCAAAGGACTTCCGCGAGCCCGTGATCGCAGCGATGGCCGAGTGCGCCGCCGTCTGCGAGCACGTCCATCTGCCCCTGCAGTCGGGCTCCTCGGCCGTTCTCAAGCGCATGCGGCGCACGTACGACCGCGCGCGCTACCTCGGCCTCGTCGACAAGCTGCGTGCGGCGATTCCCGATCTCGCGCTCGGAACGGACATCATCGTGGGCTTCCCCGGTGAGACCGAGGAGGACTTCGCGCAGACGCTCGAGGTGGTCGAGGAGGTGCGCTACGACAGCGCTTTCACGTTCATCTTCTCGCCCAGGTCGGGTACCGAGGCGGCGAGGCTTGCCCGCGCAGGTCCCGGACGAGGTGAAGCACGAGCGCCTAGAACGGCTCGTCGAGGTCGTCCAGCGCGTCGCCGGCGAGCGGAACGCGGAGCGCGTCGGGCTCGTCGAGGAGGTGCTCGTTGAGGGTTCGAGTCGTACCGATGCCTCGCTCCTCCGGGGCCGGACTCGCCGGAACACGACCGTGAACTTCGCCGGCTCGTCGCGTCCCGGCGATCTCGCGCACGTACTCGTCGATACCACGACGTCGACGACGCTCCGCGGCGTCGAGCAGGCTGCCGTCGCAGCGTAGCCGTTGCGCGCGCTCTCCTGGGACGGCTGCGTCAACGTCCGCGACCTCGGCGGCCACCGAACCGAGCGACGGCCGGGTGACGCAGTTCGGCCGGGTGATCCGTGCGGACAGCATTCGGCGCCTCTCGGACGACGGCTGGGGGGCGCTCGTCGACTACGGCGTCCGGAGCATCATCGACCTCCGCTACCACACGGAGCTCGAGGCTGATCCGCCGCGCGAGCTCGACGTCGACGTACTCCACCTCTCGCTCTTCGGCGAGCCCGACGACGAGCGCTGGGCCGAGCTCGACGCGCTCGGGGCGGCAGCGAGCGACGATGCGGGCTTTACGAGGGTGATCTACCTGGAGGTTCTCGAGGAGCATCGGGCGAACCTCGCCCGCGCCGTCGCCGCCGTCGGAGCCGCCCCAGACGGGGGCGTGGTCGTCCACTGTCAGGCGGGAAAGGACCGGACGGGGCTCGTGACCGCGCTGCTCCTGCGACTCGCGGGTGTCTCGCGGGCGGATGTCGCCGAGGACTATGGAGTGAGCGAGCGCAACTTGGCGCCTCTCAACGACGCCTGGATCGCAGAGGCGTCCGACGAGGTCGAGCGCGAGCGGCGACGACGGATCGGTGCCACCCCGGCCGACGCCATGTACGGGGTTCTCGAGGAGCTCGAGCGACGCTACGGAGACATCGACGCTACCTGCGCGCCGGAGGGGCAACGGAAGTCGACCTCGACGCTGCGCGCGCCCGGCTGCTCGAGCCGTGACGAACGTCGAGGTCATCGCGGTCTTCGGGCCGACGGCCTCGGGAAAGTCCGCCGTGGCCGAGGCTCTGTCGAGCACGCTCGGCACCGAGGTGGTCTCGGCGGACGCGCTGCAGATGTACGCGGGCCTGCCGATCCTGACGAACCAGCCCGACCGGCCGACGCGTCTCGTGGCGGTCTGGCCGTTGGATCACGAGGGCTCCGTGGCGGAGTACGCGCGGATGGCTCACGATGCTCTCGACGAGCTCGTGCAGAGCCACGGGGTCGCCGTCGCTCGCCGGCGGGACTGGTCTCTACTTCCGCGCCGCACTCGCCGAGCTCGAGCTGCCGCCGCGACCGGAGCCCGAGGCACGTGCGCGCTGGACGTCGGTGTACGACGCGGACCCAGGCGCGGCCTACGCCGAGCTCGCGAGCCGCGATCAGGCCGCCGCGACGCTCGTCCACGTGAACGACCGGCGCCGAGTCGTACGTGCGCTCGAGCTCGCCGAGGCCGGCGACTCTCTCGCCCCGGCGCAGGATCGGCTGTGGGCGGCCGAGACGCGCCGGCCGACGCTCGTCTTCGGACTCGAGGTCCCGAAGCAGGAGCTCGCGCGCCGAATCGCCGAGCGGACGGACGAGATGTTCCGCCGCGGCGTCGTACGAGAGGTGAGCGACGCTCTGACGCACGGGGACGTCTCGCACACGGCTGAGAAGGCGCTCGGGCTGCGAGAGATCGCCGAGCTCGACCCGAGTGAGGCGCGCGCAGCGATCGTGCGCCGGACGACGCGGTACGCCGCGTACCAGCGCAAGTGGATGCGGCGGATTCCGGGCATCGTCATGATCGACGGCGACCGGCCGGCGGAAGAGGTGGCGGATGCGATTCTCGAAGTGGCACGCACTCGGTAACACGTACCTGCTCGTCGAGCGGGCCGAGCTCGCCGAGCCACTTGCACCCGACGAGCGCGCGGCACCTATGCGATGCACGGCGCGGGGTGGGCGCCGACGGCGTTCTCGAGGTAGTGGACGTCCGAGGGGCCGAGGCGGACGTCGTCGTCTGGAACCCGGACGGCTCGCGAGCGGAGCTCAGCGGCAACGGAGCACGGATCGCCGCGCTCTGGCTTGCCCGGCGGAGCGGCGTCGCCTTTCCGCGGATCAGGTTCGGCGAGCGCTCGATTCCCGCCCGGGTCGAGGAAGACGACGTCGAGGTCGATCTCGGGGAGGTGCGGGTCGAGTCGGCCCGAGCCGCTGGACGTGGGCGGCGAGCGGGTCGAGTTCACGCCCGCCTCGATCGGGAACCCGCACGCTGTTCTCCGCCGAGAGCCCACCCGCGAGGACTGCTCCGTCGTCTCGGTCCGCTCGTCGAGCGGCACGACCGGTTTCCCGACCGAACCAACGTCCAGCTCGTACGCCCCGACGGCCCGAACGACCTGACGGTGCTCGTCTGGGAACGCGGGGTGGGGGAGACCGAGGCGTCCGGGTCGAGTGCCGCCGCGGCAGCGGCCGTCGCGATCACCCACGGCTGGTGTGAGAGCCCGGTACGGGTTCACCTGCCCGGCGGCACGCTGACCGTCGACATCCGCGAGGGCCGGGCGATTCTAGGGCCCCGCGGCCGAGATCTTCCGCGGCGAGACCGTCGAGGTAGAGGCTTGATGTGAAATCGCAACGGCCCGGCTGCGAAGCAGCCGGCTTCAGGGATCTTGCGCGAACGTAATCCGCACTCGCGGATTCCGTTCTTGCGCCCGACTATCGGCCCTGCGAGAGCTCGACGAGCCGCCCGTCTGGATCGCGGAGGTAGGCCGAGCGACCCCACGGGTAGTCCCGCGGCTCGACGAGCGCCGTGGCCCCGTGCGCGTGAAGCTCCTCCCAAGCGGCGTCGAGATCGGCCACGGCCACCGCGAAGTGATCCTCGTTGGGGGGACCTTCGTCCAGCGCTCCCGCGCGCTCGTGCACGAGGACCTTCGTCCCGCCCGCAGCGAAGATCGCCCCGCCCGGCCAGTCAACTTCCGGGGCTGTCGCGAGCAGCTGCGCGTAGAAGCGCTTCGCAGACTCGACGTCGTCCGTGAACAGCGCGACCTCGACGACCGCTCGCGCGCTCACTGCGCGATCTCGAACTCTCGCAGCACGTCGTTGAGCGAGGTCTTGAGATCGGTCGACGCACTTCGCTGGCCGACGATGAGCGCGCAGGGCAGGTCGAAGCGGCCGGCCGGATAGTCCTTAGGCCGGGTCCCGGGAAGTACGACCGACCCGGGGGGCACGACCCCGCGATGCTCCACCGGCTGGGAGCCCGTCACGTCGATGATCGGAATCGAGGCGGCGAGGACGACCTGAGGCGCGATCACGGCCCGCTCGCCCACGATCACGCCTTCGACGATGCTCGCGCGAGAGCCGATGAACGCCCCGTCCTCGACGATCACCGGCCGCGCCTGCGGCGGCTCGAGGACTCCACCGATGCCCACACCGCCTGCGAGATGCACGTCTGCGCCGATCTGCGCGCACGAGCCGACGGTCGCCCAGGTGTCGACCATCGTGCGCGGGCCGACCCACGCGCCGATGTTGACGAATCCCGGCATCAGCACCACGCCCTGCGAGAGGAACGAACCGTAGCGCGCGATGCCAGGAGGAACGACGCGAACGCCTCGCTCGGCGTAGTCGGACTTAACCGGGATCTTGTCGAGGAAGTGGAGCCCTCCGACGTCCATGGGCTCCACCTTGCGCAGCCGGAAGTAGAGGAGAATCGCCTTCTTCGCCCACTCGTTGACGACCCACTCGTCGTCCACCTTCTCCGCGATGCGGACTTCGCCGCGGTCGAGCCGGCCGACGGCGTCCTCGATCGCCTCCGCATCGAGGGTCCCGGCGTCCCACAGCTCCTCGATACGAGCGGCGAGCTCCATTACGCGGCATCTTCTCCGATCGCGCTCGTGAGGAAGCGCCGGAGCGTCTCGTACGCGTGCACGAGCGCCGGGATCTCGACGAGCTCGTCGCGCCGGTGCGCGTACCGGGTGTGCCCGGGACCGAAGTTGACGGCGTCGATCCCGTGCGCCGTGAAGTCGGCGACGTTCGTCCACGCCTGCTTCGGCTCGATCGCACCCGCGCCGGCAGCGACCAGCGCGTGGACGAACGGGGTCTCCACGACACGACCCGCGGGCGCATGGCTCGAGATCTCCAGCGTCGCGCCGTCCGGGACGAGCCCGCGGAGGTAGTGCTCGGCTTCCTCCGGCGTTCGGTCGGGTGGGTAGCGAAGGTTGAGCGTCGCCGTCGCGGAGTCGGGAATCACGTTGTCGGCGATTCCCGCGTCGAGCCGAGTGACGGACACGACCTCGACGAACGGCAGCCCACCGACCTCCACCTGCCGGCGATCGAGGTCGAAGACCGGTTGGAGGCCGCGGACAGCGTGCTCGATCGCGTTGTCCGCATCCCAGGGGCGTGCGGAATGCCCGCTTGTTCCGTGGAACACGAGTCTCGCGATCACGTTTCCGAGGCAACCCGCCTGCACGCGGCCATCGGTCGGCTCGAGCACGATCGCGAGCGAGGCCTCCCGCACGAGCGGCGACTGCTCGAGCAGGGCCGGAAGGGGATCATGCTCGACGGGAAGCTCTTCGCGGCCGAAGAGCACGAGGGCAGTGTCGATAGGGCCTGGCTCGCGGTCGAGGTCCCGAACAAGCTCGAGCGCCACTGCAAGACCGCCTTTCATGTCGCTCGCGCCGAGACCGTGCACCGAGCCCTCCTCGATCCGACCCGGGAGGTTGCCTTGAGCGGGGACGGTGTCGTAGTGGCCTGCAAGGACGACGAGCGGGGCGTCGGGGCGTCGCTCGGGCGCAAACAGGAAAACCTCGTCCCCCGCAAACGCGACCGTGAGCGACTCCGGGACGAGCGCAAGCAGGTGCTCGCGAATCTCGGCCTCGTGACCGCTTTCCGAAGCGATGCCTACGAGCTCGAGCGTACGCGCGGCGAGGCGCTGGGCGAGCGCGGTCACTCGGCCAGCGTACAGCGGCATAATCTGCCTGTGACCCCGCGCCAGCCGGATCCCAGGTCGGATGCGGAGCCGGAGCGGGGGTTCGTGCTCGGAGTGTTCGCCAAGGGCGCCGACGGCCAGGACGAGCTCGTCGAGCTCCGTGAGCTGGCCCGGACCGCTGGCGTGCTACCCGTCGCCGAGCTCGTCCAGCATCGCGATCGGCCCGATCCGCGGACCTTCGTAGGAAAGGGCAAGCTCGAGGAGCTCAAGTCCGACTACGCAGCCAGCGACGCGGAGGTTCTGCTCGTCGACGAGGAGCTCTCGCCGACGCAGCAGCGAACGCTGGAGAACACGCTCGAATCGCGGGTCGTGGACCGGACGCAGCTGATCCTCGACATCTTCGCCCAGCACGCCCGGAGCGCCGAGGGCAAGCTCCAGGTGGAGCTTGCCCAACTCGAGTACAACCTCCCGCGTATGCGCGGCATGTGGCAGCACCTCGAGCGCCTGGGCGGCGGTGTCGGGACGCGCGGCCCCGGCGAGTCGCAGCTCGAGACCGACCGCCGGCTCGCGCGAACTCGCGTGTCGCTGGTCAAACGGCGCCTCCGCGGCCTCGGCGACCAGCGTGCGGTGCGGCGGAAGGAGCGCCAGCGCTCGGCTGCTCCGACCATCGCGCTGGCGGGGTACACGAACGTCGGGAAATCGACCCTTCTCAATGCACTGACCGGGGCCAAGGCGACAGTCGACGACCGCCTCTTCGAGACGCTCGACCCGATGACCAGAGCCTTCGAGCATCAAGGGAAGCGTTACCTGCTGACCGATACGGTCGGGTTCATCCGCCGGCTGCCGACCCAGCTCGTCGAAGGCTTCGCGGCGACGCTCGAGGACACGCTCGTTGCCGACCTGGTGCTCCACGTGGCCGACGGCTCGCTGCAGGAGAGCCGCCTGCGTGAGACCATCGCGGCCGTGCAATCCGTGCTCCACGACATCGGGGCCGACGACGTGCCTGTCGAGCTCGTGTTCAACAAGGTCGACGTGCTCGATCCGATCGAGCGCGGCAGGCTCGAGAGTGGCTTTCCGCGAGCGCTCCAGGTGTCGGCCGCGACCGGGGAGGGTCTCGACGAGCTCAGGGACCGAATCGCCGAGCTGTTCTCGGACCGCTTCGAAGATGTCAGGCTGCTCGTCCCCTACCAGGATGGAAGCGCCCTTGCCGAGCTTTACGACCTTGGTACACCGATCGCCGAACGCCGGGACACCGCGGAAGGCGTGAGGGTTCGAGCGCGCCTGCCGCGACGCGAGATCCCGCGCTTCGCACGGTTTCTCGTGGCGGGCGAACCCGAGGCCGAGGCAGCGGCTCCATGACTCGGGAGCGGATCGAGGTGGGCGTGCGACGCTTGCGCAGCGACGCCGTGCTTCCCACCCATGCGTACGAAGGCGATGCCGGCCTCGACCTCGCAGCCTGCGAGAGCGTCACGCTCGGCCCGGGCGAACGCGTGGTCGTCCCGACGGGCCTCGCCGTCGAGATCCCCGAGGGCTACGCCGGGTTCGTCCAGCCGCGATCCGGTCTTGCCGCCCGGCACGGGATCGGCATCGTGAACTCTCCCGGGCTGATCGACGCCGGCTATCGCGGCGAGATCCAGGTCGTGCTCTTGAACACTGACCGCGCGGAGTCGTTCACGGTAGGGCCAGGGATGCGGATCGCCCAGCTCGTTATCGCCCCGGTCGCCTCGGTGCGGCTCGTCGAGGTCGAGGAGCTCGCCGTGAGCGAGCGCGGCGCGCGTGGCTTCGGATCATCCCCTTGAGAACGGGTGAACCGCGACTTCGGGTGTCCGCTGTCGTACGTTGGCGCGGGCGGATCCTCCTGTGCAAGCACGTCAAGCACGGAGGCGAGGTCTGGCTCCTACCGGGCGGCGGCGTCCAGAGCGGCGAGAACCTCGTCCGCGCGCTCCAGCGCGAGCTCTGGGAAGAGACGCGGCTCTTCCCAGAGGGCACCGACGTCCCGCTCGAGGGCCCGGTGGCGCTCGTGGACTCGATCGCCCCGGAGTCGAACCCGACGCGCAAGCACGTCGTGCACGTGATCTTCGCGGCGGAGGTCCTGGACGATTCGCTCGAAGACGTCGCGTCGGAGGACGAGGCGGTGGGCGGTCATCGGCTCTTCAGGCCGTCCGAGCTCGACGGGGTGATGCTCCACCCGCCGATCCAGCGGTTCCTCCAGCGCTGGCAGCCCGGCGATCCCGCCGTATATCTCGGCGAGATGTGGGTGCCGTGAGCCGCGGAGCTTTTGACGCTTTCGTCACGGTCTGCGCACCACACGTCACGATTTTCTGATTACGCTGGAAAGCGGGTGGTGGGATGGGGTGCCCCTAGCGATTCCCCCTCTTAGCGACGACCACCGCGGCTCCTCGCCCGCAGCGCCGCGACGCGATGGGCCTCATCCGCGAGCTCGTCGCGCAAGGGCTCGAGCGGCACCGGGTCGCCGCCTGTCGCATGCGCGAGTGCGTGCGCAAGGATCCAATCCGCCAGCCACGCGTTGCGGGGTAGTAGCGGCCCGTGCAGATAGGTCCCGATGGCGCGGCCGACCTTGCATCCTTCGAAACCGGAGCTGCCGTCGTTCCCGAATCCGTATATCACCCGCCCGAGCGGCTCCGCGCCCGCATCGAGCAACGTGCGCCCGCCGTGGTTCTCGAAACCGGCGAGCGTTCGTCGTTCGCCGGCTTCGAGCTCGCATTCGAGCAAGACGTCGCCGATCATCCGCGTCGTGCCGGCGACCGTCTCGTGGGGAAAGAGGCCCACGCCGGGCATGGCCCGACCGTCGCGGCCACGATATCCGCGGCCGAGGAGTTGGTATCCGCCACAGACTGCGAGCAGCGCCGCACCGTTCGTCACCGCCTCGCGGATGGCCTCGCCTTTGGCAGCCAGGTCCGGCGCGATCAGCTCCTGCTCCCGATCCTGGCCACCACCGACGTAGAGCAGGTCGTGCGCCCCGGATGCGATGTCGTCGCCGAGCCCGATCGCCGCGACCTCGAGCTCGTGTCCGCGGAGCGCTGCACGTCTCGTGAGGACGGCGATGTTGCCCCGGTCCGCGTAGATGTTCAGGTAGTCCGGATACAGATGTCCCACGCGGACTCTCAACGCGGCTCCTCCCAGTACGCACGAACGAGACGACGGTCCGTGAGGATGCCGCGGAGCGCGAGCATCGCCGTATAGGTCGGGAGCACGACGAGCTCGTCACCTGCCTCGGTGAGCTCGACACCACGGTCGAGCGCCCGTTCGAGGACCGGCACCACCTCGAGTCGCTCCTCCTGCAGACCTCCGTACACCAGCCGGAGACCGAGCTCGGCGGCGCGGTCTCCGGTCGCGACGACGTGCTGGACGTGCGGCAGAAGCGGCTCGAAGTCGACGTCCCAGATCCACGAGACGTCCTGTCCATCCGCGATAGCGTCGTTCAACGCAATCACGAGCACGCGCGGGATGCCCGTCTCGAGCGTCCTGAGCACCTCGTTCGCCCCCGCCGGATTCTTGACCAGCAGCACAACGATCGTCTTGCGCCCGATGGAGATCCGCTCGAAGCGTCCGAACGCCCCGCCGAAGTCCTCGAGGCCCGTCCGCACGGCATGCAGCGGAGCACCGAGCGCGAGGGCAAGAGTGGACGCCGCGGTCGCGTTGTAGACGTTGTAGAGGCCGGGAAGCCCGAGCTCCACGTCGATCTCGCCCCGAGGGGTCGCGAGCCGGAAGCGCGAGCCCCTCAGACCCAGAAGCTCGATGTGCCGGGCGGCGACGTCGAGCGGCGGGCGCTCGTGGCCGCACGCTTCACATCGGTAGTCCCCGAGGTGGCCGACGTACGCGGCTTCGTAGACGTAAGGAGCACCGCAGCGGACGCAGTACTTCGAGTCCGCCGCATGCTGCAACGAATGCCGCGCATGCCGGGGGTCGTCGAGACCGAATCGGAGCACCGATTCACGCCCGTCGCCGAGGTCGGCGACGACCGGATCGTCGGCGTTCACGACCAGGATCGTCTCCGGAGGCAGTGCGCGCACTGCGTCTCGCCAGCGCTCCGCTACCAGCTCGAGCTCTCCGTAGCGGTCGAGCTGATCTCTGAACAGGTTCGCGAGCGACACCGCTCGCGGCCGGGTTCGTACGATCGCTTCCGGCAGAGCGCCCTCGTCCACCTCGAAAAGCCCGAGCTCGGCGCGTTTGGCCGCGAGCAGGGCGGACGCGATGCCGGAGAGGAGATTTGCGCCCGCGCGGTTCCAGGCGAGGCGGTGCTCGGGCCCCAGCATCTGTGCCGCCATGGCGGCAGTCGTCGTCTTGCCGTTCGTGGCCGAGATCAGAGCGACGCCGAGAGGGAGCCTTCGCGCGAGAGCGTCCACCGCTTCGGGATCGAGCTTCCAGAGCAGCTTGCCTGGGAGGGTCGTGCCGCCGCCGCGACCGGCGGCGCGCGAGAGCCGACCGACCCCGCGAGCCGCGATGGTCTCGAATCCCAGGCGAACGTTCACGCGCGGCGAGGGTAGCGGGTGGGGAGGAGGGGAGCGCAGGAGCACGAGCGAGTGCTCTAAAGCCCTTGCAGATTCTCCAAGGCGCTCTAAGCTGATTGCAAGCATGGCACGTCCACGCGGTCGCAAGCGCACAAACCTGCGCATCGACGAGGCGGAGCTCGCCGCCTTTCGCGCCGGCCTGCGCCGTCGGTACTCGAACGAGGAGATCCTGGCAGAGCTGCGAGCTGCGGCCGAGCGTCTCGGCCGCTCCCCGACCATGCGGGAGTTCGCCCAGGACGAGGACGCGCGCGTCCATCCACAGACGGTGATCGAGCACTTCGGCACCTGGAACTCGGCCAAGCGCGCGGCCGGGCTCTTCCCACGCCGCTTCCTCACGCGCGACGATCTACTCGCGCAGCTACGTGGGCTCGGCGCCGAGCTCGGTCGAACCCCGAAGACGAGCGATCTCACCGCGCGCAGGCGGTCGCTTCCGTCGGCGTCGCTCTACGCCCATACGTTCGGCTCGCTCGCGAACGCGCTGCGCGAGGCCGGTTTCGACGTTCCCATGGGAGAGGAGCGTCTCGACCGCGCAATCGAGCAGGGCGCAGCGCTCGCTGTCGAGCTCGGCCGGCTTCCGAAGATGGCCGACTGGGCGAAGGCCCGCAAGGCCGAGCCGGAGCTCCTTTCCGAGTGGCAGGTGTATCGGCTGCTGGACGTCGAGCGGGGCGCCTGGACCGCGTTTCAGTACCTGGTCCGGGAACGCCTGCGCGAGGAGGGTCGCACCGTTCGCCCGGACGGGGCGCTCGTTCCGGAGAACTAGCCCGCCGTCGACGCGATCGCAGCGAAGTGCGCGAGGCAGGAGACCGCCTCGTGCGGCGAGTGGACGGGTGAGACCGCCTCCTCTTCGCGATACCTGCGGTCGGGGCGAAAACGACGGGTGCGAGCAATGCGACCGTCGACGATCTCGAGCAACCGCCCCTCACGAAGCTTGCGTGCGTCGAGCCGAACGCGAAGCGCTGCTTCCACGATCGCGAGCGCTCGCCGCGTGGAGGCGAAGAAGAGCTCGGTCGACGTGCTCCCGACCCACACCGGACGTCCGAGACCGCGGGCCAGGAAGACGCTCTGCGGTCTAGCCTCGTCGAGCCAGGCCGCGGCCATCGTTCCGTGCAGCTTGCGGAGGGCGCGCGGGCGATGGGCGTGGTGCGCCATCAGCGCAAAGATGATCTCCGAGTCGACCGTCATCTCGGGCGTGAACCTGTCGAGCTCGTAGTGCGCGAACAGCTCGTCGTCGTTCGCGATGACGCCGTTGTGAACGCCGACGACGCTTCCGTGGCGGATCGGATGGTTGTTGGCCTCGACGTCGGGATGACCCTTCGTGAAGTCTCGAACGTGGAGCAGGGCCTGTGAGGCCGACGCGGGAACCGCTATCTCGTCGAGAAGGGCGCTCGCACCACCGCGCAGCTTCGTCACGTCGATTGCGCCGTCGCAGATCGCGAACGGCGTATCCGACGGCGTCGGCCCCTCGTTCGGAGATACCGGCCAGGAGTGCTTGCGCCGCAAGCGTCCGCTTGACGCGGGAGTCAGGACTGAGGCTATAGCCGGCTATTCCGCACATGAACGCAGCGGCGCCCTTTGGCGGACGCCTTTCGACAGGGTAGACGAGGGAGATGAAGACCCTGTGTGGACATCGCCCGGTGACGCCTGTTGCCTTCTCGGCTCTGCGTCGGATCCCTCGTCCCGGATGTCATCCCTCAAGTGGGGCAACATCGACGCCGATACATCCGCCGTGGAAGGGAACGCCGCTGAGCATCTTTTCGATGCCGTCGACGAAGAAGCGTCTCCGGCGGTGGAGGAGGCGGCACCGCGCGAGCGTCCTGATCTCCAGGGACCGAGCGCGGACGACCCGCTGAAGCTCTATGTGCGCCAGATCGGCGACGGGCGGCTGCTCACGCCTACCGAGGAACGCGCACTCGCACGGCTGAAGGACGAAGGCGACGAGCGCGCCAAGCGGAAGCTCATCGAGTCGAACCTCCGGCTGGTGATGTCGATCACGCGCAACTACACCCGCGCTGACGTTCCACTCCTCGATCTGATTCAAGAGGGGAACCTCGGCCTCATCCGCGCGGTCGAGAAGTTCGACTACAAGCTCGGGTTCAAGCTCTCGACCTACGCGACGTGGTGGATCAAGCAGGCGATCTCACGCGCGTTGGCCGAGCAGGGCAGGACGATTCGCCTTCCGGTTCATGTCGCCGACCAGGTTCGGCGTGTCACCAAGGCGCGCCGGCTACTCGGGCAGAAGCTGAACCGCGACCCCTCGATCGACGAGATCGCGCTCGAGATCGGCGTCACACCCGAGCGGGTGCAGGAGCTGATCGACCTGGTTCAGGACCCGGTGAGCCTCGACACTCCGATCGGCGACGGCGACAGCATGGTGTCGGACCTGATTCCGGACCTGAGCGCCGACCAGCCCGAGCTCAAGACGACCGATCGCGCTCGTTCGTCGGAGCTGCTCGATGCTCTCGCAAAGCTCCAGCCGCGGCAGCGGCGGGTCGTGATCGAGCGCTTCGGCCTCGACGGGGTCCGTCCCCGCACCCTCGAGGAGGTCGGATCGAACCTCGGGATCACGCGCGAGCGCGTCCGCCAGCTCGAAGCGCGGGCGCTGCGGGAGCTGCGGGCGATTGCTCCGGCTCTCGAGCTCTACCTGCGCACGTAGACGCTACGTCGCGTCTACCGATTCCATCTCGCGGAGCCCGGCCAAGCGCCTCAGCGACTCGAGCTCGATCTGCCTCACGCGCTCGCGCGTGAGGCTCAGGCGGCGGCCGATCTCCTCGAGCGTCTGCGGCTCGCCACCTGCGAGCCCGTAACGCATGACGACGACCTCGCGCTCGCGCTCGGGAAGAGCGGCAAGCGCACGACGAAGCGCCTCGCTGCGGAGATTGAGCTCGACGGACTCCTCGGGCAGCGGCTCGTCGCCCGCGACGAAGTCTCCGAACACCGCGTCGTCACCGTCCCCGACGGGCGCGTCGAGGCTCGTGGACGCGCGCGCGGCCGCGCGCACCTCGAGCACCTGCTGCACCGTGAGCGAGGCCTCGTCGGCGATCTCCTCGAGCGTGGGCTCGCGGCCGAGCTGCGTCCACAGGAGGCGGTCGGCGCGGTTGATCTTCTGCAACCGCTCGACGATGTGCACGGGCATTCGAATCGTCCTCGCCTTGTCCGCGAGCGCCCGAGCGACGGCCTGGCGAATCCACCACGTCGCGTACGTCGAGAACTTGAAGCCGCGACGCCAGTCGAACTTCTCGACGGCCCGGATGAGCCCGAGCGTTCCCTCCTGGATCAGGTCGAGAAACGGAAGCCCCTGGTTTCGGTAGTTCTTCGCGATCGACACGACGAGGCGGAGGTTCGACTGGATCATCCGCTCCTTCGCCTCCATGTCGCCGCGCTCGATCCGCTTCGCGAGCTCGACCTCCTGAGCAGCGGTGAGAAGATGGTGTCGGCCGGCCTCGCGCAGGAAGAGCTGGAGCGCGTCGGTCGTCGTCTCCACGGGAGCCGTGATCGCGGCCACGACCTCGGAGTGGGGGGGCGGCAGCTCGACGATCTCGATCGCGCGGTGGTCGAGCTCACGAAGGAGTGCGTCCTGCTCGAGCTCCGTCAGCTCGTAGGCCTCGGCGATCTCGGCGAGGTCGGACGCGCGGATCGTCCCGACCTGCTCGGATTGCTCGAGCAACTGGCGGATGTCCTCGACGAGGAGGATGCTCTCGATGTCGATTTGGGTCACGCGCGGCGGGGGGACGCGGGGCTGAACCTCTACTCTCTCGCGTGCGCTCGCTCATGTCTAGGGGTGCGAGCCAAAAATCCCTCGGTCGGGTCGAGCCAAGTCCCACCGAGGTGCTCCATCGGTACATGGCCGAGGCCGAGGAGAAGGCGTATGCTGACGGAACGTCGACAGAAGGAGGCGAGCATGTACGCACGCCTGGCGACGTTCGAGAACGCCGACATGAGCCAGATCGACGAGCTCATCGCCGGGATCGACGAGCGCTCGAGCGGAACCCCAGAGGTTCCCGACATCACGGCGTATCCTCATGCTCCTCGACCGCGAGGGCGGCGGAACCATGGGAATCACGTTCTTCGAGACCGAGGAGGCCCTTCGCGCAGCCGAACCTGCGTTCGAGCGGATGGGGAACGAGATCCCCGAGGAGCAGCGCGGTAAGCGGACGTCGGTCGAGGATCTACGAGGTCGCGATCGAGGAGGTCGCCGAGGGTGCCAAGGCCGCTCGAGTGAGCTCTCTCGAAGGCGCGCCTGAGGGAATCGACGAGGGAATCAGCTTCATCAAGGAGCAGATCGTCCCGGCAGTCGGTGACATCAGCGGCTGGAGGGGCATCGTCGCGCTCATCGACCGCAAGAGCGGCAAGACGAAGACGATCACGCTTTGGGACGGCCAGGAGTCGCTCGCGGCGAGCGAGGATCGTGCGAACACGCTCCGGAGCGAGGCAGCCGCGGCGCTGAACGAGCAGATCGTCGGCGTCGAGCGCTACGAGGTCGCGCTGAGCAAGTCACTCGCGGCGACGCTCGCGTAAAAGCACGGGGTGGACACGAAGGGCGGCCTTTTCGGGCCGCCCTTCGACTGCTCATACGGCAGATGCCGCGCCTACCGCATGGAGGCGACGAGCGTGCGCGCGGCTCCTTCGAATTTCGGGAGCGTGAGAATGGCGTACGTCGCGCCTCTCTCGGGCCACGCATAGATGACGCCCGTGGGACCGGTGAGCCGCCTGACCCGGCGCGATCCGAGCGTCGTTCGCCGAGCAGTCCCTCCAAGAGCCTGCCTGGTCCAGACGCTCATTGGATCTACTGTGCTTGCAAAGAGCGCCAACCCTCGCCAACGGAGCGTGTAACCGCCTACGTCGCCATCAATGCGAGGGCGGTCCGGCTCGAGGCCCGGTGGCAGCCGCGTGGGTACGAGCATTCCGGCCGAGACGTATCGAGTCAGCGGGCGGAGGGCACGCGGCATGCTCGAAACGCGCTGACCTGCAACGAAGCCCTTCGCGTAGGTCGCGCGAAGCGCCTCTTGTAGTCTCCTTGACTGCTCTGCGAACTTTTCGGACTGCTTGGCGAACGTCGCGCCGAGCGCCTTATGCTGGCTGAGAATTTCCTGATTTTCAGTCTCGACCGCGTCGACCTGCTCGGATTGCTGCGCGTACGCGAATGCGAGCAGGCCCACAACCCCTAGCATCACTGCGAACCCAGCTAAGGACGGCTGCGCCTCGCCAATTGCGACGGCGGACTCGCTTGATCTCTGTTTCAGGAGTACTGATCGACCGCATCTCGCCGATGGGGTTCTACCACTCACGACCCGGCAAAGCTATCGCTCGGTTCCGCCTGTGCCAGCGCAGCTGTCTATGCACGGTAATCGGTGTTATGTCAAGTTGAGCCGGATTCGGCTTCAGAACGTGGCCGTCCCGCACCCCACTCACGATCAGGAGGACGACGATCGCCGCGGCGATGAGCCGGTACACGACGAATGCGTCGTAGGTGTGCCTGCGGACGTAGCCGAGCAGCCAGTCGATCGCCAGCAGACCGCTACCGAGCGAGGCGAGCGTGCCCACGAGGAACGGGCCTTGCCAACCCGGCGGGAGATCGCCGAGCAGCACGTCCCCCACTCCCTTCAGGACGAGCGCGCCGAGCACGGTCGGGAGGAGCAGCAGAAACGAGAACCTCGCGGCGCTGTCGCGGTCGAGTCGCATCAATCGGCCGGCGGTGATCGTGATTCCCGAGCGCGAGACCCCTGGCGCCAGTGCCAGCGCCTGCGCAAGACCCATCGCCACGGCATGCCGTAGCCCGAGATCGCCCATGCTTCGTTCCTGCGAGGAACGGTCCGCCCACCACAGAAGACCCGCGCCTGCCGCCAGCAGGATCGCGATCTGCCACGGCTCGCCGAGATGGTCGGCGATCGCGTCCTCGCCGAGAAGCCCTGCAACCCCGGCCGGGATCGTCGCGACGACGACGAACCACGCGATGCGCTCGTCCGGCGACTCGATGCGGCGGCGTCCCAGCGTCCCGAAGAAGGCGCGAATCAGACGAAGGAGATCCGACCAGAAGTAGGCGGCGACCGCGACGAGCGTACCGAGGTGGAGGGCGACGTCGAAGGTCTGGTTGAAGCGGTCGTTCTGCTCGAGGTACGTCCACTCGGCACCCCACGGGACGAGGATGAGGTGGCCCGACGAGGAGATGGGCAGGAGCTCGGTGAGGCCCTGGACGACTCCGAGCACCAGCGCCTGCCCGTTCGTGAGGGCGTCCGGATCGTCCCCGGCTCCGATGAGCGTGAGGGCCACGGCGAGCCCGAGCGCGGCCGTCGCGGCACCGTAGAGAAGCGAACGGCGCACCCGCGGGATCCTACGTAGACCCGCATTTCGGAGTCCTCGAGAAAAACGTCGCAAATTGCGGCAATGAGGTGAACGGGAGCCTTGACCCGGTTCGCCCTGTCCCATAGGTTGCCTCTTGCACCGAGCACGGAGCGCGAGTAGGTCGAAGCGCAGCTCGAAGGCTCTAGGCGGAAGCCGAAGGTCAGCGGGCTGAGTGGACGAAAGCGCAACCGGCTCGGTGAATTTTTTTGGTCGTGGGGGAAACCATGTTTCCCCCACGTGCCCCCTTCTTTACGGTCGCGGCACTGCTCTGAAGCGAGCTGGCCTCCCGGCCGGCTAAGCCGGCCTCCGGCCGTCGACTCCGTCCCGCACGGGTCGGCGGGTGGGCTTCCGGCTCTTGGCGTTAGGATCGCTTCCCAGATGCACCTGCGCATGCCGAGCATCGACCAGGGCGTTCAGGCGTTCGTCTGGGCCCTCGTGTTCTTCCTCTACATGTGGCTCGGCGCCCTCGCGATCGGCCTCCCGAGCGGGACGTCCTTCATCGTCTCCCTCGTGGTCGCCGCCGCGATCTTTCTGCTCGTGCGCACGCGTGGCGCGGGACCGAGCAGCCGGCGGATAGTCGGAAACGCCAAAGCCTGCAAAGTCGCCGCAGGCAATGACGGAAGGCGGCGCTACGGCCGCGAAAGCGCGTCTTCAGGATTTTCGCGCGATCGGAATCGGCGCTAGCCGATTCCGATTGCGCGCTACTTACTGCGCTCTGTGCTCAGGGCGGCGACCAGCCGGTCGGCGAAGTCGCGGCCGAGAGCCTCCTCGAGCCGGTGCAGCGCGGGTTCCCGCTTTTCGTCTCGGCCGTGGAGGGCCTCGACGTCGGCGAGCAGTCGCGACGAACCGGCGGGGGCGACCTTTGTGAGAACGGCGGCACTCATACGTTGGGTATCGGGGCGGGCTGCGCTCCTCCCAATCCCTGTCGGGAGTGACGGCTGCCGAGGGTCACCGCTCGAGATCGAGTCGCCTCTCGTCGAAGCGGGCGGACAGGAGGTCGGCGCGGAACGCGTCTACCGCGCGCACGACGTCTTCTTCGAAGACGTGGTCGACGACTCCCACGCTCGCGTCGTTCCAGAACGGAATGTCGACGTGCGCGCGGGTGACGAGGTTCACCGAGACGGACGAGCACGACGGGCAGCGCACTGCCAGGCCGCAGGAGCGCTCTCCGGGGGCGATGAGGGCGATGGCGGACGGTGTCATCGGGCGTGGGCACGCCTCGGGGAAGCAGAAGAAGCTCCACGGCCACTCCCCCGCTCCGATCCGAGTGGCGGCCACCGTCGCGAGCTCCGTCCTCGAGCGGATCGTCGCGAGCCGTCATGAGATTCCTGAACGTGCCACCGAGGCCGAGGCCGAGCGGCGCGACGTCGAGATCATGGTGTGACACGAGACCCGGGTGCTCGTCGCCGCACGAGCACGCGAACGACACCCGGAAGACCGCCGGGTGAGAAGCGCCGGGCAGGCGGTCGAGCGTACGAAACGAGGAGAGCGGCAGACGCGTATGACCGTGGTGGGGGCACGGGAGCGCGTACGTGCTGGTCAGGGCGTCGTACATGCTCTCGTTGTAGTAGCCCGGGCGGACGCCGCCCCCACCCACTCGGCCGGTTCAGTACTGGATCAGCGAGTGGACGTCGTGGCCCGCAAGTTGCTCGCGGCCGTTCAAGAACGTCAGCTCGATCACGAACAGGGCGCCTGCGACGATTCCGCCGAGCCGTTCGACGAGCTCGCACTTCGCTTTGGCGGTACCGCCAGTGGCGAGAACGTCGTCCAGGACGATGACCCGCGCGCCGGCAGCAATCGAGTCGCGATGCACCTCGAGGCTGTCGGTGCCGTACTCGAGTGCGTACGTCGCCTCGACCGTCTCCCAGGGCAGCTTGCCCGGCTTGCGAGCGGCGATGAAGCCCGCGCCGAGGTCGTAGGCGAGCGCAGCCCCGAAGATGAATCCACGCGCCTCGGCGCCCAAGATCAAGTCGGGTTCGCGGGGTCTCGACCACTCCGCGAGCTGCCTGATGGACTCTGCGAAGTACTCCGCGTCTCCGATCAGCGGCATGACGTCCTTGAACAGGATTCCCTTCTTCGGAAAGTCGGGGACGTCGCGTATCTTCGAGCGGAGGTCCAGCGTCACGAAGCCCGCTCCACGACCCCGCGGAGGTCGCGCAGGAGCAGGAGCTGCGAGAGCTCCTGGGCCACACCGGCAAGCGCTTCGAGATCCTCGAACGCACCCTTGCGCCGCTCCGGGCTGCGCGAACGCAAGCCGGGCGCGACGAGCTGCTCGACGAGGCTTGCCTGCCTGCCCGCCCCGGTGAGGAAGGTTCGGAGATGACGCGCGTCGATTCCGAAGCGCGCAAGTCTCGCAGCGGCCACCGCGATGTCCACCTCGCTCTCGCGATACAGACGCTCGCCACTCTCGGTGCGAAAGACGACGACACCGAACTCTTCGAGCGCGCGGAGAACATCGGGTGCGATCGAGGCTCGCTCGCACAGCTCCGCTCCGTCGATCTCGACCTCCGTGCCCGTGAGGCCGACGTTCCTGCGGCGGGAGCGATCGGCCGCTGCGATGGGTCCGTCCAGCTCTTGCCGGATCACGCGCAAGGGGAGGAACTCGTCGCGCTGCAGGCGGAGAATCGTCACGAGTCGCTCGACGTCGTCCTCGGAGAACAATCGGTAGCCGCCGCGCGTGCGGCGCGGGGCAATGAGGCCCTGATCCTCGAGGTAGCGGATCTTCGACACCGAGATGTCCGGAAACTCCTCGCGCAAGCTCTCGCAGACGGTGCCGATCGTCAGCAGCTTCGGCTCGACGGTCTCGTTGCCTCGCCGACTCGCAGCCACTGTGCTCATCGCTGGAGAAAGGTCAGGCGGTACTTGCCGATCTGAACCTCGTCGTCGTCCTGAAGGACGGTCGACTCGATGCGCCGGCGATTGACGTACGTCCCGTTCAGGCTTCCTAGATCGCGAATCGTGAACACGTCTCCTTCACGTTCGATCTCTGCATGCCGCCGTGAGACGGTGACGTCGTCCAGGAAGACCTCGCACTCGGGCGACCGTCCGATCAGTGTCCGACCCTCTCGCGGGCTGGAAGGCCTGCCCGGCCATCCCGCCGCCCGAGCGCACGACGAGCGCGGGTCCGCTCAGGGACGCGGCCTCGCTCGTGTCAGCCTCCTCCCCGCCGGTGTCCAGCTCGAAGCTCATCGTCGTCTCGGAACCCGCCTCCGTCGCGAGGAGCGCTCCGCACCGCGGGCAGTAGTTCGCTGCCGCGGGGCTGAGGAAGCCGCACTCCGCGCAGTAGACGTGCGTCACTCGGCTCCACCGTCTGGGGGCTCGTGCTTCGCGGTGAGAATCTCGCTCAGGCGCGTGACGTCTGCGAGCTTCGCCTCCCCCGCGCTCACCTGATCGCGGAGGCGGGCCACGAGCTCAGCCCGGAGGATGTCGATGCGTCCGTGCAGGACGCGCCTGCGGAAGGAGATGTCGTCCTCCTCCTTCTCCAGGTCGTGGATCTTCTCGCGGAGGTCGTCGTCGGACAGCGTCGTGAGATCGGGAAGCGGTTCCACTGGCGGCCTTTCCTCGCTTGGTCACCTTGAGTAAAGCAGTAGACGTTCCGAGGGGTCAACCTCAGGTTGAGACTTTGCACGAGCCTAGTTCGCTGCCCGCGCGCATGTCCCTGCCCTCAGCGGGAGGCGGTCAGCTCGCGCCGCGCCCGGAGGAGGTACTCCGCGCCCGCGAGGATCGCAAGCGCAACGCCGATCCAGAAGAGGACGAGCGGCCACTGCGTTCCCTCCGCTGTGACGATCACGAAGCCGAGCGACGCGTACAGCACCCAGGTCGCGAGCTTGCCCAAGAAACTCACCTCGAAGTCGTATCCGCGCGGAACAGCGAGCTTGTACCCGAGCACGAGGATCACGTCGCGCGCGAGGACCAGGAGCATCGCCGCGAGGGGAAGCCTCCCCTCGAGCCAGAGCAGGACGACCGCGACCGAGATCATCGCGCGATCGGCGAGCGGATCTGCGACCTTTCCGAATGCCGACTGCACCTCCCACCGGCGAGCCAGATAGCCGTCCACCTGGTCGGTGAGCGCTGCGCCGGCGAAGAAGACGCCTGCGCCCCACGCGGCACCCTCGCCCGCGTCGAGGAAGAGCACCGCGAAGACCGGTATCGCGGCGAACCGAATGATCGTCAGCGCGTTCGGGATGTGCCTACGCAGGGCGACCCACGCCATGTGCCGAACCCTACGCGGTGGTAGCGTCGCCGCTCGTGGCCGGCACGCGCGCTCTCCCGGGGTTCGTCAACGCGCACAGCCACACCTTCCAGCGTGCGCTGCGAGGGCGAGCGGTGGGCGGCGACTTCTGGGCGTGGCGGGAGACCATGCTCGCCGAAGCCGAACGCCAGACGCCCGAACTCGTCCGCTCGACGTACGAAGCGGCGTATCGGGAAATGCGAGCCGCCGGGTACACGGCGGTCGGTGAGTTCCATTACCTCGGGCTCCACGAGGCGTTCGCCGCCGTCGAAGCCGCGGAGGCGGCGGACGTCAGCGTGCGTGGTCCTGCACGTCGCGTATGCCCAAGGCGGGTTGGCGCGGTTTCGCCAAGACTCCGTCGCAACGTACTTGTCGGAGGTCGAGGAGCTCCGCGCCCACACGGCACGCGTCGGCCTGGCTCCCCACTCCGTGCGTGCGTGCCCGGCGGACTGGCTCACGGAGATCGGGCGTTACGCCGAGCGCGAGCGGCTCCCGCTGCACATCCACGCCGACGAGCAGCCGCGCGAGATCGAGGAGTGCCTCGCCGAGCACGGCTGCCGCCCGATCGAGCTGCTCGCGCGAACGGGGTGCCTCGGCGAGCGCACGACGGTCGTCCACGCCACGCACGCGGACGGCGCCGAGCTCGACCTGCTCGCGTCGTTCGGGGCGACTATCTGTGCCTGTCCGACCACCGAAGCCGATCTCGGGGACGGATTCCTGCCGGCCGAACGCATCCGGCACCGCTCGATCGCGCTGTGCGTGGGCTCGGACTCGAACGTGCGGATCGACCCATTCGAGGAGCTGCGCGAGCTCGAGGGGATCGCGCGCCGGCAGACGGGCCGGCGGGCGATCTTCACGACCGAGGAGCTGCTGCGCTTCGGCTCGGAGACGGGAGCCCGGAGCCTTGCACTTGACGCGTGGCCCGACATCGAGGTCGACTTGGGTAACCGCTCCCTCGCCGGCGTTGCGGAAGACGACGTCCTTCCCGCGCTCGTCTCGAGCTGCAGCGCAGACGTCGTCGTGGCGCCGGCAGGGATGAAGCGGCCGCACGTGAGCGTTTGAGACGGGCATGGACGTAACCGAGACGACATTCGAGCGGGACGTCATCGAGCGCTCGCGCGAGGTTCCCGTCGTCGTGGACTTCTGGGCCGAGTGGTGTGGCCCGTGTCGCGCGCTGGGCCCCGTCCTCGAGAAGGAGATCGAAAGCCGCGCGGGTGCGGTGGAGCTTGCAAAGGTCGACGTCGACGCGAACCAGGGACTCGCGTCGACGTATCAGGTGCGGGGGATTCCGGCCGTCAAGGGCTTTCGCGACGGTCGCGTGGCGGAGGAGTTCGTTGGGGCGCTGGGGCCTGGCGCGGTCTCGTCGTTCCTGGACAAGCTCCTCGCGCCGCCGCGTATCGACCGGGTGCTCGACGAGTTGCGCGCGACGGGTGAGCTGCCCGAGGTTCGTAGCGCCCTCGAGCGCGGTGACTCAGAACGCGCACTCGACCTCATCCTGGCCGCAATCCCGGCATCCACCGCGGACGAGCGTGAGCGACTACGAGAGCTCGCCGTCGCGGTCTTCGAGCATCTCGGCCACGACGACTCGATCACCGTCGCATATCGCCGGAAGCTCGCGACCGCGCTCTACTGAACCACGGACGCGCGGTAGCGCGCGATCCAGCGGGCGGTTGCCTCGAGGTACGCACGCTGCGCGGAAGCTCCCGACGCCCCCCACGCACCTTCGTATCCCGGCCTGTCCACCTGGATGCGGGCGGGCTCGATCTGCGTGCCCTCCTGCCACTCGTTGTAGCTCGTGATCGTCACGACATCGGCTTTCGCACGGACGGCGGCTCTCCACATCCGGTCGTACGTCGCACCGCGCAGACGCGGGCGGACAATCGTGTCTAGGGTCGCGAGGCGTGCGTCGTAACCAGGCCCGACCGACGGCGCGCAGAGAAGCCCCGCCCGGTGCGCCTGGCTGCAGATGCGCGCAAACGTGTTGCCGTTCCAGGTCGCCACGTCGTAGGTGTAGAAGCCGTCGAATCCCGCCGCCTTCGCGCGCCCGACGAGGTGCGTGTGCCCGAAGACGCGGACGCCGTCGAGATCGGCGAGCGCGTCGGCCCACGCGGAAGCGGGCTCCCGATCCGCGTCGTACACGTAGAAGTCCGTGACGCCGTCCTTCTGCAGAACGGAGATGTCCTCCGCCGCGCTCCGAGGCGTGCGGCCACGATAGGGCTCGATGTGGATGGCGACGCTGAGCCCGGCGCGATTCGCGGCGCTCGTCACGAGGGGTAGGCGAAGATCCTCGGGCGAGCCGAAGCCCCACCACGAGACGACGACGGTGCGCACGCCACGTCGCGGCTATCTCGCGCATCTGCGCGCTCACGACCTTCACGTTGGACGACGAGTACAGACCACGCAGCGGATAGAAGGGCGTCGAGAGTACCGGCGACTCGCCTTCGCGCTCGACGTACCAGTGCGCCCAGCTCCCGTCCCTTGCCGGTGTCGAGTACCACGGGTAGTAGAAGATGGCCGCTTCGGCGACTCCTCCCGTGCGCTCGGACCCGGCACCGGCGGGAAGCGCGAGGCCGGCGGCACATGCCGCTCCCACGACGATCGTCCAGAACCGTGCTCGCCTCATGCCGAGGCGGGACTCTACCGTCCAATTCGGACCGACGAAAGCGCCCGCGCCGCACGTTTGAACCGGCGACTAGGATCACGACGGGTGGCCGACTACAAGTACCTCATCGTCGGGGGCGGCTTGTCCGGAGACGGTGCATGCCGAGGCATCCGGGAGCACGACCCGGACGGCTCGATCGGCCTCTTCGCCGAGGAGCAGCACGAGCCCTATGCACGTCCGCCGCTGACGAAGAGCCTCTGGAAAGGGAAGGACGAGAACACGATCTGGAAGGAGACGACGAAGCTCGGGGTCGACCTTCATACCGGCACCAAGATCGCTTCCCTCGACCTCGATGCCCACACGGCGACCGACGACACCGGCGAGACCCATTCCTATCGAACAGGTGCTGCTCGCGACGGGCGGGACGCCGCGGCGCCTGCCGTCGGCTCCCGACGACGTCATCTACTACCGCACGGTCGACCACTACCACCGTCTCCGTGCGCACGTACGTGACGGAGCCAGGGTCACGGTGATCGGGGGTGGGTTCATCGGATCGGAGATCGCTGCCGCTCTGGCCATGAACGACTGCACGGTGACGATCGTCTTCCCGGGCGCGGGAATCGGCGCGAAGCTGTTCCCGGCGCACCTCTCCTCGTTCGTGAACGAGTACTACCGGCGACAAAGGTGTCAATGTGCTCCCCGGGGAAGAGGTCGCCGAGATCGGACGCGCAGGAGACGCAGGCTTCCGTGTGGTCACAGCGGGAGGACGCTCGATCGATGCCGATGCCGTCGTCGCCGGGCTCGGAATCGAGCCCCGGACCGAGCTGGCGGAGGCGGCGGGCCTCTCGGTCGACGACGGTGTGGTCGTAGACGAGTACGGACACGTCGACGGGCGGGACGACGTCTTCGCCGCCGGCGACGTCGCGCGGTTCCCGGCTGCGCTGCTCGGTGGGACGAGACGGGTGGAGCACGTCAACCATGCGACCACTCACGGCCGATACGTGGGAGCGAACATGGCCGGCGCCGACACGCCCTACGACTACTTCCCCTACTTCTACTCGGACCTCTTCGACCTCGGCTACGAGGCCATCGGTGACGTGGACTCGCGACTCCAGACGGTCGAGGAGTGGGCGGAGCCCAACCGGAAGGGCGTCGTCTGCTACGTGGAAGACGGCAAGCCGCGCGGATTCCTGCTCTGGGACGTGTGGGACAAGGTCGACGCGGCTCGCGACCTTATCGGCGCGGGCGAGCCGATCACGTCCGAGACGATTCGGGGCCTCATGGCGTAGTTGCGCGAGACCGAAAATCCGCCAGCGGGATTTCGGCCGCGCGACAAGGCTCGCCCGGACTACTCGTCGAGGATGAACGTCACGAGCATGTTCACCTGGTACTCGGTGACGGCACCGCCTTCCAGGCGAACCTGTTGCTCCTTGATCCACGCAGACTTGACGTTGCGAAGGGTCGAGTTGGCGCGGTCGAGCCCCTGCTTGATCGCATCCTCGAAGCTCTTACTCGAGGTGGCGCTGATCTCGGTCACGCGTGCGATGGCCATATGTCGCTCTCCTTCTGTCGGATGTCGTTTCGGAGTCTGCTAGACGGCAGTCTGCTAGAAGCTTGCGGCGAATGCCTGGACTCTCGTCCGTATGCCCCGGAGAGTCGATCGGCTAACACGCGTCGTCACCCAGATCGCGACGACGTCGAACACGACATAGCCGCTTGCGACGCCGCTCGGCGGGTTGCCCTGGGCGATCCCGAGCCCCGGAACGACACCCTCCCACGTCCAGGTGCCGACGGCGGTGCCGTAGAGCTCGAGCGCCGCCACGACGACGAATACGCCCGCATACACAGGCCGCCGCGTCTTCAAGAGGACGGCGACGAGGAATGCACAGCCGATTGCACCCGCGAGGTCGGTCGCCGGGAGAACGGTCACTCCGGCAGCTCCCCACAGCGCGGCTCCGGCGATCGCGATGCCGAGCAGTACCGAGGGCCGTCGCGCGAAGAGGGTCGCCAGCGAAAAGCCCCCGAGGTAGACGAGCCCGTGGCCGGGGGGCACGAACGCCGGCAAGTTGTCCAGCCGGTAGGTGTAGAGACCCCACACGAGCGATCCGACGACCTCACCGAAGGTCGCGATCACGACCACGGCGAGCGTCTGGAGCCTCACGGCCCGCGGGTGGAGCGACAGCAGTGCTGCGAGCACGCCGCAGGTCAGCAGGCCGAGCAAGAGCTGGCCGGTCCGCCCGACCTGCGCGTCCAGCCAGAGACCACCGACCGTCCACACGCTCACGGCGGCGACGGTGACGAGGGCGACGTGGCGCATCGCCGAATCTTCGTCGATCGGCCCGACGTGGTTCGGGAGAAGCGACGGCACGCTCTGACGGTCGCGGGGCCGTTCGCGCGCTCCTGAACGAACCGATCTCCGGAGCACGGCGAAGCACGCCTACATGTCTCTCAACCGAAAGGATTTATCTTGAAGCGGATCACGTTCGCAAGCGTCGCCGCAATCGTCGCGGTCGTCGCACTCGGTGTCGGCGTGCTGTCGGCCACAGCGGGCTCATCGAAGAGCTCGACGGCTAGCACCCCCCACTCCATGCAGTCCATGACCATGCAGTCGCAGAAGGTAAGCGCATCGGACCTTCGGTCACTGCTCGGCCGACAGCTCGGCGAGCACGCGGCGCTCGCGATGAACGCCACCAATCTCGGCGTCACGGGCTCGCCCGCCTTCGCGGCAGCCGCGAAGGCCCTCGACCGGAACTCGGTCGAGCTCTCGAAGTCGATCGCCTCGGTGTACGGCGCCAAGGCCGGGAAGATCTTCCTCGACGGCAAGTTCATGTGGCGCGCTCATGTCGACTTCTTCGTCGACTACACGGTCGCGCTCGCGAAGAAGGACAAGGCCGGTCAGTCGAAGGCCGTTGCCAACCTCAAGACGTACACGGTCAAGTTCGGCGACTTCCTCGCCGGTGCCACAGGCCTTCCGAAGCTCGCTGTTCGCAACGACCTTCTCGGGCACGTGCTCGAGCTCAAGGGTCAGATCGACGCGTACTCGGCGAAGAACTACCCGAAGGCTGCCACGACCTATCGTGCCGCCTTCGCGCACATGTTCATGACCGGCGATCTCCTCGCCGGCGCGATCGCAAAGCAGCAGGATCTCCCCAAGTAACAGCACGGGTCCGGATAGAGACGCGAAAAGCCCCGCCTTCGCGGGGCTTTTCGCAATCTGGGGCGCGAACGCGACGCATCGAGTCCGCCGAGCACTCTCGTCCCCGCGCTCGTTCGCGGTCGAGCCTTACAGCCGCGGCCCCTCGGGCGGCTTGGAGATCTCCTCGACCATCTCGCCGACGGCCTTCTCCCTCGCCCCGAGCGCGATGTCGGCCTGGGAGACGACGCCGAGAAGCCGGTTGTCCTCGTCGACGACGGGCAGTCTCCTCACCTGATGACCCGCCATCAGCTCCAGTGCCTCCGACAGATTGCTGTCGGGGCTGACCGTGACGACGTCGCGCGAGGAGATCTCGCGTGCCGGCATCCCTCGCGGATCCTTCCCCTTGGCAACCGCCCGAATCACGATGTCGCGATCAGTGATCATTCCCGCGAGCTGGTCGCCGTCGAGAATCGGGATGGCTCCGATGTCTTCGCTCTCCATCAGCTCGGCAACCTGGCTTACGGGCGTGTCGGGCGAGACGGCGCGCGGACGAGCCGTCATCACATCGCTTACCTTCGTTCCCATCTCAGCCTCCTTGTCCGGGCGTATGGGAGTGCAGTACCCGTCTTTGGCTGGTTCGACACACTCCGTACGACGCGCTGTACAGAGAATGAGTAGCGGCCGGGGCCGCCGGCCGCTACTCCCTGAGACCGGTGTTCAGTCCAGATCTACCGGTCAGGCTGGAAGGTCGTTGTTCGTGAGCACGCAGGTCTTGTGCTCACCGAGCGCGATCGTGCCCGAGCAACCGGCGGAAGCGCTCTGCAGTGCGTAACCGGTCACGGAGGCCTCGGTCACGGTGTAGGCGCCGACCGTCGAGAGCGTCCTCGTGACACCCGTCGCCGAGCCGGCGAAGCTGTTCCCGCCGACGGCCGTGACGCCGTTGATCGTGATCGTGAAGTCCGCGGCCGTCTTCGTGCGGCCGTGGTCGTTGATCACCTGCTTGACGACCGTCAGCCTTGCCGCCACGTCACCGTTCGTGAGAACGCAGACGAGGTGCTGTCCGGCCTTGATCGTTCCCGAGCAGCCGTGCGAGGCATGCAGGAGCTCGTACCCGGCGACGCTTGCCTCGGTCACGTTGTACGAGCCGAACGACGTGATCGTCTTCGTCACGCCCGTGGCCGAGCCGGCGAGCGTGTTACCGCCAGTGGCCGTCACGCCGTTGATGCTGATCGTGAAGTCGGCGGCATGCTTGCTTCCGCCGTGATGGTTGATGACGCGCTTGAAGACCGTGAGCTTGGCGGTGTTCGGAGCCGGATGGGCATTGCAGGGGCCCACCTTGTCGCCGTGCTTGAGGTGCGCCCAGAGCGCCGGGAGGCCGACCGTGATGGTCACCTTCCCCTTGTGGCAGAGCGTCACCTTCTTCTGGCCCTTGCCCTTGCCGGGTTCCGCGCCCGCGATCCCGCTCGCCACGGCGAGTAGAAACACGGAAACGATCACACCCGTGAGAAGCTTCAGTGGTCGAAGCCGTCCTGACATGAGTTTCCTCCCCCGTGTCGTACGTCCTAGAGTTGGACGCGCTGCGGGGTTTCTGCCCGTGCGGCTCGATCGCTAAGCGCGTCTCGAAGGCTCTTTGCAAATCTCTGACAAAGCGCTTACACGCCCGCGCGCATAAATGTCCTTGGACGCGGCGACGCTGTTCGGGCGATGTAAATCCCTCGAATGCGGCGTTTTTGCGTTTGCGCTCCTGGGAACCCTCGTTTTCGACAAGGGCATCGAAATAAGGGGAAGGGACATGTCGAAGACGCACAAGATCGCAAGCCTTGGGGCCATGGTCGGAGTTGTGGCCTCGTCGGCACTCGTTCTTCTCGTGATCGTCGGAGCGGCCACGGCCGCGCCACAGGCGGCGCCGGTGAATATCGAGCCTCCCACGATCACAGGAACGCCCCGTGTCGGCGAAGCCCTCACGGCACAGAACGGCACCTGGGACAACAGTCCCACGTCGTACCGTTACCGCTGGTTGCGGTGCAACCAGATCGGCGCGAGCTGCGTGCTCCTGGCCGCGGACGGCAGGACCTACCGGCTCGGGCAGGACGACGTCGGACGGACGATGCGAGTTCGTGTCACGGCTGTGAACGCGGATGGTGCGACGAATGCCCGCTCACTGCCCACGGACATCATCGCCTCGAACGCTGCGCCGCTCACGAACACGTCCAGGCCGACGATCACGGGGGATCCGCGCGTCGGTCAGGAACTGACGGCGAATGAGGGGACATGGACGGGCAACCCGACGTCCTTTGCGTTTCAGTGGCAGCGCTGCGACGTCGACTCGTTCATCTGCGCCGACGTCACCGGCGCGACGGGCAGGACCTACGGCGTCCGGCTCGGGGATCTCGGCTTCCGTCTGCGGGTCGAGGTGACGGCTCGCAAGGACGGACGTTCCGGAACGGCGACGTCGGCGGCTACGTCCGTCGTCCAGCCGACCGTGGCGATCACCAACCGTCGGCCGACGCTCGCGATCCTGGGCGTCCGCTTCACTGGAGCACGTGTGTACGTTCGCTTCCGCGTCTGTGACGACACGCCGCGGAACCTGGCGATTCTCGTCACGGAGACGCGTCCGGGCGTCCGCTCCGCAACTCGGCGCTTCGCGACTCGCGTTGCCCCGAGGCCGTGCGGTGCGTACACGCGTAACTGGCTTCCCGCGCAGCGCTTCCGCGGAGACGGCCGGTACACCATCACGCTCCGAGCGCGCGACACGTCCGGGCTGACGAGCGCTCCTGCTCGCCGGACGTTCAACCGCTAGCCAGAGGCAGCGCACCGGCCCCACGGCACTGCTCGAACTCGGAGCGGTGCCGGGGGCCGGTGCGAGAGCTGCGTCGCTCTCCAGAGAGCAAGACCCGTCGGCTCCAGCGGGCATTCGGATCGGTCGCCGTCTTGACCCGGGACTCGGCCGCGGCGATCGGCGACGCATGACGACGGGTTACTACTATCGCTCCCAACCATGCGGGTTCGCGGCCTCTGACGGTGCGCCGACCCGCATGGTTGCGTAGCGCGTCCAGTTTACTTCGCTGCGAAACGCAAGTTTTGAGCGCTAAGGGCATCTACCAAGCACCGGAGCTGGGGCGGCGGCGGCATGGCGGCAAACCAAGCAGCCGCCCCTACTCGGGCCTAACGTCTTGCGCGGTGCTTGTCGATGAACCCACCATGACGAAGCACGCACCCGGCGGTCAAGACGGTGAAAAGCCGCGTCCAGCCGAATCAGGTGAGCCGGCTGGCTTGTCGGCGCGAATACGCGAGCTCATCCTCGGCTTCACGGTTGACGAGCGCCGGAAGCGCGATGACGGCAACGGCGTGAGCGCTTCAGGCGAGCGTCGCCGCCGGGGTGACGACACCAAAGTCGTGTCCGACAACGAGAGTTGACGAGAGTTCGTCCGCGACGAACCTCGACATCACGAAGACCATCGCAAACTAGAGGCCGGTTCGTCGAGCATCAGTGCCTGATGCCCCGACAGGGGCATGGTCGCTGTAGGGCCGATGCGGACACTGTGCGGAGAAGCTCGGGCGCAGTCGGCCTCCGGTGGGGGCGACGAGGGGGCGGTAGTGCCGCAGCTATCCCTCCCTCCTGCGTCCGGCCTCTTGTCTTGCTCCCGCCGATGGGCGCGTACTCCGTCGGAGGCCGGGCGTGTGGCTTGGCGGAAACTGACATCAGGCGCAACCACGACTGTCCGCGCCGTCGCGAAACTCAGAACGCGTGCGGCTCGACCCGCGACCACCCTCAGCTGTTGGCTTTCAGGAAACGGAAGATCAGCGCGCTGGTTTCCTTGACCACGTGGTCCGGGGCGACCGTGACGAGCTCGGAACTGTGATGGAAGGAGTCGACCAGCGCGAGCTCCTTCGGCTCCTCTGCGGCCTCGAACATCCTCCGCGCGTCCTCGGCGAACCGGACGCGCTCGATCCCCGGCCGCAATGGTGCCGACCCGAGCGATTGGACGTCGTCCTTGCCGGCGATGAAGAGCTTCGTTTCGTCGACCTGCTTCAGCCGTGCGGGCGTCACGTCGTTCGCTTGCCGTTCTCCCAGGTAGTACTTCGACGGGAACTGGGGGGTCGCCAGGGAGACCACGCCCGCCACGTCGACACCCGGCGTCCGGCCGCGCGCAGAACGGCAAGCCCGCCCATGCTCGCTCCGATCAGGAAGATCTTCTTCGCGCCTCGCTCCTCCAATAGGGCAACCGCGGCCATCGCGTCTCGCCAGTTGTTCCCGCGCTCCCCGTCCCCGGAGCAGCCCTCGCCGTCGCAGAACCCCCGGAAGTTGAAAGTCAGGGCGAGGTACCCGCGTTTGGCGAGGACGGCGGGAAACGGCAGCCAGCCGTCCTGTGCCTCGCCTTGGCTGAAGCCGTGGGCCAGGACGACGCCCACGTCGCCCTCCCCCCACAACCGCCCCACGAGCTCGACGCCGTCCCCAGCCCGAAAACGAATTGCCTGATAGTCCGCGCGCTCGCGCTCCGTGGCGGTGGCCGTCGTCGTGGCGGCCGTCTCCGTCTCCGAGGTCTGTGTGGTTGGTGGAGAGCTCGCCTCACCGTTGGAGCACGAGGCCAGGAGCGCGGCAACGACGACGGAGCCCGTGAGCGCAGTTGCGGTACGTCGGAATTTCATCGCGGCCGGCCGACGCGGCCGGTGAAGGGGTGGCAAATGCCAGGCATCGTCTCGGTGCATGTCTTCAGCGCGGCGTGCCCACTGCCGAAGCTCGCTTACGCGCTGCAAGAGTGAGGGCCCCCTTCACGCTCCTCCCTTCGGTCACTAGATTGCCGCAGCGGGCTCCACACTCTCGCACCCTTTCGGCGGCGTTTCAACGGGCGCCGTTCGTACGTTGGGTGACCTTGTGGTGACGCCGAGCCGGGGCGGGACCACGCAATCTCGCACCACACCGGGGTTTGTAGTCGGGGCGCCGAGATTCGAACTCGGGACCTCTTGACCCCCAGACTAGCGCGCTAACCAGGCTGCGCCACGCCCCGCGGCCTCGACACCTTAGCGCGGCTCGGCGCTCGCTCGTCGCCGCCTGACGCGCGTAGACGTTGACTGGAACACCGTTCGGACGGAGCGGATCGACCGGGCCGTTCAGCCGAGGCGCTTGTACAGGCGGTCGATGAGCTCGGGCATCGCCTCGAGCTTCTCGGTGATCACGCGGACCCGGTACTCGCGGAAGTGCTCCGGCTCGACCCCCAGCGACGTCGCGATGCGCGCCAGAACGTCGTTCGAGGGAACCGGGCGGTTGCCGTGGACGATGTGGTTCAGGTACCCGGCCGAGAGGCCCGGCCTTGTCCGCGAGCCCGCGGTACGTCGTCCCCGTCTCGGCCATCAGCCGCTCGATGGTCGGGCCCGAAGAGCTCGTTGCTGTACCGCCGTCGCTTCGCCATCAACGTTCCTCTACCCATTTCAGCACGTCTGGGATCGAAACGCGCTCGTCTTCGGTCGCTGCCCGCGCCCTGACGTCGACCGCGCCGTCCTCCAAGGTCTTCCGCCCGACGGTCACGCGCACCGGAGCGCCGACGAGATCCGCATCGGCGAACTTCTCCCCCGGCCGCTCGTCGCGGTCGTCGAGGAGCACGTCGAGCCCCGCCGCGCTCGATCGTCTCGGCCACCTTCTCGGCCTCGGCGAGCACCTCCTCGGAGCCCCCGTGGAGCGCGAGCACGTGCGCGTCGTAGGGGGCGATCGCCCTCGGCCAGACGATTCCCTTGTCGTCGTGGCTCTGCTCGACCGCCGCCGCCATCACGCGACCGGGGCCGATGCCGTAGCTGCCTCCGATCAGTGGCTTCTCACGTCCCGTCCTCGTCGAGGAAGCTCGCCTCGAGGGGCTCCGAGTAGCGCGAGCCGAACTTGAAGATGTGTCCCACCTCGATCGCCGTCTGGAAGCGCAACGAGCCGCCGCAGACAGGGCACGAGTCGCCCTCGCGCGCCTCGCGGATGTCGGCGAAGCGCGGCGCGTAGTCGCGGCCGGCCTCGACGCCGAAGAGATGCCAGCCGTCGCGGTTCGCGCCGGCCACGTACTGCCCCTCCCGGAGCGCGTCGTCGGCCACCACCTCCAACTCGACACCCACCGGCCCGAGCGATCCCCCGTCCGCGCTGAACGCGCTCCTGATCTCCTCGTCCGTCGCGGGCCGGAAGTCGGTCGCGAGCACGCCGAGCATCTTCGACTCGGAGAGGCGGTCGTCACCCCGGACGAGCCCGAGCACGAGCGTGCCGTCGGGTCTTGACCACCGGCATCGCCTTCGAGGTCGCGGCCGCGTCGACGCCGAGAAACTCCGCGAGCGCTTCGATCGTCGTAACTCCCGGAGTCTCGATCTTCTCGGGAGCGTCGCGCGTCTCCGGGAAGTCGGGTGTGCGCGGCACGCCTCGGGCGATCTCGATGTCGGCCGCGTAGTCGCCGTTCTCGCAGGTCACGAGCGTGTTCTCGCCCGAGCCCGCAGGGCAGAGGAAGTCCTGGCTCTCCTTGCCGCCCATGACCCCGGACTCCGCCACGACCTCGAAGAACTCGAGGCCACAGCGCTCGAGCATCCGGTGATACGCCTGCCGGTGAAGCTCGAAGCTCCGTGCCAGCCCGTCGTCGTCGCGGTCGAACGAGTACGCGTCCTTCATGATGAACTCGCGCACGCGCAGCAGCCCGCCGCGCGGTCGAGGCTCGTCGCGATCCTTGACCGAGAAGTGGTAGAGAATCTGAGGAAGCTGGCGGTAGCTCTGGATCTCGCGTGCGTGGAAGGTGACCGTCTCTTCGTGCGTGAAGGGAAGGACGAAGTGGCGTCCGCTGCGGTCCTCCAGATGAAAGATCTCCGGGATCGAGATTCGGCCTGTCGCCTCCCACAGGTCCGCGGGCGTGAGCACGGGCATCAGCATCTCCTGGCCGCCGATGGCGTCCATCTCCTCGCGGATGATCTGGACGACCTTCTGGTGGACGCGCCACCCGAGTGGCAGGAACGTCCAGATGCCCGCGCTGACCTGCCGGATGTAGCCGCCTCGGACGAGGAGCCTGTGGGAGACCGCCTCGGCGTCGGCCGGATCGTCGCGCAGGGTCGGGAGGAAGAGCTGTGACTGGCGGGCAACCATGGGTGACCGCCTAGGCTAGTCGAGGGGAATGAGGCTCGCCTCGGCCATCGCGAGCGCGGCCGGCTTCGCCATCTTGAGCCGCTTCGGGCGCTGCATCCCGTCCTCGAGCCAGCGGTCGATCTCGGAGAACAGCTCGTCGACGAGGATCTCCGAAGGCACCTTGCGGAGCACCCGTCCATGCGCGTAGATGAACCCGACGTCGCGGCCGCCCGCGATCCCGAAGTCCGCGTCGCCTGCCTCCCCCGGTCCGTTGACGGCGCAGCCCATGACCGCGACCTCGAAGGCCTCCGGATACCCCCGCAGCCGCTCCTCCACGACGAGCGCGAGGCTCTCGACGCCGACGTTGTCGCGCCCGCACGAGGGGCACGCGATCATGACGGGCCCTCGTTCGCGCAGGCCGAGCGCCTTGAGGATCTCCCACGCGACCTCGACCTCCTTGACCGGGTCAGCGGTGAGCGAGACGCGAAGCGTGTCGCCGATGCCGTCCGCGAGGAGCGAGCCGATGCCGACGGCGCTCTTGATCCCGCCGGCGAACTCGGTTCCCGCCTCGGTGACGCCGAGATGGAGCGGATACGGAACCTTTGCCGACGAGCATGCGGTAGGCGCGGATCATCGTCGGGACGTGCGTCGCCTTCACCGAGATCTTGAAGTCGCGGTACTCGAGCTTCTCGAGCAGCTCGACCTCCTCGAGTGCCGCGGCGACGAGCGCCTCGGCCTGGTCGTGCTGCGCCAGCGCCTGCAGGTGCTTCGGCAGCGAGCCCGAGTTGGCGCCGATCCGCATCGGGATTCCGGCTCGCTTGGCCGCCACGACGACCTGCTCGACTTTCTCGGGGCCGCCGATGTTCCCCGGGTTGATCCGCACCGCGGCGACTCCCGCGTCGATCGCCTTCAGCGCGAGCGAGGCGTTGAAGTGGATGTCCGCGATCACCGGAATCGGGGACAGGCGCACGATCATGCGGCAGCGCAGCGGCGTCCTCGGACTTCGGGACGGCGACGCGCACGATCTCGCAGCCCGCCGAGGCGAGCGCGGCGATCTGCGCGGTCGTCGCGGCGACGTCGTGCGTCTTCGTCAGCGTCATCGACTGCACGGCGACGGGCGCGCCGCCGCCGACAGCGACGTTCCCCACGCGAATTCCGACCTCGCTGGCCACGGCTAGAGGGTAGCGAGCGGCCTCAGGACAGGTTGCCGATGTCGTTCGTCAGCCCGACGAAGAACAGGAGCAGCACGAGCGCGAGCCCGACCACCGAGACGCGTTCGTAGACCTCGCGGCGCACGAAGCGCCCACGGGCGCCCTCGATGAGCGAGAACAGGATGTGGCCTCCGTCGAGTGGGAGCAGCGGGAGCAGGTTCAGCAGCGCCAGAGAGAGCGAGATGAGGCTCAGTATCCAGAGGTAGTTCTCGGCGCCGCGCTCGACGGAGTCGGAGGAGGCTTGGACGATGCCGATCGGGCTCGACACGTCCTCGCGGCCCTCGCCGTAGGTGAGGCGGCCGAGCGCCTTCCCGATCTCGACCGTGACGATGCCGGTCACGTGAAACGCCCGACCGACCGCCTCGAGCGGCCCGAGACCCGCGCCTGCAAGCACGAATCCGAGGCGGTAACCGCCTTCGATGCGCTCCGGCTTGGCGGGCGCAAGGTCGATCTCCCGCCCGTCGCGCCGAACGGTCACGACGAGCTCGGCTCCCGCGGAGTCCGCGATGCGGCTACGGATGTCCGACGCATCGACACGCTCGCCGTTGATCGCGACGAGGCGATCGCCCGCCTGCAGGCCGATGGTGCGAGCCGGGGAGTCCTCGACGACCGATGCGACCTCGGAGGTGGCCTTCCCGCCCACCGTCATGAAGAGAACGGTCATCAGGACGACGGCGAGAACGATGTTCGCGAGCGGCCCGGCGGCGATCGCCACGAGCCGCTTCCACGTCGCCGCCTTCCAGTACGCATCGGGGCCGAGCGCGTCGCGGAGCTCGGTGAGCCCCTTCTCGGCCGACGCCAGCCGCCTCGGGCGAGAGCTTCTTGTCGCGCATCGCTTCTTCGAGGTCGTCGAGCGCGCCGAGAGAGGCATGCGGCTCTTCGCTCTCGAGTCCGCGGCGCAGACGGTCGAACGGTCCTGCGAGCGCGGGAGCCTCCGCGACGGCCCTCGAGAAGCGCTTCTCCGCGTCGTGCGGAATCGGGCGGTGCATTCCGGGAATGCTCACGAAGCCGCCGAGAGGGACTGCTCCGATGCCGTATTCGATCCCGTTCCGCCTGTGACGTACGACCGCCGGCGGAAAGCCGACGTAGAACTTGCGCGGCCGGAGCCCTACCGCGAGCGAGGCGAAGAAGTGCCCGGCCTCGTGGACGAGGATCAGGAGCCCCAGGCCGACGATCGCGATGAAGATGCTCATAGCGGTCGCCAGACTTCCTTCGGCGAGGCGGCGCGCCTCGGCATCCGCCTCGACGAGCTCGGGGAGGTCACGCGCCGGTGCACCCTCGACGCGACCGAGCGCGTCCTCGACGACGCGGGCGATGTCGAGGAACGCGATCCGCCGCTCGAGGAACGCGGCGACGCCGACCTCGTTGGCGGCGTTGAACGCGCAGGGATAGGTTCCGCCGCGCTCACCCGCGTCGCGCGCGAGCTGCAGCAGCGGAAACCGCTCCGGGTCGGGAGCGCCGAACTCGAGCGTCAATCCCGAGGCGAGATCGAGCGCCGGCACCGGAGTCGGACGGCGCTCGGGATACGTCAAGGCGAACGAGATGGGCATGCGCATGTCCGGATACCCCAGATGCGCGAGAACGGCGCCGTCGCGGAAGCGGACGAGCGCGTGGACGATCGAGCTCGGGTGCACGACGACCTCTATTCGCTCGTACGGCAAGCCGAAGAGATAGTGCGCCTCGATCAGCTCGAGTCCTTTGTTCGCCAGGGTCGCCGAGTCCACCGTGATCTTCGGGCCCATGGACCAGGTCGGGTGAGCGAGCGCCTCCTCCACGGTCACTGATTCGAGCTCGGCGAGCGAACGGTTTCGGAACGGGCCTCCCGATGCGGTCAGGACGACCGAGTCGACGGTGTCGCGCGCGCGTCCTTCCAGGCACTGGAAGACCGCCGAGTGCTCGCTGTCGACCGGAAGCAGCAGACCGCCTCCTCGCTGCCACGCGGCGATCGCCAAATCGCCCGCCGCGACGAGGCTCTCCTTGTTCGCGAGCGCGAGCGTCACGCCGCGCTCGAGCGCCCACAGCGTCGCCCCCACCCCGGCGAAGCCGACGACGGCGTTCAGGACGAGGTCGGGCTCGGAGGCCTCGAGCACGTCGGTCAGATCGCCGCCGACCTGAACGTGCTCGACGCCGTGAGCGGTCGCGAGCTCGTCGAGCGGCTGCGATCCCGACGCGAGCGCGCAAACGGAAAGGTGCGGATCTGCGGCGATCACCTCGAGCGCCTGCCGGCCGATCGAGCCGGTTGCGCCGAGCAAGGCAACGCGCGTCGTCTCTCTCCACGAGGGAAGGCTAGTTCACTCGCGGAGGGATCTCGTGACCGACACGGGGCGCTTAACCCGCTCCGAACGCGAGGATCACGAAGAACGCGGCCGGGCCGGCGAAGAGGAGCGCGTCGATGCGGTCGAGCATGCCTCCGTGCCCGGCGAGCAGCCGGCCCGAGTCCTTCACCGCGAGGTCGCGCTTGACCGCGGACTCGAAGAGATCGCCCGCGACGGAGGCGAGCGCGACGAGCGCGCCGAACGCGAGCGACTCCGCGATGGACAGAAACGCCTCGCGGTCCGGGTAGAGGATCACGAACGCCGCCGCGGTCGCCGCGAGCACGCCCGCGACGAAGCCCTCCCACGTCTTGCTCGGCGAGATCGCGGGGGCCATGGGATGTCGGCCCAGCGCGCGGCCGACGAAGAACGCGACCGTGTCTCCGGCGAAGACGGTGAAGAGCACGGCGATCACGGTCCAGAACCCGAACTCGGGGATGTCGCGGATCGAGAGCACGAAGCCGAGTCCGCCGCCGATCCAGACGACGCCGAGGAGCGTGACGCCGAAGGACGCCGTGGCGGAGGGCCGCTCGTGCGAGAGCCCGAAGAACAGAAACGAGAGCAGGAGCGTGCTCACCATCGCACCGAGCATCCACTCGATGCCGCCGAGCTGTACGCCGAGCAGCGTGAGCCCGAATCCGAGATAGCCCGCCGGCACGAGCGGGCCAAGCTGTCGCGCGATCCGGAAGAGCTCGTGGAGCGCGACGAGGCCGGCGACCAGCGCGAGGCCGAAGAGCCACCAGCCCCCGAGATAGACGAGGCCGATGACGACCGGCAGCAGGGCGACGGCGACGAGTATCCGCGAGAGGAATGGGCTCATAGGCCGTTTTCCGGCCGTCGAGTGAGCCCGTGGCGGGCCGGACGGCAGGTCGGTGTCATCGAGCGCCGAACCGCCGCTGGCGGCGCGCGTACTCCTCGAGCGCGGCTCTCAGCTCGGCCTCGCCGAAGTCGGGCCAGAGCGTGTCCGTGAAGACGAGCTCCGAGTAGGCGGACTGCCAGAGCAGGAAGTTCGAGATGCGCTGCTCGCCCGAGGTGCGGATGACGAGGTCCGGGTCGGGAAGCTCCGGCGCGTAGAGCCGCTCGGACACCGCCGCTTCGGACACGTCCTCGGGTCTGACCCCCTCGTCAACGAGCCGGCGGACCGCCTCGACCAGCTCGGCGCGGCTTCCGTAGTCGAAGGCGATCCAGAGCAGGAGCCGGTCGTTCGCGGCCGTCTCCTCCTCGAGCGTGCTCATCTTCTCCCGGAGCGAGTCGGGAATCCGGTCGCGGCGCCCCACGAACCGCGTGCGCACTCCCTGCTTCGCGAGGTCGGGCAGCTCACGCTCGATGGTCTCGTCCAGCAGCTCCATGATCGACTCGACCTCGTCGGGCGGCCGCGCCCAGTTCTCGGTCGAGAACGCGTAGACCGCGAGCGACTCGACGTCGAGGTCGATCGCCGCTTCGACCGTGCGCCGCAACGCCCGCGCGCCCTCGCGATGGCCTTCCGCGACGGAGAGCCCGCGACCCGCGGCCCAGCGCCCGTTGCCGTCCATGATGATGGCCACGCTCCGAGCAGCGCCCGGCTCGTCGCCCACTGCCTGCGAGGCGGTCACACCTCCATGATCTCGGCCTCTTTCACCTTCAAGAGGTCGTCGATCGCCTTCGTGTGCTCGTCCGTGACCTTCTGCACCTGCTGCTCGGCCCGCCGCTCCTCGTCGTCTCCGACCTCTCCCTTCTGCACGAGCTCGCGCAGGTGATGGAGGACGTCGCGGCGGACGTTGCGGATTGCGACCTTGCCGTCTTCGCCGACCCGCCGCACGACCTTGACGAGCTCCTTCCGCCGCTCCTCGGTGAGGGCGGGGATGGGCAGGCGGATGATCTTGCCGTCGTTGGAGGGCGTCAGACCGAGGTCGGACTCCTGGATCGCGCGCTCGATCGACTTCATCGAGCCCGGGTCGAACGGCTGCACCGTCAGGAGGCGTGCCTCCGGGGCTCCGATCGAGGCGAGGCTCTTGAGCGGAGTCGGTGTCCCGTAGTAGTCGATTGCGATGCGGTCGAGGAGCGCGGGCGAGGCTCGGCCCGTGCGGACCGAGTTGAACTCCTGGTGCGTCGCTTCGATGGACTTGTCCATCCGCCGCTTGGCATCGGCCAGGAACTCCTCGATCGCACTCATGGGCCGTCCTCCGGCCCCCCATGAGTGTGGAGGGGTGTGGGGAGCCGGGAGGTTTCCCCCGCGAACGCGAACCGGAGGTGAGTGTTGGCCATACGCTTCTCCTTCTACGGGGTCGAGATGATCGTGCCCACGCGCTCGCCCGCTGCCACACGGCGGATGTTTCCCTCCGCGAGCTCGAAGACGTAGATCGGCAGCCGGTTGTCCATGCACAGGGAGAGCGCGGTCGTGTCCATGACCTTGAGACCCTGCTCGATCGCCTCCAGGTGGGTCAGCTCGGGTAGGAAGCGCGCGTCGGCGTCCTCGCGCGGGTCGCCGTCGAAGACGCCTCGGACGCCGTTCTTCGCCATGAGAATCGCCTCCGCGCCGATCTCGAGCGCGCGCAAGGCGGCGGCGGTGTCGGTGGTGAAGAACGGATTGCCCGTTCCCGCGGCGAAGATGACGACACGACCCTTCTCCAGATGCCGCATCGCCCGACGGCGGATGTACGGCTCGGCGACCTCCGAGACGGCGATCGCGGACTGCACGCGCGTTTGCACGCCGACCCGCTCGAGCGCGTCCTGCAGCGTCAGCGCGTTGAGAAGCGTCGCGAGCATGCCCGCGTAGTCGGCCGTGGCACGGTCCATGCCGTCAGCCGCGGCCGCCATTCCGCGGTAGATGTTCCCGGCGCCGACGACGATGGCGAGCTCGGTGCCCGCGTCGTGCACCGCGTGCACCTCCCGCGCAATCGCCGTGACCGTCGCGGGGTCGATGCCGTACTCGCGGTCGCCGAGCAAGGCTTCGCCCGAGAGCTTCAGCAGCACGCGGTGGAACGCTCGGGAAGCCTCAGAGGCCTTCTCCAGGGGCCTCTTGCGGGCTGGACGCTCATCCCGGCGACCGAGATCCTCACGAAGCGCGAGACCGATGCGCCCGCTTCCTCGAGCACCCGGCCGACCGTCTTGGACGGATCGTGGATCCAGGCCTGGTCGACGAGCGTGCCGCCTGGAGTCGCCGCGTAGAAGCGCTTGCCGAGCATGCCGTCCACGATCTTCTCACGCGCGGCCTCCGGCTTCGACTGCACCTCGTCGGAGTTGAGGAAGATCTGGCGCTCGCTCTCGACGACATCGGCCGGAACAGCCTCGCGGGTCGTCCACTCGGGCGCCGCGAAGGAGATGTGCATCGCGAGCTGCCGTGCGAGCTCTGGCGTTCCGCCCTCGAGATCGACGAGGACGCCGATCTTGTTGGCCGGCGGGTGCGCGTACCCCTCCACAACGTGCCCGTCGAAGACCTCGAAGCGGGCTGCATCCACGACGACGATGTTCTCCCCGAGCTTGCCGATCAGCTCGAGACGCTCCTCCTCGAACTGCTCGAGCACCGCCCCACCCTCGGCGTGCACGGCTCGCAGCACCTTCTCCGCGAACGCCTGGAACTCGTCGCTCTTCGACACCGGCTCCGTCTCGCACCCGATGCCGGCGATCGCCCCGGCGGCGTCCGTGACGATGTATCCGACGAGGCCCTCTGTCGTCTCTCGGCCGGCGCGCTTCCCGGCGGAGGCCATTCCTCGCTCGCGCAAGAGGATCCGTGCGGCCTCGAGGTCGCCGCCCGTCTCCTCGAGCGCGCGCTTGCAGTCCATCATCCCCGCGCCCGTCCGGTCGCGGAGCTCCTTGACGAGAGATGCCCCGATCGTCGCGCTCACCGGCTCTCGCCACCTTCCGCGACCGCTACGGGGGCCGGCTCCGTCTCGGCTTCGGGCTCAGTCTCCGGCTCCGGCTGCGCCTCGTCCACGGGCTCTGGCTCCGCCGGGGCTGTCGTCCTCCGGTGGCGACTCCTCTGATGCCGCAGCGGGCTGCCTCGAACTCTGCAGGGGCGACCTTCTTCTTGCCGGCGTCGATTCCATCCGCAACGACCCGTGTCACGAGGTTGCAGGAGCGGATGGCGTCGTCGTTTCCGGGAATGACGAAATCCGCCTCGTCGGGATCCGCGTTCGTGTCGACGAGGCCGACCACCGGGACGCCCAGCCGGCGCGCCTCGCGCACGCCGAGCGCCTCTTTCTTCAAGTCGATGACGAAGACCGCGTCGGGCTGGCGCTTCATGTCGGCGACGCCGCCGAGGTTCGCCTCGAGCTTCTCGAGCTCGGCCATCATCCCGATGCGCTCCTTGGAGGGCAGCAGGTCGAGCTGGCCTTCGCTCTTCAGGCGGCGTAGGTCGTGGAGGTACGAGATCCGCTCGGAGATGGTGCGCCAGTTCGTTAGCAGGCCGCCGAGCCAGCGGTGGTTGACGTACGGCATGCCCACTCGGCCGGCGTGCTCCGAGACGGCGTCCTGCGCCTGCTTCTTCGTGCCGACGAAGAGCATCGTGCCGCCGCGATCGGCGAGGTTCCGGGCGAAGGCGTGCGCTTCCTCGAGCAGCTCCTGGGTCTTCTGCAGATCGATGATGTAGATGCCGCCGCGCTCCGAGAAGATGAAGCGGCGCATCTTGGGGTTCCAGCGGCGCGTCTGGTGACCGAAGTGGACCCCGGCCTCCAAGAGCTCCCGCATCGAGACGACTGACACGCGATCAGCCCCTTTCTGGATGGTTTGATTGTGATTCGCCGACGGGCCGGGCGGAACCGCGCTCAGGGCGACGGCACCCCCGCTCCGACGTGTCGCCGGGTAGACGGGTCTAGGTCGACGGCCAGTCTAGCTGCTATCGCTCTCGAGCCAGTGCGAGCGCGGCCCGGAGATCGTCCGGGAGCTCGGATGTCACGTCGATCTCGTCACCCGTGACCGGATGGCTGAAGCGGAGCCGGTGCGCGTGCAGGAACTGGCGCTCGAGCCCGAGGTCGCCGGTCACGCCATATTGAGGATCGCCCGCGACAGGCAGGTCGATCGCCGCGAGGTGCACGCGGATCTGGTGGGTTCTGCCGGTCTCGAGGGTTACCTCCAGCAGCGTGTGCTCGGAGAGCAGCTCGAGCGTCTCGAAGTGGCGTGACGGCGTCACGCGGCTCGTCCGTGTCGAGCGAGCGGCGCGTGGGATCGCGCCGGTCGCGGCCGATGGGCGCGTCGATGCGCCCGGTGCGCGATCGGGGATGCCCGCGGGCGAGCGCGAGGTAGCGTCGCTCGACGTAACGCTTTCGGATCGCTTCCTGCAGCGCCGCGTGCGCCGCTTCGGAGCGCGCGACGATCAGAAGTCCCGAGGTGTCCCGGTCGAGCCGGTGCACGATTCCGGGTCGCTCCGGGTCGCCGCCCGCGGCGCCGAGGGTCAGGAGCTGCCCGAGGAGCGTCCGCCGCCTCCCCCCCGCGCCCGGATGCACCGACAGACCCGCCGGCTTGTCGACGACGACGAGCTGCTCGTCCTCGTACGGCACGGCGACCGTCACCGGCTCGGGCTCGACCCCGTCAGTCCGTCTGTGGGAGATCGACCTCGATCAGCGACCCGCCCTGCACGCGATGGCTCTTCGGCCGGGGCGAACCGTCGACGCGGACCGAGCCCTCACCAAGCAGCCGCTCGGACAACGCACGGGTTCCGATCTCCGCGCGCGCGGCGAGCGCCTTGTCGAGGCGGACTCCCGCGTCGGTCTCAGCGACCCTGAAGCGGAGAGTCGCCATGCCGGGGGCCGTTCATCTGTCGCGGCCGGTCGGCGAGAACGAGCGCGCCGAAGACGACCGCGACGCCCACGACGATGAACATGTCCGCGAGGTTGAAGGCCGGCCAGGCCTCGAGATCCAGGAAGTCGGTCACGTGCCCGAGGCGGACGCGGTCGCTGAGGTTCGCGATGCTTCCACCCAGCACGAGACCGAGCGCAACGGGAAGCACCGGATGGCGCCTCCCGGAGCGGGCGAAGAACCAGAGCATCCAGCCGACAGCGATCGCCGTGATGGCGATGACGATGGTCGTCCGGCTCGAGAAGAGCCCGAACGCGATGCCGGAGTTCTGGACGTGGTGGAGCGAGAACGGCCCGGCGATCTCCACGCTCTCGCCCACTTCGAGGGTACGGCCGACGACCTGCTTCGTGAGCTGGTCGGCGACGAGCGCGGCTCCGGCAACGGCGAGCAGCGACACCCATTGCGCGGTACCTGCGCCGATGGAGCGCTCGGCGGCGAGGACCGGCCGCACGGCATTCGGGGGCGGAGCCTATGCGGACGTCCACGGAGGCGCTTCCTTCGAGGCCGGCTCGCTCATCGCGCCGGCCTTCCTGGGCCCGCTTGTCGTCGATGCAGAGCCGCGCCCACGGAACCGCCTCGAGCCGCGCCTCCGCGATCGGGCGTCCACAGACCTCGCACGTGCCGTACGTGTCCTCGTCGATTCTGCGGAGCGCGGCCTCGACCTCGTCGAGGAGGTGCTCGGCGTTCTCCTCGAGACCCTCGTCGAGCTCCCGCATGAACGTGTCGGTAGCGCTGTCGGCGATGTGGTCGTCCGAGCCGATCGACAGGTCGCCGGTCTCCTCTTCGAGCGAGCCCGTGTGGTTCACGGACTCGATGGCCGCGCGCAGTCGGTCGCGCTCGTGCTCGAGCGCGCCGCGCATCGTCCCGAGGTCGAGTGTCACGAGGTAGCCGCCACCGCTCCGGCAAGCCTACGTTCTGTCTCGGCTCGAGTGATGCCCGCTATCGAGACGACCTTGTCGCGCCCTCCGTGCCCGGCGAGGACTTCGAGGCTCGCTCGCGGCACCTGGAGCGCGTTCGAGAGAAGCTCGAGAACGGCCTGATTCGCCTTTCCGCGCTCGGGGGCGGCGGAAACTCTGATCTTCCAGGCGTCGCCGTGCCGACCGACGATTCCCGCCTGTGCGGCGCCGGGGCTCACGCGCACATGCAAGCGGGTACTCGGGCCGTCCACGGCCCGAAGGATATCGGCGGCTCGGGCGGGACCTGCTAGCCCATAACGCTTTGCTAGCCCACAACCCTTCGGATGCCGCTGTCGGCGATGCCGTCCACGGCCGCCGGCTTCGGCTCCTCGGCCGGCGCTCGCGGCTCGGACGGCTCCTCGAGCTCTTCGAGCGCGCTCCGAAGCTGAGCGCGGATCCGGCGGATCTCCTCCTCCAGACGCTGCTTCTCGGCCGACGACATGCGGGAGATTCGCCGGCCTTCGGCCTGGGCCTCCTGCACGATCAGGTCCGACTCCCTCCGCGCCTGCTCCTTCATGTCCTGCGACGCGCGTTCGGCGGACACGAGCGTCGAGCGGAGGAGCGCTTCGAGCTCGCGATGCTTCGACGCCTCCGATTCGAGCTCCTCGAGACGGTCTGCGAGGTCCGCGCGCTCGCGCCACACGTCCTCGAAGCTGTCCGCGATGTCCGACAGAAGCTGGTCGATCACCCGGCGGCGGTAGCCGCGGAGCCACGCACGACGAAGCTCCACGTGTCTGATCTCGACTGGGGTAAGCGGCATGCGACCTCCTCCTCTACAACAGCTTCCCGATCAGGAAGTTGACGAGCCCGGCCGCAACGAGCAACACGACGACGGCGACGATCGGCGAGAGGTCGATCGGCCCCAGTGTCGGGATGCGCCCCCGAAAGACGCGCAGATATGGAGTGACGACGTCGTCCAGGAACTCTTGCACAGTCGAGAACGTCCGGGAATAGGGCAGCTGGAACCACGACAACAGCACGTAGACGAAGATCAGCAGGACATAGATCCAGACGAAGACGCTCACGAAGCTCTGCAGCGACGAGGCTGTGTCGAAAAGCAGCGTTTGCATGGCGAGCGCGCCCATCAGGCGCGTGTTCGCCGCGGCCCGGCGGGTTCCTACGCCTGGTTGAAGAAGCCGCCGCGCTGGAGTGCGCGGGCGCGCTCCTCGGCGGAGAGCTCGACGTCCCGCGGAGTGAGCAGGAAGACCTTGTCGGCGACCCGCTGCATGCTCCCGTCGAGTGCGTACGTGAGGCCGCTTGCGAAGTCGATCAGCCGTTTCGAGAGGTCGGTGTCGGCATTCTGGAGGTTCAGGATCACCGGAACCCCCGCCTTGAAGCGGTCCGCGATCTGCTGGGCGTCGTTGAAGCTGCGCGGGACGACGAGGTGCACCTTCGCGGGCGACCCCGCGTCCACTCGCCGAAGCCTCGCCGGTTGGCGGCGCGGGGCTTCGTCGGCTGCCCACTCGTCCGTCTCCGGGGCGCTCGGGAGGCGCCGCACGTTTTGCCGGTCCCGGCGCCGGTAGCTGTCCTCGATCTGCTCGTTCGTGGCGTAACCATCCTCGTCCCACTCCTCGTCCTCGGCGATGCCGAAGTAGACGAGCGTGCGGTTCCAGAGGTCCGAGAAGGCCATGACCGGGGCGATCTTACCCCCCTTCGCGCGCGTTGCCGTCGCCTTGGAAGAGGATCTCGCCGATGCGGACGAGCGTCGCTCCTTCCTCCACGGCTATGCGGTAGTCCTGGGAGGTGCCCATGCTGAGCTCGGCCAGGCCGATCTCTTCGGCGAGCTCGCGGAGCCGGCGAAAGAAGGGGCGGGAGTGCTCCGGATCCGAGGCGAGCGGCGGCATCGTCATCAGCCCGCGGATGAGCGGGTAACGGCTGGTGTAGGCGGCTGCATCCTCGGGCGCGACGCCCGACTTCGAGCTCTCCCCCGCGAGGTTCACCTCGAGCAGGGCCGGGACCGCGATCCGCTCCGCGGCCGACTCCGACGAGAGGGAGTGGACGAGCTCGCAGACGCGGTTCACGACCTTGACCTTGTTCGACTGCAGGTGGCCGATGAACTGCCAGCGGAACGCGTCGCCGTAGACGGCGTGCTTGCGCTCGAGATCCTGGGCTCGGTTCTCTCCTACGACATCGATCCCCGCTTCCACGAGCACTCCCATGTCCTCCAGGGACACGTACTTCGTCGCCGCCACGATGGTGACCGAGTCACCCACCTCGGTCCGGATCCGGCGATATCGCGCCGCGATCTCTTCTGCGGCGGCGATCGTCACGAGTCCCCGGCCGCCATCAACTCCCGCGCCGCCTCGAGCTCGGACTCGCGTCCGTCGATCTCGCCGTTCAGCTTCCGCCGCCGCAGCTCCGCGAGCACCTCCCCCACTCGGGGCGACTCGGACAGACCGAGGCGAGCGAGATCCTGGCCGCCGATCTCGAGCCGGACGTCGCGCAGCCGCGAGAAGTACTCGCGCAACTCGGGTAGGTCGGCCCGGGCCAGGGCGAGCAGCGGCGCGTCGGGTGCGAACGTGTCGGCCAGCGCGACTATCTGGGCCGCGTCGAGCGGCTCGGCGCGTACCCGTTCGACGATGAGCGGAGCCACGCGGATCGCGCCCACGATCCGGTCCACCTCGCGACGGCGAACCTTGAGCCGGTCGAGCCAGTCGTAGGCCTCGTCCGAGGTCATGTCGCGCGCGAGCGCCGCCACGCCGAGATGCCAGCCGGGAACGTCGACGCTCGAGCTCGGCGCGGAGCGAGAGCGCGCGCTCGAAGAGCGTCGCGGCCTCGGCGTCCGCCCGCAGATGGGGATGGATTGCGCGGTCGGCGCCGAGCTCGCCGAGCCGCAGAATCGCACCCGCCGCTCCCGGATCCTCGAGGAGGGCGATCAGCTCGTCACGCAGGCGCGCAGAGGAGAGATCGCCGACGAGCCCCATCTCGATGGTGCCGCGCGCAAGCCTTGCCGAGTGCTCCTCGAGCTGAAGGCCGTAGCGCGCCTCGTAGCGGATCGCGCGGAAGATCCGCGTCGGGTCGTCGATGAAGGACAGGTTGTGGAGAACGCGGAGAACCCGCGCGTCGAGGTCGTCGCGCCCGCGGAACGGATCCTCGAGCCGGCCGAAGTCCGCGGCTTTCAGCGACGCGGCCATCGCGTTGACCGTGAAGTCGCGGCGGAAGAGGTCCTCGCGGAGACCCGCTCGCTCGACCGTCGGCAGCGCACCCGGCGCGTCGTAGAACTCCGTGCGCGTGGTCACGACGTCGACGCGTCCGCCCTCGTACTGCACGACCGCGGTGCCGAACTTCTGATGCGGAGTCATCCGTCCGCCGAGGGCGCCGGCGAGGGCGCCGGCGAACGCGATCGCATCGCCTTCCACCGCGATGTCCACGTCGAAGCTCTCCTCGCCGAGAAGGATGTCGCGCACCGTCCCTCCGACCAGGAAGACATTCTCGGGCCGCTCGCCGAGCGCCGCGACGGCGTCGATCACCGGTCGCAGCCGCTCGATTCCGGTCAGCTCGGCCGCGATGCTCTCCGCGGGCTCCACCTGCTCGGGCTCGACGCCCTCGAGCGCACGGAGAAGATCGGCGCGCGTGACGACACCGACGAGCTCGTCGTCTCGGACAACCGCCACACGCCCGTCCGCGGCCGTCGTCACGAGCGACTGGAGCTCGGCGAGGGTCGCCTGCTCGGAGACTGTCGCGACGCTGCCGCTCATGATTCCGCGCACCGGCGCATGGGCGAGATCGTGGCCGATGGCCTTGTCCAGGTCCTCGCGACTCACTGCGCCCACCACACGTCCGTTCTCTGCGACGAACACGCCGCTCTGCCCGTGCCGCTGGCAGAGCACCATCGCCTCGCGCACGCTCTCGTCCGGGGTGACGACCCGTGCCGGAGTGGACATGACGTCGCGCGCGCGCTGCGCCTCGGGTTCGGCTCGCGCGAGAGCCTCGAGGACCAGGTGGCGTGCCTCGTCCAGGCTGCCGCGCGCTATCGCCGAGGCCGCCTGCGCGTGTCCGCCTCCTCCGAGCGCCGCGGCGACGATCGCTGCGTCGATCCGGTCGCTCCGGCTGCGGACGACCGCGAAGACGCGCTCGTCCATCTCGACCAGCAGCACCAGTGCTCTGGTGTCCGTGAGATCGACGATCTTCGAGGCGAGGTTCGAGATGCCCTCGACGTACTCGGGCCAGCGCACCGCTGCCACGAGGACTTCGTCGCCACCCGGCCTGGACGGGCTCGAGCGCTTCCACGAGGTGGTTCAGGAGCGCCCGTTCGTCCGCGCCGAGCGGACTGTGCAGGTATTCCGAGATGAGGTCCTGACGGGCGCCGTGGCGGAGGCACCAGGCGAGCGCGTCGACGTCCCGCTGGGTCGTCGTGGGATGGGTGAGCGAGCCCGTGTCCTCGTGGATGCCGAGCGCGAAGACGGTCGCCTCGAGCATCGTCGGTTCGAGCTCGCGCTCTGCCAGGATGCCGACGAGCGTGGTCGTCAGCGCGCCGTCGGTCGAGAGAACGGCGGCGTCCGGCTCGACCCAGTCGGGAAGCTCGACGCGGTGGTGGTCGAAGAGAACCTTCTCGACTGCAGGGTCCAGGGCGACCTTCTCGAGCTCGCCGAGGCGCGATGCGTGCATCGTCTCGACGACGACGAGACGCCGGATCGCGTCGACCTCCAGCCGACCGCTCTCCACGATCGGGCCGAGCTCGTCGGCGTGCAGGCGGTAGAAGTCGCGGACGTTCCGGTTCAGCGAACCGATCGCGACGACCGCGCTCGGATAGAGCCGGCGCGCGGCGAGCATCGCCGCGAATGCGTCGAAATCGGTGTTCCCGTGAGTGGCGATGACCTCCTCGGCCCGCATGACGGGACCATTCTGCCCCGCTCCGGGGTCAGACCTCTGGACACGGCCGAATCAGACGGTCAGTGACCCTCGGAAGGCGAGAGCGTGCGCCGCGGGACGTTCGCCCGTCAGGAACGGACAGGTCCGGGGTCTGACCCGCCCTAGGGCGCGAGCGCGATCCTGTATCGGATCTCGCGGACGGCCGTACCGAGCCACTCTTCGTCCTTGACGCCGCCGTCCGCCTCCCATCCGGCGAGCTCGTAGAAGCGGCGTGTTCGCGGATTGTCCTCCAGCACCCAAAGAATCGCCTCACGAAACCCCTCCTCGCGCAACTGCACGAGAACCCTCGCCATGAGTGCACGGCCGATGCCGCTGCCCCATGCCTCGGGGACGACGTAGATCGCGTACAGCTCGCCGACATCCTCCGCATCGATGTCGCCGACACGCGCGGGCCCGAGGAAGGCAAAGCCGGCGACCTCTTCGTCGCGGTCGACCACGAGCATGTGTCGTCGGGCAGGCGGCTCGTCGATGACGCGCCGCCACGAATCGGCCCGCTGGGCGTCGTCGGACGTCAACCCTTGCAGCGACTCGGCTGGGAAGACGTGCGCGTAGGCGGCCTGCCAGCTTCGAGTACGTACGCGGAGGATCCCCTCCGTGTCAGCGGGCTCCGCCCGCCGGACGACAGACGGCTCGCTAGACGTGCGCAACCGCCTCGATCTCGACCCGTGCTCCGGCCGGAAGCTGGGCGATCCCGATGGTCGAGCGCGCCGGAGGTCGATCGCCCACGTGGGAGGCGTACACCTCGTTCATACCTCCGAAGTCGGCGAGATCGAGGAGAAAGACCGTGGTCTTGACGAGCTTGTCGAGACCGCTGCCGGCCGCCTCGAGGATCGCTGCGAGGTTCCGCATGACCTGCTCGGTCTGCTCCTCGACGGATGGCCCCGCAAGCTCGCCCGTGTCGAGACGGATCCCGACCTGCCCCGCGACGAAGACGAGATCGCCGGCGCGGATGGCTTGGTTGTAGGGCGCTCCCTGGAACGGTCCGGGCGCGCGGTCGGTTTGGATGATCTCTTTCTCAGCCATGAAACCTCCTCCGAGGGACGCACAAAGCGGGTGACGGTCACCTTACGGCGACAGTCACCCCGGGCTCAACTCTCTGCGCACGCCTGCGCGAGCGCGACGCCGAGCGCCTTGAAGATCGCGGACAGGACGTGCTGCGAGTCCTCGCCTTCCATCAGCCTGACGTGAATCGTGAGGCCCGCGGCCTCGGCGAGGTTGTCGAGGAATGCCGCGGCGAGATCCCGCTGCAGACCGCCCGCCCTCGTGGAGGTGAGGTCAGCGTTCGACGCGACGAGGGGCCTCCCGGAAGCCTCGACCACGACCATCGCGAGCGCCTCGTCCGCCGGCACGATGCCGACGCCTCTCCGTGCTGCGCGGCTCGTGTTGAACACGAAGCCGATCGCATCTCCGAGCTCCCTCCCAGCCGCGCCCACCTCGGCCTCGGGCTCGTCCGGCGCGATCTCGAGATCGAGCTCGAAGCCGCCGGTCTCCGCGAGCTCGGTGAGCAGGTGATCGAGGACCGCCACACCCGTCGCGATTCTCGACTCCCCGGATCCGAACGATGATGCGGGCGGCGCCTTCGCGCTTCACAGGTCGGCCCGCTCGATCGACGCGCCCAAACCGCGCAGGCGCTCGTCGATTCGCTCGTAGCCACGGTCGATCTGCCCGATGTTTCCGATGGTCGAGGTGCCCTCCGCGCAGAGCGCGGCGAGGACCATCGCCATCCCTGCACGGATGTCCGGACTTTCGAGCCGCTCCCCGTAGAGCTGCGCCGGGCCGGTCACGACCACCCTGTGCGGGTCGCAGAGGATGATCCGCGCGCCCATCGAGACGAGCTTGTCGACGAAGAAGAGCCGGCTCTCGAACATCTTCTCGAAGATCAGGATCGTGCCGCGGGCCTGCGTCGCGACGGTGACCGCGATCGAGGTCAGGTCGGCCGGGAACGCCGGCCAGATGCCGCTCTCGATCTTCGGCACCTGTCCGCCGAGGTCGTCTTCGATCCAGAGGTTCTGACCGGACGGGACGCGCACCGTCGAGTCCTGGACGTCCATCTCGATGCCGAGCTTCCGGAACGCGGGGACGATCGAGATCAGGTCGTCGGGCTCGACACCCTCGACGAGGACGTCGCCGCCGGTCGCCGCGGCGAGACCGACGAAGCTCGCGACCTCGATGTGGTCCGGCCCGATCCGATGCTCGCCGCCGTCGAGCCCTCCGACTCCCTGGATGTGCAGGACGTTGGAGCCGATCCCCTCGATCCGAGCCCCGAGCGACACGAGAAACCGGCAGAGATCCTGGATGTGCGGCTCGGAAGCCGCGTGTCCGAGGACGGTCTCACCCTCCGCGAGGACGGCGGCCATGATCGCGTTCTCGGTGCCCATGACGGACGCCTCGTCGAGGTACATGCGCGTGCCGCGGAGATTGTCGGCGCTCAGCTCGTACACCCCGTCGAGGTGGAAGTCCGCGCCGAGCGCCGAGAACGCGTGGACGTGGGTGTCCAGACGCCGGCGGCCGATGACGTCCCCGCCGGGCGGCGGCACGCTGACGCGGCCGAAGCGCGCAAGGAGCGGCCCGGCAAGGAGGAACGACGCGCGGATCTGCCTGCAGAGCTCCGGGTCGAGATCGGTCTTCTCCACGCCGCGAGCGTCGACGCGGACGTCGTTTCCGCCCGTCCACTCGACCTCGGCGCCGATGTCCCTGAGGAGCTCGATCATCGTCTCCACATCGCGGATTCTCGGGACGTTCGAGAGGGCGACGTCGCCCGAGGCAAGAACCGTCGCGGCCAAGATCGGGAGGGCAGCGTTCTTGTTCCCCGCCGCGCGCACAGTGCCGCTCAAGGGCCGTCCGCCCTCGATCACGAAGGACTGCATCGCGGGGATGGTACTCGTGGTGGTCAGGGGGCCCTCGCGGAGCCTGGTCAGGAAGAAAGGTGCTCGATCTGCAGTTTGGCGGACAGGTCGGCTGGCTCGAACCCGAGCACCTGCGCATAGAACGAGAGCTCGGCTTCGTACGCGGCGACGATGTTCTCGGCCTTGCGAAAGCCGTGACCCTCGCCTTCGAAGAGCAGGTAGGCGTGTGGGATCTTCCGTCTCTCGAGCGCCGCGACGATGAGCTCCGCCTGCGACGGAGGGACGACCTCGTCGTCCGCGCCCTGGAGCACGAGCATCGGCGTCGCCATCCGATCCGTGAAGTGGATCGGGCTGCGTTCCCGATAGAGCTCCGCCGCCTCCGGATACGGCCCGACCAGGGTGTGCTCGTACTGAAGCTCGAACTTGTGCGTGTCGCCGGCGGCGAACAGCTCGAGATCGGCCAGACCGAAGTACGAAGCGCCGGCGGCGAAGGCGTCCGTGAACGTCAGCGCGCAGACGGTGGTGTAGCCGCCGGCGCTGCCTCCTCGGATCAGCAAGCGGTTCGAATCGGCTTCGCCCTTGTCCGCGAGATAGCGGGCGGCGTTCACGCAGTCCTGAAGGTCGACCACTCCCCACTGTCCGTTGAGTCGCTTTCGGTACTCGCGCCCGTAGCCCGTCGAGCCCCCGTAGTTGACGTCGACCACGGCGAACCCCCGGCTCGTCCAGAACTGGGTTCCGAGGGCGAAGATCGGCGTCGTCGCGCCGGTGGGGCCTCCGTGGCTCTCGACGATCAAGGGCGGCCGGTCGTCCGCACCGGCTCGGTAGCCGGGATTGACCGGCGGGTAGTAGAGCGCATGCGCAGTCAGGCCGTCTTCGGTCGGAAACTCGATCGCCTCGGGCACCGAGAAGAACGCCGTGTCCACCGCACCCGAGCGCTTGCGCGGAGAACCTCGATCTCGCCGCTGTCGACATCGATGCGGACGACCTGGTTCGGAATGGTCGCCGAGCCCGCGACCACGACGACGGTCGAGCCCTCCGCTACCACGAACGGCGACCCCCAGAGCGCATCGTGCGGGATCTCGAGGTCGCGCAGCGTTCCCGTCTCCGGGTCGAGAATCGCGAAGCTGGTTCGTCCGTCGTGCTCGTATGCGCACGCGATGCGTCCGTCTCCTAGGAAGGCGACGGCGCGTGAGCCGAAGGTCCACGCCGGGTACCCGAACTCCGCCTCCGCCGGATGGAGGGCGCTTCTCTCGCCGTCACGCACGCGCTCGAGATTCCACCAGCCGCTGCGATCGCTCGCGAAGACGAGATCGCCGGTGGGGCTCCAGTCAGGCTGGAAGATCGACTCCTCGCCGTCGAGGCCGGCGACGTGTGTGATGTTCGCGAGCGTTCCGTCCGGCGCGAGATCGGCCGCGAAGAGCTCGCACCCGTCCCACGGCATCCACGGAAGGTCCCACGCGAGGAAGCAGAGGCGTCGCCCGTCCGGCGAGATGCGGGGCGCAGCGTAGAAATCATGGCCTTCGGCGATCGTGCGCGGTTCGGTGGAGCCGTCCGTCGGCAACGCGACAAGCTCGTTGACGACCTCGTCGGAGCGCCCGCTTCCCTCGTGACGCTCGCGCACTCCGATCCAGAGGGATCCGTCCGGCGTGACGCGCCCGTCCGCGTAGCGGTGGCGGCGGTCGTCCACGCCTGCGGTGATCGGTGCCGGCGCTGCGCCGGGATCCTGCCGGTACAGGCGCTGGTCGTCGAAGTTCGAGAAGAAGACGGTGCCGTCGTGGACGGCGTACGCCCCGCCGCCGTACTCGTGCACCATCGAACGCACGTTGAAGGCCGCCGGTGTCACGTCGACTGGCTCTCCGCCCGGCTCGACCTTCATGAGCACCACACGACCTGCTTCGGAAGGACGGCCTTCGAGCCACCAGACCGTGCCTGCGGCGATCCAGGGTGCGCTCAGGCCGGTCCCCGCGCGTGCGACCAGCTCGGCCGAAATCGGCGAGGACCAGGCCCCGTAGGGCGCAATGACTTGCTCGTTCAACTGGGTCACGACGGCAGGGCTATCCTAGTCGCCCGTGCAGCCGACACGCGAGCAGGCGTGGGACACCCTCACGCGATACACGAAGAGCGAGTCCCTCCTGCGGCACGCGCTCGCGGTCGAGGCATCCGTTCGCTCGTACGCGACGCGCTACGGCGAGGACGAGGAGCTCTGGGGCTGCGTGGCTCTGCTCCACGACTTCGACTACGAGGTCCACCCCACGCTCGACAAGCATCCCCAGGACGGCGCGCAGATCCTTCGCGACGAGGGCTATCCGGAGGAGCTGATCGAGTCCGTGCTCTCGCACGCCGAGCATCTCGCGATGCCGCGCGACACCCGGCTGAAGAAGGTGCTCTTCGCCTGCGACGAGCTCTCCGGGTTTGTCCACGCGTGCGGCCTCGTGCGGCCGAACGGGCTCGACGGGCTCGAGCCGAAGTCGGTCAAGAAGAAGCTCAAGCAGCCGTCGTTCGCCGCCGGTGTGCACCGGGACGAGGTCTACGCGGGCGCGGAGCTGCTCGGCCTGGAGCTCGACGAGCACATCGCGAACGTCGTCGCCGCGCTGCAGCCGATCGCCGGCGAGCTGGGGTTGCGCACGTCCGCTGACGCGCCGGTCCTACGAGGACGCTCGCGTCTCGCCGCAGTCGCTGCTCGAGGAAGGCGAGGACGCGGTTCCACGCATCCTCGGACTCGGCGGCGAACTGCTCGTACTTGCGGTCGAAGAAGCTGTGAGGTGCACCCGGGTACGTGACGATCTCGTGCTCGATGCCTGCTTGCTCGAGCGCGTCGTCCCAAGCGTCGACGTCCGCCTGAGGGATGCCCGGGTCGTCGCCGCCCATGAGGCCGAGGATCGGCGCCGCCATCTCGCCCGCCCGCTGGATCGGCCCGGCGGTACCGTGCGGACGCCCGAGTCCCGGTCTTCCGTAGAAGCCGATCGCCCCGGCGAGCCCATGTCCGCCCGCGGCGGCGAGCCAGGAGTTGCGCCCGCCGAAGCAGAAGCCGACCGTGAAGACATGCGCATTGCGCCGCCCTCCGGCGATCGGAGGTACGCGACGCCGGCGGCGACATCGGCCTGCACACCGTCTCGGGGTGGTCTGGTCGACGTGCGGCATGAACTCGAACTCGTCGTCGCGCTTCTCGGTGCCCGCAGTGCGTCCGAAGTAGTCGATCGCGACGGCGGCGTACCCGCGCTCGGCGAAGCGGAGCGCCAGCTCCTCGTAGAAACTGTAGAGGCCGCGGACGTCGGGGAGCACGACCACGCCCACGCCGCGGGGCTCGTCGGGCGAAGCGGCAAACGCGGCGAAGCGGTTGCCGTCGGCGGCTTCGAGGACGAGGTCGCGATGCGAGACGGACGCGCCCGAGAGCGGCGGGATTGGCGGAAGCGAGTCAGGCTCGAAGCACACCGGACGCCAAGTTCACGTTAACTTGGCTACGCACCATGGCCTGGGCTCGAGTCGCCCAAGTTGCAATTTGCCTTGGCTACGGGCGCTCGGCGGTGATGGTCTCGAAGAGCGTCCGCAGATCCTCGATTGCGGTCTCGACCTCAGCGCGGGACGCGTTGCCGAGCTCGGCGCGCTCGGTCGTCTCGCGAGCGGCGAGGTACGTCACCACGAGCTCGGGCTCGTCTCCTATCCGCTCGACCGGGTCGTTCACCTCGTAGCCACGCGAGACCAGCATGCGCTCGACGATGTCGGCGAACTGGGAGAGAGCGGCGTCCGGATCCGCATCCATGTCGGCTGCGACGGATTCCCACTGGCTCTGCCACTCGTGGAGATCGAGTCCCGGCTCGCTCATGTCGCAGGCATTCCCGGCCACAGCGGTTTCAAACCCGCGCGCCGGAGACGAGCCGGTCGAGATCCTCGTCACTCGTCCACCAACCGACCGAGGCGCGCAGGAGACCCCGCCCGGGCAGCTCGCGAACGACGACCCCCGCTTCGGCGAGACGTGTCACGGCGGTGTTCCGGCTCTTCGTCCGCCGGCCACCACGAGACGAGCGTCGCTCGCTCGGCCGGCAGAGCGATCTCGAGGCCCGCATCGACAAGGAGCGTGCGGCACCGCTCTGCCATCTCAGCTGCCCGCTCGAATCCCCAGTCGGGCTGAATGTCGATCGCCGCTTCGAGGCCCGCCAGCGCGCCGGAGGGAATCCAGTTCGGCTCGAATCGGCGCGCGCCCGACCGTGGCAAAATGTGCCATCGGGTAGGTGCTCGGCCTGCGAGAAGTAGCTCGGTCTGGCCACCCGCAAGCCATCCGGGTCCGCGACCACGAGGGCGCCGGTCCCCTCCGGGCCGCACAGCCACTTCTGGCCCGAGATGGTGAAGAAGTCGAGGCCGCGCGCATCCACGGGGATCGCTCCCACCGACTGGGCGCCGTCGACGAGGATTGGCAGCCCGGTGCGCTCCTTGAGCTCGTGGACGGGCAAGATCTGGCCGGTCGTCCAGAGGACGTGCGAGACGGCGACAAGCCGCGTGCGAGGCGTCACTGCGCGGACGATCTCGTCGGAATCCGGCGGGGACGACGACCACTCGCGCGCCCGACGCATGGAGCGGCCCGAGCAAGCCGAAATGCTCGTCGCTCGTCGTGACCACCTCGTCGCCCGGCTCGAGAGCGAGCCCCGCCAGGACGATGTTGCAGCCGTCCGTGGTCGAGGCGGTCAGTGCGACGTGCTCAGCGTCGACTCCCACCAGCTCACCCAGCCTTCGCCGCAGCTCGGCTCGGAGGGCGAGGATCCGGTCGATGTACTCGGCACCTGCCCGTCCGTCCCGCAGATTGCGCTCCTCCTCCGAGCGCATGGCATCGATCGTCGACCGCGCGAGCGGTCCGGCGCTGCCGGCCTGCAGGTACGCGATCTGCTCGAGGACGGGAAACTGCGCACGCGCTTCCTCGAAAGTTCGGTCGTCGGGCATCGCGCGGCATTCTGACTGGCGAGTGGTCGTGACTTGCGGTCACGACCACTTAGGCTTGCGTCCGTGTTCGGACGAGGCCGGTTCGGCGACGTCGTCAATCGCCAGCTCGAGCTGTTCGCCGTGGACCAGGCGCCGCTGCTCGAGGAGGCAGAGGAGGCAGACGCCGCCTGGACGAGCGCGTCGCGCGAGGAATCCGAGGAGCTCTTCGGCGACTATCAACTCGTAGTGGACGCGATCGGCGAACGTCTCTACGAGATCCGAGAGACGTACGCCGGCACTCTCGACGAGCGAACCGCGGACGAGTACCGAGAAGCTTTCAACCGGGCTGCGTTGAAGCGGTTTCGGCGCTTCGGGTCGTTCCTCGAGGCCGGTGAGTAGTGGCTCTGATCGAGGACTACGGGCTGATCGGCGACCTGCAGACGACCGCCCTTGTGAGCCGCCACGGGTGCATCGACTGGCTCTGCTTGCCTCGCTTCGACTCTGGGGCGATGTTCGCGGCGCTGCTCGGCGACTCCGAGAACGGACACTGGACGATCCAGCCCGAGGGCGAGTTCCACTCGCCCGGCCGCAGCTATCGCGGAGACACGCTCGTGCTCGAGACCGAGCTCGAGACGGCGACGGGCGCGGCCCGTCTCATCGACTTCATGCCCCCCGCGAGACGGAGCCCGACCTCGTCCGCATCGTCGAGGGCATCCGCGGACACGTGGACATGCTCATGGAGCTCGTCATCCGATTCGACTACGGCTCGATCGTCCCCTGGGTGAGAAACCTCGACGGGACGCTCGTCGCCATCGCCGGCCCGGATGCGATCTCGGTGCGTACGCCCGTCGAGCTGGAAGGACGAAATCTCCGCACGTACGCCCGGTTCGCGGTGCGAGGAAGGCGACCGCGTGCCCTTCGTGCTCACGTGGACTCCTTCGAACGAGCCCCTGCCGGAGCCCGTCGACGCCGAGCAGGCGCTTGCCGATACGGTCGACTACTGGGAGGAATGGATCGGCCGCTATGCGGCTCGCGGGCGCTGGGATGAGCCCGTTCGCCGCTCGCTGCTCACGCTCAAGGCGCTCACCTACGCGCCGACCGGCGGGATCGTCGCGGCGCCGACGACGTCGCTCCCGGAAGCGCTCGGAGGTGTCCGCAACTGGGACTACCGCTACTGCTGGCTACGCGACGCCACGCTCACGTTGCTCGCGTTCCTGAGGGCGGGGTACACGGAGGAGGCACGCGCGTGGCGCGACTGGCTGCTCCGTGCGATCGCCGGCTCTCCGGAGGACATCCAGGTCATGTACGGCGTCGCCGGGGAGCGGCGGCTCATCGAGCTGGAGCTGCCGTGGCTCGCAGGCTACGAAGGCTCGCAGCCGGTGAGGATCGGGAACGACGCAGCTGGCCAGCTTCAGCTCGACGTCTACGGTGAGATCGTCGACGCGCTGCACCTGGCGCGTCGGCGTGGTCTCGAGGCGTCAGATCCGGCATGGGCACTGACGAGGAAGATCTTCGAGTGGCTCGAGTCGGGATGGCGCGAGCCGGATCAGGGCATCTGGGAGGTTCGCGGACCTCGCCGGCACTTCACCCACTCGAAGGTCATGGCCTGGGTCGCCTTCGACCGCGCGGTGAAGGCCGTCGAGAAACTCGGCCGCGAGGGCCCTCTCGACCGCTGGCGCGCAACCCGCGACGCGATAAGGGAGGACGTGCTGGAGAACGGTTACAACACCGACCTGGGAGCGTTCGTCCAGTACTACGGCTCGGACCGGCTCGACGCGAGCCTCCTCCTGATCCCGCTCGTCGGCTTCCTGCCCGCGGACGACGAGCGCGTGCTCGGCACGGTCGCGGCGATCCAGCGCGACCTCATGCGCGACGGCTTCGTCGAGCGCTATCGGGCGGACGAGGAGAACATCGACGTGGACGGCCTCCCTCCCGGTGAGGGCGTCTTCCTGCCGTGCTCGTTCTGGCTCGCGGCCGTGCTGGCGCAGCAGGGGAGGCACGACGAGGCGGTGGAGCTCTACGAGCGGCTGCTCTCGCTCCGCAACGACCTCGGGCTGATCTCGGAGGAGTACGACCCGGAGCGCAAGCGGCTCGTCGGCAACTTCCCGCAGGCGTTCACGCACCTCGCGCTCGTCGAGACGGCGTTCACGTTGAGAAGGCTGGACGACAGCGCACCTGAGAGCGCGTCAACAGATATTCCGGTGCCCTCAGCCATATCTTCATCTATGACTCGAGGCTGCATCTCGTTGCGCGTCTCGGGCTGGACGCCCGGATATCAGCCGGCGCTTGTCCGTTCAACCGCTGTATGGCGTAAGCGACAAAGGACCGCTGGTAGCCGCCAGCCCGTCCGGGAGAGTGCGCCCAGTGCGACGCTTGCCGGGCGAGGCGTACGTGATCGCCTCGGCGCACACGGTGAGCTAGCGGCGGCCGAAGGAGTGCGGCCGCGGGAGCGACTCCCAGACCGTGTCGCTTTCGGCGACCGAGCGGGCGAGCGGGCCGAGCGACTCGATCCGGGAGACGAGGATGTTGCGGTTCTCCCCGATCCGCTCGTAGCGGCCGTGGGCGAGGACGAGCGGCTCGGCGCGCACTGCCGCGCGGTGCTTCTCGTAGACCGGCGGCGGCACGATCAGGTTGATCTGTCCGTGCTCGTCCTCGAGGAGCATGAAGACGATTCCGTGCGCGGTCGACGGGCGCTGGCGGGCGACGGTCATGCCCGCGATCGAGACCTGCAGCCCGTGAGCCGTCTCCAGGAGGTCAGCGCTCGAGAGCGTCCCGTCCGGGAGATGCGCGCGAAGGAGCGCGAGCGGATGCGTCCCGACCGAGAGCCCGGTGTGGCGGTAGTCCGCGAGCATGCGTTCCCAGCGCGTCAGGTCGCGAAGCGCGGGCGTGGCGGCGGTCGGGTCGAGCGTGAGCGGGAGCTGCTTCGCCTCCCCGCCGGTCCCCGGCACCGACTGCGGCCGGAAGACGAGCCCGAGCTCCCACAGGAGCTCACGGCGCGGCTGCCCGAAGCCGTCGCAGGCACCGCCCTTGACGAGTGCCTCGAGCCCGTCGCGCGAGAGCCTGCTGCGCCGCGCGAGGTCGGCGACGTCGCGGAACGGCCCGTTCGCGTCGCGCTCGGCGACGAGCGCCTCGGCGTCGTCCTTCCCCACCGAGGCGACGTAGTCGAGACCGATGCGACCGCTCCGCCTTGAACTGATCGTTACGAGGCTCTCTGCCAGGAACAGCTCGATGACACACTTCGCCTCGCTCAGGTTGACGTCCGCCGGGCAGCACCTCCACCCCGCGCCGCTGCGCGTCGCGCACGAGCGTCGCGGGCGGGTAGAAGCCCATCGGCTGCTCGTTCAGGAGCGCGCACAGGAACTCCGCGGGGTGGTGCCGGCGCAGCCACTGCGACTGGTAGGCGAGGAGCCCGAACGCAGCAGCGTGCGACTTCGGGAAGCCGAACCCGGAGAAGCCGACGAGCTTGTCGAAGACGCCGTTCGCGGTCTCCGCGTCGACGTCGTTCCGCTCGGCGCCCTCGATGAACCGCCCGCGGTACGCCTCGAGCGCGTCATGGCTCCGCTTGCGGCTCATCGCGCGGCGCAGCCCCTCTGCGTCTCCGACCGAGAAGCCGGCGAGCGTCATAGCCACCTCGAGCACCTGGTCCTGGAAGACGACGACGCCGTAGGTCGAGCGAAGCGGCTCGCGCAGGAGCTCGTGATCGACCGGCCAGACATAGGACGCGTCCTCCCGCAGCCGCTCCCTGGCGTCGATGTAGGGATGCACCGCCTTCCCCTGGATCGGCCCCGGCCGGACGAGCGCGACCTGGACGGTGAGGTCGTCGAGGTCCGCCGGCTTCGTCCGCAGAAGGCTCTGCATCTGCGCTCTGCTCTCGATCTGGAACGCGCCGATCGTGTCCGCGCGCTGGATCTCCGCGAACACCTCGGGATCGTCGAAAGGGATGCGTGAGAGGTCGATCACCTCGTCGCGCGTGCGGGCGATCTGCTCGACGCAGTCCTCGACGGCCGAGAGCATCCCGAGGCCCAGCAGGTCGATCTTGAGGAAGCCCGCATCCGCGCAGGAGTCCTTGTCCCACTGGCAGAGCTGGCGCCCGGCCATCGCCGCAGGCTGCACGGGGACGAGCTCCACGAGCGGCCGCGTCGAGACGATCATGCCGCCCGGATGCTGCGAGACATGGCGCGGTAGCCCAGCGATCTCGCCGGTCAGCCAGGCGAACGCGCGCCAGCGGCGCGAGTCGAGCTTCCGCTCTCCGTCGGGGAGACGCTCGATCTCCTCGCGCGACCCGGCGCGCATCCCAGCCGTCCGTGAGGCGCGAGAGCCGTTCGAGCTCGGCGTGCGGAAGCCCGAGCGCCTTGCCCACGTCGCGGATCGCGCCGCGCGAGCGGTACGTCGCGAAGCTCGCGACGAGCGCCGCATGCTCCCGCCCGTAGCGCTCGGTGACCGCGACGATCAGCTTCTCCCGGATGTCGCGCGGGAAGTCGAGGTCGATATCGGGAACCGAGGCGAGCTCTCGGTTCAGGAAGCGCCCGAGCGAGAGGTCGTTCGCGACGGGGTCGACGTGCGAGAGGCCGGTGAGGTAGCAGACGATCGAGCCCACCGAGCTGCCTCGCCCGCGCCCCGGCGGCAGGAACCGTCTCGGCGACTCGGAGCCGCGCACCTCGAGTGCGCACTCGCGCGCGAGCTCCAGCACCTCGTGGTGGAGGAGGAAGAACCCGGCGAGGCCGAGCTCGTCGATCAGCGCGAGCTCTCCGTCGAGGCGGGCGCGCGCCTCGCCTTGTAACTGATCGTTACAAGGCGAGTAGCGCTCACCCAGGGCGTGCATGGCAGATCGCCTGCGAGCTGGCGGATCGCCGGCTCGTCGCCGTCGGAGAAGTCCGGATAGCTGTAGCCGAGCTCCTCCGTCAGGTCGAACTGGAGCCGCTCGGCAATCTTTGCGCTCCGTTCGGCGGCCCCGCGAGCGAAGGAAAAGCGCTCGAGCATCTCCTCGGGAGCCCGCAGCACGCTCTCGCGATTGCCGCGCCGCTCGGGCTCGCAGCCCTCGAGCGAGGTACGGCAACGGATCGCGACGAGGGCGTCTTGCAGCAGCGTCCTCCTTGGGTGGTGGGCGTGGACGTCGCCGGTGGCGACCGTCTCGACACCCAGGTGCTCTGCGAGATCGCGGAGCAGGATGTTGCGATGCGCGTCGCCGCGCTCGTAGGGCCGCTGGAGCTCGACGAAGAAACGGTCGCGTCCGAATGCGTGCGCGAGTCGCGCGGCTCCGTTCGGATCGCGAACGCCGAGGCCGAGCCGCGCGCAGCCGGAGAGACAGACGAGCCCCTCGGAGAGCTCGGCGACGAGCTGGAGCGGAACGGAAGGCGGGAGCGGCTCGCGGTCCTCCCTACCCGGCGTCCGCGTGCCCGCATGGGCGGCGGTCAGGAGACGGCAGAGGTTCCCATAGCCGCGCTTCGACTCCACCAGCAGCGTGACATGAGCCTCGCTACCCTCGTCCCGCGAGCGTCACCTCGGCGCCGGTGATCGGCCGCACGCCGAACGCCTTCGCCGCGTGCGCGAACTCGAGCGAGCCATAGACGCCGTCGTGGTCGGTGAGCGCGAGCGCCTCGTACCCGAGCTCGGCGGCCCGCGCCGCGAGCTCCTCCGGCTGCGACGCTCCGTCGAGGAACGAGTACGCCGAGTGGCAGTGCAGCTCGACGTAGCCGGCCACTAGGCTGACGCTCCGTGAAGCACGTTCTCCCTGAGATCGGCGAGGGCGAGCGCATCACGGGCGAGGGAGAGCTCGGCGTCACGCTCCTCGCCGACCTCGAGCAGATAGGGATCGTCGAGGTCCGCTCGCCTCCATACTGCGACGCCGGTCCGCCGCTCCATGCACACGCCAAGCACGCGGAAGCGTTCTTCATATTCGATGGGGAGCTCACGTTCCGGCTCGAGGACGGCGAGCACCGCGCGGAGCGGGAGACCTGGGTGTTCGTTCCACCGGAGGTGGTGCACACGTTCGCGGTGACCGGCGACTCGCCGGCACGCTTTCTCGACATCCACGTCCCGAGCTCCGGGTTCGGCGACTTCGCCCGAGGTCTCCACGCCGCACGAAGCGAGGACGAGCTGCAGGCGGTTCGAGCCGCTTTCGACCAGCATCCGGTTCCGGAGTACTCCTCCGCCGATCCCGGGCTCCTCGTGCTCCGCCGAGCCGGCGGCGTAAGCTCGATGGAGCCGCCCAAGAGCGCAGGTGCCGGCTTTGCCGGCGCCGGAGCGGGAAGCGGCGTAAGCTCGATGGAGCCGCCCAAGAGCGCAGGTGCCGGCTTTGCCGGCGCCGGAGCGGGAAGCGGCGAGACCATTACCGACCGGCCTGGGCGCCGTGCGACCCTGCTCGTGGACGCCGAGGAGCTGACGGTGACGGAGTTCTTCTACGGATCCGGCGAGCGAGGAGCGAAGCCCCATGTCCATCACCACCATGCCGACGGGTTCCTCGTCGTCGAGGGAGAGTTCACGTTCACGTTTCGGGACGGATCGCTCCCCGTGCCGGCGGGCACTCTCGTCCTCTTTCCTCCCGGCGTCGTCCACGGCTTCGACAACGACAGCCCGGGAGCGCGCGCTGCTTCAACCTCCACATGCCGGCGAGCGGGTTCGGCGACTACCTGCGCGGGCGCAACCCCGACTTCGACCAGCACGACCCTCCGGCCGACGGGGGAGCCGACCCGGCATCCATTGTCGCGGTGCGTCTCTCCCAGTAGGTTTGCCGACATGACCTGGGACGAGCTCGTCGCGGACGTGACCGCGCGGCACCCGCTGCGGTGCCGGCAAGCCGGCACCGCGGCCTCGCGGCGCGAGTCGAAGATGTTCGGGATGCCGTGCCTCAAGCGGGAGAACGGCAAGGTCGTCGCCGGCTACTGGAAGGACGGCGGGCTCACGGTCAAGCTCGTGGACGAGGCGCAGCGCGAAGCGGCGCTCGCGCTTCCGGGCGCTCAGCTCTTCGACCCCGGCATGGGACGTGTGATGCGCGAGTGGGTTCACGTGCCCGCCGACCAGTCCGACGAGTGGGAGCGCCTCGTCGAGCAGGCGTCGGCTGAGCGGTGATCGAGAGCACACCGATCGCCCTCCGTGCCGGCGAGGGCGAGCTCGTGGGAAAGAGCGTGGTCAAGGCGGCCCGGCCGGAGCTCTCGCTGATCGAGTTCGAGATCACGCCCGGCGGCGGCGTCGCGCCCCACTTCCACAAGGGGCACAGCGACTCGTTCTACGTCCTCGAAGGGGAGGTCGAGTTCCACGTCGGAGACGAGGTCGTCCACGGGACTCCCGGCACGTACGTCCTCGCGCCGCCGGGAGTCGTCCATTTCTTTCGTAACGTGAGCAGCGAGCCGGCTCGCGCTCTCAATCTCCACACGCCGGGTGGGTTCGTCGAGTACCGCCGCGAGCTCCTCGCTCTGCAAGCTCGGGGAACCGAGCCGGACGAGGCGTTCTTCGAGAGCCACGACGTCTTCGACGTCTGATCGCCGATCTACGCGTTCTGGGTGAACCACGAGCTCGCCTCCTGGTCGCGGTAGACGCAGACGTTCTGGCCGCTCTCGAGGACGACGTCGAAGTAGCGCCGGTCGACCGGCTCCTCCGTCCACCAGCGGTCGACGACTCGCCACTCTTCGCGGACGACGGCGACGAGCTGCCGGTTCACGACCCGCGGCGTCCCGTCGAACCTTGGCTCGACGAGAGCGGGTCGCGGGGCATTTAGTCGTCCTCGACTGTGGAGGAACCATGTCCCCCACGAGCCCCTCTTCTTGCCGTGCCATAGCAACGCTTTGTGCCTACGGGCGAATGAATCGCCCTTCGGCGCTGAAATCGTCGTGCTTCCTCTTACACCCAAGTCATCGTCCCTCGGAACGACGAGCGCTCGCGCTTCCGGAATCCGTGACCACGGCGCGATCTCCACCACTGCGCAGACCGATCCTGTTCCTGTGCTCGCGCGCACCTGGCGTAGGCCCTCCCGCAGGCGGCCGCTCGCCTCCTCACCCGCGGGCTCGACGAGCGCGAGCTGTTGTCCCGTGTGCTCGGCGAGCTCGACCGCTTCGAGGCGCAGCTCGAGCACGGGTGCGGGGAGCTCCTGAAGCCTGGGCCCGAGCGCCACGCGCATGCGTGCGAGCTCGGCGGTCGCGTCGCGCAACGTGACCGAGCGGCGCCACGAGCCGCCGCCGACGAGCCGAGCGGACAGGGCGAGCTTCCTGAACGGTCGCCCTGCGCGCTCGGGCCGAGCGAGCAGACGCTCGAGGAGGGAGCCGAGCGCCCGTCGCAACGTGAGCTCGTTTCCGATGGCGTCGGGGAACGTGAGAGTCTCGGCGAGCTCGAATGCGGGCTTGCGTCCTCTCACCCGTGCCTTTCGGCCCCCGCGAGCGAGTCCCCATGCCTTGCGCCCGTCGACGCCCAGCCTCTCGGCGACGGCGGCACCAGGCAGTTGCGCGAGCTCGCCGAGCCGGCGCAAGCCGAGCCCCTCGAGCTCCGCGTAGCGGTCGGGTGCCAAAGGAAGCAGCGAGAGCGGCAGCGGCTCGAGGAACTCCTGCTCCTCTTGGTCTTGCACGAGCATGATCTGACCCGCGCGCGCCACGCTCGCGGCGGCAAGGGCGGTGAATCGGCGCTCGGCGGCGCCGATCCGCGGATCCCAGGTGGAGCCGATCGCAGCGAGCGCACGCTCGAGAGCAGAACGCACTCCTCCGTACAGCCGCTCGACGCCGCGCGTCTCGAAGTAGACGACTCCCTGCTCGGCGGGATCGACGGCGAAGCCAGAATCCTCGAGCCGGCGCAGCATGTCCTCCCACTCCCGCTCGACAGCGGCCGGGTCGCGATCGACGAGGACGAGCGACGGGCATGTCGCGAGCGCTTCCCCCAGCCGCATCCCCGGCTTGACCCCTCGAGCCTCGGCGGCGGCGGTCACCGGCCCGAGCAGCGACTCCTCCCCCGGCTCGGGAGCGAGCGCGGCGGGAACGAGCGCGAGCCGCGGCCGCGTGCGCAGCGCCGCTCTCAGCTCGAACCCGGGAATGAGGAGACAGGCGATCACTGGAACATATGTTCTATACGAACGTATGTTCTCCTGTCAACCTTTTTGTTAGCGTCGGGCGCCTTGAAGGTCGTACACCTCGACGAGATCCGGCCCGGTCGACCCGAGGGGATCGACTGGCTGCCGCTGCGCGCCGAGCTCGGAATCCACGCGTTCGGCGTCAGTGCCTACCGCGCCGATGCCGGCGAGCCCGTCGTGCCGCGGCATTCCGAGCGGGGGCAGCCGGGCGGGGGAGCAGGCGTGCACGAGGAGCTGTACGTCGTGCTCAGCGGCCGTGCGACGTTCACCGTCGACGACGAGGGGTTCGACGCGCCTGCGGGTACATGCGTCTTCACCGTCCCGGGTGAGCTCCGGGAGGCACGCGCAGAGGAGCCCGGGACTACCGTTCTCGCGCTCGGTGCGCCCGCGGGCGAGGCGTATCGGATCGCGCCGTGGGAATACGGAAGCCGCGCTGCTCGAGCGGCAGAGCTTCGGGACGTGGACGAGCTCGAGCGCGTGACCGAGGAAGGCATCGCGGCCTACGGCGAGCACGTGACGATGTTGTACGGCCGCGCATGTGTCGCCGCGCAACGCGGCCGTCGCGACGAGGCGCTCGACTTCCTCCGCCGAGCGACGGAGGACGAGGATTTCGGAGACTGGGTGCGGGAGCAGGCGTCACGCGAGCCCCTCCTCGAGCCCGTCCGCGACGACCCGTCGTTCCTGCAGTAGGCGGCGTTGATCGACGTCGAGGTCGCGACACCCGACCGCTGGGACGACGTCGTCTCCCTCTTCGAGCGCCAGGGACCGCGCGGGGGGAATCCTCAGACCAACGGTTGCTGGTGCCAGTTCTGGCACTTGCGTGGCAATGCGTATTGGGACGGCCACGGCACTCCGAACCGAAAGCGGCTCGAGGAAGAGATCCGCGGCGGTGCGGAGCCCGGCCTGCTCGCGTACGTCGAGGATGTTCCCGTCGGCTGGTGCCGCGTCGGTCCCCGCGAGACATTCGAGCGGCTCGAGCACTCTTCCAAGCTCGCCCGGATCGACGAGGAGAGCACCTGGTCGGTCGTCTGCTTCTACGTCCACCCGTCCGCGAAGCGGAAAGGTGTCGCCTCGGGGCTCCTCGACGCGGCGATCGCCCGCGCAACAGCCCGCCGCGCTCGGATCCTCGAGGGCTATCCCGTGGCCGCAGGCCACATGAACATCGACGCCTACACGGGCTACCTGCCGATGTTCATCGCTGCCGGCTTCCAGCCGGTTCGCGACGCCGGTCGCCGGACGATCGTGCGTCGCACTCTGGCCGAGTGAAGACATGTCACTCGGCGTTCGGTCGGTGCTGGGTGCGCTCCTCGACGATTCAGAGGAGATTCGTACGGAAGCACTGGGTCACGTACGGCAGCTCGATGACGCGCTCCGCTGCGTGCTCTTCGAAGAGTCGGCCGACGGCCGCGAGGATCGGCTCCCGCTCCGATAGCCGGCAGCTTCGCGCAGTAGCTCCTCGACAGGACGAGGTCGTGGAGAGCCTCGCGATCGACACGTTGCACCATGGGGAACTCCGCGGTCTCGACCGGGCCGAAGAGGCCGATCTCCAGATACCGCCGGGAAGTCCTCCCATTCCTGGACCGACTCGTTGCCGATGATCGCGCTCAACCGCGCCATCCACGGGTCGCGGTCGTCGCGCGTGTTCCAGACGAGGGCAAGACGGCCGCCCGGTCGCAGCACGCGCGCGATCTCGGGAAGCGCGACGGCGTGGTCGAACCAATGGAAGGACTGCGCGCAGGTGACGACGTCGGCGAAGGCATCCGGCAGCGGGATCACCTCCGCATCGCCGAGGATCGCGCTCGCCCCCGGAGCCTTCGCGGGAAGAAGCTCCAGCATCTCGGGCAGCGGCTCGATCGCGGTGACCCGGTGAGCGAGCGCAACGAGACTCCGCGTCAGCTTTCCCGTTCCGGCGCCGAGGTCGACTACGTCCCGCGGCTCGTCGCCGACGAGCCAGCGCACCGCTTCGTCCGGGTATCCCGGCCGTCCCCGCTCGTAGGCGTCCGCGACACCTGCGAACGACGTCGCCGGCCCGCGACTGGCCTCATCTCGGTTGACGATCACGCCGCTCGAGTGTAGACAGGCGCTCGTGTCCTACCGTCACGCCGTGAGGACGATCGTCTGCCTGCTCGGCTGCCTTCTCGTTGCGAGCGCGGCGGCCGCAGCCTCTTCAAGCTCGACGTCGTCGTCCTTCCCAAGCCGGGTTTCCCGGCACCGGCGACCGAGGTGACTCCGACCGGTCCGCGGCTCGAGGTCGTGTCGTCGAGCTACCGGTCGCCGATCGCGCCGACGCAGCCGCCCGGCCGAGCGGCCGTCGTGGGCTCCGCGAACCTTTCGCGGCGCGGACCTCCAGCGCACGATCCGTCAGGGTGCGAACCTCTTCCTCGTGTACGGACGCGATGGGAGCTCCGGCCGCTTTCTCGTCGGAGCTCGGGCGGGTGCGCTCCGATACGCCTTCGACTTCGTCAAGTTTGCGAATCCGCCAAACGGCGGCTGGTTCGAAGAGGTCACCTGGGCGCGAGAGTCCGACGGCGTGCTCTACGTCGAGAACACGCATCTCACCTACGCGAGCGCCACGCGAAACCGCAACGCGTACATCAGTGCCATCGACCTCGGCACGCGGAAAGATGCTCTGGCGGAGTCGCGCTCTCGTCGCGAACGCGCGCACGTTCGTCCTCGCCGGGAACCTGATCGTCGCGGGCTACGGATTCACGCAGGAGCGCGACTTCCTGTACCTGCTCGACCGCAAAACAGGTCGCGTGCTCGACCGCCTCGGAGTTCCCAGCGCACCCGAGCGGATCGCGCTGCGCGACGGCCGGCTCCACGTACGCACGTACGACCGCCAAGTGATCGCGCGCATCGCCGCCTCGTAGAGGCGCTTGTAACCGATCGTTGCAAGCGTTGTCTAGAGCGTGATCTCGGCGGCGCCGTCGTGCAGCCCGCGCAGGCGCGGGACGACGTCGAGGACGCTTTCCCTGGCGCAGAACGCGAGGTCGTCCTCGAGCTCCGGTGCGTTCTCCATGAGGTTCCGCCCGCTCCTCGAGGCCCGGAAGGCCTCGTCCGGCCCGGCCCACGTCGACGCGAGCCGCGCAGCCGCCTCGGCTGCGTCCGTGCGCTCCCAGCCGAGCTCCTGCACGATGCGGCCGGCGACGAACGCGTCGTCGAGTGCCAGCGTCCCCTGCACGCCCGCGCAGACGACGAGAACGTCCTTCCTGCTCTCCCGCGCCGCCTCCACGACACCGGCCAGGTTCAGGAGCGACGCGACCAGCACATCTTGCAACGCCGCCCCGCGGACACGATCGCGCGCGTTCCGTTCGTCGTCGTCAGGATGAGCGTCGCGTCTCGCGGCTCCGCGTACTCGCGCGGCGAGTTGCCGAAGTCGAAGCCGGGGATGAGCACGTTCTTGCGCTCGCCGCCGAGAACGCCTGAGCCCAGGGTCTCGCGCAGCGCGCGCGCCTCCTCCACCTCGGCGGTGCAGAGCACGCGCTCGTAGCCGGCGGCGAGCGCCTGGCAGATCGTCGACGTGGCGCGAATCACGTCGACGACGATTCCGGTCGGGGCCTCGCCGGCCTCGTCCGGTGTGAACGCGACGTGAATGCGCACCTGGGTACGCTAACCGCGGTGACCGAAGCGCTCCGCTGCTACCGCCATCCGGACCGCGAGACGCTCGTTTCGTGCTCCGACTGCGGACGCGGCATCTGCCCCGACTGCATGACCTTCGGCCCCGTCGGGATCCGCTGCCCGGATCATGCGGGAGTCTCCGGGCGCGCCGTGGCTCCACGTCGGGCCGTGCGCCAGGCAAAGCGGTCGTATGTCAGCGGCCCGATCGTCACGTTCACCCTGATCGGACTCAACGTCGGCATCTACCTCCTGCAGCTCTTGATGGGCGCCGGCATCACCGCGAGCACCGGCTGGATCTACGAGCACGGCGTGCTCGTCAGCCGCGCGATCGACTCGTCGGGGCAGGTGGTCGGAGTGTCGGAGGGCGAATGGTGGAGGCTCCTGACCGCGGCCTTCCTCCACTACGGGCCTATCCACCTCGGCATGAACATGCTCGTGCTCTGGTTCATCGGACCGCCGCTCGAGGAGTACTTCGGCCGAGCGCGGTTCGCGCTGCTCTTCCTCGTGTCGGGTCTCGCGGGATCGGCGGGAGCGCTGCTCACCTCCCCGGATGCGTTCACCGTCGGTGCGTCGGGCGCGATCTGGGGGATCATGGGCGCCGCCGTCCTGCTCGAGGCGCGGAGGATCTTCGTGTTCGGCGGCCAGGCGATGGGCCTCGTCGTGCTCAACCTCGCGATCACGTTCCTGATCCCGGGAATCTCCATCGGCGGGCACATCGGCGGACTGGTCGGCGGTGCGCTCGGCGCGTTCGCGTTCTCGAGCCTCAGGCGGATGCCGGCTCTCGCGACCCTCTCGGTCGTCGGCGTCGGCGTTCTCAGCGTCGCGCTGGCCGTCTCGCAGGTCTAGACGGAGCAGCTAACCGCCGATCGCGACCGCGGTGACGCCCGTCTCGGCGAGCGCGGCCTGGGCGGCCGCAAGCCGAGCGACGGGCACGCGGTAGGGCGAGCACGAGACGTAGTCGAGCCCGAGCCGATGGCAGAACGTCACCGAGCGCGGCTCTCCGCCGTGCTCCCCGCAGATCCCGAGCTTGATGCCGGGCTTCGCGCTGCGCCCGCGCTCGACGGCGATGCGCATGAGATCGCCGACGCCCTCCTCGTCCAGCACCTCGAAGGGGTTCCGCTCGAGGATGCCGTGCTCGAGGTAGTAGGTGAGGAACTTGCCCTCGGCGTCGTCGCGTGAGAAGCCGAGCGCCGTCTGGGTGAGGTCGTTCGTCCCGAACGAGAAGAAGTCGGCTTCCTCCGCAATCTCGTCGGCGCGGAGGCAGGCGCGCGGGAGCTCGATCATCGTCCCGCAGAGGTAGGCGACCGAAGGCGTCTCCGCCGCGACCCGCTCGGTGAGCTCGCGGAGCCGCGCGAGCTCCTCCCGGAAGGCGACGAGCGGGTGCATGATCTCGACGAGCGGCGCCTCGCCGGTTCGCTCCTCGACGGCCTTCGCCGCCAGCACGATCGCGCGCACCTGCATCTCGTAGATCTCCGGGAACTGGAGACCCAGCCGGCAGCCGCGCGTTCCGAGCATCGGGATTCGACTCGTGGAGCTGCTTGATCCGGTCGCGCATCGCGTCGGAGGTCGCCTCCTCGAGCGGCGGCAGAAACTCGTGCAGCGGCGGGTCGAGCAGGCGAATCGTGACCGGGAGCCCCGCCATCGCCTCGAAGATGCCCTCGAAGTCGCTCTGCTGCATCGGGAGCAGGCGCTCGAGTGCGGCGCGGCGCTCGTCCTCCTCGCGCGCGAGGATCATGTCGCGCACGATCGGGAGCCGGTCCTCGGCCATGAACATGTGCTCCGTCCGGCAGAGCCCGATGCCCTCGGCGCCGAACTCCCTCGCCTTCGCCGCGTCCGCGGGCGTGTCGGCGTTGGCCCGCACGCGCAGGCGGCGCAGGTCATCCGCCCAGCCGAGGACGGTCCCGAAGTTCTCGTCGATCGCGGGCGGCACGAGCGGAACCGCGCCGATGATCACGTCGCCGGTCCCTCCGTCGATCGTGATGACGTCCCCCTCGCGGAGCTCGTTCTCACCGATCTTGACGGTGCCTGCCTTGTAGTCGATCGAGAGGCCCTCGCAGCCGGCGACGCACGGCTTGCCTTCCCCGCGAGCTACCACGGCCGCGTGGGAGGTCATACCGCCGTGCGCCGTGAGGATGCCCTTCGACATGCGCATTCCGTGGTAGTCGTCCGGGGTGGTCTCCCAGCGGACGAGGATGACGTCCTCGCCGGCCTTGCCCCGCTCCTCCGCGGTATCGGCATCGAGCACGATCGCACCCGACGCGGCGCCGGGGGACGCGTTGAGTCCTCGCGCCGCGACCTCGATCTTCGCCTTCGGGTCGATCATGGGATGGAGGAGCTGGTCGAGCTGGCCCGGATCGATCCGCGCGACGGCCTCCTCGCGCGAGATCAGTGCTTCGTCGACCATCTCGACCGCGGCCCGCAGCGCCGCGGCGGCCGTCCGCTTCCCCGTTCTCGTCTGCAGGATGTAGAGCTTCCCCTCCTCGACCGTGAACTCGATGTCCTGCAGATCGCGGTAGTGCGCCTCGAGGCGGGCGAGCGTCTCCACGAGCTGCTCGTAGGCTTCGGGCATCCGTTCCTGCATGCGGTCGATCGGCTCGGGCGTGCGAATGCCGGAGACGACGTCCTCCCCCTGCGCGTTCGAGAGAAACTCGCCGAACAGCCGCTTTTCGCCCGTTGCGGGGTCGCGGGTGAAGCAGACCCCTGTGCCCGATGCATCGCCGCGGTTGCCGAACACCATCTGGACGACGTTCACGGCGGTGCCGAGATCGTCCGGGATCTCGTGGGTGCGCCGGTAGACCTGAGCGCGTGGCGCATTCCACGAGTCGAAGACGGCGCGATACGCGCGGCGGAGCTGCTCACGGGCGTCCTGCGGGAAGCCGTCTCCGGTGGCGTCTTCGTAGATCTCCTTGAAGGTCCCGACCAGCTCGCGAAGGTCGTCGGCCGAGAGGTCCACGTCCTGCGTCGCTCCGCGCGCCGACTTGAGGTCGCCGAGCGCCTGCTCGAAGCGATGCCCGTCGACGCCGTCCACGACCTCGCCGTACATCTGGATCAGGCGGCGGTACGAGTCGTAGGCGAAGCGCGCGTTGCCGGTGGACTTCGCGAGACCTTCGACCGCCACGTCGTCGAGCCCGAGGTTGAGGACGGTGTCCATCATCCCGGGCATCGAGACCGCTGCGCCGCTGCGAACGGAGACGAGCAGCGGGTCCTGCTCGTCACCGAACCGCTTGCCCGTGTGATCCTCGAGAGCCGCGAGGTGCTGGTCGACCTCGCGGTCGAGCCCCTCGGGGACGTCTCCTCCCGCGACCATGTACGCGCGGCAGGCATCCGTCGTGATCGTGAACCCGGCGGGGACGGGAACGCCGAGCTCGGTCATCTCGACGAGGCCGATGCCCTTCCCGCCGAGGAGCTCTCTCCCACCGCCGGAGTCCTCGTCGAAGTCGTAGACGTAGCGCATTTGCGGGAGGAATCTACCCGCACCGCACCGAGAGCGGAAAACCCGCTTGGTTACGTGGTTGTCCGCGTCGTATACGTTGCCAAATCGCGCCCAAGTCGGTGGAGGAAGGCGACGGCGTACGCGCGGAAGCTCGTTCCCATTTCAGCTCGAAGGCTCACCCCGAGCCGGAGGGCAAATGGCTCGGGGTGAGAACAGCATCGCTCGCGGGAAAAGAGCCGGTAGAGCTCTTTGACGCTAGCGCACGACCGCTGACTTCTAGGCTCCGATGATGATCACAGGCCCGGTCTCCGGCGTCGGAAGCGGGACGCCGTCGAGGGCCACCACGGTGCAGGTCGTCCCGGCCGCGAGCGCGCGCTTTAGGAGTCCAGGCGTGTCGGGGCTTAGCACGATCACGTTGGAGCCCACGATGTGGTAGGCGAGCGTCGTTCGGCATTTGCGGGAGGATCTACCGCACCGCACGGGGAGTGGAAAGACGAGGCAGGCGGAAGCTACCTGCGACGCCTCGGCGCTCCCGATCGTTTATGGTCGGTCGCGTGCCGAGCATTCGCTACCGCTTACAGCTCCACCAGGTCGACGCCGCCGATCCTCCCGTTCGTCGCACTCACGAGGGCAAGCGAGAGGGCGAGAGGCTTGTGCTCAGGATTCCGTTCGAGAACTTGGCATCCGGCGAGGGAGTGGAGTTTCAGGTACCCGAGGGCGCGAGCGCGGGCGACGTCGAGATCGTGTGGGATGTCGCCGGCGAAAGCTGAACGTCCGTCCTAACGTTTGCGGGGGAATCTACACTCGCCGCGTGCCCGGCCACCTAAGGCGCGTTTCCGTCGTCACTTCGGCGAGCGGTAACGGAGGAACGACGTTCGCACGTTCGCTCGCCGACCGGCTCGGTGTTCCGTTCCACGAGCTCGACGCGCTCTTCTGGCGGCCGGACTGGACGGAGACGCCTGCCGACGAGTTTCGCGCGCTCGTCGAGCCGATAGTCGCCACTGACGCTTGGGTGATCGACGGCTCCTACCGGAGCAAGCTCGGGGATCTCGTGTTTCGGCGGGCTGATCTGGTCGTCTGGCTCGACCTGCCCTTCGGTGTCTGGTTTCCGCGTCTGATCGGCCGCACGCTGGCACGCGTCGTTCGCCGCGAGGAGCTCTGGGCCGGAAACCGCGAATCCCTGCGTAACGTCTTCTTCAGCCGGGACTCACTTCTCCTGTTCACGCTTCGGCATTACCGAGGACGGCGACGTCGCTATCCGGTGCAGCTCGGCCGGTTCGATGTCGCCCGCTTGCGGACGCGTCCCGAGGTCGAGCGCTTCCTGACGTCAGCGGGCGCAGGCGCCAAGTGACAAATCGTCACTTGGCTTGATTCAACCGCTTACGGGTGCGCTCGCGCATCTCGGCGATCCATGCGGCCGCGCGGAGCCCGAGCCAGATCGGCGTCAGGAGCACGTAGAAGACGACGACGCTCGTCAAGAGCAGGAGCCACCAGAACGCCAGGCGCTGCGGCGGCACCCAGCCCTTCTCGCGCAGATCGCCGCGTCCGCCCGGCGGTGGGCGCAAGGGATTCGGAAGCGGTGGTTCGCCTGGGGCTCCGTACGGAGTCGTCACGAGCGGGCCGCTCCCCGCCGTCTGCGCTCCACGAGGCGGATGATCCGAGCCGCGGTCTCCTCGACGGAGAGCTCGGATACGTCGATCACGGGACAGCCGAGCCGGCGATGCAGCGCCTTCGCCTCCTCGAGCTCCGAGTAGATTCCCTCCAGCTCCGTGTAGCGCCCGCGAGGACCGCCCATCGTGCGGACCCGCGCAGTGCGTATATCGGCGAGACGATCGGCATGGATCGTGAGGCCCACGATCTTCGCGGGATCGATCTCGAACAGCTCAGCGGGGGGCTCGATCCCACCCACGACGGGCACGTTCGCCGCCTTGTGGCCGAGGTAGCCGAGATACATGGAAAGCGGCGTCTTCGAGGTGCGCGAGACACCGACGAGGACGACGTCCGCCTCGTCCAGCCCCCGTCCGCCGGCCCCGTCGTCGTACTTCACCGCGAACTCGATCGCCTCGATGCGCTTGAAGTACTGGGCGTCGAGGGGGGCGCGAGCACCGGGTTGCATGCGTGCGGCGACCCCGGCTACGCGCGAGATCGAGTCGATCGGGTGCCCGAGGAGATCGCAGTAATGGACACGCGCCCGGCGGCAGAGCTGGCGCATCGCATCGCGGAGCCCGGGCTCGACGAGCGTGTACACCATGACTGCGGGCCTACCGCGCGCCTGCTGCACCGCGATGTAGAGGTCCTCGACGTTCTCGATCTGCGGATGCCGGATCTCGACGAACGGCTGATCCGGAAACTGCGCCTCGAGCGCGAGCACCAGCCGCGCGGCGGTCTCTCCCGTCGAGTCGGAGGCGATGTGCAGCTCGACGGCCTCCCGGTCGGGCTCGGCGTTCACGACGGCAGGCTACCCCGGAAGCTCGAGCGTCTCCTATTCTCGGGCGATCGTCGATGGAAGGAGTCGAGCTTGTCCTTTTCAGAGCTGAAGGCACGTCAGAGCGTCATGTGGGGAAACGGGCCGTATGAGCGCATCACGAACACGCTCCGTGACATCCATACGCTCATCGTCGAGCGCGCCGATCCCAAGCCGGGTGAAAAGCTGCTCGACGCGGCGACCGGCACAGGCGCGGTCGCGCTCCTCGCCGCCGAGCGAGGCGCAGACGTCGTCGGGATGGATCTCGCGCCCGTTCTCGTCGAAACGGCGCAAGAGCGCGGCGCGGAGTCGGGCAGCTCGGCGCGCTTCGAGGTGGGCGACGCCGAGGCGATGACATACGACGACGCGAGCTTCGACGTCGTGACTTCGACGTGCGGTGTCATGTTCGCGCCCGACCACGAGGCCGTCGCCCGCGAGCTTGCCCGAGTAACTCGCCCTGGTGGGCGAATCGCGCTCGCGAACTGGACGCCGGAGGGAGGCCTCGGGCAGCTGTTCGCAATGATGCGGCCGTTCTTGCCGACTCCACCCGCAGGCGTTGGCGTCCCCTTCGACTGGGGTCGCGAGGAGCACGTGCGCGACCTGCTCGGAGACGCCTTCGAGCTCGAGTTCGAGGAGCACGACTCGCCGCTCGAGCTCGACTCGGGCGAGGCGTACTGGGAGCTCTTCTCGACGTCGTATGGGCCGACGAAGAGCGCGGTCGAGGCGCTCGAGCCCGAGCGGCGAGAGGAGTTCCACGAGACGTGGGTCGCGTTCGGCGAGCAGTACCGAGAGGCCGGCGGAATCGTCCACCACAGGGAGTGGCTGCTGACGCTCGGCACGCGCCGGTAGTCAACGCGGCAAGTAACGTCCCGGCGATGTCTGACGCCGTGACCATGGACAAGATCGTCTCGCTCGCTCGGCGACGCGGGTTCGTATTTCCGGCGTCCGAGATCTACGGTGGCCTCGGCTCGTCGTACGACTACGGCCACTACGGAGTGCTCCTCAAGGAGAACGTGAAGGCGCGCTGGCTGGAGGCGATGGTGCGGGAGCGGGACGACATCGTCGCGCTCGACTCGTCGGTGATCCTGCATCCCCGCGTATGGGAGGCGTCGGGGCACGTGACCGGCTTCACCGATCCGCTCGTCGACTGCCGCCACTGCAAACGCCGCTATCGGGCAGACCACATCGCCGACGCGGAGTGCGGCGTCAGGCCGAGCAAGCATCCGGGCGAGACGGAGCTCTGCGACCTCACCGAGCCGCGCCAGTTCAACCTCATGTTCGAGACGCGCATCGGCGCAGTGGAGGAGACCGGCCAGGCCGCCTACCTGCGGCCGGAGACCGCGCAGGGCATCTTCGTCAACTTCAAGAACGTCGCCCAGATCGCGCGCCGCAAGCCGCCCTTCGGGATCGCGCAGATCGGCAAGGCGTTCCGGAACGAGATCACGCCCGGCAACTTCATCTTCCGCACGCTCGAGTTCGAGCAGATGGAGATGGAGTACTTCGTCCCGCCCGCCGAGGCGGACACGTGGTACCGGTACTGGATCCAGGAGCGGCTCGACTGGTACCTCGGACCTGGGAATCAGGGAGAGCCATCTTCGTGTGCGTCCACACGAGGCCGACGAGCTCTCCCACTACTCGAGCGGGACGAGCGACATCGAGTACCTCTTCCCGATCGGCTGGTCCGAGCTCGAGGGCATCGCGAATCGCGGCGACTACGACCTTCGCGCGCATACGGACGCGTCCGGCACGAAGCTCGAGTGGGTCGACTCCGAGGCCGGCGAGCGCTACGTCCCGTACGTCATCGAGCCCGCGGCCGGCGTGAACCGGTCCATGCTCGCGTTCCTCGTGGACTCCTACGACGAGGAGGTCGTCGCCGAGCGACCGCGCACGGTGCTCCGCCTCCATCCGGAGATCGCGCCGGTGAAGGTCGCCGTGCTTCCGCTGATTCCGCGCAACGCGGACATCGCGGGGCGCGCGCGACGACTGTACGAGGAGCTCCGGAAGGTCGTCGTCGCCGAGTACGACGACTCGGGCCAGATCGGGCGCCGCTACCGCCGCCAGGACGAGATCGGCACGCCGTACGCGCTCACGATCGACGAGCAGACGCTCGAGGACGACACGGTCACGATCCGCGACCGCGATACCCTCGCGCAGGAGCGGATCCCGATCGGCGGCGCCCGCGAGGCTGTCCTCGATCGGCTCGCACAGGAGTGGAAGACGCCCAGGCCGGGCTAGACGCTCGATCCGCTCCAACGCTCGAGCGCCCGGTCGCCGGGCTCGGCGAAGCCGAACTTGCGGTAGAGCTCGTGCGCGTCGGCGGTGTGCAGGAACCACTTCGTCTTCGCGAAGGGTCCCTCGTCGACGCTGAAGCGGACGAGCTCGACGCCGAGACCGCGCCCTCGGTGCTCCTCCAGCACGTACACGTCCGCGAGGTACGACTGCGTGTGGCCGTCGGAGATGGTGCGGGTGAAGCCGACCTGGCGCCGGTCGTGGTAGAGGCCGACTACCCGGGCGGCGCTTTCGATCAGCTCGTCCATGACCTCGCGCGGCCGGCCGCGGGCCCAGTACGACTCCCCGCTCAGGTAGCGGTGGACCTCCTCGCGGTCGATGCGGGCGCGATCGTCGTCGAGCTCGAAGCCGTCGCCGAGATCGCGTCTCAAGCCGAGAGCGTCCGGAGACGGAAGCCGCCGTGAAACTCGTACGACGCGACGACGACTGCGAGGACGTCTCGCACCGCCCTCTCCCCCAGCCCGAGCCCGCGCGCCTCCGCCAGCGGCGTCCAGAGCAGCGCGAGGATGCCGCGGAATCCTTCCGGAGAGAGCATCACCGTCTCCGTGGGTGCGCACGCGGAGCAGACCGCGCCGCCCGCACGCGGCAGGTAGCCGACGAGCTCTTCCGCTCCGCCGCACTCGACGCAGGTCTCGAGGTGCGGGACGTATCCGGACAGCCAGAGCAGCTTGAGCTGAAATGCGAGCGCGAGTGGATCGAGTGCCGCGCGACCTCTCAGCCGCGGCGGGATACCGTCGACCGCCTCGAGGAAGCGCGTGAGCGCCTCGAACGCGCGCTCGTTCCGCTCCTCCTCGACGAAGAGGCGCAGCATCGCCTCGGCCCCACGAGGCCGACCGAGAGACGATACGGATCCTCGCGGGCCGGTCGGTGGGCGTCCACGAGCGAAGCGCCCGTCACGGTGTGCAGCTCACCCGAGCCCTGGTGGAGGAGGAGCTCGGTGTGCGAGAGCGGCTCGAGCCTCGCGCCGAAGCGCGACTTCGTCTTGCGAACTCCCTTCGCGACGGCGCCTACGCGACCGCGGTCGTGCGTGTACAGATGGAGGACGCGATCGGCCTCGCCGAAGCGAAACGAGCGCAGCACGACCGCCTCCGTCTTGTACGTGCGCCCCACGCGGCCAAGTCTAGGCCGGACAGGCGCTGGAGCCGCTCCCCGCGGGTTCGGCTACCCCGGCAGCTTCGCCGCTTGACGTCGACTCGCGTCTCCCTTTCGCTTGTCGGTGCCTCAGAGCTACTGCTCGTACGTCTCGACGACCTCGGGTGCGCGAACGTCCGCATCGTCGGGGTCGCGTCCCGCCTCGCGCAGCGCACGGCGCTGGCGGAGAAAGTCCCAGGATTGGTCCAGCGAGACCTTGATGGACTCGAGCCGGCGGCGATCGTCATCGGTTGCCACTCCAGCCGCCTCTCGCTCCCAGAGCTCGTGCTCCTCGGCGACGAGCCTCTCGATAGAGCCGTGGACCTGCGCGTCTTCCATCTTCGCTCCTCTCTCGCGTCGGGCTACCCGCAACCGTACGCCACTAACCGATGCCTAATCCGGGGCTGGCAGCGAGGGCAGTACCACGTGCCGCGGCCGCCCACGCGGGTCTTGGCGATCGGGGTGCCGCAGCGGGGGCACGGATCGCCTTCGCGGCCGTAGACGCGGAACTCCTCCTGCATCGTCCCGCGCGCGCCCTCCGGGGTCCGGTAGTCGGAGAGGGTCGATCCCTGCCGCTCGATCCCTGCCCGGAGCGCGGCGCGGATCGCCCGCACGAGCCGCGTCACCTCGTCCCTCCCGAGGCTGTTCGCGGGGCGCAGCGGACTGAGTCGCGCCCGCCAGAGCGCCTCGTCCGCATAGATGTTTCCGAGCCCGGCCACGACTCGCTGATCGAGCAGCACGGCCTTCAGCGGAGCTCGGCGGACGGCAAGCCGACCCGCCAGCCACGCCGTCGTGAATCGGGGACCGAGCGGCTCCGGCCCGTTCTTGCCCGAGATGTACGACTCGAGCTCCTCGCCGGGAACGACCAGCCACGTACCGAACCGGCGGACGTCGCGGTAGACGAGCCGCGAGCCGTCCTCGAGCTCGACGACCGCGCGCTCGTGGCTCGTCGGGCTCGAAACCGAAGCTCCCCGTCATGCGGAGGTGGACGAGGAGGGCGCCGCCACCCTCGAGCCGCACGACGAGGTACTTGCCGCGCCGCTCAACTCGGGCGACACGCTCGCCCTGCAGCTCGGCGGCGATCTCGCGCGGATCGAGCGGGCGCGTCAGTCGCGGATCGAGGATCTCGACCAGCGCCAGAGTGCGGCCCTCGAGCCGCGGCGCGAGCTGTCCGCGGATCGTCTCGACCTCGGGCAGCTCCGGCATCGAACTTCGGAAGCTAGCCGACGACGTCGAGGACGATGCCGTGCGCTCGCGGCTGGTCGTCGCCGATCTCGTAGGCGGCGAGGACGGCGCTCGACCGCGCGCTCCGCCGAGGTCTCGTCCGCAGCATGAACCTCGGCGAGCACGTCTCCTGCGCTCACTCGCGCGCCGCGCTTCACGCGGCAGACGACGCCAACGGAGTGATCGATCGCATCCTCCTTCGTACGGCGGCCGGCCCCGAGCTCGAGGGCGGCGACTCCTACGGCGAGAGCGCCGAGGCGCGACGACGACGCCTGCTTCCCCGACACGACCTCGCGCACGACGGGCGCGGTCGGGAGCAGCGAGAGATCGGGATCGCCACCCTGAGCACGCACCCAGCGCTCGTACGCCTGCAGCGGCGATCCATCCTCGATCGCCACCTCCGCGAGCCGGCGACCCTCCTCCACGCTGACCTCGAGATCGGAGAGCGAAAGCAGGCGGGCGCAGGCATCGAGCACGAGCTCGGTGAAGTCCTCCGGCCCTTCGCCCGAGATCGTCTCCACCGCTTCGCGAATCTCGAGCGCATTGCCGACCGCGTAGCCGAGCGGCTGGTCCATGTCGGTCAGGAGGCAGACCACCTCGCGATCGGCACGACGGCCGAGGTCGACCATCTGCTCCGCGAGGATGCGCGCGTCGTCGAGCGTCTTCATGAACGCGCCGTCGCCGACCTTCACGTCGAGGACGATCGCGTCCGCACCGGCCGCGATCTTCTTGGACATGATCGACGAGGCGATGAGCGGGACGATGTCGACCGTTGCGGTTACATCCCGAAGTCCGTAGAGATTCTTGTCCGCCGGCACGAGGTCGGCGGACGTGCCCACGATGGCGAGCCCGATGTCCCGCACCTGGGTCACGAACTCGGCGGTGGTGAGCTCGACCCGGAAGCCCGGGATCGACTCGAGCTTGTCCAGCGTCCCGCCCGTGTGCCCGAGGCCGCGGCCGCTCATCTTCCCGAACGGCACCCCGCAGGCCGCCACGATCGGGCCGACTGCGATCGACGTCTTGTCGCCCACTCCGCCCGTCGAGTGCTTGTCGACGACGCGGCGCCCGAGCGCCGCAGCCAGGTCGAGCGTCTCGCCCGAGCGGATGAACGCGTCGGTCAGCGCGTACGTCTCGCGCCCGGTGAGCCCGCGAAAGAAGACCGCCATGCACCAGGCGGACATCTGGTAGTCGGGCACGTCACCGGAGGCGTAGCCGAGGACGAGCTGCGCGATCTCCTCGGCCGAATGCTCTTCGCCGTTTCGCTTGCGCTCGATCAGGTCGGCTGCCCGAATCACAGCTCGATCGCGCGGCCCGGAAGCCGCCTTCCCGGCGACTTGCCGCCGAGCCACGCGTTGACGGTGTAGCCGATGTCCGCGAACTCCCCCTCGTCATGGATCCGGCCCGCGGCGTTTCGACCGGCTGCATATGCGAGGAGGAGCGCATGCTCGCGGGAGTGGTCTGTCGAGGGCGTCGTCGGGTCGCAGCCGTGGTCGGAGCTCAGGACGAGCAGGTCTCCGGGATGAAGTGCCTCGAGGATGTCGGGAAGGCGCCGGTCGAAGTCCTGCAGGCAGCGGTGGAAGTTCACCGGGTCGTTCCGGTGCCCCCACAGCATGTCCGTCTCCACGAGGTTGACGAAGACGTAGCCTCCCTCGATCTCCTGCAGCAGCTCGATCGTGCGCGAGATGCCGTCGACGTTCGACTTCGTCGGACTCGACTCGTCGATGTCCTGGCCCGCGAAGATGTCCGAGATCTTGCCGACGCCGTAGACCGTGTTCCCGGCCTCGCGAATCGTCGTCAGGTAGTTGGGTCGCGGAGGCTCGAGCGAGAAGTCGTGCCGGTTGGGCGTTCGCTCGTAGTGGCCCGGCTCACCCGACGAACGGCCGGGCGATCACACGCCCGACGGCGTGCCGACCGGTGAGGATCTCGCGCGCGACGCGACAGCCCTCGTACAGCTCCTCGAGCGGGATCGTCTCCTCGTGCGCCGCGATCTGGAAGACCGAGTCGGCGGAGGTGTAGACGATCCACTTCCCAGTCCGCTGATGCTCCTCGCCCAGCTCCTGGATGATCTCCGTTCCCGACGCGGGCTTGTTGCCGAGCACTCCGCGCCCCGTGCGGTTCATGAACGGGTCGATCACGTCGTCCGGAAACCCGTGTGGGTAGGTCGGGAAGGCCGTCGGCGTGACGATTCCCATCATCTCCCAGTGGCCCGTGGTCGTGTCCTTGCCCTTCGAGCGCTCGAGCAGGCGTCCTGCTACGGCCGGGGCGCCAGGCTGAGGTGGGCAGCCCTCGAGCGGCATGATGTTCCCGAGCCCGAGCGCCTCCATGTTGGGGAGATCGAGCCCTCCGACCGCTCGGGCGATGTTGCCGAGCGTGTTCGATCCCTCGTCCCCGTACTCCGCGGCGTCGGGCAACTCTCCGGCCCCGACCGCGTCGAGGACGATCACGCACGCACGCGGCATCAGGCCGGCGGCCGTCCGAGCGTGCGTGAGTCGTGGGTCGGGCACGGCGCTATTCTACGACGGCTTTGGATTCGCTCCTGGGACTCCTCCTGCTCGCCGTCTACATCGTCGGGATCGTCGGCCTCGCCGGGCTGATCACCTGGGTCACGATCAAGATCTTCCCGACGAAGGACAGTCCGGGGAAGACGCCCAAGCCGGACGAGCCTGCGAAGGACGGCGACGGACCTGCGGGGCGCCTGTTCCGCAAGGCGAAACGCGAGACTGCGTAGCTACGCGACGCCGGCGGCGAGGGCGTCGTCGAGCGGCGTGAATTCCAGCCCATGCGCGTCGGCCACGGCCTCGTACGTCAAACGGCCGGCGAAGACGTTGACGCCGCGGGCGAGCTCCGGATCGCGGCGAATCGCGTGGACGACACCGTGCTCCGCAAGCTCCTCGACGTACGGAAGGGTCGCGTTCGTCAGGGCGCGCGTGGACGTGATCGGCACCGCCCCCGGCATGTTCGCGACGCAGTAGTGGATCACGCCCTCGACCGTGTAGACCGGCTCGTCGTGCGTCGTCGGACGTGACGTCTCCGCGCAGCCGCCCTGGTCGATCGCGACGTCGACGAGCACCGAGCTCTCCTTCATTGCGCCCGAGCATCTCGCGAGTGACGAGCTTCGGCGCGAGAGCCCCGGGGATCAGCACCGCGCCGATCACGAGGTCCGCCTCCATGAGCGACTGCTCGATCTGGAGCGTGGACGACATGAGCAAGGAGACGCGGCCGCTCAGGATCTCCTCCAGGTGGCGCATGCGATCGATCGAGCGCTCGAGGATCGTGACCTGCGCCCCGAGACCGAGCGCGATCACCGCGGCGTTGTAGCCGACGATGCCGCCGCCGATGACGACGACACGGCCCGGCGCGACGCCCGCGACCCCGCCGAGCAGGAGCCCTCGGCCACCCTTCGGCTTCTCCAGGTGATGCGCTCCAGCTTGCGGCGCGAGACGGCCTGCGATCTCGCTCATGGGCGCAAGCAGAGGCAGCGCGCCGCGGTCGGTCTCGACGGTCTCGTAGGCGATAGCCGTGATCCCGGAGTCGACGAGCGCGCGCGTCAGCGGCTCGTCCGCGGCGATGTGGAGATACGTGAAAAGGGTGAGCCCCTCGCGGAGCCTCGGGTACTCGACCGCGATCGGCTCCTTGACCTTGAGCAGGATCTGCGAGCCTCCCCAGATCTCGTCGACTGGCGCGATCGACGCACCCGCGCGCTCGTACGCGTCGTCGGAGAACGCACTGCCGGCCCCGGCGCCGGTCTCGACCAAGACCTCGTGCCCTCGCTGAACGAGCTCCCGTGCGCCCGCGGGAGTCAGCGCGACCCGGTACTCCTGTGGCTTGATCTCCTTCGCGACGCCGATCCGCATGGCGCGCGGGACGATAGCGTCAGGCGGTCGCGGTGCGCCAGACTACTCCCGGCGAAAGGAGGATCGGTGATCTGCACGGCAGGAATCTGGATGGTCAAGGAGGGCCGCGAGGACGAGTTCGCCAGACGGTGGCAGGAGAGCGCAGACAGCACCGCACTGGAGGTGCCCGGGGTCGTCTTCAAGCTTTTCCGCGATCGGGAGAACCCTCAGCGATATGTGAGTCTCGGCGAGGGGTGGCGAAACGTCGAGCAGATCGAGGCGGTGCGGGAGTCGCCCGGCTTCCAGGACTCGATGAGCTCGATCTGGCGGGTGCTCGATTCCGGCGACATCTCGACGCTCGACCTCGTATCCGAGATCAGCTAAGCGGATCGCGCTACGTCGACGAGCGCGAGCGTGACGTCGACCATCGCGTCGAGATCGGCGACGGCGATGTGCTCGTCGGGCGTGTGGATCTCCATCATCCCGTTGGCGAGGTTCACGCAGGAGAGGCCGCGGGCGTTGAAGACGTTCGCGTCCGCCCCGCCGCCGCTCAAGGCGTAGCGCGGCTCGAAGCCGGCCGCGCTGAGCGCCTCCGCCGCGAGCCGCACCGGCGGATCGCTCTCGCGGAAGCGGTAGCCCGGGAAGCTCGGCCGGATCTCGGACTCGAGCTCGCACTCGGAGAGGCTGGCCGCGAACGCGGCGGTCTCGAGCATCTCGCGTACGAGCTCGGCCGCCTTGCGCTCGTCTTGGGAGCGAACCTCGGCCTGGAACGAGCACCACTCGGGGATGACGTTCCGCCCCGTGCCGCCCGTGATGACGCCGACGTTCGCACTCGTCTCCTCGTCGAGCCGGCCGAGTCGGAAGTCGGCGATCGCCCGTGCAGCCGCTGCGATGGCCGACCTGCCTTCCTCGGGAGCCATTCCCGCATGTGCGGCACGACCGTGGAAGCGCAGGTCGAGCGTGTGCGCATGCGGCGAGCCGAGCACGATCTCGCCGATGGACGCTCCCTGGTCGTAGACGAATCCGGTTCGCGCGACGAGGCGGGTGTGGTCGAAAGCGGCGGCGCCTTGCAGCCCGATCTCCTCCTGTGGGGTGAAGACGAGCTCGATGCCCGCGTGCGGCAGCCCGTCCCGGACGATCCTGTGCGCCGCTTCGAGCATGACGACCACGGCGGCCTTGTTGTCCGACCCGAGGATCGTCCCACCCGCATTGCGAACCACGCCGTCGTCGACGACAGGCTCGAGCTCGCCGTCGAGCGGCACGGTGTCCGTGTGCGCGCAGAGGAAGATCGGTGTGCCGCCACCGTTCGTCGCCGGGAGCCGGCAGTAGATGCTGCCGGCCGTGCCGTCCAATCGCTCCGCCGAGTCGTCCTCGTCCCACTCGAGCCCGAGCTCGGTGAGATACGCGCCGACCCGGTCGGTGACCGCGCGCTCCTGTCCCGAGGGGCTCGGGATCGCGCAGAGCTCCAGGAAGAGATCGAGGAGAGGCGAGGTCAGCGGCTGCTGAGTTGCTTCCATCGGCCCAAGTTACAACTTGTAACTTGGGCCCGAGAGCGAGGAGGGGCGCAGCGTTTGCGAGCAAGTGACAGCTTGTCACTTGGCTTCAGGCGCGACGATGATCACCCCTTCCGCTGCGCCGAGCCGGAGTCGGCCGCGGACGAGCTCGCTCTCGCGCGCGCGATTGGTCGCAAGCACACGGCTCCCTCGATACCTTCGATCTCGACCGGGGTCGCAGAGAGGTTGACGGCCACGACGACGCCCTCGCCGCGCTGCCACGCCCATGCGCCGTCTGAAGCCGGCAGCTCGGCATACGAGCCCAACCGAACGTCGCGGAGCCGCCTGCGGAGCGCGATGAGATCCCGCGTGAAGTGCAGCGTCGACGATGGATCTACGCGCTGCTCCTCGACGTTTCGGCTCGTGTCCTCGAGCGGAAGCCACGGGTTCGTCCAGCCGCCGTGCCGAGTCCACGGCATCGGCGTGCGGCACGGGTCGCGCGAGGGCTCCGCGACGTCGCGCACGCGCTCGAGCGGGACGTGCCCGTCCGCGAGCGCGAGCTCGTCGCCGTAGTAGAGGAACGGCGTTCCGCGCAGCGTCAGGAGGATTAGCAGCGCGCAGCGGGCGCGAGCTTCGTCACCGTCGCACCAGCGCGTGGTGAGGCGGCCGACGTCGTGATTCGACCCGGTCCAGCCGGGCCAGGCGCCCTCCGGCAGCAGCTGTCTCCGTCGCCGCGACGATCGTCCGCATCTCCGCGGCATCGAGATCCGCATGGACGAGGCCGAAGTTGAACGCGAGGTTGAGCTCGTCGTACCCCGATCCGTAGTACCGGGCCCAGCGCTCGACGTCGAGAACGTATGCCTCGCCGACGAGGATGCGGGGTGGGTCGTAGGAGTCGGCGAGCCGGCGCCAGTCGCGCAGGATCTGGTGGGTCTCGGGTCGGTTCATCGAGAAGACGCGGTCTTCCGGCGCTCGGCTCGTCGCGAAGCTCCCGGTCCTTGATCAGCGCATGGGCGACGTCGATCCGGAAGCCTGCGATGCCGCGATCCAGCCAGAACCGAAGGATGCGCTCGAACTCCGCGCGCACATCGGGGTTCCACCAGTCGAGATCCGGCTGCTCGCGGGCGAAGTTGTGCAGGTAGTAGCGGCCGCTCTCAGCGTCGAGCTCCCAAGCAGAGCCGCCGCCGAAGACCGACTGCCAGTTGTTGGGAACCTCGTCCGCCCAGACGTAGTACGCGGGGCGCTCGCGGAACCACGGATGCTGGTCGGAGGTGTGGTTCGGGACGAGATCGAGCAGGACGCGGATTCCGCGCCGCCCTGCCTCGGCGACGAGCTCGTCCAGATCCGCGAGAGTTCCGAGGTCCGGGTGGACGCCGGTGTAGTCCGAGACGTCGTATCCCCAGTCGACGTTCGGCGAGGGGTGGATCGGGTTCAGCCAGATCCCGTCGATGCCGAGCCACTCGAGGTACTCGAGCTTTCCGGTGATCCCGCGGAGATCCCCGATCCCGTCGCCGTTCGAGTCGGCGAACGACCGGGGGTAGATCTGGTAGAGGACGCCCTCTCGCCACCACGGCTCGCCTGTCAGATGTGCTCGACTGCGACGTGTAACCATTGCGCGTACATTCTCGCGACATGCCAGGAGGGAGAGCGCATGGCTGAGATCACGTACGAGGGCGTCTCGAAGGTCTACGACGACGGCACCTGGGCGGTCGAAGACCTCGACCTCGCGATCGAGGACGGCGAGCTCATGGTGCTCGTCGGGTCCTTCGGGCTGCGGCAAGACGACGGCGTTGCGGATGCTCGCCGGGCTCGAGGAGATCACCGACGGGAGATTCGTATCGGCGATCAGCGTCGTCAACGACCTTCGCCCGAAGGAGCGCGACATCGCGATGGTCTTCCAGAACTACGCGCTCTACCCGCACATGACGGTCGAGCGACAATCTCGCGTTCGGACTCGGTTCCGCAAGCTGCCGAAGTCGGAGATCGCACGAGCGCGTCCGGCGAGGCCGCCGAGACCCTCCAGATCGAGGAGTTCCTCGAAGCAGGAAGCCGAAGGCGCTCTCGGGCGGGCAGCGACAGCGCGTCGCGATGGGGCGTGCGATCGTGCGCGAGCCGCAGGCGTTCCTGATGGACGAGCCGCTTTCGAACCTCGACGCCAAGCTGCGCGTGCAGATGCGCGCGCGAGATCCACGAACTCCAGCGGCGCCTCGGCGTGACCACGGTCTACGTCACGCACGACCAGATCGAGGCGATGACGCTCGGTGACCGGGTCGCGGTGATGCAGAGCGGTCGGCTGCAGCAGGTGGCGACGCCGCAGGGCTCTACGAGCGCCCGCGTCAACGAGTTCGTCGCGGGTTCATCGGCTCTCCGTCGATCAACATGGTCGAGGCGGAGCTCGCACGCTGCGACGGACGAGCTCTCGGTGAGCGTTCGGCGAGCATCAGACTCCCCGTCGACGATGCGCTCGTCGCGCGCGGCCCGAGCTGGAAGCGCTACGTCGGGCGCAACGGTCCTGCTCGGCATCCGTCCCGAGGACTTCGAGGATGCCAGCCTCGAGCCGGAACGCCGCGGACCGCCGCATCGAGACGACGTGCGACTACAGCGAGCCGCTCGGCGCCGAGGTGCTCGTGTACTTCACGGTGGCCGCGCCGGCCGTCGTCACCGTCGACGTCGAGGTGGACGCCGGCGCCGCGGAAGGCCGCCGAGCCGAGCGCGCGGACGACGGAGAAGTCGCCCGGCTCGTCGCCCGCGTGAGCACCCGAAGCGACGATCACGGACGGCAGCGCGGTCGAGCTCGCGGTCGACACGAGCCGGCTCTACTTCTTCGACCCGGAGACCAGGCTCGCGATCTAGCGACTAGCCCTTGACGGCGCCGGCGGTCAGGCCCGGCGAGGATCCGCCGCTGGAGGACCAGCGTCAGCACGATCGAGCGGCACGCGTCACGATGACGGTCGCGGCCATGATCTGGCCCCAGGGCGGTCTGGAACGCGCTGCCGGACTCGCCGGTGAAGCTCAAGATCGCGACCGGCACGGTGCGCTTGTCGGGCGTCTGGGTGAACGAGAGCGCGTACAGGAACTCGTTCCAGGCCGCGATGAAGGCGAGCAGGCCGGTCGTCACCAGCCCGGGGCGACGAGCGGCAGCATCACCCGGTAGAAGACCTGGAGCGGCGAGGCGCCGTCGACGTAGGCGGCCTCCTCGAGATCCTTCGGGCAGCGCGCGCATGAAGCTCGTGAGCACCCAGACCGTGAACGGCAGCGTGAAGATCATGTAGCTGAAGACCAGCGCTCCGAGGCTGTTGTAGAGCCCGAAGCGGTTGATCATGGTGTAGAGCGCGCCGAGGATCGCGATCTGCGGGAAGATCGTCATCGAGAGCATGAGGTAGAGCGTCGCCGAGCGGCCGCGGAAGCGGAAGCGGCCGAGCGCATAGGCCGCGAACGATCCGATCGCGAGCGCGAGAGCAGGGTCACCGCGCCGGCGACGATGGTGGAGTTGAGCAGCGCGTCCTGGAACTCGCCGCTCGAAGCACCGCTCGGAAGTTGTCGAGCGTCGGATCGAGCGGGAAGTACTGCACCGGGTGCGGAAGAGATCGCCCTCGGGCGTGAACGAGGACCGGAGCGCCCAGTAGAACGGGAACAGCGCGTAGACGAAGATGACCGCGAGCAGCAGGTAGAACGGCACGCGCTTGACGAGCCTGCGGACCGACCCGGCTTGCGCGCCGCTGTCGCGCCGGACAGCGCCTGCGCTCGCGCGGCCCGGCGCTGCTCGGCGCGGCGCTCATCGCTCCTGCACCCGCATGAACGTCGTGTAGATGACCACGAAGAGCCCGATGATCAGGAAGATCGCGACGCTGATCGCGGCGCCGTAGCCGACGTCGCCCGACGGTGACGATCGTGTTCTGGGCGTAGATCGCCATCGTCTGCGTGTCGGGCCGCGAGCCGAAGAACACGTAGAAGACGTCGAAGACGCGCAGCGCGTCGAGCGTGCGGAAGATGAGCGTGACGAGGATCGCCGGCACGAGCAGCGGCAGCGTGATGCGCCAGAACTGATGCAACTTGCTCGCGCCGTCGACGTCCGCCGCCTCGTAGAGCTCGGTCGGGATGACCTGCAGGCCGGCGAGCAGCAGCAGCGCGACGAACGGCGTCGTCTTCCAGATGTCGACCGCGCAGACGGCCGCGAGCGCCGTGCTCGGTCTGCGGATCCAGGCGACGCGGCTCGTCGATGATGTGCAGCCGCGACGAGCCCGTCGTTGATGACGCCGAAGACGTCGTTGTACATCCACTTCCACATCTGCGCCGAGACGACGGTCGGGATCGCCCAGGGCACGAGCATCACCGCGCGCATGACGCCCGCGCCCCTTGAAGCTCGAGTTGACGACGAGCGCGATGATCAGCCCGAGCACGAACTCGAAGGCGACCGTGATGACGGTGAACTTGACCGTGACGACGATGGAGTCGCGGAAGATCGTGTCTTCGAGCAGGTCGCGGTAGTTCTCGAGCCCGACGAACTCGACCGGCTGCGAGCCGCGAGGAACTGCTCGTTCGTGAAGCTCTGGTAGACCGTCTGTGCCGAGCGGGTAGATCGCGACGAGCGCGACGACCGCCAGCGACGGCACGAGCATGAGCCAGGCGAGACGCGTCTGCTTCCGCTGGAGCCGTCGTCGACCGCTTGCGCCGCGGCGGGAGCGTCGCGTCGGGGGTGCGACTGGATCGTGCTCATCGTGCTCACGCGGCGAACGGGAGGATGGGGGCTCGCGCGCCCCCATCCCTCGTTCGCGTCCGGCTGTCGCGCTATCGCGCCAGAAGCCGGTTCAGCTGCTGCTCGATCCAGGGCAGGACGCTCTTGGCGTCCTGGCCGTTCAGGATCTGGTTGATGCCCTGGTAGATCGCCTGCGAGCCCTGCGTTGTAGTTCGCGCCGAGCCGCGACGGCCGCGTGACGCGCGCGACGCTCGCGATCTCCGGCTTCAGCCAGGGGTTCACCTTCCGGACGGCCGGGTCGCCGCGACGGAGGGGATCGTCGGCACGATCGTGCTGAAGATCGCGTCGAACTTCTGGACTCGCGGCGCTCGTCAGGTAGCGCACGAGCTCGATCGCCGCCGGATGTTCTTCGAGTACTTGGACACGCCGAGCTGCCAACCGCCGACGGTGCCGACGGACGGGTTGCTGCCCGCGTGCGGGAGGACCGTCACGTCGAACTTGCCCTTGACCGGCGACCGGCCTGGCTCATCGAGTAGGCGTACGGCCAGTTCCGCATGAACGCGGCGTTGCCCGCGACGAACGCGTCGTGCGCCTCGCCTCCTGGTACGTCGTCACGCCGCGTGGAGTGACGTTGCCGACCCAGCTGCGCTGCAGGTTCAGGATCGCGGCCGCCTTCGCGTTGTTGATCGCGACCTTGCCGCCGTCGATGAAGTGCCCGCCGCCCGCCGACGCGATCCACTCGAGCGCGTCGCAGGTCAGGCCCTCGTACGCGTTGCCCTGGTAGACGAACCCGGCGAAGTTCGGGTTGCGACGCCTGCTCGCCGGCCTGGATCTTCTTCGCCATCGCGCCGAGCTGCTGCCAGGTCTTCGGCGGCGTCGAGTAGCCGTACTTCCTGAGCAGGTCGGTGCGGTAGTAGAGGATCCCGAAGTCGCCGAACCACGGCATCGCGACGAGCTTCCCGTCGATCGTGTTGTTCTTGATGATGCCCGCTGCGCGTGCAGCTTCGCCTCCTTGCGCGAGCGCCGGCTTCAGGTCGACGAGGTACGGGCGCGAAGGCGCCCGGCCAGAGGACGTCGAGCATCATGACGTCGAACGACGACGACTTCGACGAGAAGACGCCGCGCGAGCTGCGAGTACGACGCGGTCGACGCCGCCGGATGCGGGATCGAGCTTGACCTTGATGCCCGTGTCCTTCGTGAACCGCTTGGCGAGCGCGAGGTCGCGCTTGTGCGTCCCGCCGATGTTGTCGCCGATGAACGTGATCGACTTGCCGCCGTACTTCGCCTTGATCGCCGTTGGCGTTCGCCACCGTCGGCGGCTTGACCGCCGCTGCCGAATCCTTGTCGCCGTGCCGGCCGTCCCTGCGGCCGTGATGCTGAGCAGGACGACCAGCGCCAACACGCCGGTGAGACCTGCACCGAAGAACACTCCCCGATGCTTCACTGCTCCCACGTCCTTTCTCGAGATTCGCTGGCTTGCTCTGGTCGGAGGACAGCTCGAAGCTGCCCCTCGAGGACGCCGATACCCACCGCTTATCGCACGGAGCCCGCCCGACATCGCTGAGCGACGTAACGGTTTCTCACGCCACATGAGGCGCCTGGACCGTAGAACCTTTTCGGTAGCGCTGTCAAGACGGTGCACGGCCCATCCTTTCGGCCGCGTCCTCGAGACGCCGCTGCACCCGGCGTGTGAAGGCTGCCACGCGTTCGCGCGTCGAGGCGGTCGTGTCCCAAGCCGGGCGGCGAGCGCCTCCGAGATCGAGCTCCGGATCTCTCGCCCGTTGTCGCGCCCAGGAACCCGCCTCGACCTTCGAGGACCAGCACGTCTTCTTCGGCATACCGCCATGCCCGGCAGCCGTTCAGCACGGTGTCGTCGAGCCGTGCGTCTGCACTGGCCTTATGCCAGCCCACGGACTCGGACAACATCGTGAGTAGCGTTTCCCGTTCGAACGGCGCGAAAACCTCGCGAGCCGGCGGCCCGTGGACGGTCAGGCCATGCTCGCGGATGATGGCGCGGTCGATCACGTACCAGTGCCGCGCAGCATCGTCCGGCGCGACGGACAAGCGAAAGGGCATCGCCCGCCCGCTGTTCAGGTCCAGCTCGTAGCCGGCCGCTGGCGTCTGCTCGCGCGCGACCGCCTTCCGTGTAGACAACGAGCTCCAGCCCTCGCGCGGGGCAGGGCAGGGACTCGTTGCGCAGAGCTTCGCCGATCTCCACCTTGGACTCCACCGGCTGGGCGCTACGGCAAACAGCCGCGACGTCGACATCGCTGCGGCGGGGGTCGTAGCCCCCGAGTGCGAAGGAACCCCCCACGTACACGCCGACGAGCTCATCGCGCACGAGTGTTTGGAGCCGCGACGCGACGTGCCCGAGGTACGCCGCAGTCTCGGTCACTTCACCGGGCGATGCTATGACAGTCGACATGCGTCGCGTGATCCTCGCACTGTTGCTCACGGCGACCGCGTTGGCGGGTGCCGGGTGCTCGGTGGGAGACGACGTGAGCGGCGACGTCGAGAAGGCGCGGGAGTTCAAGGCCTTCCCGCTCTATTGGGCGGGCGAGCGGTTCGAGGAGCTGGACATCTCCTACGCCGAACTCGGGTCGCCCGCGCCGGCAGCGACGTTCATCTACGGCACCTGTGAGATAACAGGCGACCACGGATGCGCGCCGCCGATGGCGATCCAGATCTTCCCGCTGTGCTTTCACCTCACCGAAGCCACCGCGAACCGCACCTGGACGCGCCGGCAGATCCGCGGCGCTCCCGTCGGGCTCTTCGACGCCGCGCCGGTGATGTTCACCCGATACACTCAGGTCAAGGTGTACCGGGGCCAGGGCTCCGATCCCGGGATGGCGCTCCGAGCGCTCCATGCGCTTCGCTCTTTGAACGACGTGCGGCCGCGGATCGGACCAACCAGCTCGATCCCCGAGGCGGAGCCGGCCGTACTGGAGAGAACGGCGCCGTGTCTCGACTAGCCTGAGCTCGCGGCCGCACGCACGCCGGCGCGCGACCGGGCCCGATCGAGCGCGGCGCCGACGAAGTCGCGGAAGAGCGGGGCCGGGCGGGTCGGCCGCGACTTGAACTCCGGGTGGAACTGGCTCGCGACGAACCACGGGTGGTCGGGCAGCTCGACGACCTCGACGAGCCTCCCGTCCTGGAACGTCCCGGAGACGACGAGGCCCGCGTCGACCAGCTGCTGCCGGAGCGCGTTGTTGACCTCGTAGCGGTGCCGGTGACGCTCGTGGATCACGGACTCGCCGTACGCTTCCCGCGCGCGGGTGTCGTCCACGAGCTCGACGGCCTGCGCGCCCAGCCGCATCGTGCCGCCGAGATCCTCGATCTCCTTCTGCTCGGGGAGGAGGTCGATCACGGGATACGGCGTCTCGGGATCCATCTCGGTCGAGTTGGCCCCGTCCATGCCGGCGACGTGGCGTGCGAACTCCGAGACGGCGACGTGCATGCCGAGGCAGAGCCCGAGATACGGGATCTCACGCTCGCGCGCGACCCGGCACGCGAGGATCTTGCCCTCCCAGCCGCGGGACCCGAACCCGCCGGGGACGATGACGCCGTCGACCTGCTCGAGCTCGCGCACCGCCTCGTCGTACGACATGTGCTCCGCGTCCACCCAGCGGACGTGCACGCGCGCTCCGTGCTGGACGCCGGCGTGCTTGAGCGCCTCGTGCACCGAGAGATAGGCGTCGTGAAGCTTGAGGTACTTCCCGACGAGCGCGATCTCGACCTCCTCGTCGAGCTCGCGGCTCCGCTCGGTCAGCTCGCGCCACTCGCCGAGGTCGGTCGGCTGGCAGTCGAGCCCGAGCTTCTCGCATACGAGCGCGTCGAGCCCTTCGGCCTGCAGCACCTCCGGGACGAAGTAGACGTCCGGCACGTCGGGGCAGGCGACGACGGCGCTCAGGTCCACGTCGGCGAAGAGCGCGATCTTCTCGCGGATGTCGGCGGAAAGCGGCTCGGTCGAGCGGCAGACGACGATGTCCGGGTGGATACCGATGCGGCGCAGCTCGTTGACCGAGTGCTGCGTCGGCTTCGTCTTCAGCTCACCGGCGGCGGGGATGAACGGCACGAGGGTCACGTGCAGGTAGAGGACGTTCTCGGGCCCGACCTCGCGCCGGAACTGGCGAATCGCCTCGAGAAACGGGAGCGACTCGATGTCCCCGACCGTCCCTCCGATCTCCGAGATGACGACGTCCGCCGGCATGACCTTCTCCGCACGGCGGATGCGCGCCTTGATCTCGTTCGTGATGTGCGGGATGACCTGGACGGTCGCGCCGAGGAACTCGCCCTTTCGCTCCTTGCGCAGGACGGTGTCCCAGATCGCTCCAGCCGTGTGACTCGCGTTGCGCGAGAGGTTCTCGTCGATGAAGCGCTCGTAGTGGCCGATGTCGAGGTCGGTCTCGGCGCCGTCCTCGGTGACGAACACCTCGCCGTGCTGGAACGGGCTCATCGTTCCCGGGTCGACGTTCAGGTACGGGTCGAACTTCTGCGCGCTGACCGTGAGGCCCTGCGCCTTCAGCAGGCGTCCGAGCGACGCCGCGACGATGCCCTTCCCCAGCGCGGAGACCACGCCACCCGTGACGAACACGAACTTGGCCACGGGGTCTCACCGTACCAGGCGCTGGTGTCGGCGCGCCTGGGTGCGCAAGACCGGAATCCGGTCGCGCGGAGTCCGGTCGCGCGAATCACTAAAGCGGCCGCTTCGCGGCCGGCCGCTGCGACTTCACGTCATGCCTCGTCGATTGCAGCGAGGAACTCTTCGCCGCCGAGCATCCGCTCGAGCTCTTCTCGGCGGAGGAGGTCGTCGAGCTCCTCGATCCTCGTGTGCGTGGGGTCGCCGGGCACCTTCTCGACGCGGAAGTGACGGTCAGCGACGCTCGCGATCTGCGGCAGGTGCGTGATCGTGAGAACCTGCGCGCGCTCGGCGAGGCGCTGGAGCGTGGCCGCGACGGCGTGAGCGGTAACGCCGCCGATTCCCGCGTCGATCTCGTCGAAGACCAGCGTCTCGCCACCCGCGACCGCCGCCAGCGCGAGGGCGATGCGGGAGAGCTCCCCGCCCGAGGCGGTCTCGGCCACCGGAGCGAACGGCAGCCCGGCGTTGGGCCGAACGAGGAACGACGCCTCGTCAGCACCCGATGGACCGACGTCGCGCTCGCGAAGCTCGACCAGAAACTCCCCGTCTCCCATGCCCAGCCCCTGGAGCTCGGCGGCCACGGCCGCCGCGAGCGGCACGGCCTGCGCGCGGCGAGACCCGCGCAGTGCGTCACCGAGCTCTGCGACTCGCCGCTCCGCAGCCTGCGACCTCCTCCGCCGCGGCGACGACTGGGTCTCGCCCGGCGGCAGCGGCGTCGAGCTCGCGCCGCGCCGACTCCGCACGCTCGAGCAGCTCCTCGTACGACGCGCATCCGAAGCGGCGCTTGAGATCGGCGATCCGCTCGAGCTTCGCTTCGATCTCCTCGACGAGCCGCGGATCCGCCTCGAGCGAGGCGACGAAGCGGTGGAGGTCGCTTCCGACCTCGCGCAGACGGAGCGCGACGTCGCGGAGGTCGGCCGCGGCGGCGGCGAGCTCGGGCGCCAACCGCTCGAGCGGCGCGAGCGCCCGCTCCGCGCGGGCGGCGAGAGCCGCAGCGCCTTCGTCGTCGTCGGGCGCGACCGCCGCCGCGGCCGCCTGCGCTCCCGCGCCGAGCTCCGCGACGTGAAGCATCCGCTCGCGCTGCGCGCGCAACTCCGCTTCGTCGCCCGGCCCCGAGCCCTTCGGTGCCCTCGGCGAGCGCCTCGAGCTCCGCGAGCCTGCGCTGCGACGGCGTCTGCGTCCCGACTCAGCTCCTCGTGCCGGCGTCGAGCCGCGACGAGCTCCCGCCAGGCGCTGAGCGGTCTCGCGCCGCCGCTCGAGCTGCTCCGGGCCGCAGAACGCGTCGAGGACGTCGAGCTGGAACGCAGGCCGCGCCAGTCGCCGCTGCTCGAACTGGCCGGACATCGCGATCAGCCGCTCGGCCGCGGTCGCCAGATCCTCTCGCGCAACCGCGCGACCCCAGGCGTATGCGCGAGTTCGCCCGTCCCCGAACACCCGCCGGGCGAGCACGAGCCCCGCCTCGCCTTCGGGTCGGAGCTCCCCGAGCGCCGCGACGTCCTCCTCGTCGAAGAACCCGTCCGGGACGTCGAGCTCCGCCTCCACGTACGCCTCCGTCCCGTCCGAGCCGACGGAGGACGCGTCCGCTCGCGCGCCGAGCAGCAACCCGATCGCCTGGGCGAAGATCGTCTTGCCCGCGCCGGTCTCACCCGTCACCGCGTTGAGGCCCGGCGCGAGCTCGAGCTCCGCCGCGCGGATGAGCACGAGGTTCTCGATGCGGAGCCTACGAAGCAAAGCTCTCGCGGTAGCGCCGGACGAAGGTCGCCTCGGGCAGCGTGGCGAGCAGCGACCGTTCGGCTCCGAGGCGGACGACGGCGCGGGCAGCAGGTCCCGAGCGTCGACACGCGGTGACCGTCGACGAGCACCGCCGCGTCGACGTCCTGGCTTCGGTTCCAGACGATCACGTCGGCGCCCGGTGGAATGACGATCGGCCTCGCGCGCAGCGAGTGGGCCGCGACGTAGGTGAGCGCCATGGCCTCGAGACCCCACATGAGCACGGGCCCGCCGTTCGAGAGGTTGTACGCGGTCGAGCCCGACGGTGTGGCGCAGATGATCCCGTCGCACGGCTGACGGCCGAGCTCCTCGCCTCCGACCGCGAGGTCGAGCTCGATCATGCGGCCGAGCTCGGCGCTCGCGACGACGACGTCGTTCACGGCACGCTCGGACGCCGTCTGGATGCTCGAGCTCCAGCGTCGGCAGCTCGACGACGTCGTATTCGCCGGCGAAGACCCGCGCCAGCCCGGCTTCGAGCTCGCGCCGGCCCATCGAGCTCAGAAACCCGACACGGCCGAAGTTCACTCCGATCACCGGCACGCCCGTGCCGAGGAAGCGCGTCAGCGCCCGCAGCACGGTCCCGTCGCCGCCGAGGACGACCGCGATGTCGGCCGCCTCGCGGTCGTCGCCGGCTCGACGCGTCGTGCTTCTCCGCCTCGTCCGCCGGGTAGAGGAGCTCGACGCCGTGCTCGGCGGCGACCGCTTGCAGGCGCGCGAGGCCGGCGCCGATCTGCCCGGGCTTCCCGTGCGTGACGACCGCTGCGCGCGAGACGGTCTCAGGCCGGCTCGACGGCTTCGGCGATCCAGCGGTCGATGTCATCGGGATTGGCTGGCGCCGTGCTGTCGACGAGGTGGACGAAGAACTCCCGGTTCCCCTTCGGGCCGGGCAACCCTGAGTCTACGACTCCGGCCACGCCCCCACCCCACTCCTGCGCGGCTTCCGTGACCTTTCGGATGGCCTTTCGCCACACCTCGGGGTCGCGGACGACGCCCTTCCCCACCTCCGAACGGCTCGCCTCGAACTGCGGCTTGACGAGGACGAGCGCCTCCCAGCCCGGCTTTGCGAGTGCGAGCACCGGCGGCAGCACCTTCGTCGCGCTGATGAACGAGACGTCGCAGACGACCAGGTCCGGCGCGAACGGGAGCGCGCGCAGGTTCCTCGCGTTCGTTCGCTCGAGCACGGTCACGCGGGGGTCGGAACGCAGCCGCGGATGGAGCTGTCCGTAGCCGACGTCGATCGCGACGACACGCGCGGCGCCCGCCTGGAGGAGGCAGTCCGTGAAGCCTCCGGTCGAGGCTCCGATGTCGACGCAGTCGCGGCCCTCCACCTCGATCTGGAAAGCGTCGAGCGCGTTCCGGAGCTTCTCGCCCCCGCGCGAGACGAACGGAGGCGGGCTGTCGACGCGAAGGTCCGCGTCCTCGTCCACCTGCTGACCCGGCTTGTCGTAGCCGGGCACGAGACCCGCCAGGACGAGCGCCTGCGCTCGGCTCCGGCTCTCGACGAGCCCGCGTTCCACGAGCAGCGTGTCGAGGCGCTTTCTTCACACGCCGGACGCTAGCGTCAGACGGGGGCGACGCGACGAGCCGCGACGAGCCTACCGCCGTAGTGCGAACCGCCGAGTCGGACTACCTCGACGAGCCTGCCCGACTGCGGCGCGTGCACCATCCGGCCCCGGCCGACGTATAGGCCGACGTGGCCGAGGCCCGAGAAGACGAGGACGTCGCCCGGCTTCATGTGCGCGCGGGACACGCTCTTGCCCGTGCCGTAGAGCGCATACGAGCTGTGCGGAAGCTCGATCCCGAGTCGAAGGTACGACCAGCGCACGAGCCCGGAGCAGTCGAAGCCGCTGCCGGGCGACTCGCCTCCCCACCGATACGGCACGCCGACCGCCTCGAGCGCGATTTTCGCGGCGCGCTCGCCGACGGTCGGCTTGGGGGCCGGACGCGGACTGGGACGCGGGTGCGGCTTCGGGTGGCCGAGCGCGGCCGCTGCACTCGCCGGCTCGCCCGCGAGCGAAGGCACGGGTGCGGCCGCGGCACACGCGAAGACGATCACTGTAAGTGCGAATGCGGAAAGGAGGCTACGGGAGCGGGGAGACATAGAAAGGAGAACGACGGGCGGCGCGAACGCGTAGGAGCGCAGCCCTGGTCTGTTCGTAGGCGCCGGATCCTAGTCAAAACGCGCTCGCTGTCGACCCTCAACCGGGTGCCGAAGGCGCCTTGAGCGAATCTTGAGCGCTCGCCGGGATCATCGCGATCGTGAACGGAAACAGGAGCTCCAGACTCCGCAGGTGCATCGTCCTCGGCGTCGCTGTCGCCGGCACGCTCTTCGTCTCCTCCGCCCTTGCGGGGGCAGCCGCTGACACCCGCCAGAAACGGCAAGCTCGCTGTACACCGCACTCGTGAGCGCACAGCAGATCTTTTCCATCGCTGCCGACGGTCAGGAACTGCGGCGCATGGCCACCAGCCCCTCAGCCGACTACGAGCTGGTTGCGTCGCCTGACGGAAGTCGCATCGCCTTCGTCTCGAGCCGGGACGGAAACGAAGAGATCTACGTGGTCGGCGCCGACGGCACCGGGCTCAGGAGGATCACCCGGCACGCGTCGTATCGACTTCGACCCTGCCTGGACGCCGGACTCGAAGAGACTCGCGTTCTCCAGCGGTCGAAGCGGGAGCAGCGAGATCTACGTCGTCGATCTGGACGGCTCGAACCTCATCCGCCTGACGACGCAGAACGGTGACGACGAGAACCCCGCCTGGTCCCCCGACGGCTCGAGAATCGCTTTCTGGTCTGACCGCGACGACGATGCCGACATCTACGTGATGAACGCTGACGGCACCGAAGCTCGGGCCCTCACGGCGAACAACGACGACGATGTCCTCCCGAGCTGGTCTCCGGATGGCACTCGAATCGCATTCACCCTCGGACCGTGACCGGCAGGGCGACGACGAGATCTTCTCGATGAACGCCGACGGGAGCGGGGTGACACAGCTGACGTCGACGTCCGGTTCCATCGACGACTGGTGGCCGGTGTGGTCGCCCGACGGAATGCGGATCGCATTCGTCTCGGATCGTCGGGGCGACGCAGAGATCTTCGTGATGAACGCGGACGGCAAGAGCCAGGTCAACGTCACGAACGCGAGCGACATAGACGACGAAACGCCGAGCTGGGCGCGAGACGGGCGGATTCTCTTCACGAGCGACCGCGCGGCGAACCTGGGTGTCGAAATGGCGGCGAGCGATGGATCCGCGCGGCGTGTTCTCGCCCCCAGCCCGCATTCGGAGAACACCGTGGCGTGGTCGGCGGACGGCACGCTCCTAGCGTTCGTGTCGGACCGCGACGGCGACGATGAGATCTACGTCGTGGCCGCGACGGGACGCGGTCTCCGCCAAGTGACCCACGACCAGAGATTCGACGATCTCGATCCTGCGTGGTCGCCGGAGGGGAACCGGCTCGCGTTCGTCCGCGAGGATGAGTTCGGAAGCGAGTTCCTGTACGTGATGCGCTCCGATGGCACCCGCCCGCGCTTCTTGCTCGAGGGATCCGATGTTTGCTGTGCCGATTGGTCGCCGGACGGGCAGAGGATCGCGCTTGCCCTCGACGGAGATATCGTCGTCGTCGACGCCGACGGGACCGGTCGGCGCCTCGTCTCGGGCGGAGGCTCCAACTCGAGCCCGTCCTGGTCACCTGATGGACGCTCGATCGTGTTCGACTCGGACCACGACGATGACTGGGACATCTTCGTCGCCCCGGCCCGTGGCGGACCCGCCAGCCTGCTGACGAAGAACGACGTGGACGATGAGTGGCCCGATTGGTCTCCCGACGGACGCCTCATCGCGTTCTCGCGGGGTGAGTTGGATGACCTCGACGCGTCCGTCTACATCATGAGAACGGACGGAACTCACGTCAGACGCGTTCCGATCGCGTCTCCAGCGGCCGACCCCAGCTGGCAGCCGCTTCCTCTCACTGCTCGCTAGCTCCGCTCAGGCGGCCCTCACCGCCAGGCCGTCCACCAGCTCACGTAGCACCGACGTGTCCGCCTTAGGCGCCGCCAGTCGTTCGCGCGCACGCTCCGCGGCCTCGTCTGCGAGCAGCTCCGCGCCCTCCACGCCGAGGCGTACGGCGAAGCCATCCGCGTCCAGGATGTCGTCCACGACCTGGAAGAGGAGGCCGAGCTCCTCGCCGAACGCGCGCCACGCCGCCTGCTCCTCGACCGCGACGCCGGCCACCCAGAGCCCGAGCCCGACGGAGGCCGAGAACAGGCAGCCTGTCTTCAGCCGGTGCAGCTCGGCGAGGTCATCGTCGTCGCCGGTGATGTCCCGATGCTGGCCGCCGATCATCCCGAGCGTCGCGTCGACCAGCTCGCGGGCGGGCTCCGGCCGCTCGTAGGAAAGGACGAGCCGGAACGCCTCCGCGAGCAGCGCGTCGCCGGCAAGCAGCGCCACGCCCTCGCCGAAAGCGACATGCGCGCTCGGGCGGCCGCGCCGCATCGCGTCGTCGTCCAGCGCAGGGAGATCGTCGTGGACGAGCGAGAAGGTGTGCACGAGCTCCACCGCGGCGGCGGCCGGAAGCGTCTTCTCGACCGATCCGCCTGCCGCGTCCGAGACGGCGAGGCACAGAACGGGACGAACTCGCTTTCCGCCCGCCTCGAGCGTGTACCGCAGAGCATCCTGGAGCCCGCCGAGCTCCTTCGCCAGCGGGAGCGCGTCGAGGTATGCCTCGACTGCCTCGCGCAGCTCCTCTCGACTACGAGCCGGCATCCGCGAGGCCGCGGGCCCGCGTGAGCTCCGCCTCGATCTGCTTCGCGAGCTCTGCGAGCTCACCGATCACGTCCACCGCGGCGTCGGCGTCGAGCTCGTCGCTCTCGGCGAGCTTCTCCAGCTCCTCACGCGCGTGCGTTGAGCTGAGAGAGGAGCTCCTCGGCGCGAGCGAGGGCCTCGTCCACGGTCAAGCCGCTTCCTCCTCGCGCGCGATCCTCCCGAGAATCCCGTTCACGAGGCGGCCGGCGTCCTCGGACGCGTAGCGCTTCGCGAGCACGACTGCCTCGTTGATCGCAACCTCGGGCGGCACAGTTCTCTCCTCCAGCTCGTAGACACCGATGCGCAAAATGTTGCGCTCGAGCGTACCCAGCCGCCCGGCCGGCCATTCGTCCGAGGTTTCGGTGATCCGCAGGTCGATCGCCTCCGCGCGATGGGCGACCGCTTCCGCGAGCGAGGACGCGAACTCGTCAGGCGTTCCCTCGTACAGCGACGCGAGCGGCTGCCCGGTCAGATCCCACTGGTACAGGAGGAAGAGCGCGGTCCGGCGTCCCGCCCGTCTTCCCGTCGGCGCGTTCATGAGGCGAGAGGGACGGCAGCCGATCCTGCAGCTCGGCGAGCGTCGAGGTCGAGTAGTCGCCGCCTCGAAACGGCGCCGACTCGAGCACGTCGATCGCAAGCTCCCGCGTCGTCGGGATCCCTTCGACCTCGAGCTCGGAGAGCGCGCGCAGCGCGCGCGAGATCGCCGCGGGTCGCGTCTCGTCCCAGACGACGATCTTGGCGATCAGCGAGTCGTAGTACGGGGTGACCTCGTTGCCCTCGCTCATTGCCGTGTCGACCCGCACGCCGGGGCCGAGCGGCGGTCGGAAGCGCGTCACCGTTCCCGGCGCGGGAGCGAACGCGCGAGCCGGATCTTCCGCGTTGATCCGGATCTCGATCGCGTGGCCGTGACGCGACGCGCGCCCGACGAGCTCGAGTCCCTCGCCCGCCGCGATCCGAACCTGCTCGCGCACGATGTCGACTCCGGTGACGAGCTCGCTCACGGGATGCTCCACCTGGAGCCTGCAGTTCACCTCGATGAAGTGGAATGCCCCGTCCGGCCCGAGGAGGAACTCGAACGTGCCCGCGTTTCGGTAGCCGATCGTCGTGCATGCCCGCTCGACCGCGGCCTCCATCTCCTCCCGGGTCTCCGGATCGAGGGCGGCCGACGGCGACTCCTCGATCAGCTTCTGGTGGCGGCGCTGGATCGAGCACTCGCGCTCGCCGAGCGTGAGCACGGCTCCGTGGGTGTCGCACAGCACCTGGATCTCTACGTGGCGCGCCTGCGGAACCGCCTTCTCGAGGTACAGCGAGCCGTCGCCGAACGCCGCCTCGGCCTCGGCGGCTCGCAGCGACGAAGGCGTCTTCGAGCTCCTCGTCGGTCGAGACGCGCCTCATGCCCTTGCCGCCTCCTCCCGAGGCCGCCTTGAGGAGGACGGGGAAACCGGCCTCCATTGCCGCCCGGCGCAGCCCTTCGAGATCAGCGGTGCCGTCGCTTCCGGGGACGAGCGGGACGCCGGCTGCGCGCATCTCCTCCTTCGCGCGAACCTTGTCGCCCATCCGCTCCATGACCTCCGCAGGCGGCCCGATGAACACGAGCCCGTTCTCCTCGCATGCGTGCACGAAGGCGGGGTTCTCCGCGAGGAAGCCGTAGCCGGGGTGGATCGCCTCGCACCCGGTCGTCTGGGCAGCAGCGACGATGCTCGGGATCCGGAGGTAGCTCTCCGCCGCCGCCGGTGGGCCGACGCAGACGGAGCGATCGGCGAGTCGGACGTGCAGCGCGTCCGCGTCCGCGGTCGAGTAGACGGCCACCGCCTCGATCCCGAGCTCGTGCAGCGCGCGCACGATCCGCACGGCGATCTCGCCCCGGTTCGCAACGAGGACCCGCGTGAACATCGCTGCGCCTAGACGGCCGGTGGCGCCAGCACCGACTCGATCTCGAACAGGAGCTGCCCGAACTCGACCGGCTGCGCGTTCTCGACGTGAATGGACCGGATCGTCCCCTCGACCTCGGCCTTCAGCTCGTTGAAGAGCTTCATCGCCTCGAGCAAGCACAGCGTCTGCCCTTGGACGATCGTGTCGCCCACGTCCACGAACGCCGGCTCCCCCGGACTCGCCGCACGATAGAACACGCCCACCATCGGGGACTCGACCCGCGTGACACCGTCGGCCTCGCGGGTGTCTGTCGACGCGACGGGCTCGACACCGGACGTCGCAACGGGAACTGGTCCAGCGACGAGCGGCTCGTCGGCGCGGCGCACCGACACCCGCATCCCCTCGTCCTCGATCTCGATCTCGCCGACCCCGCTCTCCTGGACGATCTTGACCAGCTCGCGGATCCGCTCTCCCCGCTCGGCGTCCGCGTCCTCCGCGATCAGCGCGCCATCGCGGGAGTGCCGGGCGCGGATCATCTTGAGGAGCTCTTCGGCCTCGAGGCCGAACATCGCGAGCAGGACGAGCTCTTCCTCGCTCGCGGCGAGGCCCTCGGCTGCTTCGCGGACGTCCTCTGCGGTCAGTGGATCGTCGTCGAGCGCGGTTCGGGGAGCGAGCAGCTCGATCGCACGCACGACCGTCGGGTCGATCGGCTCTGGAGTCGCGCCGTACGCTCCTTGCACGAGCGCCCTGAACTCGTCGAGCACCGTCCCGTAGCGGCGGGCCTCGAGCACATGCAGGAGAGCCTGCGAGGCGAGGATCTGACCGATCGGCGCGGCGAGAGGCGGCCAGCCTGCTTCGGCCCGAACTCTGCCGGCCTCCTCGAGCACGTCCTCCAGACGATCCGCGGCGGCGTGGGCCCGCAGATGGACGTCGAGCGCCGCGACGAGGCCGGACGGCAGGTCGTACTCCGCCGCGCGGACGGCGATCCGAGGCGCGACGTGCGAGACGGGCTCGTCGCCGACGTACTCGTCGATGAGGTCCGATGCCTCCCAGAGGCGATTCGTCTCGACACCCGTCTTCTCGGCCTAGTCCATCCAGCGATTCGGCAAGCGACTCCCCCGATACGCGGTGAAGCATGAGCGCGAGCGGGTAGACCGTGGTCGCGACGAGATCCGCCCCGGCATCCACGGCCGCGAGCGCGGAGGCAAGACCGGTGCCGGCCGAGCCCTGGACATAGAAGCCGACCGGGAGCTGGCTCGCGTCCCTGATCCGGCCGACCAGCTCCTGCGCGCGGTGCGGGAAGAGGGCGCCAGTGGGGTCGTTGACGATGACCCGCGTCGCCCCTAGCTCGGGTAGCTTCCGCGCCTGCTCGACGAGCGTTTCGGTCTCCGTCTCGCCTATTCGTCCCGGGCTGTACACGAGACCTGCATGAAACGCGCCGCCCGCGTTCGTGATCGCCGCTCCGGCTTCGCGCAGGTTCGAGACGTCGTTCAGCGGGTCGTGCAGACGGAAGACCTCGATCCCGTTCTCAGCGGCGCAGGAGACGAAGCGCCCGACGATGTCGCCGCTCACGGGCCGCGAACCGACGAGAAAGCGGCCGCGGAGCGCGATCCCGAGCGGCGTCGACACCCGTGTCTTGATCGCACGAATCCGTTCCCAGGCGACTCGACCCGTCGTCGCACGCTCGCGTCGAAGACGCCACCGCCGGAGATCTCGAGACAGGCGAAGCCGGCCCGGTCGAGAATCTCCGCGATTCGAAGGATCTCCGCCGTCGGCAGCTTGCCCGCGAGCGGCTCCTGGGACAGGAGCCGGATGGTCGTGTCGACGAGCCTCGGCACAGCGTCGGGACCTTAGCGACCTGCCGAGCGAGGCGTTCGCCCGGAGCACGCCCGGGAGAGGCCAAGTTACAGCTTGTAACGTGGCTCGATCCGCGCCTGCGATGGGGCAAAGAGGCCAAGTGACAACTTGTAACCTACGTCTCGCTTCGTTCGGAACGGTTGCCTGAACGAGGGTTTTTCGCGACGTCAGGCGCGGCTGATGTAGCGGCCTTCGCGGGGATCGACCTTGATCCGCTCGCCGCGATCCACGAACAGCGGCACCTGGACGACGGCGCCGGTCTCGAGCGTCGCCGGCTTCGTCACGTTCGACACCGTGTCGCCCCGAACCGCCGGCTCCGTCTCGGTCACCGTCAGCTCGACCGACGCGGGCATCTGTAGCCCGGCGGGCTTTCCGTCGACGGCCAGCATCTGCACCGAGCTCGAGGGAGTGAGATACGCGAGCGCATCGGCAACCTCGGCGCGCGGAAGCCCGAACTGGTCGTAGGTCTCCTCGTCCATGAAGTGGGCCTCGTTGCCGTCGTCGTACATGTACTGCACGTTCTTCACCTCGGTGTGGACGCGCGCAAAGCGCTCACCCGCTCGGAACGTGCGGTCGACGACGGCGCCGGTGCCGAGCGCCTTGAGCTTCGTCCGCACGAAGGCCCCGCCTTTGCCGGGCTTCACGTGCTGGAACTCGACGATGCGCCAGACGCCCCCGTCGAGCTCGACGTGCATGCCGTTGCGGAACTGGTTCGTCGAGACGGTCTCGGCCATGGCAGCGATCGAGTGTAGTCGTCACTCGACCGTGAGCAGCTCCTTCGAGAACTGCGTGAGCCGCTCGCAGCCGTCGTCGGTGACGAGAACGAGGTCCTCGATACGCACTCCGCCTTCGCCCGGGAGATAGATCCCCGGCTCGACACTGACCACGTTCCCGGGCTCCAGCACGTCGGTCGACTCTTGGCGCAGCGTCGGCGCCTCGTGGATCTGGATGCCGACCCCGTGGCCCAAGCCGTGACCGAACTCCTCGCCGAAACCGGCCGCCTCGATCACGGCGCGTGCAGCCGCATCCGCGTCGCGGCCGGCGACACCGGGTCCGACCGCCGCGAGCCCGGCAAGCTGCGCCTCGAGGCATACCCGGTAGATCTCGGCGAGCCGTTCCGGAAGCTCCGCCGGTCGCGAACGTTCGCGTGCAATCGGAGCAGTACCCGTCGAGCACGCAGCCCGCATCCACCGTCACGAGAAGCCCTTCCTCGATCGCGCGGTCGCCCGGAACGGCATGGGGCGATCCGGCCGTGCTGCCCGCGGCGACCACGGTCGAGAAAGAGACTCCGCTGGCACCGGCCTCGCGGAAGCCTCGCTCCACCCACCAGGCGAGCTCGCGCTCCGTGCGGCCCGTGAAGCGCTCCTCGGCGAGCGCGCGCGAAGATCTCGTCGGAGAGAGCCGAGGCCCGCCGCATCGCGGCGATCTCCCCTTCGTCCTTCACCGCTCGAAGCGACTCGACGAGACCGGCGGTCGGAACGGCGTCGACACCCGCGTCGACGAGCGCTCGGTAGCCGACGAACGGGAGGTGCGCCTCCTCGAACCCGACCCGGCGTCCCGCCAGAAGCTCCGCGATCGCCGGCAGCAGACCGCGCGCCGTCTCCACGAAGGTCACGTCTTCGACCTCCCGCGCTCGCGCCGCGTAGCGAAAGTCCGCATAGAGGGTCGCTCCGCCGTCCGGCTCGACGAGAAGCGCGGCGTTCGAGCTCTCGAGACCGGTGAGGTAGCGCACGTTCGCCTGCCCCCCGAGGACGTACGGCGGCCCTGCGACGAGGAGCGGCTCCTCGAGGAGCCCTGCCAGCCGCGCGATCCGCGTCACTCGCCGCGCCCTGGACGAGAAACTCGAGCGCCTCCCGGTAGCCCTCGGGCCCCTTCCCCACGATCCTCGCAGACGACCAGGCCTTCGAGCACCGAGAAGCGGCGCCACTCCTCGCGCTCGTCGATGTTCGAGAGATGGACCTCGACGAGCGGGACGCTGAAGAGCTCGACCGCGTCGCGAATCGCCCACGAGTAGTGCGCCCACGCGCCGGGGTTGACGACGATGCCGTCGGCCCAGTCCAGCGCGTCGTGGCACCAGTCGACGTACTCGCCTTCGTGGTTCGTCTGGCGGCAGCGAACCGTGCACCCGACCTCGGACGCCCACGTGTAGATGCGCGTCTCCAGCTCGGAGAGAGTCAAACCCCCGTAGAGCTCCGGGTCGCGGCGGTCGAGCGCGTCGAGATTGACGCCGTTGAGGACGACGATTCGCATCGCGGCGACCTTACGCGATGAGGGTGTCGAGAGCGGCCCGCACATCGCGCGCGTCGATCTCGACACCCCACCGCGGACGCCCGGGAGCGTCGAGGAGCACAAGGCGCGGGCTTCCCGCTCTCGCCTTCTTGTCGCGGCTGAGGGCGGCCCACGCCACGTCGCGGTCGACGGCCACCGGTGTCGGCTGGAGCACCTCCTGTACGGTCTGCGCCTCGTCGTGCAGGCCCGAGAGACGCAGAGCGGCGAGCAGCCCGAGGGCGACCGCGCGACCGTGCGCGAGCGTGTAGCCGGAAGCGGACTCGAGCGCGTGCGCGAACGTGTGCCCGAGGTTGAGCTGTGCTCGCTCGGCGCGGTCGAGCGGGTCGCGGAGACAGATCGCCGGCCTTGAACGCGGCGCACCGCCGCACCTGCTCTGCCGGTCTCGAGCTCCCAGAGACGGCTCTCCAGCCAGCAGGCCCGTCTTGACGACCTCGGCGAGCCCGTTCTCGATCTCCGCGGCGGGAGCGTGGCGAGGGTCGCCGTGTCCGTGAGCACGCGAGCCGGCCAGTGGAAAGCGCCGACGAGGTTCTTGCCTGCAGGGACGTCGATCGCCGTCTTTCCGCCGATCGCAGCATCGACCTGGGCGACGAGCGTCGTCGGGATCGGCGTCCACGCAATACCGCGGAGGTAGGTCGCGGCGACGAAGCCGGCAAGATCGAGCGTGGAGCCACCTCCGAGCGCGACGAGGGTCCCGCCGCGGTCGAGCCGAATCGTCGACCAGAGCCGCTCCGCCTCGCCGGCGGTCTTCGCGCGCTCGCCCGCCGGAACCTCGTGCTCGCCGACGAGGCGGTCCGCGAGACCCGCCCGCACGACCTCCCCGTGCAGGCGCGCGACGGTCGCGTCGGCGACGACCTCGACCGGCCCGTCTCCGGGGACGAGCTCGGCGAGCCGGGCGAGCGCACCGTCCTCGATATGAACCCCCGCAGCCGCGAGAACTGCCCCATCCGCGTCGGTCGCCCGACCGTCGGCGACCCGGTCGTACAGGGCTCTGCGCTCGTCGTAGAGCGCGTGGAAGGCGTGTCGGTCTCGTGCGAGCGGCCTGCCGCTGCCCGCGACCCGCTGCCATGCTTCCTCGGGTGTGGTCTCGAGGAGCAACGTGAACGCGTTTCGCTCGAGCGCTTCGCGCGTCTCGCTCGAACCGACGGCTCCCCCGCCCAGCTCGACGACCGCCGGTAGACGCCGATCGAGCACCTCGGTCGCGATCTGCTCCTCGAGCTGGCGGAACGCGGATTCTCCTCGTTCCGCAAAGTGCTCGGCGACGCTCTCTCCCGTCCGCTCCTCGACGATGCTGTCGACGGAGACGAAGGGTCGGCCGAGCCGCGCCGCGAGCTCCGGGCCGAGCGTCGATTTCCCTGCGCCCATGAAGCCGACGAGCGCCAAGTGCCGATCGAGGGTGTTCAGAGCCGCCAGTCGATCCGCTCCAGGTAGGCGCTGTGGGCACCGACGAAATCCGCGAGCGCGTCACCTCCGAACTTCTCGCGAGCGGCGCGCGCGAGCTCCCAGGCGACCGCCGACTCCGCGACGACGGCCAGCGCATCGACCGCCTGGACGTCGCTCCGCTCGACGAGCGCCTGTCCCGGCTCACCCGTCTCGAGGTCGACCGAGCCGAGCGGGCGCATGAGCGTCGGAAGCGGCTTCATCGCCGCTCGGAGCGACCACGGCCTCGCCGTTCGAGACGCCGCCCTCGATGCCGCCCGCGCGGTTGCTCGAGCGGCGGCGATCAGGCTCGATCTCGTCGTGCGCCTCTGATCCGCGCAGCCGCGCGAGCGCGAAGCCCTCGCCGATCTCGACGCCCTTCACAGCCTGGATTCCCATGGCAGCCGCGGCGAGGCGCGCATCGAGGCGGTCGCCCTTCTCCGCGTACGAGCCGAGTCCCGGGGGCACGCCGGTGGCGACGACCTCGACGATGCCTCCGAGCGTGTCCCGATCGCCGCGCGCGGAGTCGGTGGCAGCGCGCGTCGCGTCGTCGCCGCTCTCGCCGCCGATCTCGAGCACACGGCCGCCCACAGAAACGCCGATCGCCGCGAGCAGCGTCTTCGCGATCGCGCCGGCGGCGACATGGCTGGCCGTCTGGCGGGCGCTGGCACGCTCGAGCGCGTTGCGGACGTCGTCGTGCCCGAACTTGAGCGTCCCCGCGAGGTCGGCGTGTCCCGGACGCGGCAGCGTCACCGGCTCCGTGCCCTTCCCGGACCGCTCGCCTTCGGGCGGCCAAGGGCTCATCCCCCAGGCCCAGCTCTCGTGGTCGCGGTTGCGGATGACGAGCGCGAGCGGCGTTCCGAGCGTCAGGCCGTGGCGCAGTCCTGCGAGCACCTCGACCTCGTCCCGCTCCAGCTGCTGGCGGGGGCTGCGGCCGTAACCCTCGCGCCGGCGGCGCAGATCGTCGTCGATCGGCTGCTCGGTCGAGCTCGAGTCCCGCCGGCAGCCCGGTCAGGATCGCGACGAGCGCGGGGCCGTGCGATTCCCCTGCCGTGGCGAGCCCTAGCGACACGGTTCTAGCGTAGACCGCCAGGTACCACGGTGTTACTCGCTCAAGCTCCGATCGCCTCGCGCATCGCAGCGAGCGGCGCCGGCAAGCCCGTCCAGAGCTCGAACGACGCCGCACCCTGCGCGAGGAGCACCTCGACGCCGCTCACCACCGTCGCGCCCGCTCGACGCGCCGCCTGCGCCGTTGCCGTTTCCGGGTAGGGAAGATCGACCAGTGTCTGCCCCTCGCGCAGCTCGACGAGCACCTCGTCGCGGACCGGCGTCGCGTTCACGACGAGATCGGCGCCGTCGACGACAGGCGGCCAGTCGGATCGCCGTGAGAACCGCCGTGCGTGCGGGAGCGCCTGCAGGAACGCTGTCGCCGAGCCGCCGTCGCCGATGACGACGGCGCGTTCCGTGCGCAGGCCTTCGAGGATCGCGGCGTCGGTCGTCCAGCCTTCGAGTCGGCCGTCCCGCACGACCAGCGTATTGACCGACGGAGCGTCCGTCTCGCACAGCTCGGTGACAGCGACCTTGTGCGGCGCGGTGACGTTCGCCCCGGCGAAGCCGAGCGCCGCGAGCCCTCGAACCGCGTCGGCAAGCCGCTCGGGAGGGGTTGCAAGCGGGACGTAGACCCAGTCGATCCCGAGCGCGGCGAAGGCCGCGTTCTGCATGCGAGGCGAGAGCGAATGCTCGACCGGCCAGCCGATGAGCCCGACGAGCCGCGTCGTGCCCGAGATCTCGTTCACGCGACGACGACTCCCGTCGGGCCGGCAAGCCACGCGTCGCGGATCGGGCGGTGAACGGGCCACAGCTCGAGCGTGCGGAGCTCGCCGTGGCTGACCCAGCGCAGCTCGAGTGACTCGTCGCTCGCGACCGGCTCGTCACCCTCCATGGGGACGACGAGAAACACGATCGACAGCACCTGACAGACGTTGCCGTCCGGGTAGGCGATCACTCGCGTGGGATCCGAGAAGACGCCGAACAACGTCGCCTCGGCGATGCGGAGCGCCGTCTCCTCGAGTACCTCCCGATGCAGCGCAGCAAGCACCGTCTCGTCGTCGTCGACGCGCCCCCCGACGAAGCCCCACGAGCCGTCGTCGCGGCGACGCTCGAGAAGAAACGAGCCCTCGCGCTCGATCAGGGCGGCCGTGCCGACCCGGCGCGGAACGTTCGGCGCGGGCGCTCGCGGATCCCGGTAGTAGCTCGGCACGGAACCGCAGTATCTCGCCAACCGGGGTCGAGCTCTCGCGAGAACCCCAGGACACGGAAAACCCGGAAACACCCCCAAGGGAACCCCGGGTTCCCTGCGGTCACGATATCGAGGGACTATTGCCCTATGGGAGACGGCTTTGTCGCGACTGTGTAACAACCACGGCCGCGAGGAGCGGTGTCAGCAGCCGAAGCCGTACTCGCACTTCTTGTCGAAGAACTCCGCCTCGCTCGCCGTGAAGAAGTGATGCACGCCGTCGGGCTTGCGGACGAAGAAGAGGTAGTCGACCGTGGCCGGGCGTGCGGCCGCACGCAGCGACGCAAGCCCGGGATTCGAGATCGGAGTCGGCGGTAGCCCGAGACGGTTGCGCGTGTTGTACGGGTCGTCGCTTTCGAGATCCGACTCCTTGAGCGACTCGGTGCCGGGGACGTTGCGCCCGTACCGGATCGTCGCGTCGATCCCGAGCTGCATGCCGGCCCGCAGCCGGTTGTAGATCACGGCGGCGACGAGCTTCCGCTCCTCGGGCGCAACGGCCTCCTTCTCCACCATCGAGGCGATGATGAGCACGTCGTACGGCGTGAGGTTCTTCGACCGCGCGTATCCGAGCTCCAGCTTCCGCCACTGCCGCTGGAACTCGGCGAGCTGGTCGCGTACGAGCTTCCGCGCGGTCGTGCGCTTCGTGAACTCGTACGTCGCCGGAAAGAGGAAGCCCTCGATCCGGTCGCCGGGCCAATCCTTGCGGAACGCGGCGGGAGGCTTCGCCTCCGCCGTCGCGCGCACGTAACCCGCCCGATCGAGCCGCGGAGTCACGTTGCGGCTCTCGATCGCGATCTTCCTCACCGCGGCGACACGCTCGGCCATCTCCTGCCTCGTGAAGCCTTCCGGGAAGATGATCTTGAGGATCTGGATCGGCGCGACCGGCGGTGGCGGCGGCGGCGGATCCTCGTGCCGGCAACCCGCGACGACGAGGAGGCCGACGAGGACGAGCGCTGCGCCGGCGTGTCGCAGGCCGCCGCCGCGAGCGACGTGCTCGACTCGTAGGCGTCACGTCTTTGCGCTCGTCCACGCCAGGTAGCTCTCGAGCAGATGGGCTGCGGCTCGAGCGTCCTCCGGGGCGTTTCCCGTGGCCTGCGCGGCAAGCGTGGTCGTGAAGCGCTCGTCATAGGTCTCGACGGGGACCTCGAGAGCCGCCTCGAGCGCCCGCACGAACCCGTCCGTCTCCCGAGCCTGACTGCCGTGCTCCCCCTTGAGCGTCAGCGGGAGGCCCACGACGACGCGCTCTGCGTCGTGCTCGCGCACGAGCGCCCCGATGCGCTCGAGCCCCGCCGGGCTTCCCGCCCGTTCGACCACCTCGAGCGGCCGCGCGATCGAGCCGGAGGCGTCCGAGATGGCGACGCCCGTCCGCGCTGCGCCGTAGTCGAGCGCGAGCACCTTCACAGCGCGGACAGGATGAGCCGCTCCGCCTCTGCGAGAGCCTCTGGCAGCTTGTCGGGATCCTTGCCGCCGGCGCGGGCCATGGTCGGTCGGCCTCCGCCGCCCCCTCCCACGATCGCGGCCGCCTCCCTCACGACATCGGACGCGCTGATCCTGCCGGCGACGGACTCGTCGAAGTTGGCGACGAGGTGCACCTTGCCGTCCTCTCGCGACCCGAGAACGACCGCCGCGGGAGCATGGCGTTGCTTGAAGCGATCGGAGAGGTCGAGCAGCTGGTCGCCGTCGAGACCCTCCACCGACTGGACGATGACGTTCACGCCGTTCTCGACGCGCACCGTCGCGTCGACGGCAGCGGTCGCGTCTGCCGTGCCGGCGGGCTGCTTCCTCGACTCCTTCCGGAGCGACTCGATCTCGGAGCGAAGCTCGTCCACCTCGCGGGAGCGGGCGGCGAGAACAGCCCACGCTTCGCCGGAGGTCACGGCCTCGACCCTGCGCACTCCGGCGCCCACCGAGCCCTCGGAGAGCAGGACGAAGGGGCCGATCTCCGCAGTCGAGCCGACGTGGGTGCCGCCGCAGAGCTCGACGGAGAATCCGGGGATCTCGACCACCCGCACGATGTCGCCGTACTTCTCGCCGAAGAGCATGGTCGCGCCGAGCGAGCGGGCCTCGTCGATCGGCGTCTCGAACACGTGCACGGGCAGGTTCTCGAAGATCGTCTCGTTGACGCGGCGCTCGACTTGCTCGCGCTCCTCTCCGGTCAACGCCTGCTCGTGTGTGAAGTCGAAGCGCAGCTTGTCCGGTCGCACGGCCGAGCCGGCCTGCCGGACGTGATCGCCGAGGACCTCGCGCAGCGCCTGGTGCAGGACGTGGGTCGCCGTGTGGTTGGCCATCGTCGGATAGCGAACCCTCCAGGGTACGACCGCACGGACGCGATCCCCGGCGGCGAACCCGGTTCCGCGAAAGAGCAGCACCTGGTCGTCGTCGAAGCGGTAGGCCTCCACGAGCTCCGCCCTCGTGCCGGACTCGTCGTCGAGCTCGATGAAGCCGCTGTCCGTCACCTGACCGCCACCGGCCGGGTAGAAGGGCGACTCGCGCAGCTTTGCGAGAAAGATGCCGTCCTCGAGCTCGTGCGAGCGCGCCGATCTGCGTGAGAACGTCCGTCTTCGCGTAGCCGACGAACTCGGTGATCGAAACCGGCGTCGCGCGCGAGCTCGGCGGCGCGCTGCAGATCGCTTCCACCGCCGGCGCGAGAGATCTCCCGGTGGGTCTCCATCTCCGCCTGGTAGCCGTCGACGTCGACGGCCTGCCCTCGCTCCTCCGCAAGCTCGACGGTCAGCTCGAGCGGGAAGCCGTACGTTGCCGCGAGCGTGAACGCCTCGCTTCCGGAGATCGCCTCCGTGCCCGCGAGCTCGTCGAAGAGCTTCAGCCCGCGCTCCAGAGTCTCCGAGAAGCGCTCCTCCTCCGTCCTCACCACGCGCTCGATCTCGTCCGCACGCTCGCGCAGCTCGGGGTAGGCGCCCTCCATCTGCTCGACGACGACGGAGGGAAGCCGGTACAGGTCACGGAGGCCGATGCGCCGGGCCTGCACGACGGCCCGCCGGACGATGCGGCGCAGCACGTAGCCGCGGCCCTCGTTCGACGGCGTGACGCCGTCACCGACGAGGAACGTCATCCCGCGCCCGTGGTCTGCGAGCACGCGATGCGCCTTCGTCGCCGCCGCCGAGTCGCCATACGCGACGCCCGACTCCGCTGCGATCCAGTCCATGATCTCGCTGGTAGCCGTCGGTCTCGTAGACGGACATGACGTCCTGGAGGATCGCCGCGCCGCGCTCGAGGCCGAGCCCGGTGTCGATGTTCTCCTTCGGAAGCGGCGTGAGCGTGCCGTCGGCGTGCAGCTCGTACGCCATGAACACGAGGTTCCAGAACTCGAGGAAGCGCTCGCAGCGAGTGCAAGCCGGGCGCGCAGTCCGCGCTCGCCGCAACCGTGCTCCTCGCCCCAGTCGTAGTAGAGCTCCGAGTCGGGGCCGCACGGCCCTGGGCCGCCCACGGACCAGAAGTTCTCCGACTGTCGGCAGCGGGACGATCCGCTCCACGGCATCCCGACCTTCTCCCAGAGCTCGATCGCGACCTCGTCCGGGCCGAGCTTCAGCTGCGGATCGCCTGCATGGACGGTGACCCAGACCCGATCCCAGTCGAGCTGCATGTCGCTCGCGCACGAACTCGCTGCGCGAGCTCGATCGCGCCCTCCTTGAAGTACTGGCCGAACGAGAAGTTGCCGAGCATCTCGAAGAAGGTGAGGTGCGAGCCGTCGTTGCCGACCTCGTCGATGTCGACGCGTGCGGAAGCACTTCTGCGACAGCGTCGTGAGCAGGGACGCGGGCGGCTCCTCGTGGCCGAGGAAGTACGGCATCTGCGGCTGCATGCCCGCGGTCGTCAGGAGCGTCGAGTCGTCGTCGGCGCGAGGGACGAGCGAGGCCGACGGGCAGCGCAGATGGCCCCGCTCCTCGAAGAACGAGTGGAAACCCTCGCGCAGCTCGGCGGTCGTCCGCATGACGGGATTCTACGAGCCGGTTCGACGCTGCGCCGGCTGCGCGTCGCCAGCGGCGGGTCAGGGGCCCGGCGGCGGTGCCGGTCGTGTCTTCTGTCGAGGACCTGCCGGCCGTCCGCAGCTCCTCGTCGAGCTCGGCCTCGCGGCGCGCGCCGGCCGCTTTCGCGACCGTGACCGCATCTCCGAAGTCATGGCGCGCGCGAAACGCGGAGACGCCGTGGGATACCGCGGCTGCCAAGCCCGTGACCTTCTTCACCGGCGTCGTGATCGCGGTCGAGACGGCCCGCACTGCGGTATCGGCGCTCTCCGCCATCGAGACGGCGCTGTCGGTGACCACGTCGAGCTTGTCGAGCTCCTTGTTCACGAGGTCGATCGTTCCTCCGGCCTTCTCGATCACGGGGAGAAGCTCGCGCTCGGTTCCCTGGATGAACGAGGAGAGCCGACCGAACGTCCCTCCGAGCCGGACGAGCATGTACGCGAGCCCCAGGCCGCTGGCGACGAAGAACGCCGCGAGCGCGTAGTCCAGGACATCGCCTGCGGTGGACGCGAGGGTGCTCATCGGAGAAGGATCCTAACCGTTTCGCGATTCAGCAAACCTCGGTCACCACGCCCGCCCCGACAACAGCGTCGCCGTCGTAGAGCGCAGCTACCTGCCCGCGGGCGACGGCGAGCGCTGGTTGCTCCAGCTCGAGCGTGAGATCGCCGTTCGACGCGGCGACGCGCGTGGGCACCGGATCCGAGCGATAGCGCAGCTTCACGTCCGCCCTGGAGACGGGTGCGTAGAGCCTCCCCTCCGCCTCGATGCGGGTCGCTGCGAGCGCCTCGCGCGAGCCGACGACCACGCGGTTCTCCGCCCGGTCGGTGCGGATGACGTACAGGGGACGGGCTGCGGCGATCCCGAGCCCGCGACGCTGCCCGGGCGTGAATCGCCAATACCCTTCGTGCCGACCGAGGATGTTGTCGTGCTCGTCGACGACGTCCCCCGACGCCGCCGCGAGCCCCTGGCGGGCCAGGAAGCTGCGGTAGTCGTCACCCGCGAGGAAGCACGCTTCCTGGCTCTCCGGTCGTGTTGCCGCCGCGAGTCCGGCCCGCGCCGCTTGGGTGCGCGTCTCCTCCTTCGACTGGTCGCCGAGCGGGAAGTCGACGCGATCGAGGATCCGCGGATCGACGGTTGCGAGCATGTAGGACTGATCCTTCGCCGGATCCGCCGCTCGTGCCAGCAGCCGCTGGCCCGTCGCGTTCGACGACACGGGCGTAATGGCCCGTCCAGAGCCGGTCTGCCCCGGCCCGTGCGACGAAGTCGAGCAGGGCATCGAACCGGAAGGCGCCGTTGCAGCGCGTGCACGGGTTCGGCGTCTCACCCGCGCCGTAGGACGCCACGAACGGCGCGACCACCGCCTCGCGGAACTCCTCCCGAAGGTCGAGCGTCACGTGAGGGAGCCCGAGGGAATGGCACGTCGCGCGCGCGGCGGACACCGCCGCGGGCGAGCAGCACGCGCGCTCCGCACTCGGGCCGTGCGGGTCCTGCCAGAGCCGCAGCGTCACGCCGATCGCGTTCGGACCCGCTCGGAGAAGCGCGACCGCGCTGTCCACTCCGCCACTCATCGCGACCGCGATCCGTCCCGCCCGAGGCTCGGCGGCGAAGACCTGGCCGAGCGCGGATGCGAGCGCCTCCACGGCAAGCGGGTCGCCGCCGACGGTCGCGGCTTCGAGCAGCGTCAGTCCGTCGAGCGGACGCTCGAGGCCGTCCGCACGAGAGCGCACGACACGATCGCCGTCCACGACGAGATGGGCCGAAGCCCACTCACCGTTCTGTGTCGCGTCTCCGACTGACCTCTACGGTCACGGGCTCAGGCTAGATGCTCCACCGTGAGCCCGGAAGGTGCTCCACCCTGCCGATGAAGTCCGGCCGTTGCGAACCTGGCTCTGCCAGGTGGGTGCCGTGCGGGGCGTCGGCAACGCCTATCCCCGACACCGGCTCCCTTCGCGTGAGTGTTGGTTCACGTTAAGGCCGGGCCACGCACAGGGTCGAGCGCACCGATCTTACCCGCTGGCCTCGGTGGCGAAGCGCCATTCGATCTCCTCCGTCCCTTCGACCGAGAGCATGCGAGCGAGCCGCTGGGTGAGCTCCATCTGCCGGCCCGCCTCCACGAGCGCGTTGTCGATCACCTCCGTGAGAACCGGGGTGTCGCCGTTCCGCACGATGAGCTTTGCGCCGCACGGCAGCACCGGGTGCGTGAGGCCGAGCGACCGCGGGGTCAGCACCTGGCCGCAGGTCGTCCGCTGCGCGTCGCCGACTGGACCCCGGGAGCCGGCGAAGGCGCGGTTCCAGCCTCCCGGCGCAGGCGCGCCCGTCAGCGTCGCGGAGGAGGCGTCGTCAGAGCTGCGTTCGCCGAGCGCCAGCGCGACGACGCCTCCGAGAAGAGCAACAGCGGCGAGCAGGACGAGTCTCTCTCCGAACGAGGCAGGCATCACCCAAGTCTGGCTGACGGAGCGGCACTGGCGCTCGTTCGTCCGGCACGGCGCGTGGGGCATGTCGGACCGGCGAGCACGCCGCGTCCTCGCAACCACCCCCAGGGGATCCCCCGGATCCCTGTGGTCACGATATCGAGAAGAGATGAACACATGGGGTACGCCTTCGTGCCAAGACTGCAACATCGCGGCGTAAGCCGCGCCGGCCGCGGTCGAGCGCAGCCGAACGCGGCCGAACGCCGCGACGAGGGCGGGCTCGCCGAGTGGACGCAGATCTCGCTCTTCGGCTTAGGCCGGAGGCTCGAGGACTTGGATCCCGAGCTCTTCCAGCTGCTCCGGAGCGACCTCTGACGGGGCGCCGCTCATCGGATCGAGACCTGCCTGGTTCTTCGGGAAGGCGATCACGTCGCGGAGGTTCGGCTCGTCGGCGACGACCATCAGCATCCGGTCGATCCCGAACGCGATGCCGCCGTGTGGCGGCGCGCCCATCGCGAGCGCGTCGAGCAGGAAGCCGAACTTGGCCCGCTGCTCCTCGGGGGTTAGCGCCAGCACGTCGAATACCCGCGCCTGCAACTCGGGCTCGTGGATCCGCAGCGATCCGCCTCCGATCTCGTTCCCGTTGACGACCAGGTCGTAGGCGAGCGCGAGAGCCCGTCCGGGGTCACGCTCCATGGCCTCCTCCCACTCAGCAGTCGGCCGCGTGAAGGGGTGATGGACTGCGCTCCAGCGACCGTCGTCCTCCGACCAGTCGAACATCGGAAAGTCCGTGATCCAGACGAACTCGAACGTCCCTGGATCGATGAGGCCGAGCTGACGCGCGAGGTGCTCGCGGAGCGCGCCGAGCACACGCGCGACGAGCGCCGGCTCGCCGGCGCCGAAGAGCACGGTCGAGCCGGGATCCGCGCGGAACGTCTCGAGCTCAGGCTCCGAGAGAAATTTCGCGATTGGAGAGCGCACCTCGCCGGTGTCGTCGACCACGAGATACGCCAACCCCTTCGCACCCCACTCCTTCGCCACCTCCTCGAGCTTCTCGAGCTCGGAGCGCGAGAACGCCTGAGGCACGATCAGGAACCGCACCGCCGGAGCGGTCGCGAAGACGCCGAACTCGGAGCCGCGGGTGATCTCGGTCGCGTCCTGGATCTCGAGGCCGTAGCGCAGGTCCGGCTTGTCCGTGCCGAACCGGAGCATCGCTTCGTCGTAGGTCATCCGGCGGAACGGTGGCTCGAGCTCGACGCCGATGCACTCGCGCCACACGTCTCCGCACATCTCCTCCATGAGCTCGAGGATGTACTCCGTGTCCGGGAACGCCATCTCGACGTCGAGCTGGGTGATCTCCTGCACGCGGTCGGCGCGGAGATCCTCGTCCCGGAAGCAGATCGCGATCTGGTAGTAGCGGTCGAAGCCGGCGATCACGAGCAGCTGCTTCAGGATCTGCGGGCTCTGCGGAAGCGCGAAGAACTTCCCGCGCTGGAGCCGGCTCGGGACGATGAAGTCCCGCGCGCCTTCCGGGGTCGGCTTGAACAGGATCGGCGTCTGGATGTCGAGGAAGCCCGCGGCCTCCATCACGCGGCGGATGACGGAGACGAGCTTCGCGCGCAGCTCGATGTTTCGCTGGAGCTTGTCGCGGCGCAAGTCGAGCCAGCGGTAGCGCAGGCGGAGCGTCTCGTCCACGCCCTCCTCGTCGAGCTGGAACGGCAGCGTCGTCGACCGCGACAGGATCGTCAGGTCGTCCACCTGCAGCTCGACCTCGCCAGTCGGCATCCGCGCGTTGACGGTCTCGGCCGAGCGGGCGACCACCTCCCCGGTCGCCTGGAGCACGAACTCGTTGCGAATCTCCTTCGCAACCTCGGCGGCCTCGCGGAGCTCGCTCGGGGTTGACGACGAGTTGCATCACGCCCGAGCGGTCACGCAGGTCGACGAAGACGAGGCCACCGTGGTCCCGACGCCGCGCGACCCAGCCTGCCAGCGTGAGCGTCCGGCCGACGAGCTCGGCTCGCGGCTCTCCCGCCATGACGTCGCGCCACTGGGTCACGAAGACAGTCTCGCGACGACCTCGGAGTTCTCAAGCGTCTCATCCGGCGCAGAGCCGGTCCGCAGGACGGTGGAGGTCGGCCCGACGATCGCGGTCGACGCGGCGCCCAGCCGGGCCGCTTGCGTGAGCTGGCCTTTCAGCGAACGACCTGCGTAGTCCGTGTCCGCCGAGACGCCGCGCGAACGGAGCTCGCCGAGCCACCCCGCCACCTGGTCGCGGGCCGCCCCCTCGTCGAGCACGAAGAAGACGTCCACCTTGGGCGGTTCCGCGCTGACTCCGGCGTCCTCGAGCGCCAGCACGAGTCGCTCGATCCCTGCGCCGAACCCGACTCCGGGCGTATCCGGGCCGCCGATCTCCGCCACGAGCCCGTCGTAGCGCCCGCCTCCGGAGAGCGTGCTCTGCGCTCCCTCCTCGGGCCCGAGGAACTCCCAGGTCGTCCGCGTGTAGTAGTCGAGTCCTCGCACGAGGGTCGGCACGAGCTGGTAGGCGACGCCGGAGGCGTCCAGGCTCGCTCGAACTCGGGCGAAGTGCTCACGGCAGGCCGCGCACAGCGAGTCGCCGATCGTCGGAGCCTCACGCAGCGCCTCCTGCACCCCCGCGGGCTTCGCATCGATGTTGTCGAACACGCGCAGCGGGCTCGCTGCCGCCTTCTCCCGTGTGGGCTCGTCCAGCCGCGCGGCATTACGGTCGAGCCAGTCGCGCAGGGCCTCGAGGTAAGGGGGCCGGCAGTCGCGACATCCGATCGAGTTGAGGGCGAGCGTGAAGTTCGACACGCCGACGCGCACGAGGAGCGCGTTGTAGAGCTCGATCACCTCTGCGTCGAGTGCAGGGTCGTCCGAGCCGATCGCCTCGACCGAGAGCTGCCAGTGCTCGCGAAACCGGCCGCGTTGCGGAGCCGCATAGCGATACATCGGCCCGATCGTGTACAGCTTCGCCGGCTGCGGCTCGCGGTGCATCCCGTGCTCGACGTATGCGCGGCAGATCGGCGCGGTCGCCTCCGGTCGCAGAGTGAGGGAACGGCCGCCGCGATCTTCGAACGTGTACATCTCTTTCTGGACCACGTCCGAACCGGCCCCGGAGGTGCGCTCGAAGAGTGCCGTGTCCTCGAAGACGGGGGTCACGATCGGCCGGTAGCCATACAGGCGCGCCACGAGCTCGGCCTCGGCGGTAATCCGCTGCCAGAGCGGCATCTCCCCGGGAAGCACGTCGTGCGTTCCGCGCGGCCTCTCGATCTTCGCCGCGCTACTCACCCGGCCCGGTCCGTCCGCAGCTCCGCGAGGAACGGATTCCGGGCGAGCTCGGCGCCGAGAGTCGTCGTCGGCCCGTGGCCCGGGTAGACGACCGTTTCCGGTGGACACGCCTCCGTGAGCGAGCGAATCGAGCCGAGCAACGTGTCCCAGTCTCCGCCCGGCAGATCCACGCGGCCGACCGAGCCGGCGAAGAGGACGTCGCCGGAGAAGAGGCTTCCGTCCGCCCGATAGGCCAGATGCCACGGCGAATGACCCGGTACCAGGTGCACGTCGAAGCCGATACCGGCGGCCTCGAACGACTCCCCGCCTTCGAGCAGGACATCGGGCGTGTATGGGCGGAGCAGCACTCCCGCGGGCGTGAAGCCCGCAGGGTTCTCGAGGAGAGCGCGTTCTCCCTCGGCCATGTACACGGGTGCTCCGGTTCCTTCCGCCAGCTCCGCGACTCCGAGCAGGTGATCCCAGTGCCCGTGGGTGACGAGAATCGCGACGCAGCCCGCCGACAAGCCCGCGAGCAGGAGACGGAGCTCTGTGGCGTCACCGCTCGGGTCGACGACGACCGCTTCGGGCGCGGAGCGGTCGGCACGGACGACGTAGCAGTTCGTTCCGAGCGGTCCGAGCGAGACCTGGTGGACGTCGAGCGGCATCGGTGTCGCTGCGTCAGCTTCCCCGGCGGCCGCCGGCCTCCTGGCGCGCGAGCCGTTTCCGATACGAGCGCCAGAAAACGCCGTCGAGCAGGAAGCTGAAGGGGATGAAGATCGCCACGATGATCGCGGTCTGCGAGACCTGCTGGGCAAGCGTCAGGTCGTTCGAGAGGAGCATCACCGTGCCGAGCATGATCGGTGCGAAGATGAGCGCGCGCTTGAGGGTGCGCCTCCACGACGGGGCCTGAGGCTCGCGCCCAGCGCGAGCAGGCGTCTGCCGAGTCTCTGTCGTCGAAGTCCGGCGCGCCGGTACCTCGTCGGGGTCGAGCTCGTTTCCCTCCGCGTCCTCCCACACGTACTCGTGCCTGTGCTCCTTCGCGCGGCGACGTCGTTGCTTTCTCGAGGCCATGGCTCGATTATGCCGAGCCGGCCCAGGCGATCTCGCCGCCCTGGACGACGGTGTGCACAACGGGCCCACCGAGGTGGTACGCGAGATACCGCCAGTCCTCCGCCCCGAGCAGCACGATGTCCGCGTCGAACCCGGGTGCGATCCTCCCCTTCCGGTCGGCGCGTCCGAGGACGTGCGCGGCATTTGTCGTGCACGCGACGAGAGCCTCCTCCGGCGCGAGCCGGAGCTGCGTGCAGGCGAGGCCGCAGACGAGCGGCAGGGACTCGGAGAACGAGCTTCCCGGGTTGAAGTCGGTCGCGAGCGCGAGCACCGCACCCGAATCGGCGAGCGCGCGAGCGGGCGGCATCGGGCGGCCAAGGAAGAGCGCGCTCAGCGGAAGCAGCACAGCGGTCACGTCGCTCGCAGCGAGTGCTGCGATCCCCGCCGACCGCGTGCTCTCGAGATGGTCGATGGAGCGAGCGCCGAGCTCGATCGCGAGCGGGACGGCGCCCGACTCGGTGAACTGGTCGCCGTGCAGTCGGAGCTCGAGGCCGGCCTTACGGCACGCCACGAGATAGCGACGCGCCTCGTCGCGGTCGAAGGCGCCCCGCTCGAGGAACACGTCGGCCGCCTCTGCCACGAGCGCCGCCTCCGGCAGCACCTCCGCGATCAAGAACTCGAGGTACGCGACTGCGCCCGCCTCCGCGAACTCGGGAGGCACCGCATGCGCACCGAGGAAGGTGGGCACGCCTCCGGCCTCCCGGATGACGCGAAGCTGCGCGAGCTCCGTCTCGCGATCGAGGCCGTAGCCCGACTTGGCCTCGAACGTCGTCGTGCCGCTCCGAACCATCCACGCGCGGTGGAGTGCAAGCGCGTCCGCGAGCCCGCTCTCGCCCGCAGCTCTCGTGGCGCGCACCGTCGAGAGGATGCCGCCGCCCGCCGCATGCAGCTCCTCGTAGCTCGCCCCGGCCGCCCTCAGAGCGAACTCCTCGACTCGATCGCCCGCGAAGCACGCGTGCGTGTGGCAGTCGACGAGGCCCGGGATCGCCGAGAGCCCAGTGCCCTCGAGCTCCTCGACCTCGCCGCGAAGCGCGGGAAGCTCGCTCATCGCGCCGACGGCTGCGATGCGCCCGCCTTCGCACAGGATGAAGCCGTCCTCGAAGACGTCGACGTCGCCGAGTGCCGCGCCGCGCAGAGGAGCTGCGGTACCGGCAGGCGTCGCGATCTGGGACAACCCGCGGATCAGCAGCCGCGGCGGCTCCGAGCCGCCGGTGGTCACTCGGCGCCGTCCGGAACCGACGGCAGGTCGAGCCCGTGCTCGCGTGCGGTGGCGAGCGCCTCCTCGTAGCCCGCGTCGGCGTGGCGCATCACGCCGGTCCCCGGATCGGTCGTGAGGACCCGCTCGAGCTTCTGCGCCGCATCGTCCGTTCCGTCGGCGACGACGACCATGCCCGCGTGGATCGAGTTGCCGATGCCGACCCCGCCGCCGTGGTGGACGCTGACCCACGTCGCGCCCGCCGCGACGTTGAGCAGGGCGTTCAGGATCGGCCAGTCGGCGATTGCGTCAGAGCCGTCGCGCATCGCCTCCGTCTCGCGGAAGGGCGAGGCAACCGAGCCCGAGTCGAGATGGTCCCGCCCGATGACGACAGGAGCCGAGACGCGGCCTGCACGCACGAGCTCGTTGATCGCGAGGCCGGCGCGAGCCCGGTCGCCGTAGCCGAGCCAACAGATCCGGGCAGGGAGCCCCTGGAATGCCACCCGCCCGGGTGCAAGCTCGAGCCAGCGCCGAAGCAGCAGGTCGTCCGGGAAGATCCGACCGAGCTCTCGGTCGATCTCCTCGATATCGGCCGGCTCGCCCGAGAGCGCCGCCCAGCGGAACGGCCCGACCCCGCGGCTGAAGAGGGGCCGGATGTAGGCCGGGACGAAGCCCGGGTATGTGAACGCGTCCGCTACGCCCGCCTCATACGCCTCCCCTCGGAGATTGTTGCCATAATCGAAAACGTAGCAGCCCGCCCGGACGAAGTCGAGCAGGCCACTGACATGGACGGCGATCGAGTCACGCGCGCGGCGCAGGTACTCATCCGGATCCTGCCTCCGGAGCTCGGCGGCCGCATCCACGTCCAGCCCCTGCGGCACGTATCCCGTGAGCGGGTCGTGCGCAGCGGTCTGATCGGTGATCAGGTCGAACCTCTCGCCCCGGCGCGCGAGCTCGGGCACGACGTCTGCCGCGTTCGCGAGCAGCCCGACCGACAGCGGTCGCCGCTCGTGGGCCGCTCGCCGAACGCGGTCGAGCGCGTCGTCGAGGGAGTCGGCTGCCTCGTCGAGGTAGCGGGTCTCCAGCCGACGCTCGATACGGGACGGATCGACCTCGATGCAGAGCGCGACCGCGCCCGCCATCGTGGCTGCCAGCGGCTGCGCGCCACCCATCCCGCCCAGCCCCGCAGTCAAGATCGCGCGGCCCGTGAGGTCGGGCGAGCCGAAGTGCGCCTCGCCCGCGGCCGCGAACGTCTGGAACGTCCCCTGGAGGATCCCCTGCGTCCCGATGTAGATCCAGCTTCCTGCGGTCATCTGGCCGAACATCGTCAGCCCCTCGGCCTCGAGTCGCCGGAACTCGTCCCACGTCGCCCACCGTGGAACCAGGAGCGCGTTGGCGATCAGCACCCGCGGCGCGTGCTCGGTGGTGCGAAAGACGCCAACGGGCTTGCCGCTCTGCACGAGCAACGTCTCGTCGTCTCGAAGACGGAGAAGCGTGCGGACGATCGTCCGGAGCGCGTCGTGATTTCTCGCGGCCTTGCCCGTCCCGCCGTAGACGACGAGATCGCTCGGGGTGCTCGGCCACCTCGGGATCGAGGTTGTTGAGGAGCATGCGGAGGGGCGCCTCCGTCTGCCACGAGCGCGCGTTCAGCGCCGTGCCACGCGGCGCCCTGATCCGCCGGAGGTCCCCGCAGAGGGCGTCCACCGCCTCGCGCGTGACAACGTCCGTCACGCGAGCGCCCCGATCTCGGCCTCGACCGCGGCGACCAGCGACCCGGAGCGAATCGTGTCCGCGACCCGCTCGATGTCCGCGCTCAGAGAGCGATCCTCTTCGAGCCTCGCCGAGAGCGAGCGCACGAAGTCATGCGTCGCCCGCGCGCCCTGCCCTGGCGCGAGCGGAGCGAGGAACTCGACCGCCTGCGCTCCCGCGAGGAGCTCGATGGCCAGCGCGCGCTCGACGTTGTCCAGCACCTGAAGCGCCTTCAAGCCAGCCGCGTTCCCCATGGAGACATGATCCTCCTGGCCGGCACTCGTCGGGATCGAGTCCACGCTGGCAGGATGCGCGAGCACCTTGTTCTCGGAGACGAGCGCGGCCGCCACGTACTGCGGGATCATGAACCCGGAGTTGAGCCCGCCCTCCTCGACGAGGAAGGGCGGGAGCCCGTCCGAGAGGCTGGGGTTGACCAGCCGCTCGACCCGCCGCTCCGAGATGCTCGCGAGCTCGGCGACCGCGAGCGCAAGCGACGTCGAGCGCGAACGCGAGCGGCTGTCCGTGGAAGTTTCCGGCCGACACGATGTCGCCCTCCTCGAGCAGGACGAGCGGGTTGTCCGTCGCGGCGTTCAGCTCGACCGCGACGGTCGCCTCGACATAGTCGAGCAGGTCACGACAGGCACCGTGCACCTGAGGCGCGCAGCGGATCGAGTACGCGTCCTGCACCTTGTCGCACCAGCGGTGGGACTCGATGATCGCGGAGCCCTCGAGGAGCTTCCAGATGTTGGCCGCCGAGTCCTGCTGCCCGCGCAGGGGACGCGCACGATGCACCTCGACCCGGAAGCTCGTGCGCGATCCCTGCAGAGCCTCGAGCGACAGGGCGCAGGCCAGATCGGCGCTCTTCGCGAGCCGGCGGGCGCGGATCGTCCCGAGCGCGGCCATCGCGGCCATGAACTGCGTCCCGTTCACGAGCGAGAGCCCCTCCTTGCTCACGAGCCGGATGGGCTCGAGCCCGACCCGCGCGAGCGCGCGGGCGCCGTCGAGACGCTCTCCGGCGACGACGGCCTCGCCCTCCCCCACGAGCGGGAGCGCCAGGTGAGCGAGCGGCGCAAGGTCTCCGCTCGCGCCAACCGAGCCGCGCGCGGGGACGACCGGGAGCACGCCTCGGTTCAGGCAGGCGAGGAGCAGCTCGGCGGTCTCGACCCTGGCTCCCGAGTACCCCTTCGCGAGCGCGTTTATCCGCAGGAGCATCGCGGCCCGAACCACGTCGTCCGGATACGGCTCGCCCACCCCGCACGCGTGGCTCCGAAGCAGACGGAGCTGCAGCTCGCCCGAAAGCTCCTCCGGGATGTGCTCCGAGACGAAGCGCCCGAAGCCGGTGTTGACGCCGTAGGTGTGCTCCCCCTGGATCGAATCGACGAGCTCGCGCGCAGCGCGCATTCGCTCTCGAGCGCGATCGGTCAGCTCGGCCTCCGCTCCCTCCACGGCGACGTTCCAGACGTCCGCCAGCGCCAGGTCGTCGCCCGTCAGCTCGATCGCCTGCGACACGGCTCCGAGTCTAGTAGCGGCTAGAGCCCCGCCAACCGCTCGAGGACCCGTGACTCGTCCACACCGGCCACCTGCACGCCTGCCGCGCGCGCCGCGTGAAGCACGCTCTCCGGCACGAGTCCGACGAGCTCTCCTCCGGCGACGGCGATGCCGCGCGCAGCCGCCTCGCCGGCGACAGCCGCTACGACGTCGTGCAGCGCCGCTCGTTCGAGATCGAGCAGGTTCATGCTCACCTGGACGCGGCCGGATCGGGGCAGGCGGAGTCCGATCGCCTGCACTCCGGCGATCCCCCCACTCGATTCGCGAACGGCGGCCGCGATCTCGCGTGCGAGCTCGAGCTCGTCGGTCGCCAAATCGACGTTGTAGGCGACGAGGGGCTTGCGGGCGCCCACGAGCACGGCGCCCGACCGCTGACCGACGCGCGCGGGCCCGAACTCGGGGACGAGCTCTCCGGCAGCGACCCGCCGGGCGAGCGCCGCGAGCCCGCCTCGACGGAAGAACGCCGGGCGCCTCCCGGCACCGACGTCGCCGTACAGGAAGACCGGCAGCCGGATCTCCTCTCCGATGCGCGCGGCGACGTCCAGCGCCGCCGCGCGCGCGAGCTCGGCGTCGCCCGCGTGCAGGTAGACGAGTGGCACGACATCGGCGGCGCCGACGCGCGGGTGGACGCCCTCGTGCAGCCGGAGGTCGATCAGCTCGCACGCGGCGGCGACGCCCGACACGAGCGATGCCACGAGCTCCGACGGCTCTCCCACGAGTGAGTAGACGGTGCGGTGATGGCCGGCGTCCGAGTGGACGTCGAGGAGACGCACCTGTCGAGGCGAGCTCTCGGCCGATCGACAGAATCGCCGACGCATCGCGTCCTTCGGACACGTTCGGCACGGCCTCGAGCACGATCCGTACCCTAAGACCAGGTGACGGGCGAGGACGATCTGGCAGGCCCACGGCAGTCCAACTGGCGCGTGTTCGTGCGCCTCCTCGGGTTCCTGCGGCCCTACCGTGGGTCGCTCACGGTGTCCTCGGCTCTCGCGATCGGCTCTCAGGTCGCGGGAATCCTCGTCCCGATCCTGGTCGGAGTCGTCATCAACGAGCTGTCCCGCGACCCCGACACGGGAGTGGCCGATCCCGACACGGAGGTCATCGCGTTCTGGGTCGGCGCAATCGTCGTACTCGGCCTCGTCCGAGCCGCGCTCCAGGTCGGCCGGCGCCTGCTCTCCGGTAGGCAGGCGCTCGGCGTCGAATACGACCTTCGCGACGACGTGTACGCCCACTTCCTCAGGCTCTCCTTCGGCTTCTACGACCGAAGCCAGGTCGGACAGCTCATGTCGCGCGCGACGATCGACCTGCAGTCCGTGCGCTTCTTCCTCGGGTACGGGCTCATCTTCTTCGCGCAGCACGTCGTGACGATCCTCGTCGTGACCATCGTGCTCTTCTTCTACGACTGGCAACTCGCACTGATCGCCCTCGCGATCACGCCGGCGATCGTCCTCACCGCTTATCGGTACAGCCGCGTCTCTCATCCGGTTCTGCGCGACGTCCAGCAGAAGCTCGCCGACGTGGCGACGGTCGCGGAGGAGAGCATCGTGGGCGTGCATGTCGTCAAGTCGTTCGCCCAGGAGGACCGGCGCGAAGCGACCTTCTCGAGGGCAGCGGACTCGGTGTTCAGCCAAACGCTCGCCGCAAATCGCCAGCGAGCCCTCTATGTCCCCCTGCTCACGTTCTTGCCGCTCCTGGCGCAAGCGGCAGTCTTGCTTGCCGCAGGGCGGATGGTGGTCTCCGGGTCACTGGCACTCGGCGACTTCGTCGCATTCAACCTGCTGCTCGCCATGCTCGTCATGCCGCTCCGCATGCTCGGGATGTGGATCGGGCAGGCGCAACGCGCGGTCGCTGCCGGCGAGCGCATCTTCGAGATCCTGGACGAGCCCGAGGAGATCGCCGACCGGCCGGCTGCTCGTGCGCTGCCGTCCGGCCCGGGCGCGGTGCGCTTCGAGGGCGTCGACTTCGCGTACGAGCCGGGGCGCCTCGTCCTGGAGGACATCGAGCTCGACATCGAGCCCGGCCGGACTCTGGCCCTCATCGGACGCACCGGATCCGGGAAGACGACGCTCGCCGCGCTCGTCCCGCGGTTCTACGAAGCGACCGCGGGTCGCGTTCTCGTCGACGGGATCGATGTCCGAGACCTCGAGCGACGCTCGCTCCGGCGTGAGATCGGCGTGATCGCGCAGGACCCCTTTCTCTTCTCCGCGAGCGTGCGGGACAACATCGCCTTCGGGATGCCGGACGCCCCGCACGCGGCTGTCGAGGCGGCAGCGCACGCTGCGCAGGCAAGCGAGTTCATCGAGGAGCTTCCGCAGGGCTACGAGACCGTGGTCGGCGAGCGCGGAATCACGCTGTCCGGGGGCCAGCGACAGCGCATCGCGATCGCCCGAGCGCTGCTGATCGACCCGCGCATTCTCATCCTGGACGACGCAACGGCCTCCGTGGACGCCACGACCGAGTCAAGGATTCGGGCGGGGCTGCGCGAGGTGATGCGAGACCGGACGACGATCATCATCGCCCATCGTCTGTCCACGATCGCGCTGGCCGACGAGATCGCGGTGCTCGATCACGGACGGCTCGTCGCTCGGGGAACCCAAGCCGAGCTCCTCGTGGACAGCGCGCTCTATCGCGAGATCCACGAGCACGGGCTGCTCCAGCAGGTCGTCACAGGATGAGCCCGTATCCGGCACACCTTTGGCACGAAGTCGTGTCCCATCCGTGCCGTTGCCAGGGTTACGCTAGAGGCGGGTGGTGGGATGGGGTGCCCCGAGAGAAGCGCCCCGCATGAAAGTCTGGCAAGCGGGAACCCATCTCACCGAGGCGCGCGGCGCCACCGTCGAGGACTGGTCCTGGAAGCAAACCCGCCGTCGGCTCGGTGTGCTCGTCCGGCTTGCGCGCCCGTATCCGGGACGGACGGCCCTCGCCGGGATCACCCTCGTCGCCTACACGATCGTCGCGCTCCTCCCGCCCTACCTCGCGAAGCTCGCCGTCGACGACGGGATCGGGGCAGGCGACCTGGGGACGCTGACCTGGGTGGTCGTCGCGTTCGTTCTCTCGGGCGTCGCTGCCTTCGCCCTCTCGGGCGCTCAGACCTATTTCACTGGCTGGGTCGGCGAGCGCGCTCTCGCCGACCTTCGTATCAAGCTCTTCGCGCACCTCCAGCGGCTGTCGCTCGGCTACTACGAGCGGAACCGGACAGGCGCCATCGTCAGCCGGATCACGAACGACGTCGAGGCGCTGGACCAACTCGTCACCGACGGCGTCTCGAGCCTCGTCCAGAACTCGCTCGTCCTGGTCGGAACCGCAGCCGTGCTCTTCCTCCTCGACTGGCGGCTCGCACTGGCGACGCTGGTCGTCCTCCCGCTCATGGCCGCCGCCACGGCCTGGTTCCGGATGCGGTCGAACCGCGCCTACCGGCGCGTGCGTGAACGTCTCGGACTCGTGACCGCGACGCTCGCCGAGGACATCTCGGGAATGCGCGTCGTCCAGTCCTTCACGCGGGAGCCACAGAGCCAAACGACGTTTCGCGGCGTCAACGAGCGCTACCGCGCCGCCAACTACGAGACCGTCGTTCTCAATGGCGTCTACTTCCCGGCGGTCGACGTGCTCTCGTCGCTGGCGGTGGCGATCGTCCTCGGGTTCGGAGGAGCACTCGTCGTGGACGGCAGCCTCACCGTCGGCACGCTCTTCGCCTTCACGCTCTACCTGTCGAACTTCTTCGATCCCGTTCAGCAGCTCTCGCAGCTCTACAACACGTTTCTCTCCGCGACCGCAGCGCTCGACCGCATCCTCCACGTGCTCGACGAGGAGCCCGAGGTCGTCGACGCGCACGACGCTCGAGAGCTCCCCAGGATCAGCGGCAACGTGCACTTCGACCACGTCCGCTTCGGGTACGGAGACCTCCCGGAGGTGCTCCATGCCTTCGACCTCGACGTGCCTCCCGGCACTACCGTCGCGCTCGTCGGCCACACCGGTGCGGGAAAGTCGACCATCGCCAAGCTGCTCGCCCGCTTCTACGACCCGCGGGCGGGACGGATCACCATCGACGGCCACGACCTGCGCGACGTGACCCAGACGACGTTGCGCCGTCAGCTCGGCATCGTGCCGCAGGAAGGCTTCCTCTTCGCCGGCACGGTCGCCGAGAACATCGCGTTCGGCCGGTCGGACGCGACCCGAGAGGAGATCGAAGCGGCTGCGGCAGCCGTCGGCGCCGACGATTTCGTCAACGAGCTGCCGAACGGCTACGACACGCAGCTCGGAGAGCGTGGCTTCCGCCTCTCGCTGGGACAGCGGCAGCTCGTCGCATTCGCCCGAGCGCTACTCGCCGATCCGAGGATTCTGATCCTCGACGAGGCGACGTCGTCCGTCGACATCGGCACCGAGCGGAAGATCGAGCGTGGACTTCGGCGGCTTCTCGCGGGCCGGACGGCGTTCGTCATCGCCCATCGTCTTTCCACCATCCGCAGCGCCGACCTCATCGTCGTGCTCGACCACGGACGAGTCGTCGAGCGCGGAACGCACGACGAGCTGATTCACGCCGAGGGGCCGTATACCCGCCTGTACGGCGACTGGTCCGCCGAGGTCGCATAGCCGGCACCTCGACCAAGCCGTCCGGCGCGGTGCGGGCGTAGTCTTCGTGCATGAGCCTCGACCAGGAGACGGACGCACACGCGGACGACGCGCTGTCGGCCGAGGTCGAGCAGGCGACGGGGCCACTCTCCGAGGAGGCCGTTCGCGACACGCGCCTGACGCCCGCCGAGGCGGTGGCCGGAATGCACATCCGCGTGCCCGCGCGCGGGAACCGCAAGCTCCGGCGTCTGCTCGACAAGGTCGAGGCCGACAAGCAGCTCAAGGCCTGGTGGCACGTCGCCAACGTCAACGCCGTCGTGCGCCTGGAGATCAACGACCACTCATGGGTGCACGTCCAGATCGTGACCAACATCGCCCTCAAGCTCCTCCGGCAGCTCGTGAAGCATGGCGTCACCACGTCACTCGTCAGCGACTACCGGATGGAGCCGGAGGACTCGGAGGTCCTGGTCGTGCTCGCAGCCATGCTGCACGACGTGGGAATGTCGGTGCACCGGACCGACCACGAGAGCTTCAGCCTCTTCCTCGCGGAGCCGAAGATCCGCGAGCTGCTCGACGACATCTACGAAGAGCCGGACCGCACCGTGATGGTGTCCGAAACGCTGCAGGCGATCATCAGCCACCGGGCGGACGGCGAGCCGCTCGCGCTCGAGGCCGGCGTCCTTCGCGTCGCCGACGCGCTCGATCTGGCGAAAGGAAGGTCGCGGATCCCCTTCGAGCGCGGCTCGGTCTCCATCCACTCGCTGTCGGCGGCGGCGATCGACGAGGTGCGGATCGTGGACGGTGAGACGAGACCCGTGATGGTCGAGATCGTCATGAACAACTCCTCGGGCATCTACCAGGTCGACGGACTGCTCAAGGCGAAGCTCCGCGGATCGGGCCTCGAGCCCTACATCGAGGTCGTCGCGCGCATCGACACCGAGGCCGAGAAGCGCCTCGTTCCCGTCTACCGGCTCGAGATCGGCGAGTCCGGGCGGCCGCGCGCCACGAGCTAGCGTCTACACTGCCGAAGCCCTTTGCGGGGTCGTCTAACGGCAGGACGCCCGGCTCTGGACCGGGAAGTTGGGGTTCGAATCCCTGCCCCGCAGCCTCAGCGGCTGTTGTCTGGCGCGTCGACGCTTGTGACACCGTTCCTTATGAATCTGTAAGCCTTTTCGTCCCAGCTCGTGCGGCTTCCGGTAGCCTGGCGCGAACCGAGTGACACGAGCGGCTCCCGGTGGGCGAGCCGCGTCCCTGTCTCCGACCTGGGGGGTCTGTTCTGAGGGCACTAATCGTTGGCTTGTGCGCGCTCGTTCTCGTGACACAGGCCGTTGCGGCAACGACCGGAGAGCGTGCGGCGAACGCCTCCAGCACGACCACCAAGACAACCAAGACGAAGACCGCGCGCAGCCTGACGCTCGACAAGCGGCTTGCGCTGAAGATCAAGGCCGTGCGCCAGCATCGCAGCACCCTCCGCTTCTTCCGGACGCATCGCTGGCTCCTCAGCTCGACCGACGACCGCGAGGTCGCGCGCGCTGTCGTGCTCCGCGCGAAGCGCGGGCTGCGGAAAGCGACGAGGGAGGTCGCCTACTACCAGCGACTCGTTCGCGTTCGCGACGAGAGACGTCGTACACGCCGTCTGGCCTCCGCCCCACCGCGCGTCGCGATCTGCGGCGTGTTCGGCCGCTACTGCCGGCAGGCGCTGTCCGTGGCCTGGTGCGAGTCCCGGATGTCGACGCACGCGCAGAACGGCCAGTACCTCGGGCTCTTCCAGATGGGCTCGAGCGAGCGTCGCCTCTTCGGGCACGGAGACACGGCGCATGCACAGGCACTCGCGGCGCATCGCTACTTCGTCCGTTCCGGACGGGACTGGAGCCCGTGGAGCTGCCGGTGGGCCGCGTCCTAGCCGTTTTCGTCGCAAAGAGCGAAGCGCACCCTCGCCGGCGGGTTTCTTTTCCGGCGCGGTTCTGGTAGGGATCGGTTGGCGTGTGGAGCCGGCGGAAGCGCGACCGCTTGCGGCCCCTCGACGAGGCCGCCGCCTACGCGCGCTGTCACGGCGACCGTGACGAAAACGTCCGCATCGTGACCCTTCCGCCGCGGCGTGCTTCGCTACGAGGCGGTGCTCTCGAGCGGCGAGGCGATCAGGCGCGAGTTCGAGGAGCGCCTCGACACCCGCGAGCCCGAGTCCGCCTTCTAGCGCGGCCTCGGTCAGCGCCGAACGAGGATCTCGTCGAGCTCCTTCCTCCGAATGTCGGGAACCGTGCAGCCGGGCGCCGGATAGCCCACCGCGATGAGCACGTACGCGCGCTCGTTCTCGGGTCGCTCGAGAATCTCGTGCAGGAAGCCCATGGGGCTCGGCGTGTGGGTGAGTGTGCAGAGCCCCGCTTCGTGCAGGCTCGTGAGCAGCAGCCCGACGGCGATTCCGACCGACTCGCGGACGTAGTAGTGCTTGACCTTCTTCCCGTCCTCCTCGAGCCCGTACGCCTGCTCGAAGACGACGATGACGTGGGGAGCATCCATGATGTGCGGCTTGTGCCAGTCGGTCCCGAACGGCCGCACCGCGTCGAGCCACTCCTCGGGCATCCGGCCTTCGTAGCTCTTCCGTTCCTCCACTTCGGCGCCTTCGCGCAGACGCAGCTTGAGCTCCGGGTCGGAGACGAGGACGAACGTCCATGGCTGCTGGTGCGCGCCCGACGGGGCCGTCCCCGCGGTCGCGATCGCGTTCTCGACGAGCTCCACGGGAACCGCGTCGCCCGAGAAGTGGCGAATGGTCCGGCGGCGGCGCATGCGCTCCAGGAACGCCCGCGAGCGCGAGAGCTGCTCTGCCTCCGGCAGTCGCTCGAACTCGAGCGGCACGAACTGCGGCTCTTCGGGCACCGGAGAAGCTTACGCAGGCGTCCGCTATCCTTCCGCCTCGCTAGGGCCCATTCGTCTAGCGGCCTAGGACACCGCCCTCTCACGGCGGCGGCACGGGTTCGAATCCCGTATGGGCCTCTGGTTCTTTCGAGATAGACGGTGAATGCGCATGGCTGCGCCGGCCATGCGTGCCATCTGGTCGCGCGTGCTCGTGCCGTGCTCCCCTCGGTGCTCCCCTACTCGATGGCGTCCCTCAGCCGCTCCATGGTCATCCACGTTGCTCTCACCTGTCCCAGCGGTTCGTAGAGATCGACGCGTGGCGACTCGTGCGCTTCGCTCGACCGTAAGGCGGGAGTTAGGTCCGTGGGCGGACGGGAAGCCTCTCTCCGTGGCGGGTGATCGCGATGAGTTCCCCATAGCGTTCGCCGAGGACGGGTGCGTCCTTGTCAACTTTGGGATCCTCACCGGCGGGACGCTACTCAGGCAGAGTTAGATCGGCTGGCGCTTGCTTTCCGCCAAGCCGGAGCCGGCGCTGAGATGACGATCACCGCGGAGCGCCGCCAGGATTACGGTCGAGACTTTGAGGGCGTCATCCACCAGGTGCGCGTCACGCTAGGCGATTCACCGACAGAGTGGGTGGAGGCGATCTGCCGCGAGTGGGCGTTGAGCTGCGCTCGAGGATCGAAGCATCGAGCCGCTCGACCTGCCCTGAGTCAGCTGTCACCGGCGGAGTCTCAGACAGGGGGATCCGGCGCGGTAACTCCCGCTCGGCAATCCCTCAGCCGGGCGAAATCAGGTCCGCGGCGGGCACGCCGGTAGGGGGAAGGTTCCGGCTCAAGAGTGCTGCCCGCCGCGGACGCGGGAGTCTGTCAGAGCACACGCGACCGAGCAACCCGCGACGGCGCAGGGATCAAGGAGCGAGCCACGACCTCCGTCACCGGAGGATCGCCCTGCTCCACGAGCAAGGCGTCTCGTTGGCGTGAATCGGGCTGTGAAAAGTGCTCATTTGCAGGCGTCGGGCGCCTTTCTGAGTGCGCCTGTTATGCGGATTGGGCTTGCAACCGTGTGTCAGGCGTGCGGGCGGTGCCGTTTCGGCGCAGAAGGCAACGCGGGTGGCACGAAGGCATCTCGCCGAACGTGGCGACATCCTGCCCGCGTCCGCCTGTTCGGCGATCGTCGACCCGTGCGATGGGACCCCGACGGGAGCGACCTCGCATCTTGCTCTGGGCTTGCGGCCGCGCTGGTTGAAATGCCCGCGCTCGTTACGCGAGAGCTATTTCTGCACCAGGAGCACGAGCGTCCTCTGCGACCTCGCGCCAAGCGCGTCCCTTGCCTCCACGATCACGCGGTACGTTCCGATCCGACGCGGGGTTCCAGCGAGCGTCCCGAGGTTCTGCGAGAGCCGGACGCCCAACGGGAGCTTTCCGCGAACAACTCTCCATTTCAGGGGCGCGACGCCTCCGACCGTGACGAGCGTCGCACGGTATGTGCGTGCCAGCTTCGCAGCTTTCAGGCGGAGCGTCTTGATCGCAAGCCTCGGGGCAACAGTCAGAGAGGCGTTCACCGTCCCCACGCGCCCTTCAGCGTCGGTCGCGCTCAGACCGAACGCGAAGCTGCCAGCAGCCTGAGGAGTTCCGGAGAGCGTGCCCTTGCTCGCATCGAGCGCGACCCCGGAGGGCAACGCACCGGAGGACAGCGACCATGTGTACGTGCCGCTCCCTCCCGCTGCCGTGAGGGTCTTCGCAAAACGAACCCCAACCTCAGCGTTCGGCCGCTGTGCCGGTGCGAACGGCGAGCTCACGACGACGGGCTGCCGCACGGTGAGCGTGTACGTCTCTGTGTCAACAGGGCTGCCGGTCTGAGCCTTGACGACGAACCCGTAGCTCCCCTCGGCAGTGGTTGTTCCGCTCAAGACGCCAGATGTCGAGAGGGTGATGCCTGGAGGAAGCGCTCCCGACTGCAGGGACCAGGTCGCCTGCACGTCGGGGCCGCTGAGCGGGTTCAGGCTCACAACCTGCCTCGTCGCGAGTGTGTCGGTATAGGGCTGGCCAACGGTGGCGGGCTTGACGGACGGGTTGATGATCGCGAGTCCGGGGTCGATCGGGATGCTGAATTCGCGTTCCGATCGATCCTCGCGTTGGCACCAAGAAGGTCCCCCTTCGGCCGCGGTCAGGTCGTGATTCCACACCCAGAAACGCGTCAGGCCGGCGCCCGTGGGGATGCCGGAGATGAGACCGTCTCTCGTCATCGAGAGGCCCGCCGGAAGCGAGCTGTTGACGATCTCGAACCAGTCGTAAGGTTCGCAGCCCGAGCCCTCCTCGGACTCCATCTGCACCTCATAGGGCACGCCGACAAACCCCGTCGGACAACGGAGCAGAAGTTGCTCACCCGGCGTTTCCTTACACGGGCCGTTATCGCCCTCGAAGTCCGCAGCGGATGCTCCGCTCACGGCGATTGCCGCGAAGACGCCCATGACTACGACAGCGAGCTTCAATCGCACCGCGGGAATATACGGCAACGAAAGTTAACAGCGTGTGAGGCTTCTCGACCGGCGTGGCCGAGCGGCGATCTCGACCCTTGGGCCGATGGCGACATCGTCACGACGGCACAGACGTCTGTCGAACCAGCCGATGCGACCGCCCGGACAGCGAAGCGAGGGGCTCGAAGAGTTGCGCGTTGCTTGACCCACGTTGCATCAGCCCGTTACCGGGGTTACCGCTCGAGGCCTGTAGATGACAGTGCTCTCCCCGTCGAGCGGCGGCGAGTCTCCTCTCTTCGTGCTCGGCCAGACCTCCTCGCGCGACGCTAGCCGCTGAAGGTGCACGGCGACGTGCCGATGTCGCATTCGCGCTCAGGATGTCTTCCGCATCTGGCGCGGCGAGAAGAACTGGCGGCTCGTGGGCGTAGTCGTCTTCGGCTTCGGCCTCGTCCACGGCCTCGGCCTTTCGACCCGGCTGCAAGAGATCGCGCTTCCTGAAGACGGTCTGGCACTCCGGATCATCCTCTTCAACGCGGGGATCGAGCTCGGGCAGCTCGCCGTGCTGGTTGTGGTCGTTGTCGCTCTCTGGAAGCTGCTGTCGCACGTTGTGAGCCGCCCAGCAGTGGCCGAGCGCATCGCCTTCGGCGCGATGGTCGCCGCCGGGCTCATCGCCGCCGACGATCTGCCATTCTTGGCCGAGGCGGACACCGCCGGGCGACACAAGGGAAGCCCTGCACGGAGTCGGACTACTCGCCGCCCGCCCGGTAAGGCGGGGGTCATCCACTCAAGAGATTCTACGGCCCGACGGAGAAAGCTCCAGGCGAGAGCATGGCGCATGTTCTCTACGACGGCTGGGTCGTGGTCACGTACAAGCCGGGGACTGCCCGCGACCAATCTAAGCGTCGCACGAAGGCATGGGTCGAGGGCAGAGACCAGGCCGTAGTAGCGGCTGCGATCAGCGGCCGACAGTCGAGGCGCTGCAAGCCTCGACGGTCCGGAGTCGCTCACCTGCTCGAAGTTCGAGCTCGGCGCACTCCAGCGGTTCAGAGACGCCTGGTTCGACAGTCGCTAGGCATCGTGCGCAGGAAGTGCCGTAGCTAGCCTCAGCCGACGTGAGGCAGCATGAGCACCGCGAGGCCGACGGGCGTGATCCTGGGCAGGACGCGCACGAGAGCTCGCACCACCACCACGATCACGAAGCGCACGGCCACACGCACGGCCTCGTCGATCGCTCGATCCTCCGCTCGCGGGCCGGCCGACGGGCCGTTGCTCTTCGCTACTCGTCCTCGGCCTAACCGCCGCGATCCAGGCTGTGATCTACGTTCTGACGGGTAGCGTTGCCCTGCTCGCCGACCTGATCCACAATGTCGGCGATGCACTGACCGCCGTACCCCTCGGCGTGGCCTTCGCCCTCCGGTCGCCGAAAGCCGAGGGGTACGCGGGCCTCGCCGTCGTCCTCGCCATATTCATCAGCGCCTGCGTGGCCGCCTACGAAGCGGTCGTCAGACTGCTCGACCCCGAGGCTCCCGATCATCTCATCGCCCTTGCGCTCGCGGGCGCGATTGGCTTCTTCGGCAACCTCGTAGCGGCGTTCATTCGCACACGAGCTGGAAGACGGCTTGATAGCCCTGCCCTCATCGCGGACGGCAACCACGCGCGCGCAGACGCGTATGTCAGCCTCGGTGTGGTTCTGAGCGCAGTCGTCGTGGCTCTCGGATTCGAGCTCGGCGACCCGCTCGTCGCCCTCGTCATCACCGCGGTGATCCTGCGCATCACCTGGCAGTCGTGGCGAACCATTCGACACGGCATAGCGGAGTGAGGACCCGACGGATTGGTGCGGCGGGTCACGCGCCGGTCCCGGCGAACGGCCTCACGTTGCGGTGTTTGGCTGCGACGCGGTCTCGCGCGACGACGTCCGTGCCAGTCACTCGTGGGATGGCTTACAGAACTCTCGGCGGAGTGGGTTTACTCATCGCGGGCTCGGGTACAGGTCGCGCACGGGAAGGGAAGATCGGCGAGCGGATCCAGCGCCAAGCTGCACGTACAGCGGCCCTGTTGCGTTGCGCGGCTCAGAGATCCGACTGACGGCAACTCGCCGATCTCCCACTCCGTACTCGGTGCGCTGGGAGTGCGCTATCGCTAGCGCTTGCCGCGCGATCGAGGTGGGGACCGCCGGAGCGCTGGCTGACGGACTAGCGGAGCCTCTTCAGCCGATCCTCGTGGAGCGGTTTCGAGGGCGCAGACCCTCAGATCACCAGATGAAGATCCGCCACGAGCATCGCGACCGAGGACGCCGCGCAGAGCGTCGGGATGAAGGTGACACCGCGGGGCGTGCGCCGTCGTGACGGCTCGGCGGAGAATTCGGCCGCGACGCCGCACTCCATGATGCGGCTTCGAGCCGCCGCGACTGGGTCGTCAGGCGACTGTGCAGGCTTGAAGCCGCGGAAGACCGTCCTCACCTCGGGAGTGGCCTCGACGCTGTCGTCCGAGTGCCGACAAGGTGTCGTCTCGGATCCGGGAGAAGAGCGCGCGCGTGGTCGGCGACTCGACGATCGACGAGCGCGAGCTCGGGGCTCACGACGGCGGGCCCCTCGGTAGTGGTCGGGCGGTTGCGGCGCTCCCCCACATCAGGGATATCGGCGACCGGCGGCGATCACTTGAGTCCTGCGGGCAGTCGTTCGCTCAGCGACGAGCGGTGCGGCTTGGGCGTCTAAGGAAGGACGACGATGGTGAACGTCTTCACAGACTTCACCTTGAGCGCGTCCGTAACCTCGACCGTTACGCGATACGTGCCCGCCTTCTGCGGCGTGCCCGTGAGGAGGCCGAGCGCCGATGCGAAGCGGATGCCGCGTGGCAGGCGGCCCTTGACCTTCCACTTCGCCGGCAGGACACCGCCGAAGGTCGAGACCTTCTGCTGGTACAGACGCCCGACCCTCCCCGGCTTCAAGCGCAGCGTCTTGATCGCGAGCCTCGACGCAACGGTCAGCACGCCCTCGTAGGTGCCGACCCGCGCTTCGGTGTCAGTCGCCGTCGCCGTGAAGCGGTACGTGCCGGCCACTGTAGGGGTGCCGGTGAGCGTGCCGTCCGTGCCGAGCGCCAGCCCGGCGGGCAGCCCGGTCGCGGCCAGACGTGAACGTGCTCGTGCCGCCTGAAGCCGTGAGCTTCGTCGTGAAGAGAACGCCGACCTCGGACTTCGGGGTGGGCGGTGCGGCAACGGTGACGGCCGTCCGGACGACGAGCGTCAGCGTCTCGGTGTCGGAGGTTCCGTTGCCCTGGGCTCGGACGACGAACTGATACGAGCCTTCCGGCTGTCGGCGTCCCTGCCAGGGTGCCGTCGGCAGCAAGGGCTAGGCCGGGAGGCAACGCGCCGGAAGCGATCGACCACGTCAGGCCGCTCGCCCCGATTCCGGTCGGCGGGTTGAGCGCGGTCACGAGCATCGCGCTCAGCGTCTCCGAGTACGCTGCGCCGATCGTGCCGGGCTTCACCGCCTGGTTGGAGATGCTCAGGCCGGGGGCTACGGTGAGACTGAACTCGCGCTCCGCCTCCTGCACCAGGCACCAGGAGGCCGAGGGCGGGTTCTCGTCGCTCAGCTCGATCCAGAAGGAGTAGGTCCCCGACTGCGTCGGTGTCCCGCTGATCGTGCCGCCGGAAGAGAGCGAGAGGCCGGGCGGAAGGGCCCCGTTGATGACGCGGTACTGATACGGCAGCGCCGGGCCACACCCGCCGTCCCCGGACAGCGTGAACGAGTACGAGCCTCCGACGATGCCGCTCGGGCATATACGTACGCCGCCACCACCCGCCTCCGGGCAGGCCGCGTCGGTAAACCGGAGAGCTGCAGCCGTCGCGACCACGACGCCGGCGAGCACGCCGACGAGCGCGAGCACGAGCGCAAAACGAATCAGGCGTGTTCGGCCGCGTCCCACCGGGCGGGCACGGTAGCAGACAAGTCCGCGGGAGACGAGGCTTGTTAAGAGGCTGTTTGCGGGGAGATGTCGGGCAGGACGAGGAGCACGAGCTCGGCGACGCAGACGGGCTTCTCGACTCCCTCGCATTCGACAACCGCTTCGACCGTCGCACGCTCGCCGCCGGCAGCGTCTTCGACGAAGGTGACGTGGAAGCGACCGCGGACCTGGCCGCCGGACGGCACGGGCGCCGGGAACCGAACCCGGTTCACGCCGTAGTTCACGACCATCCCGTCAACCGGGGGAAGAAGCTCGTAGAGCATCGGGACGCAAAGCGAGAGCGTGAGGAAGCCGTGCGCGATCGTCGTCCCGAAGGGGCCGCTGGCGGCCCGTTCGGGATCGACGTGAATCCACTGCGGATCGTCCGTCGCCTGCGCGAAACGGTCGATCCGCTCCTGCGAAACCTCAAGCCAGCTCGTAGGTCCGAGCTCGGCGTCGAGGAGATCTCGCAGCGCGCTCACGTCTGGCTCGCTCGCGACCACGTCATGCGTCGTTCGCCGCCGACCGGATGCGCGACAGTGACGTGTCCTTGCCGAGCAACTCGAGACTCTCGTAGAGGCCGGGCGACACCCGCGAGCCTGTCACGGCGACCCGGATGGGTGGGTAGACGGCGCGCGGCTTCTCGCCGAGCACGTCGCAGAGCCGCTTTCAGGGTCGGCCTCGATGCTCGCGGCCGTCCAGGGCTCCACGCCCTCGAGCGCCAGTCCCGGCCGCAGCGAGAATGCGCCCGTCGAGAAGCGCCGGATCCGGCTCGACGTCGTGGAAGAGGAACCCTGCGAAGTCAGGGAACTCGTCGAAGCGGCCGATCTTCTCCTGGACCAGCGGCACCGCCGCGCGCACACGTTCCTCGGGCCAGTCGTACTCGTGCTCGCGCAACCAGGTCGTCAGTCGATCCGCATAGTCCTCGCCCGACAGCGCGCGCAGGTAGATCCCGTTCATCCAGTCGAGCTTCGCGTAGTCGAACGTCGCGGGGCTCGCGCCGACACGCTCGAGAGAGAAGCGCTCGACGAGCTCGTCGCGGCGACATGATCGTGGTCTCGCCGTCCGGAGCCCAGCCGAGGAGGGCGAGGAAGTTCATGAGCGCCTCGGGCAGATACCCCGCGTCGCGAAACTCGTCCACGGAGACTGCGCCGTGACGCTTCGAGAGCTTGCGGCCGTCCTCGCCGAAGACGCTCGGCACGTGCGCATACACCGGCGGCTCGGCGCCGAGCGCGCGCAGCACGTGGATCTGCTTCGGCGTGTTCGAGACGTGATCGTCGCCGCGGATCACGTGCGTGATCCCGTCCAGCCAGTCGTCGAGCGGGGACGCGAAGTTGTACGTCGGCCGTCCGTCGGAGCGCAGGATGACGAGGTCCTCGAGCTGCACGCTCGGGAACTCGATCGGCCCCTTGATCGCGTCGTCCCAGCCGGTGACTCCCTCGTCGGGCATGCGGATGCGAATCGCGCCCTCGTCCTCGTACGCCGACCCCGCCTCGACGAGGCGCGCGGCTTCCTCCTGCGCGCGCTCGAGGCGATCGAGCTGGAACGTCGTCCCACCGTCCCACTCGATCCCGAGCCAGCGCAGCGATCGCTCGATCTGGTCGACCGACTCCTCGACCTGGCGGCTCGTGTCCGTGTTCTCGATGCGGAGCAGGCACTCCCCCCGCGTCCGCGGGCGAAGAGCCAGTTGAAGAGGAAGGTGCGCACGCCGCCGATGTGGAGGAAGCCCGTGGGCGAAGGGGCCATGCGAACGCGGACGCTCATAGGCGCACTAGCCTAGCCCCGTGCTCTTCGGCGCCCACGTCTCGGCTGCAGGCGGTATCTCCAAGGCGATCGACCGGATCGAGGCGATCGGCGGCAACGCCGTACAGGTCTTCACGCAGAGCCCGCGGATGTGGAAGTCCACACAGCACGCACCGGAGGAGCTGGAGCGCTTCCGTTCGCGGCGGCGCGAAGCCCGCGTTCGGCACGTCACGTGTCACGCCCTGTACCTCGTGAATCTCGCGAGCCGCGATTCCGAGATTCGATCGAAGTCATTCGAAGCACTCCGTGCGACGATGGAGACCGCGCAGGGAATCGACGCCGACGCGGTCGTCTTCCACGTGGGGTCGCACCTCGGGTACGGCTTCGACGAAGCGGTGAAGGTCGTGGCTCCGCCGCTGCGCGAGCTGCTCGGACTGACGACGGAGGGGCTCTGGCTCTGTCTCGAGAACGCCGCCGGAGCGGGCGGCACGATCGGCCGCTCGGTCGCCGAGCTCGCCGCTCTCTGCGACGAGCTTGACGGCCATGCCCGTCTCGGCGTCTGCCTCGACTCCTGCCACTGGTGGGCGTCCGGTCTCGATGTCACCGATGCGGAGGCACTCGACCAGGCGCTCGAGGATCTCGACTCGCGCCTCGGGCTCGAGCGGCTGCGTGTCCTTCACGTGAACGACGCGAAGTCGCCGCTCGGCTCGAATCGCGATCGCCACGACGTCGTCGCTCGAGGCCTCCTGGGGAACGGGCTCGCGACCTTCCTCGGACACCCGGCGTTCCGGGATCTGCCCGCTCTCCTCGAGACGTGGCCCGAGGACGGCCTCAGCTCCGCGGACATCGATCTCCTCCGCAGGCTCCATCGCCGCGGTCGGCGGAGAAAGCGAGCTAGCTGACGTCGGTGACGCGGGCGAAGACGCGGAAGCTCGCGCGCTCGCGCGGGATCTCGTAGAACTCGGGATTGCGGCAGCCGAGCGGGTCCTCACGACCGCCGTAGCAGGGGACGACGTCGATCTCGCACATCGGGAGTGGCGCGCGACGCGCGCGGACTGCGCCGAAGCCGCCGCGCTCGGACTCGGCCTCCTCGAGCAGCGCGAGGTCGATCTCCACGTCGAAGACCTTCTGCATGCAGCCCATGTACGTCCTCCCCCACGCCTCGTAGGCGTAGACGAACGGACAGCCCATGCTGACGCACGCTCCGGGGTAGACGACCTTCTCGCAATGGACGTCGCAGTGGCGGCACTCGACCTCGTCCTGGGCTCGGAGAGGTATCCCGACCGGCGCCGCCGTTGCTCATGGACGGCCTCGGGCCATGAGCGCGGAGGCGTGGGGAACTCGGACGCCATGCTCCGCCGCAAGGACTTGCCGTGAACGCGAGCCGGAGGCGAGCGTTGCGTATGCCGATTTGTGCCTCGGCGCTATGCCGCCGCAGACTGAAAATCGGCAGTTTTCAGGCAATGGCGACGCCGACGGCGGATAGGCTGGCCGCCTGTGATCCGGAAGCTCCTCTTCGGCTCGCTCGGGCTCGCCCCGATCGCGATCGCGCTGCACTACCTGGCGGACCTTCCCCAGACGACGGAGTTCGTGCTGGCGGCGGCGGCTCTCATCCCGCTGGCCTGGATCATCGGCGAGGCGACCGAGCACGCGGCCGAGCACACAGGCCCCGGAATCGGGGGCTTCTTGAATGCCACCTTCGGCAACGCGCCCGAGCTGATCATCGCGCTGATCGCCGTCAACGAAGGGTTGAACGAGGTCGTGCGCGGCTCTCTGACGGGGAGCGTCGTCTCGAATCTCCTGCTGGTGCTCGGCGCAGCACTCGTCGCCGGAGGACGCGGGACTCTCGACCGCTACTCGAGCTTCCTCGCGTTCGGCCTGCTCGCCGCCGCGACGCTCCTCTTCCTGATCCCCGCGATTCCCGGTTGGGACGGCGATCCCGAGCGCCGTCGGCTGGCGGTGCTCGCAGTGCCCGTTGCGATCGTGCTCCTCGTCCTGTACGTCGGGGTGACCTGGTTCTCGCTCCGGCGCCACAGCGCGCTGCACGTCGCGAGCGACGAGGAGATCAAGGCCTGGTCACTGCGCCTCTCGCTCTTCGCGCTCGCCCTGGCGACGATCGCGACGGCCTTCGTCGCGGAGATCCTCGTGGGATCGCTCGAGGTGTTCGCGGACAAGGCGGGTCTCTCCGAGTTCTTCGTCGCGGCCGTCGTCGTCGCGATCGTCGGCAACGCGGCGGAGCACGGAGGCGCGGTCGTGGTTGCGTACCGGGGGAAGATCGCGCTTGCGGGGGAGATCGCGCTCGCGTCGGCGGCACAGGTGGCCGTCTTCCTCATCCCCGCCGTGGTGCTCATCTCCTGGGTCATCGATCCCCTCGCGCTCTCGTTCCGTCCGGTCGAGATCGGGGCGCTCGCCGCGGCCACCGTTTTCACCGCGCTCGTCCTCTGGAATGGCCAGTCGAGCCGCCTCCGGGGGATTCTGCTCCTCCTCGGTTACGTCGCCGTCGTCGTCGCGTTCTTCGTGGCCGGGGATCGCTGAGCGGCCGAGCCGCATTCGTAAAGATCGTTTGAAGTCGGGTTTCCGGACTTTCCGCGATCGGGTACACCCGGTGGATGAGAGTTGCGCTCGTCGCAGTGCTGGTCGCGTGCGCGTTCGGTTTCGAGCGCTCGAGGCGCGGAGGCCGCGCCGAGCGTTCGCTTCGGGATCCAGGACGACGCGTGGCTCGAGTTCGGCCCGGGAACGCTCGCCCAGCGCGTCGCGGAGCTCGACCGGCTCGGTCTCGACATCGTGCGCGTGACGGTCTACTGGAACCGGACCGAGCCGGCGCCGGGCCGCTTCGAGTGGCGCCGATCCGATCGGCTCCTGCGCGCGCTCCATGCGCGCGGGCTGGCGCCCGTCGTGACGCTCTGGGGAACTCCGGGCTGGGCGTCCGAGGGCGGGCCGCCGAACGCCGTCCCGCTCCGGAGCGCCGACTTCTCGCGATTCGCCCAGGCCGCCGCAACCCGCTACCCGTACGTCCGGAACTGGACCATGTGGAACGAGCCGAACAAGATCGCCTGGCTCAACCCCGTCTCGCCGCGTGCGTATGTGACGCAGATCCTCAACCCCGGCTATCAGGGGATCAAAGCGGCGAACCCCGCGGCGAGGGTCGCCGGGGGAGTGACGGGGCCGAGAGGCGGCAAGGGCGGAATGGCCCCCGTGGACTTCATCAGGGCGATGGATCGTGCGGGGGCGCGCCTCGACGCGTACGCGCACCATCCCTATCCCAGCTATCCGGGCGACACGCCGTACCCGGCGGGCGGGTGCGGTGACTGCAAGACGATCTCGATGGCGACCCTCGAGCGTCTGCTGCGCGAGGTCGGCAGGGCATTTCCGCGCGCCTCCATCTGGCTCACCGAGTACGCGTACCAGTCGGATCCCGACCCCTTCGGCGTCTCGCGCAAGCTGCAGGCACGCTACGTGGCCGAAGCGGCGCGGAGGGTGTTCGCCGCGCCCAGGGTCGAGATGCTGATCCACTACCTGTACCGCGACGAACCCGATCTGGGACGGTGGCAGAGCGGCCTCGAGACGGTGAACGGCGACGCGAAGCCCGCTCTCCAGGCGACCATGCTCCCGCTGGCGCAGGTCGCGCGCAAGGGGTCGGTGACGTCGGTTTGGGGCCAAGTGCGACCGGGTGAAGGCCCGCAGGGCTACGTCCTCCAGATCCGGACGCGACGGGCGCTGGACTTCGATCGGCGGCACGCGCCTGACCTCCGGTCGTGGCTATCTGTCGAGAACCGTTCGGGCTGCGAAGGGCTCGAAGTTGCGGCTCTGGTACCCGGCGCGCGGGCTTGCGAGCCCTACGCTGGTCGTGCGGTAGCGGTCGACTCCGAAAGCACGCCGGCGAGGATGTCCACGGCCTGCTCGATGTCGTCGTCGGTGATGCCGAGGTGCGTCACCGCGCGCATGACCGTCGGGTGGATCGTCGACGACAGACCGAGGCCGCGGTCACGGAGGCGGTCGAGCACCTCGGCGCGCTCGAGGTCCAGCGGTGCGACGTCGATCTGGACGAAGTTCGTCTCGACCTGCTCGAGGTCGATCGCGATGCCGGCGGCAGCAAGGCCTGCGGCGAGACGACCGGCACGCGCATGGTCGTCCGCCAAGCGCTCGACGTGGTTGTCGAGGGCGTAGACGCCGGCCGCCGCCACAACTCCGGACTGCCGCATCGCTCCTCCGAAGAGATGCTTCTCGCGCCACGCGCGCTCGATCAGCTCGTACGAGCCGGCGAGCAGCGCGCCGAGTGGGCAACCCAGGCCCTTCGACAGGCAGAGCGTCACGCTGTCGAAGCGCGCAGCGACGGCGGACGGCTCGAGGCCGAGCGCGACGGAGGCATTGAGCACGCGCGCCCCGTCGAGATGCACCCGGAGCCCCAGCTCGCGTGCGGTCGCGACGAGCGCGTCCAGCTCGGCCAGTGGCCATACTCTCCCGCCGGCGTTGTTGTGCGTGTTCTCGAGCGAGAGGAGAGTCACACGCTGATCCGCCGCCTTCGTGCTCGGCGCAGCGGCGGCGCGTAGCTGGTCCGGCGAGATCCGTCCCGCGACTCCGGGAAGGCCGAGCGTCATGAGGCCCGCGTGCGCAGCTGCCCCTCCGTACTCGTAGACCAGGACGTGCGAGCTCTCCTCCGCGACGAGCACGTCTCCAGGCCGTCCGTGAAGCTTGAGGGCGATCTGGTTCGCCATGGTCGCCGTCGGCAGGAAGATCGCCGACTCCTGACCGAGCAGCGAGCCACGCGCTCCTGGAGCGCGGTCGTCGTCGGATCCTCGCGCTTCTGCTCGTCGCCCACGACGGCCTGCGCGATCGCCGCGCGCATGCCGAGAGTCGGCTGCGTGACGGTGTCGGAGCGGAGATCGATCACCGGAGGTCGGTCACCACCGCGGACGCTACCGTGCCACCGTGGATCTCGCGCTTCTCGAACGAACGCTCTCCGAGCGGGGCGAGCCCGCGTACCGCGCGCGCCAGGTGTGGGAATGGGTCGCCCGCGGCGCGCTCTCGTACGACGAGATGACGACGTTGCCGAAGTCGCTCCGTTCCGTTCTCGGGGAGCACGTGCCGTTCTCGACGCTCGAGCTCGTCACCGAGCGCGAGTCGCGTGACGGGACGATCAAGACGCTCTTCCGCACGCAAGACGGCCATCCGGTGGAGGCGGTGCTCATGCGCTATCGAGACGGACGCCGCTCCATTTGCCTCTCCTCGCAGTCGGGTTGTCCGCTCACCTGCAGGTTCTGCGCGACGGGGGCGATGCGGTTCGGCCGCAACCTGACGGCGTCCGAGATCCTCGACCAGGCCCTGCACTTCCGGCGGCTCGAGTCCGTGAACCACGTCGTGTACATGGGCATGGGCGAGCCGTTCCTGAATGTGGACGAGGTGCTGGCCTCCGCGCGCCATCTGCCCGAGATCGGAGTGACGCCCCGGCGAACGACGATCTCGACCGTCGGCTGGCTGCCGGGATTGCGCCGGTTCGTGGACGAGGTCGACTCACCCATCCGGCTCGCGCTCTCGCTTCATTCCGCGGACCCCGCGCTTCGGTCGGAGCTCATGCCAGTGAACGACCGCTACCCGCTCGTAGACGTCGTCGCCGAGTGCCGTTCGCTACGTCGAGCTACGCCGGCGCAAGGTGTTCGTCGAGTACGTCATGCTCGCCGGAGTCAACGACTCGCCGACGCACGCACGCGCCCTCGCCGCGCTCCTCGACCCGAAGGCGTTCAAGGTCAACCTCATTCCGTACAACCCGATCCCTTCTCACGCTGGCGGAATGTTCGAGGGCTCCGCGCGGGGCGCGATCGAGGCGTTCAAGGCCGTTCTCGACCGGGCGCGGATACCCGCCACCGTTCGCCTCACGCGGGGGCGCGACATCGAGGCGGCATGCGGGCAGCTGGCGGCGAGCCCTCGCCAGTCGAACGAGAAGCGCGTCCCCGTGTCGTCCACCGCGTAGCCGATAGTTGTCGGCAGCCGGCGCGCGGCCGGCAGACGTCACGAGAGGAGCGACCCATGGGCTACGTGATCTTGTGCGGGATCGTGCTGGTGATCGCGGCGATCACGCTCGGAGTCGCCCGCCAGATGCGCTCGAGCGAGGACCCGGAGGCCGTCCGCGCGGGGCAGATCGCCGTACTCGCGACCCTGGTCATCGCGCCGCTCTTCCTCGTCGTCTTCACCGTCGTCGAGTCGTTTCACAGCGTGCGGGCCGGCTATGTCGGCGTGATCTACCAGTTCGGGAACATCGTCGGCCAGACAGAGGCGGGCCTCGTCACGACGTGGCCGTGGCAGAACGTGCAGGAGGCCAACGTCCAGGTGCAGCGGGCGCAGTTCTCCGATCTCGACGCGTTCTCGGCCGAGACGCAGGACGTCTTCATCGTGACCACCATCAACTACCGCGTGGATCCGGTGGCGATCCAGGACCTGTACCGAACCGTCGGCGCCAACTACTTCGAGAAGCTCGTGCCGACGCGGGTGAACCAGCTCTTCAAGGACGAGACGGTCAAGTACCGGACGGTCGAGATTGCGCCGAACCGCGAGAAGATCCGCCGCGCCGTGCGCGTGAGTCTGTCGACCGAGCTCGCGCGGTACTCGATCGAGGTCGAGGACCTCCTGATCGACGACATCAAGTTCTCGCCAGAGTTCACGAAAGCGATCGAGGACAAGCAGATCGCGACGCAGCAGGCCCAGGCCGCGCAGAACCGCGTACGGGAGGCGCGCTTCAAGGCGCAGCAGGTGATCGAGCAGGCTCAGGGCGAGGCGCGGGCCTACCGTGTCAAGAACCGAACGCTCACACCCCTCGTCGTGCAGCAGAATGCGATCGAGAAGCTGAATCCGAACGTGGAGGTGTTGATCCTGCCCAGCGGCTCGAACTTCCTGCTCCCCGCCGGGTTGCTCGCCGGAAGGAGCGGTGCCGGACCGTGAGGATGATCGCCTGGGCGCTCGTTCTCGTCGTCGTGATCGTGGTCGCGTACTTCCTGATCCCGTGGGCGATCCTGCAGATGGGCCGCCTTCGCGATCCTCGGGACAAGGGCCCGTTCGACAGCGACGACAAGTAGGTCGAGCGGCTAGCGTGCCGGGCGTGGACGGAGGACCGGCCGAGAAGGTCACGGGCATCGGAGGGGTCTTCTTCCGGGCGCGCGACCCGCAAGCGCTCGTCTCGTGGTACGCGGAGCACTTGGGCGTCCCCGTGAGCGAGGGCTACGCGATCTTTCCCGAGAGTCACAACACGGTCTGGTCGCCCTTTTCGGAGGACACCGACTACTGGCCGGCCGAGAAGCAGTCGATGGTCAATTTCACCGTCCGCGACCTCGACGCGATGCTTACGCAGCTCAGAGCGGCCGGAGTCGAGGTCGACGACCGGATCGAGGACGCCGAGTACGGCCGCTTCGGCTGGGCGGCCGATCCCGAGGGGAACCGGATCGAGCTCTGGCAGCCGCTCGGCTGAACCGGGTAGGAGAAGGTCCGGTCATACTTTTCGGCCATGGCCTCCTACTCGGTGAACAGACGCGCCGTGACACGGGCGAGGCGGCTCATCGAAGCGCGGCAGTACGTTCTCGAGAGCGACTGGGGAGACGTCCAGCCGCGGGCCGACGACGAGAACAGCTTCCTGGCTTCACACTCGTGGGCCGAGTATGCGGAGTGGCATCTCGGTCTCACCGAGGGCGCCGAGGACGAGACCAAGGCCCGGTACGGGTTCGTCTACGGAGACTTCCGTCGCGTCCACCGGTCGGGCCTGATCGCGTGCGTGTATCGGGCTGCCGAGTGGCGCCACAAGAACGTCGAGCTCGCGGCTCACAGGCTCCTGCAGCTTCTCGACAAGACGAGCGCCTGAGCTCCTCAGGAGTCCGAGACCGTCGCGTGCCGGCGCACGATCTGCCAGCGCCCGTCGCGTCTGACCCAGACGTCGGTGATCCGCAGGGCGCCGCTCGCGTCCCGACCTTCGAGCCGAGCGGTCTGTCGGTAGCGGGAGACCACAACCGCCATGTTTCCGTAGATCTGGGTGTCGATCTCGTCGTACGAGAAATCGTCGACCTCGTACGCGCCCGCGGCGGCCTCGAGCAGCTCCTCGCGCGTGAGCGTTCCCGCTGCTCCGTCGAGGGTGAACTCCTCCGCCAGGAGCTTGTCCAGCCGCTTCGTGTCGTGCTCCTGGACCGCACGCACGAGCTCGTGCGAGAGTCCGCGAAGCTCACCGGCCACGAGCGCGGACGCGGCGGTCACTCGGCTTCCACGAGCGCTGGGTGCTCCTCGAACAGGTACCGGACGATGGGATGCTTGGCTGCCCGCACCTCGTCGAGCCTGCGCACCGGTCGGCTGTGAGGTGCTTGGCGCAGCAGCTCCGGCTCGGCGGCGGCTTCCACCACGATTTGACGCATCGCGTCGACGAAGCCGTCGAGCCGCTCCTTCGGCTCGGTCTCGGTCGGCTCGATCATCAGCGCCTCCGGGACGACGAGCGGAAAGTAGACCGTCGGCGGATGGATGCCGTAGTCCATCAGCCGCTTCGCCACGTCGAGCGCCGTCACGCCGTGCTCCCGCTTGAGATTTCGAGCCGAGAGCACGAACTCGTGCATGCAGTGCCGATCGTACGGCAGCTCGTACACGTCGCGGAGCCGGGCGAGCAGGTAGTTCGCGTTCAGGACGGCGACCTCGGACATCTCCTTGAGGCCCGGCCCGTACGCGCGCATGAACGCATACGAGCGAACGAACACTCCGAACGGCCCGGCAAATCCCCGAACCCGCCCGATCGACTTCGGGTGGTCGTGATCGAGGCGGTACGCATCGCCGTCACGAACCACGCGGGGAACCGGGAGAAACGGCTCGATCGTGTCTCGCACGGCCACCGGGCCGCCGCCGGGGCCGCCGCCGCCGTGCGGCTGCGAGAACGTCTTGTGCAGGTTGTAGTGGACGATGTCGAAGCCCATGTCCCCCGGGCGGGAGATCCCGACGACCGCGTTGAGGTTCGCGCCGTCGTAGTAGAGGAGAGCGCCGGCGTCGTGGAAGATCCGGGCGACCTCCTCGATGCCCTCGTCGAACAGGCCGAGCGTCGAAGGGTTCGTGAGCATGAGTCCCGCGGTGCGCTCGTCGACCTTCGCGCGCAAGTCGTCGAGGTCGAGATTGCCGCGCGCGTCCGTCTCGACCTTCGCGAGCTTGTAGCCCGCCATCGTCACGCTCGCGGGGTTCGTCCCGTGCGCCGTGTCGGCCGTGATGATCGTGTCGCGGTCCTCGCCGCGGTCGGCAAAGTACGCGCGCATGAGCATCAGCCCGGTCAGCTCGCCCTGCGATCCTGCGGCAGGCTGGAGGGTGACGGCGGGCAGGCCGGCGATCTCGGCGAGCATCTCCTGCAGCCGCCACATGAGCTCGAGCGCGCCCTGCGCGGCCTCGTCTTCCTGATACGGGTGCAGGTCGCGGAATCCGGGAAGCCCGGCGAGCCGCTCGTGCACACGAGGGTTGTGCTTCATCGTGCAGGACCCGAGCGGGTAGAAGCCGGTGTCGACGCCGAACGTGCGGTCGGCGAGCGTCGTGAAATGGCGTACGAGCTCCGGCTCCGAGAGCTCGGGGAGCCGCGGCGGGCGGGATCGGCGAAGCGCTTCGGGCACCTCCGGCACCGGGAGATCGGGGCGCGGCGGCCGTCCGGCGCGTCGTCCCGGCGCGGGACCGCTCGAAGACGAGCGGCGCATCGGCCCAAGCGCGGCCGGGCTCGCTGGTCACTTGCACACCTCGGCGAGCACGTCGGCGAGCCGGTCGATGTCCTCGGTCGTCCTCTTCTCTGTGAGCGCCACGAGCAGGACGTCGTCGAGCCCCTCGTAGTCCCGCCCGAGCGCGTACCCCGGGGTGCACGCCGTGCTGTCGAGCGCGCCTGATCGTCTCGACGGCGGGAATCGGCGTTCGGAACGCAACCTCCTTGAACGACGGAGCGTCGAACGCCGGCTCGAGTGGGACGCGCTCGCGGGCGTACTGCGCGAGGGCCATGCACGTCTCCCCCACCTCGCGCAAGCCCTCCGGCCCGAGCCACGAGAGCGTTGCGAGCCCGGCAAGCGCGAGCAGGGTCTGGTTGGTGGTGATGTTCGACGTCGCCTTCTCGCGACGGATGTGCTGCTCGCGAGTCTGCAGGGTGAGGACGAAGGCGCGCCGGCCGTCCGCGTCCACCGTCTCCCCGACGATGCGCCCCGGCATGCGGCGGATGAACTCGCCTCGGGCGGCAAGGAACCCGTAGTGCGGGCCGCCGTAGGAGGGCCAGTTGCCGGCCGATTGTCCCTCGCCGAGTGCGATGTCGCAGCCGTACGCGCCCGGAGCTTCCAGCACCCCGAGCGACATCAGATCGACGTGCGCGACGGCGAGCGCCCCGGCCTCCCGGGCCGCCTCCGCCAGATCGGGAGCCGGTTCGAGGTTGCCGAGGAAGTTCGGTTGCTGGAAGAAGACGGCGGCGGCATCCGCCGCTGCGGCACCTACCTCGTCGGCGTCGGTCACGCCGTCCCTGTGCGGAACCTCGACCACCTCGAGGCCGAAGCCCGGCGCATAGGTCTTCACGACCTGGCGGACCTGGGGGTTCAGCGCCTCGGCGAGCACGATCTTCCGCCGCTCGGAGACGTGCCGCGCGACGAAGCAGGCGTCGGCCGCCACGGTCGAGCCGTCGTATCCGGACGCGTTCGAGACGTCCATTCCCGTCAGCTCGCAGATGACCGTCTGGTACTCGAACACCGCCTGCAGCACCCCTTGGCTCATCTCCGGCTGGTACGGCGTGTACGCCGTGAGGAACTCGCCGCGCGAGAGCACGACGTCGGTGACCGACGGCACGTAGTGGTCGTAGATGCCAGCGCCGAGGAACGAGAGCTCGGCGCCCGTGTGGACGTTTCGCGCCGCGAGCTCCTCGATGTGACGGGCGAGCTCAGGCTCACCCAGCGCGGGCGGCAGATCGAGCTCGCGCCCGAGCCGAACGCCGGGCGGGATCTGCTCGAAGAGCTCCTCGACGGACGAGACCCCGATCGCCGCGAGCATCTCCTCGCGATCCGCGTCGGTGACGGAGAGGTAGCTCACGGACGCCGCCCCACGCGGGCGAACGGAGGGAAAGCCGAAGGCGATCACTGCTCGGCGACGTGTGCGCGATACGCGGTGGCGTCCATCAATGCGTCGACCTCGGCCGGATCGGACATGCGGATCCGAAGGAGCCAGCCCTCGCCGTAGGGATCTTCGTTCACGGTCTCCGGCTCTTCTGCCGCCTTCTGATTCACCTCGAGCACCTCGCCCGAGAGCGGCGACACGACGTCCGACACGGCCTTGACGGACTCGACCTCGCCGTAAGCCTCGTCCTTCGACACGGTTGCCCCCGCCTGGGGCGCCTCGAAGTGCACGAGCTCGCCGAGCGCGTCCTGCGCGAACCAGGTGATCCCGAGGACGGCTTCCTCGCCTTCGATCCGCGCCCAGTCGTGCTCGGGGTGGTACTTCAGATCGTCCGGGTAGCTCTCCGCTGCCGGCAACTCAGATCTCCTTCCGGTAGATCGGCTTCTTCACGATGCGCGCCCGCCGCGGCTTGCCGCGGACGTCGACGACGAGCTCGGAGTCTGGCGCGGCGCTCTCGGCCGGGACGTAGCCCATGCCGATCCCACGGTCGAGCATCGGGGAATGCGTGCCCGAAGTCACCTCGCCGCCTCCTTCGATCGGCATACCCTGCCTCGGCACCGCCTTCTCCTCCATCACGAACGGGACGAGCTTGCGGCTGGGGCCGTCCTCCTTGATCGCCCGCAGCAGCTCGACTCCGGTGAAGTCCTTCGCGAGGTCGCAGGCCCAGCCGAGCCCTGCCGAGATCGGGTCGGTCTCGGGCGTGATGTCGTTCCCGTGCAGGGGGTAGCAGACCTCGAGCCTGAGCGTGTCGCGCGCGCCGAGGCCGCACGGGACGGCTCCGCGCGCGAGCACGGCGTCCCAGAGGGCAGCGGCTTCCTCCGCCGCACAGCAGAGCTCCACGCCGGTCTCGCCCGTGTACCCCGTGCGGCAGACCATCACCTCGATCCCGTCGAGCTCGCCCATCGCGTGCGTGAACGCCGGCGCCTCGGGAAGCTCGAGTCGCTCGAGCGACCGGGGGCCTTGGACGGCGATCAGCCCGTACTCGTCGGAGGCGTCGCGCACCTCGCTGCCACGCGCCTCGCGCTCCTTCAGCCAGTCGTACACGGGCTCCCGGTTCGAAGCGTTGACGACGAGGAGGTACTGGCCGTGCGCGAGGCGGTAGGCGATGAGGTCGTCGAGGATCCCGCCCTGCTCGTTCGTGAGCAGCGTGTACTGAGCCTCGCCGTCGTCCGCTTTCGCGAGGTCGTTCGAGAGCATCTCCTGAAGGAACGTGAGTGCCGTCGGCCCGTCCACGTGAAGCTGGCCCATGTGCGACACGTCGAACGCTCCGCAGTCCGAGCGGACGGCGCGGTGCTCCGGGATGACCCCCTCGTACTGCACGGGCATCTCCCAGCCTGCGAAGGGGACCATCCGCGCGCCGAGCGAGACGTGGCGCGCGTAGAGAGGCGTGCGCTTGAGCGTGGCCTCCACGACCGCGACTCTAACGACTGACGACGCGTTCTCCCGCGCCGAGGCGTCTCGCGGCGACAGCCGAGCGTCTCCGCCGAGTCGCCCACAGACCCAGAGCGCGTCGCTGTCCACCGAGGCGGAGAGCGACGACGAGACCATGCGGCTCGGAGCCGCAAGGATCGTGCTCTGCGGCTAGTTGTCCTTGAGGAAGCTCGGGATGTCGATCTCGACGTCGGTGACGCTCGGGGCCTGGAACGCCGGCCTCGGAGCTGTCTCCCCCGCGGTCGACTCGACGCGCCGCCGCCGCGGCCGGCCGCCGAACCCCGTGGCGATCGCCGTGACGCGCACGTCGTCGCCCATGCTCTCGTCGATCACGGCGCCGAAGATGACGTTCGCATTCGAGTCGGCGGCGCTCGTCACGACCTCGGCGGCCTCGTTGACCTCGAACAGGCCGAGATCGGGGCCGCCCGTGATGTTGAGGAGAACGCCCGTCGCCCCGTCGAGCGAGGTCTCGAGCAGCGGGGACGAGATGGCAGCGCGCGCCGCTTCGACCGCGCGATTCTCGCCTCGCGCGACGCCGATTCCCATCAGCGCCGAGCCCGCCTCGCGCATGATCGTGCGCACGTCTGCGAAGTCCAGGTTGACCAGTCCGGGAACGGTGATCAGGTCGGTGATCCCCTGCACACCTTGGCGCAGGATGTCGTCGACCATGCGAAACGCGTCGGTCACGGGCGTCGACTTCTCCACGACCTGTAGCAGCCGATCGTTCTCGATCACGATCAGGGTGTCCACGTTCTCGCGGAGAGTCTGGATGCCAACCTCGGCCTGCTCGGCACGGCGCCGGCCCTCGAAGACGAACGGCCGCGTGACGACGCCGACGGTCAGCGCGCTGAGCTCGCGTCCGATCTCCGCGACCACAGGAGCGCCGCCGGTTCCGGTTCCGCCTCCCTCGCCCGCCGTGACGAAGATCATGTCCGCGCCCTTGAGCGCCTCCTTCAGCTCGTCGCGGCTCTCGTGGGCGGCTTCGAAGCCGACGCTCGGATCGGCTCCGGCGCCGAGCCCTCGAGTCGCCTTCGCGCCGATGTGGATCTTCACGTCCGCGTCCGTCATCAGGAGCGCCTGCGCGTCGGTGTTGACCGCGACGAACTCGACGCCCGACATGCCGGCCTCCACCATGCGACTGACGGCGTTCGTGCCGCCGCCGCCGATGCCGACGACCTTGATGACTGCGAGGTAGCTACCGAGTTGATTACTCATGTCTCAACCTGTCTGAAGGTGAAGCTCGCCTTGAACGTGCGACGTTGCGATGGACATTCGCGCCCGAGGGTACGGCTCCTTCCTCCTCGTGTCAATGGAGTTCTCACCCGGCACGTTCAAGCTCAACCTGAGAGTTGAGATACGTACCCGCGACCGGTCGCTCGGGAACGCTCACGTCGAGGTAGACCATCCGGTCGTCGAGAACTCGCAGGACACGGCCCGCCGACCGCGAGCTTGGCAAGCACGTCGGTCGGCTGCCCGAGCAGGATCTCGAACCCCGAGTGCAGCACGACCGTGAGCTCGCCGCCGGTCACGCGGATCGACTTGACGCGCCCGGGCAGACGTACGTCGCGTAAGCCCGCCAGCGCGCGGGTCGCGGGCTCGTAGACCGCCGGCAACGTCTCCCCAATGGCGATCGTCACCTTTCTCGGAAGCCAGAGTCGCGCCAGGGCGGGCTCTGCGCGAGGATCGACTTCACGGATGACGCGGTTCAAGCCCGTCACGAGCCAGGCGCGTTCGCCTCTGCGCGCGACGGCGACCGTGCGCACCGGTGCGACTTTGATCACCAGGGTGTGGGGAAAGGCGCGATCGACGGACGCTGCCGCGACCGAGGGAAGGTTCCGTACCGTGCCCGCGACCGCCGAGCCGTCGATCTCGAGCAGGCTCGTGCCGATGACGCCACGTGCGGTGCGTTGGACTTCGCGAGCGACCTGGGGGGGCGCTCCCCGCACCTCGATCCGTTCGACGGCGAACACGGACGATTCGCGTGCACCCCAGTACGCGGCGAAGGCGGCCACGAGGAGGCCGAAGGCGATGGCGAGAGAGCGGCCGGAGGGGACGAGCCGAACAAGGTCGAGGCGGTCGTCGGCTGGCGCTCGCGGAAGCGGGACGACGGCGCTTGCCGCGTGTGCGCGCCGGCGCGATCCCGGCCCGGTTCGTCCCCCACCGGCCATGAGGCACGATTCGCCGCCCCGGGCGATGCTCCTACGTGGACAGCTCCGCGAGCTCCAGCGGGCCGAGGAGCGCTACCTCGTGCTCGAGCGCGACTCCGTACTGCTCCCGAGCGCGGTGCCGAGCCTCGTTCATCAAAGCGACGCAGTCGGCACTCGTGGCGCCCCCTTCGTTCTCGATGAAATTCGCGTGCTTCGGCGAGATCATCGCGCCGCCGATCCGGTGGCCCTTGAGCCCGCAGAGCTCCAACATGCGCCCCGCGCCGAGTTCCCCCGCCGGATTCTTGAAGACGCTCCCGAACGTGCGCTTGTTCGTCGGCTGAGTCGCCTTGCGCTGAGCCACGAGACTGGCGACCGTCGCCTTGATCTCGTCGATCGGTCGACGCTCGAGCCGATACTCGACGCCTGCGACGACGCTGCCCGGAGGAAGCTCCGAGTGCCGGTACGAGAGCGAAAGCTCGGACGGGGCGAGCCAGGCCGTTCCCTCGGCCGTGGCCACGAGCACGCGGGTGAGGACATCCGCCCACTCGCGTCCGTACGCCCCGGCGTTCATACGGACACCACCACCGGCGGTTCCGGGAATCGCGCACGCGAACTCGAAGCCTCCAAGTCCTGCTGCGCGGGCCCGGTGGAGGCAGACGGCGTTCGTCGCGCCACCCCCGGCCGCGAGAACCTCACCCCGCGTCGTCGCCTCGGCCAGCTCGCCCTCGAGCCGCAACACGAGCGCGTGGACCCCCGCGTCCGCGGCGAGAACGTTCGAGCCGAGCCCGACGACGGCGACCTCGAGACCCTCCGCGCTGGCATGGCGCAACGCGTCCTCCAATTCGGTGAGCGAGTGCGCGCGCACAAAGGCTCGAGCCGGACCTCCCGTGCCGATCGTCGTCAGGCGCGCGAGGGGTACCTTGCGCTCGGGTCTCACTTCCCGAGCCCCTCGACGATCGCTCGGGCGATCCTCCAGGGCTCCCCCACGCCAAGCGTCACGACGATGTCACCGGGACGAGCCCAGTGGAGCGCGATCTCCGATGCCGATGCGAGTGTCGGCGCCCAGCCGCGACGAACAGCTTTCGGAATGCGGTCGAGCACGAGCTTGCCGGTCACGCCAGGACGGGGCGCATCGCGGCCGTCGACGATGTCTGTGACGACCGCCATGTCAGCCAGCCCGAGCGCCGCGCCGAGCTCGGTTGCGAGCTGTCGTGTCCGCTCGTACACATGCGGCTGGTAGACCGCGATCAACCGACCTTCGGTTCGCGCGCGAGCCGTCCTGAGCGTCGCCGCGATCTCCGTCGGGTTGTGGCCGTAGTCGTCGTACACGCTGATCCCCTGACGATCGCCTACGAGCTCGAAACGCCGGCCCACTCCGCTGAAGCCGGCCACCGACTCCTCCGCCGCAGCCCGCGTGATCCCTGCGAGCTCGAGTGCCGCAAGTGCGGCGGCTGCGTTTCGGCGGTTGTGCTCGCCGGGGACGGCGAGCTCGAAGGAGACCGGGTCGAGCTCCCATCCTCTCACGACCGCAGACGCCGCAGCCAGCCAGCTCGCGAAGAAGTCGGAGAGCTCGGCCTGAGAACCGTACGCCGCGTGGTGATCGAGCTCGACGTTCGTGACCACCGCGATCTCGGGGCGGAGGAGGCCGATCGAGCGGTCCGACTCGTCGCCTTCCACGACGAGCCAGCCATCCCCTGATCCCGCGTTGCCGCCGAGCTGCGGGACCACGCCGCCGATGATCCAGGCGGGATCGTCTCCGAGCTCACGGAGGACGTGCGTGATCATCGCTGCGGTCGTGGTCTTGCCATGGGCGCCTCCGACGACGATCGAGCGCCGAAGCGAGACGAGCTCGGCGAGGAACTCACCACGTGCCGTGCCCGCGCTGCGAGCGGTATGAGCAGCCGAGACGACGACCTCGAAGCCGCCGGGCGGCGTGGGCTCGCCGCCGATGTCGACTTCGATCCCCTCGAGCGACTCCAGGAAGATCGTCTCGCGAACGTCCCAGCCGCGAACCTCGGCTCCCCAGGCTTGCGAGATGTTCGCGTACGCCGAGAGCCCAGCCCCGCCGATGCCGACGAAGTAGATCCGCCGGCCTGCCAGCGGCCGCTCGCTCACGGCCGCCGGCTCTCGCCTTGAGACACAGTGTTATCTGACACCCGCTCGCCCCCGGCGCGGGCAAGCTCGACGAGCTCGTCGGCGATGACGTGTGCAGCATCGGGTCGTGCGAGGACCCGCATCGCGGCGCTCATCGCCTGGAGGCGCTCCGGATCGCCGAGCAGCTCGGCGACGAGCTCCGGGACGCGCGCCAGGTCCTGCTCCCGCACGACGATTGCCCCACCGCCGGCCTCGAAGTGACGGGCGTTCAGCGCCTGGTGATCCGCGGTGGCGTATGGGTACGGCACGAGAATCGCCGGCGTGCCGGTCGCCGCGAGCTCCCAGACGGTGCCGCCGGCACGCGAGAGCGCGAGGTCCGCGACCGCGAGCGCCTCGCCGAACCGGTCGGTCGACTTCACGAGCACGTAGTTCGCCCGCGTCACGCGAGGGCGAAGTGCGTCGTAGTCTCGCTCGCCCGCGATATGAAGCACTGCCGGTCCCCGCTCGGCGTACGTCGAGACTGCGAACTCGTTCAGAGCCTGAGCTCCCGCGAGCCCCCCGAAGACCGCGAGCACCGGCTCGTCCTGGGGGAGACCGAAGTGCGCCCGGCCCCTCGGCCGCGCTCGCGCCCAGGTGCGCGCGCGGGATCGGCCGCCCCACGACGCGGTACTTCGGCCCGCTCCTGCCGGGAATCGCGTACCCGAGAAAGACCCGACGCGCGAAAGGCACCGCGAGGCGATTCGCGAGCCCGAGATGGGCGTCCGCCTCGGTCAGAGCGGCGGGTATCCCACGCAGACGCGCGGCGAGCACCATCGGCCCGGCGACGTACCCGCCGCCGCCGAGAACGACGTCGGGCTTCCTCCGCGCCAGGATCCGCAGGCAGGCGAACGGCGCGCGCGCCGCGAGGAAGAGTGCCCGGAGGAGCCCGACCCCGATCCGCCGAGGGAATCCCGAGACGGAGAACGTGTCGAGCTCGAAGCCCGCTTCAGGAACCAGCTGCGACTCGACGCGGTCGGGCGACCCGGCGAAGGTCACCGTCACCCCGCGCTCGCGTAGAGCCTCCGCGACCGCGAGCGCGGGTCGTACGTGTCCGGCGGTTCCGCCGGCCGCGATCAGGCACACGAGCTTGGACGACGCGCTCATTGACGGCGATGTTAAGGAGAATGCCGACCCCCGCGAGGAGCACGACGAGACTCGAGCCGCCGTACGAGACGAACGGCAGTGGGATCCCGGTGAGCGGCGCGATCCCGAGCACGGCGGCGAGGTTGATCGCCGCCTGGCCGCAGACGAGGGCGGTCAGCCCGGCGGCCAAGAGCTTCCCGAACGGGTCACGGCAACGCAACGCGATGCGGAAGCCGGCAAACCCGAAGGCGGCGAAGGCACCGATCACGAACACGGACCCGAAGAGACCGAGCTCCTCTCCGATGACCGCGAAGATCATGTCCGTGTGCGCCTCCGGGAGATACAGGATCTTCTGCACACCCTCGCCCAGACCCTCGCCGGTGATTCCGCCCGAGCCGATCCCGATCGTCGCCTGCACGATCTGGAAGCCGGAGCCCTGCGCGTCGCTCCACGGATCGAGGAAGCTGAACACACGCGCGCGCCGGTAGGGCTCGGACCAGATCGCGCCGAGACCGACCGCCAGTGCGAGCAGCGATGCGACGGCGAGAAGTCGCAGCGGTACCCCCGCCACGAGCAGCACCCCGAGCATCATCACGCAGAGGGAGATCGTCGTCCCGAGGTCGGGCTCGAGCAAGATCAGGCCGCAGAAGATCGCGGTCACGATTCCGAGCGGGCTTTGCGAGCTCGCCGAGCGTACGAGGCGGCGGTCGCCTCGCCAGGTAGACCGCGGCGAAGAGACAGAGCGAGAGCTTCGCGAGCTCGGAGGGCTGGAAGCTCGCGGGCCCGACGAAGAACCAGCGATGGGCGCCGTTCACGGCCGGCGAGGCGACGAGCACGGCCGCGCACAGGCCCAGCGCGACGACGAGCAAGGCGGGCGCGAGATAGCGCAGCCGGTGGTAGTCGACGCGCGAGGCGGCGGCCATCAAGACGACGCCGAGGAGCGCGTACACGGCCTGCCGCTGGAGATAGGCCATCGAGTTGCCGTCGCCGAGCGCGGCGGACGCCGAGGTCGCGCTGTAGACCATCACGAGCCCGAACGCGACGAGCCCGAGCGTGATGAAGGTCAGGAGCCGCTGGTCGAAGCGGCCGTCGGTCGCCCGGCTCATGCGAAGCTCCTGGACGAGGCGCCGAAACGTCGTCCCCCGGTCCTCGAAGCTCTCGAACTGGTCGAAGCTCGCACAGGCCGGTGAGAGCAAGCACGACGTCGCCGGCGGACAGCCGCTGCCGCCGCTTCGCGCCAGAGCCGAGCGGAGAGCGTGCCGTCGATGACGTACGGAAACGCCTTCGCGTCGTCGAGCGCCGCGGCGATCGCGCGCTGCCGCCTCTCCGATGACGATACGCGCGGTCTCCGGGCTTGAACGCCTCGGCGAGCGGCGCGTACGGCTCGGCCTTCCCGCGTCCCCCGAGCGATCACGTGGAGGCGCGAGTCGGGAAACGAGGCGAGGGCGCGCAGCGCGGCGGCCACGTTGGTGGCCTTCGAGTCGTTCACGTAGCGCACGCCCCGCAGCTCGCCGCACGAGCTCGATCCGATGCGGGACGCCGGGAAAGGAGCGGAGCGCATCTGCGATGGCGGCGTCGTCGATCCCCGCGGCGCGGGCTGCGGCAGTCGCTGCCGCAGCGTTCTCGCGATTGTGGGCGCCCGGAATGCTCGGCTCGGCGGGAAGCGGATCGTCGAAGCCGGAACTCGACTCGACGAGCGCGTCCCCGGCACCGGCCCGTATCCGCGTGGGAACGACGGCGGTGTCGTCCTCGGTCTGCCGCTCGAAGACGCGAAGCTTGATCTCGGAGTACGACTCGAAGGTGCCGTGGCGGTCGAGATGATCGGGCTCGAGGTTCAGCAAGGACGGCGATCCGCGGGCGGAGCGTCTCGACGTCCTCGAGCTGGAAGGACGAGAGCTCGCACACGATCCAGCTCTCGGGCGCGACGGAGCCGACGAGCGCCGTCAGCGGCCGTCCGACGTTCCCCGCCACTTCGACCGGCCGCCCGGCGGCACGGAAGATGGCGCCGAGGAGCTCGGAGGTCGTCGTCTTCCCGTTCGTCCCCGTCACGCCGAGAATCGGGTTCGGGAGCAGCCGTGCGCCGAGCTCGATCTCGCTCCACACCGGAATCCCGCGCGCGCGCGCGTCTGCGACGAGCCGCGTCTCCCCGGGGACGCCCGGGCTCTTGACGAGCAAATCTGTCCCCTGCAGCAACGTCTCCTCCCGCCTCCAGGCGATTGGTCCGAGGTGAACTTCGACGCCGAGCGCGCGGAGCCTTCCCGCCTCCGACGCTCTCGTCGCGGTCGTACCCGACTACCTCGGCGCCCGCAGCGGCGAGTGCCTCCGCCGCTGCCTGACCGGAGCGGGCGAGCCCGACGACGAGGACGCGGGCGCCCTCGAGCTCCGGCGCTGCGCTCAACTCTCGACGAACTGCAGGAAGTCGCGGTAGAAGAGCGCGAAGCCGGACGCGCAGAGGATCGCGCAGATGATCCAGAACCGCACCATGATCTTCGTCTCCGACCAGGCCTTCATCTCGAAGTGATGATGGATCGGCGCGATCAGGAACACGCGCCTGCCCGTCCGCTTGAAGCTGACCACCTGGATGATCAGCGAGAGCACCTCGATCACGAAGATCCCGCCGATCAGGAGCAGCAGGATCTCGGTGTCCGTGACGATCGCGAACCCGGCGATCGCGCCGCCGAGGGCGAACGAGCCCGTATCGCCCATGAACACCTCGGCCGGGTGGGCGTTGTACCAGAGGAACCCGATCGTCCCTCCGATCAGGGCCGCGGCCAGGGTGGCGAGGTCGAGGTAGACGTCGCTGCGCGCGCCGGGATCTCCGGAGCGAAGCCAGGAGATGCCCGCGATCGCGAGGAAGGTGAGGAGCGCGATCGTCGCGGTGCCCGCGAAGAGCCCGTCGATCCCGTCGGTCAGGTTGGCGCCGTTCACCGTGCCCGCGATGACGAGGAAGAGGAACGGGTAGTAGAAGACGCCGAGCTCCAGATTCCAGCCGGCGACCGGGACGTAGATCGCGGTGTCGAAGGTGTCGGTCTCCCGCAGGAGCAGCGCCGCGCCGACCGTGATCGCGACGAGGAGTACCATCTTCCAGCGGCCCGGCAGCCCGAGCGAGCGTCTGCGGCGGACCTTCAGGTAGTCGTCGGCGAAGCCGATTGCGGCGCAGCCGACCGTGATGAAGAGCACCGTGAGCGCCTCGGCCGTGTACTGGGAGAGTGCGAGAAAGGGCAGCACGGCGCAGCCGACGATCAGCAGTCCGCCCATCGTGGGCGTCCCCTGCTTCACGACGTGGGTGGCAGGCCCCTCCGCGCGGATCTGCTGACCGAGGTCGCCAGCCCGAAGCCTCTCGATGAACCTGGGCCCGATCACGACGGCCGAGACCATCGCGAGGAGGCCCGCGATCAGGACAGGGACCATGCCTCGGCGAAGTTCGCGATCTCCTGCGCGATGCCTTCGAGACCGACGGCGCGTGAGGCCTTCACGAGCACCGCGTCTCCGGGCTGGAGAAAGGCGCGAGCGGCGGACGACCGCTCGCTCGCCGTCGGCGGCCCACAGCGCGGGGCCGTAGAGCCGCGCACGCTCTCCCACTCCGATCACCTCGACTTCGAGCTCGACCGCGAGCTCGCCGATGCCGCGGTGAAAGTCCTCGGAGGCGTCGCCGAGCTCTGCCATCTCGCCCAGGATCGCAACCCGCCGGCGGCCTCCCGCACGCTCGACCAGATGGAGCAGTGCGGCGCGCATCGAGTCGGGGTTCGCGTTGTAGGCGTCGTTGATGACGAGCCCGCCACCGGGGAGCGGGAGCTCCTCGCCTCGCCAGGGCGAGAGCCGGATGTCCCGGGCTCCTTCGTCGGCCCTGTCGAGCGGCAGGCCGAGCGCGTCGTACGCGTGCAGAGCCGCGAGCGTGTTGACCGCCTGGTGCGCCTGGGTGAACGGCAGATCGAGCTCGACCACCGTCCCGCCGACGCCGGAAGCGCCCGTGGCCGTCCTCGAACTCGAGGTCGTCCGCTGCAAAGCGGCGCACCTCGATGTCCTCGCGCTCGCAGGTACGGCTCGAGCTCCGAAGCGGCCGCCGGGACGACGGCTACTCCTCCGGACGGTAGTGCGGCGATCGCCTCGGCATTCGCCTGGGCGACCCGCTCGACGGTGCCGAGCAGCTCGAGGTGCTCGGGCCCGATGTGCGTGACGATGCGCGACGTCAGGACGCGCGACGGCGCAGAGCGCGGCGATCTGGCCGAGCCCTCGCATCCCCATCTCGGTGACGAGGATCTCCGTGTCGGGCTCGAGCCGAAAGACGGTCAGCGGGACGCCGATCTCGTTGTTGAGGCTCCGCTCGGCCCAGACGGTGCGGCGCGTGTGGCGCGCAGAGGGCCCCGAGGATGTCCTTCGTCGACGTCTTTCCCGTGGAGCCCACGACGGCGACGACCCGAGCCGTGCTCTTCGAGCGGACGAGCGACGCGAGCGCGGCAAGCGCCGCGTCCTGGTCGTCCGGCACGAGCGTCGCCGCTCCACGTCCCGCTGGCGTCCGCGACGAACTCCTGCCGGTGTTGATCGCGACGAAGAGGTCGCCGGCCCCAACCTCACGTGAGTCGGCCTCGATCCCCGTGATCACCGCGCCCGACCTGCCGCCCTCGAGCCGGCCGAGACCGAGGTCGGCGATCTCCTCGAGGCGCAGCGGAATCATCGGGCAGCTCCTTGTGCGCCGTGAGGGTGGGCGGCGAGCGCGTCACGGGCCACCTCCCGGTCGTCGAACGGGTGCACGACGCCGTCGATCTCCTGCCCGAGCTCGTGCCCCTTGCCCGCGATGACGACGACGTCCCCCGCCTCGGCGAGCGTGATCGCACGGCCGATGGCGGAACGACGGTCGGGGTCGATCTCGACATCGACACCGGCGCCTTGGAGAACGTCTTCGATGATCGCGACAGGCTTCTCGGAGCGCGGATTGTCGGACGTCACGATCGCGACGTCCGACAGCTCGACGGCGACCTTCCCCATGAGCGGGCGCTTCCCTCGGTCCCGATCGCCACCCGGCGCCGAAGACGACGATGACTCGGCCCTCGCCGAGCTCACGAGCGGCCCGTAGGACGGTCTCGAGCGAGTCAGGCGTGTGGGCGTAGTCGACCAGCACCGCAAACGGCTGCCCTTCGTCGATCGCCTCGAGACGTCCGGGGACGTCCTGCACCGCCGCGATTCCGGCGGCGATCGCCTGCTCGTCCAGATCGAGGAGGAGTCCCGCCGCGACGGCTCCGAGCACGTTCGCGACGTTGAAGCCGCCACGGAGCGTGGTCTCGATCCCGATTCCAGCGGCCTGGAATCGGCTCCCGTGAGCCGTGAGCTCGAGTGCCTCGGGCCGTATCTCCGCGTCTTCGGCGAGGCCGAACGTGACCAGCGGCGCGCGATGCACGTCGGCGAGCTCCACCGCGAGCCGCCGACCCCATTCGTCGTCGACGCTCACGGCCGCGGGCGGTGGCTGCGCACCTGCGAAGAGCCTGCGCTTCGCCGCGAAGTACTCCTCCATCGTCCCGTGCAGGTCGAGGTGATCCTGGCTCAGGTTCGTGAAGACGAGCGCATCGAACCGCACCCGGTCGAGGCGTCTCAACGCCGCTCCATGGGAGGATGCTTCAAGCGCGACGCTGCGGTCGCCGGCGTCGAGCATCTCCCGCAGGAGCCGTTGCAGGTCTATCGCCTCCGGTGTCGTGAACGGCGCGGGCCGGCGCTCCCCGCCGACCACCCATTCGACCGTTCCGACGAGCCCTGGCCGGCGGCCGGCGGCCTCGAGTATCGACCGCAGGAGAAAGGCGGTCGTCGTCTTCCCGTTCGTCCCCGTCACTCCGGCGACCTCGAGCTCCTTCGTCGGCTCGCCGAAGAACGTGTCCCCCGCGATGGCCATTGCCGTTCGGACGTCGTCGACAACGAGCTGCGGCACTGAGACCTCGAGCTCGCGCTCGACCACGAGCGCTTCGGCGCCACGCTCGATCGCCTCCCACGCGAGATCGTGACCGTCCGCACGCTGGCCGCGCACGCAGAAGAAGAGCGCGCCCCTCGCGACCTTCCTCGTGTCGTATGCGAGGTCGCGGATCTCGACCGGCCGCGCTCCGGTCACCTCGCTCGGGGCGAGCGCCCGGACAAGGGCCTCGAGCATCACTGCATTCGAAAGGCTAGATCGATGCTCACGTCGACCCGGCTCCGAGCTAGCGGCGAGACCTCGGCGCCCACGCATCCGGGGGAACCGCGAGGTGCTGCAGGTTGAAGCGGGCGATCTCCTTGAAAGCGGGTGCCGCGACCGTACCGCCCCAGATCGAGGCGCGCGGCTCGTCGACCATCACCATGATCACGAGCCGCGGCTTCGTCGCGGGCACGAGCCCGACGAACGACGCGACATAGCGAGAGGTCGAGTAACGCCCGTTCGGCTCGATCTTTGCGGCCGTCCCGGTCTTTCCGGCAACCGTGTACCCCGGAATCGCCGCCTCCGTTCCGGTTCCCTCGAGCACCACACCGCGAAGCATGGAGAGCATCTGCTCCGAGACCTCTCGCGAGAAGATGCGCCGCCCCGCGCGGTGCTCGACCGAGACGCCGTCGATGCGGTCGACCAGGTGGGGTTGCACGAGCCTGCCACCGTTCGCCACGGCCGCATACGCACGCGCCATCTGAATGGGCGTGACGGCGATCCCGTGACCGATCGGCACGGTGCCGATGGTCGAGCCGGACCACTGCTCGAGCGGAAGCGCGAAGCCCGACGACTCTCCCGGGAAGTCGATCCCGGTGGAGGCTCCGAAGCCGAAGCGCTCGATCCACGAGGCGAGCCGACCCTCACCCAGCCGCTGCGCGATGGTGATCGTCCCGATGTTCGACGAGAGCTCGACGATCTGGCGCACGCTCAGCCGTTCGGTCCCCCGCGTGTGAGACTCGCGGATCACCCGGTCCGCGACGTGCAGCGTCGGCGCGAGCCGGAACGACGTTCGGGGTGTCACGACTTGCTCCTGGAGCGCGGCGGTGAACGTCACGAGCTTGAACGTCGAGCCCGGCTCGTAGGTGTCGGTGACGGCGCGATTTCGGCGCCGGTCTGCCCGCGTCGTCGGGAAGCGGTTCGCGTTGTATCCGGGTGCCACCGCCATCGCGTAGACCTCACCGGTGTACGGGTCCAGCACGATCGCGGTGGCGGCTTTCGCTCCGTAGCGGCGGACCGTCTCGGACAGGACGGCCTCGGCATTCGCTTGGATCTGCTGATCGATCGTGAGTCGGACGTTCTTGCCCGGCGTCTCCGATCGCGTGCTGACGACGTCGAGCGCTCGGCCCAGCGGGTCCTTGACGATCGTCTGGCTGCCCGGCCGGCCGCCGAGATCCCGTTCGAGCAGCCGCTCGAGCCCCTCGAGCCCCTTGTTGTCGAGACCCGCAAAGCCGAGCACCTGTGAGGCAACTCGCCGCTGGGGGTACGTCCGGAGCTCCTCCGGATAGAAGCCCAGCCCGGGCAAGCCGAGCTTCTCGAGCTTCTCCGCGGCCAGCGGATCGACCTTGCGCGCGAGATACACGAACCCCTTCGACCGGTCCGTGAGCAGTGCGAAGACCGCCGCCGGGTCGAGCCGCAGAGCCTTGGCGACCGCCAGCGTCGCGGCGCGGGGGCGATCGACCTGCCGCGGGTTGGCATAGACCGTGATCGCCCGCTCGCCGATCGCGAGGGGCTTCCCGTTGCGATCGAAGATCGTGCCGCGCGCGGAGGGTACGACGACCGTCTCGCGATGCTGCGCGACCGCCATCGCAGCGTATTCGGCGCCGTTCACCGCCTGGAGCCAGAACGCACGCACGAGCGCCGCGCCGAGCACTGCCGCGAACACGACCGCGAGGACGAAGATCCGCCGATTAGCCGCCGCCGGCCTCACGCCGCTCTCACCGGGGCGCGAGCTCGACGACGACGGTGGTCTCCGGGTCGGCGAGGACGAGGCCGAGCTCCTCGCGGGCGACGCGCTCGACCTGCACCGTGGCCCCGGCGCTCGAGAGCTCCGCGCGAATCTGCGCCAGATCCGCCTCGAGCTGCGAGCGCTCGCGACTGGCGCGATCGAGATCGAGATTGAGCCGAAGGACGGCGACGTTCACCGCAACGACCCCTGCAAGAAGGCTCGCGAAGAGGACGATCCACACAACGCCGCCGGCCAGCAGGCGGGGCCGCTCGACCGACCGCGCCCTGCGACGTGTCCGGGGACGTCCGAGGAGCCGAGCCCCCTGAGCGATGGAGGACATCAGACTTTGACCGCCACGCGCAATCGCGCAGAGGCCGCTCGCGGATTGCTCTCCACCTCGTGCGCCGAAGGGCGCACGGGCCTCGACGTGACGATTCGAAGCTCGGGCTCACGCCCGCAGACGCACACGGGGAAGTCGGGCGGGCAGGTGCAGCCCCGAGCGCGGTCGCGAAGGAACCGTTTCGCGATCCGGTCCTCCAGCGAGTGGAAGCTGATCACCGCCAGCCGCCCCCCGGGCCGGAGCATCTCGAACGCAGCCGGAAGCCCGTGCTCGAGCGACTCGAGCTCGTGGTTGACCTCGATCCTGAGCGCCTGGAAGACCCGCTTCGCCGGATGCCCTTCGCCGAATCGCGCCGGCGCGGGTATCGACGCGCGCACGACGTCCACGAGCTGACCCGTGCGCTCGATCGGGCTCTCCTCGCGGCGGCGGACGATTCCGCGGGCGATCTGGCGCGCGTAACGCTCCTCGCCGAACTTCCTGAAGATGGACGCCAGCTCGCGCTCGTCCCAGCTCGAGACCACCTCGGCCGCGGTGAGCTCCTCCGAGGGGTCCATGCGCATGTCGAGCGGCGCGTCGGTCGCGTAGGAGAACCCACGCTCGGGGCGGTCGACCTGCATCGAGGAAAGCCCCAGGTCGAGCAGCACGACGTCGGCTTTCACGTCGTTGGACGCGAGCTGCCCGAGGACGACGGCGTAGTCCCCGCGCAGGAAGCGCATCTGCACTCCTTGCGCGGAAGCCTTCACCTGGTCGAAATACGAGCGGACGGTCGGATCGCGGTCGATCGCGACGAGCTTTCCGCGGCCCTCGAGATCGGCAGCCAACAGCCGTGAATGGCCGCCCGCGCCGAAAGTGGCGTCGACGACCGTCTCTCCCGACTGGACCGCGAGGAGCCGCTGTACCTCGTCGGCGAGGACCGGGACGTGATCAGCCGCGTTGGTTCGCAAGACGTTCGGCAACATCGCCTGCGCTCCCTTCGATCGCGCTCAGGTGAACCGCCCAGGCAGCGCGGTCCCAGATCTCGACGTGGTCGTGGACCCCGATCACGACGACGTCCTTGACGACCCCCGCATGCTCGGTGAGGTGCGGAGGGATGATGACCCGACCCTGCCGGTCGAGCTCGGCGACCGCCGCGCCGGCGAAGACGTATCGCTTCATCTCACGTGCCTCGCGGTTGAGCGAGTCGAGCTCGGCAATCCGAGCCGTGTTCTCGAGCCAACTCGCGCTCGCGTAGACGTCGATACACCGCTCGATGCCCCGAGCGAGGACGATGCCGTCGGCCAGCGAATTCCGGAAGCGAGCCGGCAACGTGAGCCGGTTCTTCTCGTCGACTGAATGCTCGTACTCGCCGTAGAACATGGACACCGCCGGTAGGTAGTGGGCGAGGGGTCTCCCACGGATCCCCACTTTACTCCACTTTCCTCCACTGTCAACCCCTGTGCAACAGCTGACCGGCTCGTCCAGCTCCCGGCCAGAATGTCTGGCCATGGAGCTCCGCCTCGTCCTGACGGTGGACGACTTCGATCAGGCCGCCGCCTTCTACCGCGGCACGCTGGGCGTGCCCGAACACCGACGCGCGAAGGCGCAACGACGCTGCGATCACTCGAGCGAGACGGCTCTGCGTGGACGCCCGGACCGGCGAGCGCGCCCGCTCCGCAGCGAGAGGCGAACGCGAGCACATCGGGAGGGTCGAGGCCGGCGCCGAGCGCAAATGCGAGGCCGGCGGCGAAGCAGTCTCCCGCACCGTAGGTGTCCTCGAATCGCTCGGGAATACGGCCCCCAGCGAAGGGACCGCCCGGCTGAGCCCACCCGCCAAGCGCTCCTGAGGTAGTCACGACGAGCTTCGGCTCGGGGTCGAGATCACCGAGCTTGTAGCGCTCGGCCTCGTCCTTTCCGCTCCCGACGAGGGCGTCGAGCTCGACCCCGCCGCGGCGAAGCGTTGCGAGCACCCGCGCGGTCGCGACGAGAACCCGCGCGCGGCGCGCGAGCCGCAGCGCGTCGACATCGCCCGCACAGAAGTACGCGACGTCGCACTGCGAGAGCTCGTGCCATGGGAGCGACTCGTCGTGCCCGCGCGGACCGAGACGCGGGCCGATCGTGGTGATCGTCCGCTCGCCGGTGCCGTCGAGATAGACGAAGCCGCGCCGCTGGGGCTCGAGGGCAGACGAGGCGTGCACGGCGATGCCGCGAGCCTCGAGCTCCTCCTTCGCCCGGCTGCCGAGCGGATCCGCTCCGAGCGACGTGAAGAAGTGGACCGAGTCAGCCAGCTTCGAGAGCTGCACGGCTGCGACGCTGCCCCCGCCCGCAGCTTCCTCCCACGTCTCGTCCGCGTGGACGATCTCTCCCGCGCTCGGCACCCGCTCCACCGGAACGAACTCGATCCACTCGACGTGTCCGACGACCGCTGCGATCACAAGCCGCATGCTCACAAATCGTCGACCTCCGGCGTTGAAAGCCATGATGCACGCGGTGCCGATTCCACCCTTCGAGCGCTTTTACGAGGAGCACAGGAGCGACGTGATGCAGCTTCTGCGTCGCCGGCTCGGCCGCGAGCGTGCCGACGATGCGTTCCAGGAGACGTTCCTGCGGGCGCTCCAGGCGTACCGCCGGCTCGAGCATGGCGAGCATCTCCGGGCGTGGGTGCTCACGATCGCCCAGCACGTCGCGATCGACACGCTACGCCGCTCGCGCGTTCACGCCGAATCCGCCGACCCGGGCGCAGAAGACGGCCGCGCCGCCTATCTCGAGCTCGCGCCGTTGACCGACGGCCTACCGGCGAAGGAACGGGCGGCCGTCGTGCTGCGCTATGGCTACGACCTCTCGTACGACCAGATCGCGGCCGCGCTCGGGTCGAGTGCCGAAGCCGCGCGCCAGGCCACTTCTACCGGCGTACGGAAACTACGAAAGAGGAGGATCGTGCAATGACCATCTCCCCCCAGGTCGATCGGCGTTTCCGCGACGCGGCGCTCTCACTGGGGCTCGTCGATGTCGGGTTCGACGTGATCGACTCCCCGGTCGGTCCGCTGCTCGTCGCCGTCTCCACCGAGGGACTTGCCGCCATCTCGTACAGCGTGAGGGCGGAAGCCGAGCTCGAGCGTATCGCTCGGATTGCCGGGCCGTGCGTTCTCCGCTCGCCTCGGAGCGTCGACGAGGTGAGACGCGAGCTCGACGAGTACTTCGCGGGTCGCCGGCAGGTGTTCGACCTGACTCTCGATCTCCGCGGCATGGCGCCGTTCACCTTCACGGTGCTTCAGGAGCTGGCCCGTGTGCCCTACGGTGAGACGACGACGTACGGTGCCCTCGCCTCCCGCGTCGGACACCCGCGCGCCGCGCGGGCGGTCGGGACGGTCATGAACAAGAACAGGATCCCGATCGTGCTCCCGTGTCACCGTGTCGTCGGCGCAAACGGCAACCTCGTCGGCTACGCGGGCGGGCTCGAGCGGAAGACCGCGCTGCTCGAGCTCGAGGGGGCGCGGATCGGTCCGGCGCGGCTGTTCGAGTAAATGCGCTACTCGAGCAGCCGGTAGCCGACGCCCCACACGTTGACGACGAAGCGGTCGTCTTCAGCGACCCGAAGCCTGCGGCGCAGACGCGATGCGTGCGACTCGAGCGTGCGTGTCCGCCCCATGGCCCGGTAGCCCCAGACCTCGCGCAGGAGCTCTTCTTTGGAGAAGACGCGGTGCGGCTCGACGGCGAGCTTCGCGAGGAGCTCGAACTCCTTCGCGGAGAGCGTCACGTAGGTATCGCGCACGGCGACGCGACGCGTCCGCCGGTCGATGACGAGGTCGCCCGCAACGGTTACCTCCGCTGAGGTGGCCGAGCTCCGACGCAGAAGTGCGCGGATGCGTGCGAGCAGCTCCTCGTAGGCGAAAGGTCTGCCGATGACGTCGTCGGCACCTCGGTCGAGCGCTCGCACCCGCTCGACCGTGTCCGACGGAAGGGGCGAGCAGGATCACGGGGATGTTCCGATCCCAGCTCCTCCCCGGCTCTCCCCGTCGCAGGCGAAGGCAGAGATCGAGCTCCGCGAGCAGCACGAGGTCCGGTCGCACCCGCTCCGCGAGGTCGAGCGCCTCGCTCCGGCGCGCGGCGCCCAGCACATCGAACCCGTCGTCCCGAAGCTGTCGACCGAGGTATTCGCGTGTTGCCGACTCGGGCTCGGCGACGAGGACGGCGCTTGGCATGCCGCCGACGCTAGCCGCGTCCGGACCGGTGCGCCAGATGTCCTTTGCGGCGAAAGCATCACAAGCGTTCCTCACCTGTCCGGGGCGAGCATGACTCGCTCCGAGACTTCGGCGCTCAGAGACGAGAGTGGCGCATGATCCCCCAGACCAACCAGACGCCGAGGATCCCCGAGAGCACGAATCCGAGGAACGAGAGCGCATGGAGGCCGAGGATCCGCGGTCCTTCTCGCGCGAAGACACCGACGATCGAGGAGCCGACGAGTCCTCCGAGAACGACGAGCGCGATGGAGAGCCGGTTCGATGCCTGGTCGAGATGCTCGTCGAGCTGGTCGAGGCCCGGATTGTCGAAACGAACCTGGAACGTCCCGTCGCGCATGCGCTCGAGGACGTCGTGGGCCTGGTAGGGCAGATCCCGGGCGATGGATCCGAGAGCGAGCGCCTCGGCCCGCGCCCGGCGGGCGACGACGCGAGGGTGGAAGCGGTCGACGAGCAGCCCTCGGGCGTAGGGCTTCGCAACCTCGAAGACGTTGAAGTCCGGGTACACCTCCTGGCCGACCGACGCGAGCGTTGCGATCGCCTTGTCGAGCATCACGAAGCGCGAAGGGAGTCGCAGGTTCAGCGAGTAGATGAGCTGAAACGCCTCCCGGATGATCTGAATCGGGTCGATCTCCGACAGCCGGCTTCCGTAGTACCGGTCGAAGAGCACCTGCAACTCACGCCGGAACTCCTCTTCGCGCTCGGGGTCGTAGCGGACCCCTAGCTCGCGAAGCCGCCGGGGAATCGCGTCGACGTTCTCGGTCGCCGCATCGACGAAGAGCCGGGTCAGCCGCGCCATGTCCTCGTCCGTGAGCTTGCCCGCCTGTCCGAAGTCGACCAGGCCGAGCTCGCCCGAATCGAGGACGAAGATGTTCGCCGGGTGGGGGTCGGCGTGGAAGAACCCGTGCCGGAAGACCATCGTCATCCATGTGTCCGCCATGCGGTTGACGACCTCGCGACGCTCCTCCGGCCCCATCGACTCGAGGTCGAGATTGGCGACCTTCGTCCCGTGCAGGAACTCGAGGGTCAGTACGCGCGCAGACGAGTATTGCCGGATGACGCGAGGCACTACGACGCCCGGATGGTGCGCGAAGTTGCGATGGAAGGTCTCGGCGTTTCGCGCCTCGTGGCCGTAGTCGAGCTCGAGGCGAATCGAGCGTGCGAACTCGTCGACCAGCTCACGTGGATCGACGAACTCGAGCGCCTTCACCCGTTCGCGCAGTAGCTTGGCGGCCTGATAGAGGAGGCCGAGGTCGGCTTCGATCTGTCCGGGAGCCGCAGGACGCTGCACCTTGACGGCGACCTCCTGCCCGTCGGGAAGGACGGCGCGGTGCACCTGCCCGATCGAGGCCGACGCCAGCGGAACGATGTCGAACTCGAGGAACGCACGCTCGACGGTGAGGCCGAGGTCGGCCTCGACCACATCCCGGACGTCGTTGAAGCCCACCGGGCTGACGTCGTCCTGGAGCCCCCGGAGCTCGACCACGATGTCCGGCGGAACGACGTCGGGACGGGTCGACAAGAGCTGGCCGAACTTGACGAAGGTCGGACCGAGCTCGTCGAGCATCTCCCGGAGCCGCCGACCCCGGTCCGAGCCCGTTCCGTCGATGTCGACTCGCTCCCCGCGCGGCAGGAGATCGCCGAGCCGGTACTTGCGGATGAAGTACCCGAACCCGTGTCGCGCGGCGACCTGTGCGATCTCCGAGAGCCGCCCGAGACTGCGCGGCTTCGCCTCAGGACCAGCCATGCCCTCAGTCTCGCACGGCGAGAGGCCAGCCTTAAGGTGAATCGCGACGGCCGGGCTGCGAAGCAGCCGGCTTCAGGGATTTGCGCGCCACGATGTTCGTGCGATCGGAAACCGCGCGAGCGGATTCCGATCTTGCACAGAGAGAAGCAATCCGCGCTCGCGGATTCCGGCCCTGCGCCAACAGCAACTAGCGCTCGAGGAGCTTCAGGCGGTGCTCGAGCTGGGCCACGCGCAGCTCGAGCTCGTCGACGGCTTCCTGCGACGCCAGGCCGAGCTCCTCCGCCACGCGGGCCGCCGCACCGCCCGTGCTCAGCCCGAGCCGCCGCGCCTCCCTGCGCCAGCTCGAGACTGCGTCACCGAGCGCTGCCTGCATCTCTTCGCGATCGACCCCGATTCGGTCGGCGAGCTCGTCGGACAGATCGTCCAAACGCCCGGCGGCGAGAGCCAGCGCGCCGATGCCGGCCAGTGTGACGGTCTCGAGCGGGCCGCGGCTGTTACCGCGAGCGGCCATGTGGCCTCGAAGCGCGCCGCTGGCGGCGTCGCTCGCGCTTGGACGAGGTGGCTCCGAGATCGCCGACGCCCGCAGCAGCGGGAGCCGGCTTCGGAGCCGGCGCACGTGGCGGCCTCACCGCCTGACCCCGCTTTCGTCGTCAGGGTGCGCGTCGCTCGGGCGTTTCGTCGAGGAGCGCGCCGCCCACCGTCGTGACGCCCTCGAGGGCGCCGAGATCGTCGCGACGGCGCGCGAACTCGGGCTCGCGCTCCTTGAGGACGGCGACCAGAGGAGCTGCCAGGAAGACGGACGAGTAGGCGCCGAATCCGATGCCGACGAGGAGAGCGAAAGCGAAGTCCTTGAGCGTGTCGCCGCCGAAGGCCCACAGCGCGGCGATCGGGACGAGGGTAATGAAGGTCGTCGCGAGTGAGCGCGGCAGAACTTCCCAGAGCGAGACGTTTCCGATCACCCGGAACGAAGCGCGCCGCATGAGCGGCACGTTCTCGCGGATACGGTCGAAGACGATGATCGTGTCGTAGATCGAGTAACCGAGAACGGTGAGGACCGCCGCGACGGTCGCCGTGGACACCTCCTTCCCCGTCAGCGCGTAGATGCCGACGGTGATCACGAGGTCGTGAGCGAGCGCGACGAGCACGCCGACCGAGTACTTCCACTGGAACCTGAACGAGATGTAGAGGACGATCAGGAAGAGGCTGGCGAGGATCGCGAAGATCGCGGAGTTCGCGATCTGGCGGCCGAAGCTCTCGGACACGTTCTTCGCCCCGAAGGCCGTCGCCCCGACCGCGTCCGCGAGGCCGTCCTGGAGATCGTTCTGCTCGGCGGTCGTGAGCGCCTCGGTACGGATCTGGAAGCTCGTGTACTTGTCGTCGACCGAGTCTCCACGGCCCTGGATGACGGCGCCCGCCTGCCCGATCTGCGCGGCCTCCTCGCGAACGGTGTCGAGTGCCGTGGCTTCGGGAGTCCTGAACGTGACCTGCGTACCGCCCTCGAAGTCGATACCGAGGTTGAGCCCCTTGAAGACGAGCGCCCCCAACGAGATCGCGATGACGACGCGCCGAGAACGCAAACCAGAAGCGACGCTTGCCGATGTAGTCGACGCGGAGCCAGCGTGGAATGCCTTGGCCCGTCGCACCCATGAGGCGCGGGTTCTCGAGCCAACCGAATCCGCCGAGCAGCGCCAGAATGGCACGCGTCGCGAGCACCGCGGTGAGCATCGAGAGCGCGGTGCCGATCAGCAGCATCAGCGCGAAGCCACGCACGCTCGCCGTCGCGACCGCGAAGAGCACCATCGCCGTGATCGCGGTAACGACGTTCGCGTCGACGATCGTCGCGAATCCTTTCCTGTAGCCCTGCGCGATGGCCGCACGCATCGAGCGGCCCGCGCGCACTTCCTCCTTGATCCGCTCGAAGATGACGATGTTCGCGTCCGCGGCGACACCGAACGTGAGCACGAGCCCGGCGAAGCCGGGGAGCGTGAGGGTGACGTTGAAAATCAGGATCGTGGCGTACAGGAACGCCGCGTAGATCCCGAGCCCCGCAACGGCCACGAGGCCGAGGAAGCGGTAGAAGAGGAGCAGGAACACCGCCACGAGGATGAGGCCGCCGAGCGCCGCGCGCCGCGCCTCGTTGAGCGAGTCCTTCCCCAGCGTCGCCGAGATGTCGGTCCGGTCGAGCGTCTCGAAGTTGACCGGGAGCGCTCCGGTTTGGAGGACGATCGCGATGTCCTTCGCCTCGCCGAGCGACTCCAGACCCTCGATCTGAGCCCGCCCGCCGCCGATGCCTCCGGAAAGAGAGCTGTCCGTGTAGTCGATCTGCGGGAAGGTCCGGATCTCCCGGTCGAGCACGATCGCGAAGTGCTGCGGCGCTCCGCGGAGCTTTCCGCGGATCCACTCGTCGCGGGTGATCTTCTCGAAGCGGTCGGCGCCTCGGCCCGTGAACTCCATGGTCACGATCGGCCGCCCGCCGCCCCCAGGGGTGGTGTCGAAGTCGGCCCGCGTCCCCGAGAGCTTCAGATCCTCGCCCGTCATCTGCGGCACGTTCGGCGGGTCGTACTCGAAGAGGTAGTAGTAGGTCCGGTCCGCCGCGACGCCTGCGCCCTGCGCTCCGGGGCAGAAGACCGCGTTCTGTCCGCAGGTGACGACGACCATCCCGTCGGGCACTGCGAGGATCTCACGCAGATCGGGGCGTTTGCTCTCGACCTTGACCGCCTCGTCCCTGCTGTCGAACGGCCCGTCCACGAGCTTCTTCGTCTTCTCGTTGAAGACGTAGAACGCCGTGGACGTGTCGCCCGACGCCTGGGTCTGAACCCGCCTGAGGAGCTCGTAGAGAGACCCGTACTCCTGCGGTTCGCCGCGAATCGAGACGGACGGGCCGACGAGCGACGTCTCGAGGTCGTAGAGCTCCAGCTGAGCCGTCTTGCCGATGATGTCGGCGGCGGCCTGGGGATCGCTGACTCCGGGCAGCTGGATCACGATCTGGTTGTCGCCCTGCTTGCGGATCTCCGGCTCGGTCACGCCGAGCTTGTCCACGCGGCTCCGCATGATCTCGACCGAGCGGTCGAGGTCCTCCGCGGTCAGGTCGCGATTCGGCGGCGGCACCGCCTGCAGGGTGACCTCGAGACCGCCCTGCAGATCCAGGCCGAGGGTGGGCTTCTGCCGGATCGGCGAGCCCGGGACGGCCAGCAACGCGACGCCGACGAGTGCCGCGACGAGCAGGCCGATGACGAAGAAGGACGAGCGACGATTCACGAGCGGCGGCTCACGTTAGCGGCGTTCGCTGGACCACGAGTCCTGGTCGTACTGGCTCGTAACCGGTTCTTCCTCTCCCGTAACCGGAGATTCATCGCCTTCGGCACCGAGCTCTTCCGCGTCGTCCACGTCGACGATGTCGTCGGGCTCCCCTTCGGCTTCCGGTTCGTCTTCCTCCTCGGGTGGCAGCACGGCCGCGATCCCACGGCGAGTCATGTGGACCGTCACCCCGTCCGCGATCTCCACCACCAGGTCGTCACCCTCGGACTGGGTGACGGTCCCGTAGATCCCACCCGTCGTGAGGACATCCTCGCCGACTCCTGCGCCGTCGATCATCAGCTGATGACCCTGCTGGCGCTTGCGTTGCGGTCGGATCATCAACACGTACAGGACGACGAGCATCAGCGCCATCAAGATCAGAAAGCTCACGGTTCCTCCTCGGGCCCGCGGGCGAGCCGGGACAGCGCGTCCTCTCGAAACGAAGAGAACGTCCCGCGGTCGATCGCGGCGCGCGCGCGTGCGGTCAGGTCGAGTACGAACCAGAGATTATGCAGACTCAGGAGTCGCAGCCCCAGGATCTCGGACTGCGTGACGAGGTGACGGATGTATCCCCTCGAGAAACGCGTGCACGCCGGGCACCCGCAATCCTCGTCGAGCGGGCGGGCGTCGGTCGCGAACCGAGCATTGCGGAGATTGAGCCGCCCCTCCCAGGTGAGCGCGGAGCCCGTGCGCGCCGTGCGCGTCGGCAGGACGCAGTCGAACATGTCGACGCCGCGGGCGACGACTTCGAGAATGCCGACCGGGTCGCCGATGCCCATGAAGTAGCGGGGCTTGTCGACTGCGAGGAGAGGTGTCGACCAGGCGACGCAGTCGAGCATCTCCTCCTGCGACTCGCCGACCGCGAGCCCGCCGAGCGCGAAGCCGTCGAACGAGAGCGCGGAGATCTCCTCGATGGATTGCCGTCGAAGCTCTGGATCGGTGCTGCCTTGGGCGATCCCGAAACGGAGCTGTCCGGGAGCGAGCGGCGCCTCCACCTGTCGCCGCGCCCACGACGTGGTCAGCCGGACGGCGCGCTCGAGCTCGGCGCGGGTCGAATCGGCCGGTGGGCAGACGTCGAGACACATTGCGATGTCGGAGCCCAGCCTGCGCTGTATCTCGGCCACGCTCTCGGGACTGAATCGAGCAGATGCGCCGTCGTACACCGAGCGGAACGCGACACCGTCGTCGTCGAGCTCGAGGATCGTGTCGCGCAGGGAGAAGATCTGGAAGCCGCCGGAATCCGTGAGGATCGGGCCGTTCCAACCCGAGAACGCGTGCAGGCCACCGAGCCCCTCGACGACGTCCTCCCCCGGCCGGAAGTGAAGGTGGTACGAGTTCGCGAGCACGACCGCCGCGCCGAGCTCGCGCACCTCGTCGGGATGGAGCCCTTTCACGGTGGCCTTGGTGCCCACAGGCATGAACGCGGGCGTGGGTATCTCGCCGTGGGCGGTCCTCAGCACACCCGCGCGGGCGCCACCGTCGGTGGCAGTGAGCGTGAAGGCGCTCAGTAGCGTCGACCTCGGGCACCGGCGACCCACGTCTCGGCGCGACGCCGGCGCCTCGGGGGCCACCCCGCGCCTCCTCCCGCTTCGAGCGTATCGAGGAAATGCTGGAGCATGGGAGACGAGATCGTGCCGAAAGTGAGCCTGTCGCCGAGGGAACGCGCAGGAGTCTTTAGAGAACGAGCATCGCATCGCCGAAGGAGTAGAAGCGGTAGGACTCCCGAACTGCGGTGCGATAGAGCTCCCGCGTCTTCTCCACCCCTGCGAACGCCATGACGAGCGCGAGCAGGGTCGAACGAGGCAGATGGAAGTTCGTAAGCAGTGCGTCGACCCTCCTGAACTCGAATCCGGGTGTGACGAAGAGGCTCGTCCGGCCGGCCAGCTCACCCGTTCGCACGACGGTTTCGAGCACCCGCACGGAGGTCGTTCCAACCGCCAGCACGCGTGTCGCATCCGCGATTCGTCCCCAAGCTTCGGGATCGACCCTGTAGCGCTCGCCGTGCAGCTCGTGATCCTCTAGGCGCTCGGCTTTCACCGGGCGGAACGTGTCGAGGCCGACGTGGAGCGTCAGGCTCACGTGGTCGAGCAGGCCGAGGAGCTCACGAGTGAAGTGGAGCCCGGCGGTCGGCGCAGCAGCCGACCCGTCCGCCTCGGCAAAGACCGTCTGATAGCGCTCGGGTTCGTGCAACGGCGCGCGGATGTACGGAGGCAGCGGAACCTCGCCCGTCGGGATGCCCTCGTGGCGCACGAGCCAGCGCCCGTCACCCAGTGGCTGGAGGAGCTCCGCGGGGCCGAGTCGCTCGCCCCTGCGCAGGCGCCTGGCGGGGCGGACAAGGGCCTCCCAGAGCCCGTCCTCCACCTGGTCGACGAGAAGGATCTCGACGAAGCCTCCAGTGGCACGCTGCAGCCGCAGGCGCGCCGGGACGACGCGGGTGTCGTTGAGCACCACCAGCTCGCCGGCCAGCAACTCGGGCAGCTCGGAGAAGACACGGTGCTCGACAGCTCCCGAGTCCGAGCGATAGACGAGCAGCCTCGAAGCGTCTCGCCGGGCCGCAGGCTGCTGCGCGATGAGCTCCGGTGGGAGCTCGTAGTCGAGAATCGCGGTGTCCATCCGACGCCGAGAGTAGCCTCGCCTTCATGGACGAAGGCGCTTTGGAACGAGCGAGGCAGCGGATTGCCGCCGCTGCCGAGCGGCGTCCGAGCTCCACCGAGCTGGAGGTTGCGCTCGAACGTTCGAAGGAGCAGATCGAGGCGCTCGCCGTCGCGACCGCCGAGCTGGAGGCCACGATCCCGGAGCTCGTCGGCGAATCTCTTCGCGACGGGCTCCGTGCCGAGGTACTTCCCGTCGCGAGGCATATCGCGGAGATACGCAGGGCTCTTCAGTCAAGCCATCCGGCGACTGGAGCGCATCGAGGGCGAGTTGCTCGCCGAACGAAACGCTCGGGTCGACGATCTGGCGCTTCTCGTCGAGCTCGTGAGCTCCGGCTGGCGTGGGGTCGATGCCCGACTCGGGCGACTCGAAAGCCTCCAGGCGGAGACTGCCGCGCCGCTCGAAATACTGTTGGAGAGCCTTCCCGCTCAGGGTCGTCATTCCGACGCGATGCGCGGAACCGCGCCGAGCGAGCCGCGGCGGCGGCATAGCCGAGCCCCGATCTACACGGACGGAATCGGAAGGACGAGCCGGAAGCGACTGCCGGCCCCCGGGCTCGATTCGAGCTCGATCCGCCCGCCGAGCGCGAGCGCGAGCTCCCGGGCGATAGGCAGGCCAAGTCCGGTGCCGTTCACGTCCTGGGAGATGAACGGTTGGAAGATCCGCTCACGCTGCTCGGCCGGGATTCCCGGACCCGAGTCGGCGACCTCCACTCTGACGGCGCCGTTGCCCGCATCGAGCTGAAGCTCGACGTGCCCGCCGTCGGGAGTCCAACGGAAGGCGTTCGAGAGCAGGTTCGAGATCACCTGCAGGACGCGGTCTCCGTCGGAGACGATGACCGGCGCCTCACCGTTGGCGTTCAGCCGGTAGTCGATCTCGCGCCTCCTTGCTTCTTCCGAAAATGCGCCGTACGCATGATCGAGGACCCGTCCCATGTCGACCTCCTCGTGCCGCACGGTAAAGCGGTCCGCCTGCAGCTTCGCCAGATCGAGCACGTCGCCGACGAGGCGCTCGAGGCGGTCGGTTTCGGCAGCGATCACGTCGAGCGAGCCTGAGACCTGCTCGGGTTCACTGACCACCCCCTCGCGCAGCGCCTCGACATGGCCGCGAATCGCCGTCAGCGGAGTCCGGAGCTCATGCGACACGGACATGAGAAAGGAGCGCTTCATTCGCTCGGCCTCGGAGAGCTTGTCCACCATTCCGCGGAAGCGCTCGGTCAGGAGCGAGACCTCGTCGCTGCCTCGTCCCGCCGGGATCGCGACGTCGTAGCGGCCCTCCGCCACGTGCTCGGTCGCTCTCGCCAGCGCCAGGACAGGCTCCGTGAGGCGGCGCGAGAGCCACGAGAAGATGACGCCGGCGAGTGCGATCCCGGCCGCGAGCGCCAGCGCAAGCCGCCAGAGCAGCGTGACCCATTGCTCGCGCACCTCGGCGATCGGCTTCGCGACGATCGAGCCAGCCGAAGGGCTCGGTGCCGGTGACGAGGCGCACCGGGTGCGCAGCAGCGAGGAGCCGCTGGTCGCCATCCGGCGGCGTGAACTCGAACGTGACGAGCCGATCTCGGTCGAGCGCGACATCGCCGAGCTCCCGGCGCGTGATCCTCGTCAAGCCGAAGCGCTGTCCGGGGAAGAGCGAGGCGCCGACGTAGTAGAGCTCGTCGCCCGTCGCCAGCTCGAGGCGCTTCGCTGCGAAGGTCGGAGCCTTCGTGCCTTCGTCGCTCGACTGGATCGCCGACTCCGCGTACAGGGCTGCGAGCCCTTTGGCCTCCCGTTCGAGCTCCCGTATCGACTCGGATCGAGTGACATCCTGGAAGAGGCGTAGAGCGAGCGCGATCGACACGACGCCGAAGACGAGGACGGCCGCGAGAAAGAGAGCCGTAAGTCGGAAGCGGAGCGACCCGAGCATCCTGGCTCAGGGTACGACTTTCCCAGGCCGTTACGCGGCCGGGGTCGGCGAGCGCTCGGTCGCGACCTTGTAGCCGACACCCCAGACCGTGACGATTGGCGAGGCGTCCCCGAGCTTGCGCCGGATCTGCCGGACATGAACGTCCACGGTTCGCGTGTCGCCTGCAAACGTGTAGCCCCAGACGCGCTCGAGCAGCTGGTCCCTGGTCAGCACGATGCCGCGGTGGTCGAGCAGCTCCCAGAGCAGATCGAACTCCTTCGGCGCAAGTCGGATCTCCTCGTCACCCACGTAGACCTCTCGCTTACCGGCGTTGATGTTGAGCGCGCCGTGACTGAGCTCGGCAGACTCGGATCGGCTGCGTTCGGGAGCGGCTCGCCGAAGGACGCTCTTGACGCGCGCGACGAGCTCGCGAGGGTTGAACGGCTTGGTCATGTAGTCGTCGGCGCCCACCTCGAGACCGATGATCTTGTCGACGTCCTCGTCGCGTGCCGTCAGCATCAGGATCGGTACGTCTGAGCCCTTGCGGATACGGCGGCAGAGCTCGACGCCGTCGCCGTCGGGGAGGTTGAGATCGAGCACGATCAAAGCCGGCACCTTCGAGACGACAGCGGTGAGCGCCTCGTGTGCCGTTGCGGCCGTGCGTACGTCGTAGCCGGCGTTCTTGAGGTACGCGGCCACGAACGAGGCGATAGACGTCTCGTCCTCGACGACGAGAATGTTGTGCGATTCGCTCATCGTGTTCGGCTCGAACCTTCGGCGGGCGCTGGCTCGAGCTTCACACGAACCGGCTCGTCGGGAATCGGGTGGCAGGTCTCGGGCTTGCTGCCGCAGTCGACGTCCTCGACGGAATAGACGCCGACGTCGTCGCCGGGGTAACGCGGCTCGCCGTCGAGTACGACCATGCCCCGGCCGACGGCCGACACCGCGATGCCGGCCCCTCGGATCACGACCTTGTAGCTGCCCCCGAGCATCCGAAAGCGAAGGCCCTGGCCTCGGATGAACAGCTTGTCCGGCCCGAGCCGCCGTTGAACCGCAATCCGCCGACCGGTGACGTTTGCGAAGTACGGATCGCCCGGCGAGCGGTCCGTCACGGTGATCGAACCGTTGGCCAAGACGCCCAAGTACCAGGCCTCGCACGTCGAGCGTGACAACACCTCTCCCCCGCTCGACCGAGAGAGTCCCGGCCTCCGGCTCGGCAGCACCGAGCGATGCCGGCGAACGCAGCAACCAGGGCGAGCAGACAGAGAATCGAGGTGAGCGACCGCATGACTCCACGGTCAGTATCGGGTTTCGGAGTGAGTCGGCGGTGAGAAGCGTGTAAGGAGAGTGTTAGAGCAGGCTCCTGGCGATCGAGCGGATCGCGCAGTCCCGCAGACGCTATGGATGCTGCTCGTACGAGTAGAAGCCTCGGCCGCTCTTTCGCCCGAGCAGTCCTGCGTTCTTCATGGCGACGATCCTCGGCGGAGGCGCCATGCGCGGCTCGCGAAGCTTCTCGTACAGCGCGTCCGAGGCATGCACGTGGACGTCGATCCCGACCAGGTCGACGAGGGTGCACGGGCCCATCGGCCACCCGGCGCCCGCGGTCATCGCGGTGTCCAGATCCTCGGGTGTCACCCGCGCCTCGTCGAGCACGCGGAGGCAGTCGTTCAGAAGTGGGATGAGAACGCGGTTGACGACGAAGCCTGGAGTGTCGTGACAGCGAATCGGCCTCTTCCCCATGCGCTCACCGACCGCGTAGGCGGTCTCGACGGCCTCGTCGGAAGAGAGCTCCGCCCGAACGATCTCGACGAGCGGCATGAGCGGCGCCGGGTTGAAGAAGTGCATCCCGACGACCCGCTCCGGCGACGACGTCGCGGCGGCGATCTCCGTCACGGACAGGGCCGAGGTGTTGGTGGCCAGCACGGCGCGAGGCCCGACTGCGCTCTCGAGCGAGCGAAACAGCTCTCGCTTGACGTCGAGCTCCTCGACGATCGCCTCGATTACGAGGTCGGCATCGGCGAAGTCGGCCAGGTCGGTAGTCAGTCGCAGGCGAGCGAGCGCGGCGTCGCGCTCCTCCTCGGTTAGCGTCTGCTTGTCGACCTTGCGCTGAAGGAAGTGCGCGATTCGGTCGCGAGCCTTCGCCGCGAGCGCCTCGGTGACCTCGCGACCAACGGTCTCGTATCCCGCCTCGATCGCGAGCTGCGCGATGCCGGCGCCCATCGCACCGAGGCCGACGACGCCGAGCGTTCGTATCTCACGAGCCGCCACCGCCGCGCGATCCTATAGGGCGAGTGCGCCCAGCTCGGTGCTCTAGACCCGCTCGAGAATGCCCGCGATGGCCTGGCCCTGGCCGATGCACATCGAGGCGATGCCGTAACGCGCATCGCGTCGCTCGAGCTCCGAAGAGCAGCGTCGCGGTTATCCGTGCCCCGGTGGCACCGAGCGGGTGTCCGAGCGAGATCCCACCGCCGTTGGGATTGACGTCGCCGGCCTCCCAGCGCTCGTGCAAGCCGGTGTCCGAGAGGAACTGCAGCACGACGGATGCGAACGCCTCGTTGACCTCGATCACGGCCATGTCGTCCCAGGTGAGCCCGGCCTTCCCCAGAGCCCGCGCGCACGCCTCCGGGTTGCCGTGCAGCATCCGGTACGGGTCGACGCCCGCAAGCCCGAAGGAGACGAATCGCGCGCGGGGCTCCAGGCCGCTCCGCTCGATCGCCTCGCCACTCGCGAGCAACATCGCTGCAGACCCGTCGACGATCGAGCTCGAGTTCCCGGCCGTGACGACGCCATCGGGCTTGAACGCCGGCTGGAGCGAGGCCAGCTTCTCGAGCGACGTATCGCGTCGTGGCGTCTCGTCGACTGCGAAGAGCACGACCGCTCCTCCCGCACCGACCTCGACCGGGACGATCTCGCGCTCGAAACGCCCTTCGTCGATCGCGTCCACTGCACGCCGGTGCGACTCGAGCGAGTACGAATCGAGCTGCTCTCGGCTGAGGTTCCACTCTTCCGCGATCACCTCGGCCGAGATGCCCTGCGGGACTATCGGCCAGCGCTCACCGATCTTCTCGTTGACCGCGCCCCATCCCGCGTCGCCGAGGTTCGAGCCCATCGGCACGCGAGTCATGTGCTCGACTCCGGCCGCGACAACGACGTCGAGATGACCGGCCTGGATCGCCGAAGCGGCGTTGAACGCTGCCTGCATCGACGAACCGCACTGGCGGTCGACCGTGGAAGCGCACACGGTCTCCGGCCAGCCTGCGACAAGCACCGCTCCTCGCCCGACGTTGAGCGCCTGCTCGCCCACCTGGGTGACGCAGCCCATCTGGACGTCCTCGATCTCGTCCGCTTCGAGGTCGAAGCGACCGAGCAGGCCGTTCAGAACCTGAGCCGCGAGCTCGTCCGCGCGGATCTCGGAGAGCGAGCCGTTGCGCCGCCCGATCGGGGAACGGACGGCGTCCACGATGTAGGCGTCACGCATCGATAACAGCATAGAGTCGCCACGCGCCTGGGACACCCCTCAGCTCGTGCTCTCCCCGATCGGCGAACTCCACGTCCCCTCCGGCGACGAGGTCCTTGACCGTTCCCGTCACGAGGATTTCTCCCGGGCCGGCTCCGGCGGCAACTCGCGCGCCGATCGAGACCGCGATGCCGCCGAGCTTCTCGTCGACGCGCTCGCACTCGCCGGTGTGCAGACCCGCCCGTATCTCGAGTCCGATCGCTCGCACCTCCTTCCGGATAGCGACGGCGCACGCGATGCGCGCGGCCGGGCCCGTCGAAGGAGGCGAAGAATCCGTCACCTGCCGTGTCGAGCTCCTGCCCGCGGTGCCGCGCGAGAATCCCCCGGACAAGTGCGTTGTGCCGCGACAGCAGGTCGCGCCAGGCGGCGTCCCCAGACTCCGCGGCCTTCTGCGTCGATCCGACGATGTCCGTGAAGAGGATCGTGGCGAGGATGCGGTCCGGCTCAGGAGCGGCCGCAAGATGTGACACGAACCTTTCGGTTTCGCGGATCGTCAGCTCGTGGGTGGCATCGTCGGCCCACGTGTAGCTGTCGCGCAGTCCGGGAAGCTCGACCACCGTCGCGTGCCGGATCTGCCTCGCCACGTACTCTGCGGGGCCGATCATGCTCGGCCGATGAAGGATCAGCGTCGGTACCCGGACCGCTGCTAGCACGTCGCTCACGTCGGCCTCCGCCGTCATGCGGAGAAAGGCGACGGCCGCTCCCGGGCTGAGGCTCCGGCGCATGTGTGTCACGAACCAGTCGCGGAAGTCGGGATCGCCCGCCTGACTCGGAGCGAGCTCTCGGACGAGGTCGTCGAAGTACTCGCGCGTGCCCCATCCTCCTCTGGCCTTGCGCAGCCGCTCCCGCCATTCCGTCTCCGACGGCGCCCACGGATAGTCGTCGGCGCGCAGCCCGCGCGGCTCCGGATCGAAGAGAACGAGCCCGGTCGTGCGCTCGGGATAGGTCGCGGCGAACAGAACGGCCAGTCGGCTTCCCTCATGCGCGCTCCAGAGCACGGCCTGCTCGGAGCGCGCGTCGTCCATGACTGCGCGGAGATCGTCCATGCGCGTCTCGAGGGTAGGTAGGGCGGTCGTCCGGTCGGAAAGCCCTGTACCCCGCTTGTCGAGCATGAGCACGCGTGCGAAACCGGCTAGGTCGAGGACGTGCCGCAGGAGGAGCGGCTGGTCCCACGTCGAGAGAAGGTCTCCCGCGAAGCCGCGGACGAAGACGATATCGACCGGCCCGTCTCCTACGACCTGATAGGCGATCGCGACGTCGCCGCTCCGCGCGTAGTGGACGTCCGGCACCTGCATCGCCGAAGTCTCCCACTACACTCTTTCCGTGGCCACGACGGCCGTCGAGCGCAAACTGCTGATCGCAGGCGAGTGGGTCGAGACCGGCGAGTGGATCGAGGTCCGGTCACCCTACGACGGAGCGTCTCGTCGGACGCGTGGCCGAGGGAGGAGCCGCCGAGACCGGCCGTGCGCTCGACGCGGCGGAGCGCGCGATGCAGGATCCGCTGCCCGCCCACGAGCGAGCCGCCATCCTCGATCGTGTCGCGGCGCTTCTCGCCGAGCGGTTGGACGAAGCCGCACGAACCATCTCCGCCGAGGCCGGTAAGCCGATGAAGGCCGCACGCGTCGAGGCCTCGCGGGCGGTGTCGACGTACACGATGGCTGCGGTGGAAGCGCGGAAGCTCTCGGGCGACACGATCCCGATGGACGCCTCGCCCGCGGGAGCCGGGAAGCTCGCGTTCACTCTGCGGCACCCGATAGGCATCGTCGGCGCCATCTCTCCGTTCAACTTCCCGCTCAACCTCGTCGCGCACAAGATCGCCCCGGCGCTCGCGGCCGGCTGCGCGGTGGTGCTCAAGCCCGCCTCGCAGACGCCTCTCTCGGCGCTCCTCCTCGCCGAGCTCGAGACGGAAGCGGGCCTACCCGCCGGCTGGCTCAACGTCGTCTGTGGACCGGCGAGCGACGATCGGCGACGTGCTCGTGGCGGACGAGCGAGTCAAGCTCATCACGTTCACCGGCTCCGCCGGCGTCGGCTGGAAGCTCCGGGAGCGCGCGGCTCGCAAGCGCGTGAACCTCGAGCTCGGCAACGCGACGCCGGTGATCGTCGCGGCGGACGCGGATCTCGACGACGCGACTTCACGGCTGGCCGCGAACGCGTTCTCCTTCGCAGGCCAGAGCTGCATCTCGGTGCAGCGGATCTATGTCGAGCGCGAGGCATACGACGCCTTCCTCCAGCGTTTTCTCGCGCGCGTCGAGGCACTGAAGGTCGGCGATCCTGCGGACGAGGAGACGGACGTCGGACCGCTCATCGCCCAATCCGAGCGCGACCGGATACTCGAGTGGCTCGAGGAAGCGACCGACGCTGGTGCCGAGGTGCTCGCCGGCGGGGCGCTCGAGGGCGAGCTACTGCGGCCCACGGTGATCGCGGGCGCGCCGCCAGACGCGAAGGTGTCGTGCGAAGAGGTCTTCGGACCGGTGTGCACCGTGACGCCCTACGACACGCTCGACGACGCCCTGGCGCTCGCGAACGGAACCCGCTACGGGCTCCAGGCCGGGATCTTCACTACCGATGTCAAAGCGGCGCTACGGGCGGCGCGAGAGCTCGAGTTCGGCGGCGTGACGGTGAACGAGGCGCCCACGTTCCGGGCCGACCAGATGCCCTACGGCGGGATCAAGGACTCCGGAAATACCCGCGAGGGGCCGGCATACGCAGTACGCGAGATGACCGAAGAGCGGCTCGTGGTCCTCCAGCTGTAGACCGAGCATCTAGCCTTTGCCAATGGCTTTGGAACGCCTGCGCGCGACCGAGTCGTCTGGAAGCGTCCGGATCCGCTCGCGTGGTCCAGCCTGCTCGAGAGCTCAGACGCGAGCGGAAGACGCTCCTGCTGATTCGAGAGGAGCGTCTGCGCGACCTCGGCGGACTCACGCTCGAGATGTACAAGCGCGATCGTTTCAACGCCGGGCTCGTCGTCGAGCGCTGCGGTGAGCTGGTCGCGATCGAGGCTCGCGTGCACCAGATCGACGCACTTCTCGACGGCACCGCCCTCCGCGCGGGGGCGAGCGGAGCGCTCTGCACCTGCGGCGCGCCTCTCCTCCTCGGAGCGCGGTACTGCGCGACCTGCGGGCGCCCCGTCGGTGGCGGCTCTCGCCAGGACGACGCGGCGGCCGACGACGAATGAGCACCTGCCCGCGCTGCGGTGACGAGGCCATCGAGGGGCAGGAGTATTGCCTCGAGTGCGGCTTGAGACTCTCGGCTGCGGGTCGATTCGCGCTCACGGAGAGCCTCGGGAGCGGGTGGGTTCGGCGATCGCTCGTCGGATTGATCGTCGCGCTCGCCGGCGGCGCGGCAGCGGTCGCGGCCACGGGCGGGACCGTAGGCGGCGGGGGCGGGCCCGAGCTCCGGACCGCGACCGGGGGCTTCGCAACCGCACCGACGACCGACACGCTGCCCGCCACCTCCGGAGCGAGCCAGGCGGGGATCGGGGACTGGCCCGCAGGGCAGGACGGCTGGACGATCGCCCTCGCCTCGCTTCCGCAGACCGGCGGCAGACGCGCCGCCGTGGCGCGCGCGAGCAAGGCCAGACGAGGCGGGCTCTCCACGGTCGGCGTCCTCGACTCGTCGCGCTACGCGAGCCTGCACTCCGGCTACTGGATCGTGTTCGCGGGGATCTACGCTTCGGAGGCCGAGGCGACGAGCGCGCTCCAGGCCGCACGGGCAGTCTCGCGGACCGCGAGCGTCCGCCACATCGTTCAGTAATCTCGTTGTCTCACGTGACTACAAGATCCCAGACTTTGTAACAAGTCGCGAAAGTCGCTACACTGGTGCCCTGCGGAGCGAGTGCTGCCGCGTTTCGCGAGCTACGAACCCGGATTTCCAGGAGAGCTCGACCGCATATGGAGGATCACCCCGCCCAGTTGCGCTCCTGTATGTATCAATACTCGCGAGCGATTTACCGCTCGATCAAGGATCTGATCGACCCGTACGTCGACACGGCCACGCGACTCGAGTATCGGCGCGCGGTGCTCGAGGAGTGCGAGGAGACGATGGAGCGACTCGCCGACGACCCGCACTACTTCGCGAGGCCGGACCGCGCGCTCTTCGCGGACATTCGCCGCTACTTCCCGATCACGGCGCAAGCGCGGGTCGCCTGGTCGGTCCGCGAGGGCGTCGGGGCAGCGACTGGCTTCATCGAGCAGCAGATCGAGGCAGGGCTTCTCGACGGGGGTGTCGCGCGCTGCCACGCAACTACCCGCAAGGGAAAGGCGTGCCAGCGCACGCCGCTTCCAGCACGGGACTACTGCCCGTCGCACCAGCACCTCGAGCAAGCCGTCACCGTCGCCGCCTGACGGGCGCGTTCGACCGCTCGGCGTCCGGCGAGCTCGGACGGGCGCGCCACCCGCGCACACGGGTGGATCCAGGCTAAGCTCGGAGCCGCGTGTCCCACGACGCAGACAAGCTGATCCGGCAGCTCTCGCTCGTCGCCTTCCTCATGGCCGAGCGGCGGCCGTTGACCGCGCGAGACGTAAAGTCGAACGTCGAGGGGTACAGCGAGATGTCGGACGAGGCGTTCGCGCGCAGGTTCTACTCCGATCGCGCGGAGCTCACGGCACTCGGCATTCCGTTGCAGTCACAGCGGGACGAGTTCACCGGCGAGGAGCTCTACACGCTTCGGTCCGAGAACTACTTCCTCGACCGGCTGGAGCTGGACGACGACGAGCTTGCAGCACTGCAGACCGCCCTCTACTACCTCGAAGGGAAGTTCGCCTACGCCGAGCCGCTTCGCCTGGCGCTTCAGAATCTCGCCCTCGGCCGTTCGGGCTTCGCCGGACCTCCGACCGAGACGGCGGCTCGCGTCCGTGTGAGCGCACCCGACTACTCGCCGGAGCTTGCCGGGCGGCTCTCGAAGCTCGAATCGGCGATTTCCAAGCAGCGGACGGTGCGCTTTGGCTACTGGAGTCCCCGCCGCGCACGTCCGGGTGAGCGCGTCGTCAATCCGTACGCGCTTCGTCTCGACGACGGCAACTGGTACGTCGTGGGCCATGACCTCGATCGCGAGACGGTTCGGACGTTCAAGGTCTCCCGTATTCGAGGGGACATTCGCTTCGCAACGCGCCGTGAGCGCGACTTTCGTACCCCTCCGGAGTTCGACGTCGAGGAGCATCGGATCCCGCGACCCTGGCAGATCGGCGAAACGGCCGGCACCGCGCGGATCGCAGTCTCAGGCGACACCGCCTGGTGGATCGAGCGCACGCTCTCGGACGCCGGCACCGTCGACGAAGGCGTATTCGAGACCGACTTCGCGCAGGTCGAGCTGCTCGCCGGCTGGGTGCTCCGTCAGAACGGCCGAGCCGTGCCGCTCGAGCCGGACGAGCTGCGCGACGCCGTCTCCGAAGGACTCGACCGCCTCGTCGAGCAGCACCAGGGCGAGGCCCCGGCTCCCGCAGGCCCGAAGCGAAGCGACCCGCGACAGCCCCTTCCGGAACGCCCGGCGGGCCCGGTTGCTCCTGAGCGCTTCGGCCTCCTGCAGGCGCTGCTCGCCCACCTGCTCGCCGCGTGCGGTGACGAGCGAGACGCGGTCCTCGTTTCGGCGGACCTCGCAGCGGCGTTCTCCATCCCGCTCGAGGAGCTCCAAGATCATCTGTCGCTCCTCAACCTCGTGAACTTCGGCGGAGGCTGTTACGCCGTCTACGCCCAGCACGACGGCGACGTCGTGCGGGTGGACAAGGAGCTCTACGGTGACGTCTTCCGGCGCCCGCCAAAGCTCACGCCGCTCGAGGCCCGCGCCATCCGGCTCGCGATCGAATACGTCGGCCCGACGATCGCCGCAGACGCCCACACGACGCTCGGCCGCGTCCGCAAGAAGCTCGAGGAGACGTTCGGCAAGTTCGATCTCGCCGGTACGCCCGAGCCGCGGGACGCGTCGGACGAGGAGGCGCTCGTGAAGGTACTGAGCGTCGGTGCCGAGAAGCGGCAGATCGTCGAGCTCGAGTACCTCAAGGAAGGCGAGGACAAGCCGACCACTGCGTCAGGTCGAGCCGTACACGATCGAGCGCGAGCTTCCGGTCTGGCGAGTTCACACCTGGGATCGCACAGTTGACGCCGCCCGGACCTTCCGGCTCGACCGAATGCGTGCGGCGCGGCTCACGGGCGAGTCCTTCGAGCCCCGCGAGGGATTCGATCCGTCGTACCTGCGAAACCCTCGTGTCGCACTCCTCCTCCACTCGCCCGCGCTCGCACGTTGGAAGCTCGAGCGCGGGGCGCAGCCTCTCACCGACGGCTCGGCGATCGCTCACGTCCCCTACAAGACCGAGGACTGGCTCCTCTCGGAAGTCCTCGCAGATCGCGGGGAGACGGTCGTCCTGGAGCCTCAGCGGCTTCGGGATCTCGTCGCGCGGCGCGCACGCCGACTCCAGCGCGAGCTCCTCAGCGTCGCCCCGGCTCGCTCGTAACGATCACGAGTTCGTGCCAAGAGCGTGCCGCTTCGGTGCGCATTCCCGCTGCCGTCCGATCGGCTTCGTTATCTTCTTCGTTGTCAGTGACGACAACGGAGAGGAGCTCGAATGCACTCACCACGTATTGCACTTCTGCGTCGGTCTCTTCGCATCCTCGAGGCACGTCCTCGGGCGTTGGGCACGTCCGTCCTCGTCGTCGGAGCGGTGCTGGGGTCGGCATTCGTCCTCCTCGCGGGATCGGCGGTGGCCTACAGGGCACAGGAGCCGCAGGCAGCGATGTTGGAGGCGGCTCATCTTCCGCCGCTGCTCACAGCTCCCGGCGAGCCGGTCGAGCTGCGTTACGACGTCTTCTGCTCGACGTCCGAGGAGACGGACGAGTCGCCGTGCGATGCTGCCGGGTCGGTTTTCGTCCGCACCGGAGGGGCGGGTCCCTTTGCGCAGCTCCAGCTACGCGTCGAGCCGAGTGCGGTGGACGGTCGGTACGTGGCCTTCGTGCCCCCGAGCATCGCTCGCAGCGGCCGAGGATTCTCGTATTACGCGGTGTTCGTCAGCGAGCGAGCGGGACAGACTCTGACGCTACCGGCGGGCGGGGCGGACGCTCCGCAGCAGAGCCTCCCGCTCGATCGAGCGGTCGAGGTTCACATCGGGAAGCACACGTTCGGTGCAGTTCGTCGAGCGGATGCAGCGGGTGGTGCGCGCTGCGTGGGGCAGCGGCGCGCAGGAGATCGGGCTCGAGCAGGGTCGCGGCCTCCCACCCACCGGAGGATCCTCGTTCGATGTCGATCGCCTCGGGACGGTTCATCGTCCTCGACCAGGTCCACCGACGACTGCTGCGCTGGAGAGAGGGAGCCGCGGCCCCGGTCGACGTACCTCTTGCAATCGACGGCACGCTCGCAGACCTGTCGATCGCGGACGACGGCACGGTCTACGTCCTCGAGACCGCAACCGCGGCACACAGGCCGTTGCTGCGCACGTTCGGTCCGGGCGGGAAGACCGAGGGCACAGCGCAGATCGCCGAGCGAACCGCGTCGCAGGTGCGCATCGGCTCGAGCGGTCCCGTCGTCCTTCAGCATCCCTCGGGTCAGTGGATGCCCGCAGCGATCGACGGTCGGCCGCTCTCTCGCACAGGCACAGAAGCGTGCGGGGCGCGCAGGCCGCGCGGTGCCCGGCGTGGGCGACGTCGTCGTCCTTCGAGTGGGAAGCGAGATTCGCGCCGCGGTTGCGGACGCGAACGGCGTCCGACGAGCTTGGCGCGTCACCAGCGACACCCCCCTCGCCGAGATTCAGCTGGCGGAGCCCGTGGGGAACCGGCTCGTTCTCGTCGTCAGGGCGTACACGGACGACGACGACGAGTTCGTTGCGCTCGTGCTCGGACCAACGGGCTTGCTGAGCAGCTTCGCGCTCGACTCGGCGGATTGGGCGGAAACAGCTCCTTTGAGCCGGTTCCGGCTCGCAGGCTCTGCCCTCTACCAGCTCGGGTCGACCCCCGCAGGCGTGTTCGTCGATCGATTCGAATTGGAGGTCAAGTGATGTCGCGCTCAGCAGTCCTCGGGATCTTCTGCCTCGCCTTCACGCTCGCGGCGGCGGGAACCGCGGGCGCCTACCACACCCGGTTCGTCGCCGACAACTGCAACTACGCCGCTCCGACCCCCACCTCCTACATCACACGCGATGGTTCGATCAGCGTCGCGCTCCGCGCGCGGTACGAGGGCTACCAGTGGGCAGGCGGCTGCTGGAACGACAACGACCGGGACGACTCTCCCGGAGACCCGACGGAGAACCCCGGCACCGGTGGAGAAGGGGGCGACTGCTCCGGATTCACCTTCAAGGTCTGGCGCGAGTCGGAGAATGAGGGCAACGCAGGGTTCTACCAGTGGGGCATGTTCCGAAACGTTCATGGGCCATACGACACGCAGCGTTTCAAGCGCGGCGACGGGGCTCCGAACATCACGCTGTCCAAAGCGTCCGCGATCAAGATGGACGCCTTTTCAAGCGAGAACCACATCGGGATGATCTACGCCAAGAACGCCGACGGCACTGACCAGATCATCGAAGCGAAGGGCGAGGCCTACGGCACGAACATCTGGACGCGCACATATCGAGGGGACTCGAGCTACGCAGGCGTACGCCGAACGGGCTGGAGCAGTTGAGCAGCTCATGGAGGGGCGCAGCTTCTGCCGCCTGCGCCTCTCCTTGCTTCTCGCGCTTGTCCTTGCGCTTCTCTCGACCGCCTGTGAGTCCAATGGCTCTGCTCCGACCACCCTCATGGATGGATCCCGCGCATCGCCGCCAGGTATCGAGCTCGAGGGGGTGTCCGACCCAGTCGTCCTCACCAAGGCACGCATCGTCCGCGCCGAGGCCGTTCCGGCAGATCCCTTGCCGCGGCCTGTCTGCGCGGAGTGGCCAGGGCTGCGCACGCCGAAAGGGTCGATCGTCGAGCGCATCGGAGCGAGCAGTGAGACCGTGACGCTACGCGACGAGTCCGGACTTCTACGCCTGTGACAACAGCCCAGGCCCGCGAGAGGGAAATCGCCGCTGGTGCGGTCGGTGCTTTCGGGAAGCTTCGCGGCGGACATCTGCGCGACCCGCGCCTGAGCATCAGCTGCAAGACGCGAGACGGCGAACTCATGGGGTTCGTCTGGATCGAGCCGGGCGCGAAGACGCGGTACGTCGCGGTGGCGCAGGACACGTTCAGCGAGGTCTACGAGGTCGCCGGGGACTTGCCGATTCGAGTGGCGACGACCAGCGACGTGGAGATCGAAGGATCACGGGCGGCATTCGACATCAGCGAGCACGATGCGAGAGGCATGCTGCTTCGGCGCTATCGACTCGAATCCGCGGTGGCCGGCTAGGTCTGGCGCAAGGGCAGCGCGATCGTGAAGGTCGCCCCGTGGCCAGGAGTCGGACTCGACCGTGATCCTGCCCCCGTGCGCCTCCGCAATCGCTCGCGCGACCGCGAGGCCGAGGCCCGATCCCGGGCGATCTCGCTCGAGACGGATCCCGGGCTCGAAGATCCGCTCCTGCTGCTCGCGCGGTATCCCCTCACCCGCATCTCGGACGGACAAGAGCAGCTCCTTCCCGCTCGCGTGCGCAGCCACGACGATCTCGTCCGTCGACGACGAGTGCGAGCACGGCGTTCGCAATCAGGTTGTCGAGTGCCTGGCGCAGCCTCACAGGATCCGCGCGGATCACGGGCAGCTCCGACTCGACGTCCGCGCGAACGCGCGCTCCTCCGAGCGACGCCGCGGCGGCAGCGTCGAGCGCTACGTCGGCCGACGTCGACCTCCTCGAGACGAACACTTCCAGGCGCAGTGTCTTCGACGACGCGCTCGATCCCTCGACAGGCGGAGACGCTCAGCGCGACGAGGCGACGAAGCGTCGCGTCGTCGATGCCGCCGCTCGAGACCGCCTCGGCGATCGCCGAGAGCGCAGCGACCGAGCTACGTACCTCGTGGACGAGGAGAGCCAACAGCTCGCGATCGACGCGAGCGGTCACGACGCGCGCGCGGATCCGGTCGCGCGCCCACCGAGCGACCTCGGCAAGAACGGGATCGTCGTCGCTCGCATACGCGTCGACCACTGGCGCGATCTCGTCCGTGCCCACGTTGCCCGCCGCGATGAGTGCATTCCGCCGCAGCCAGCGCGGATCGTTCTTCGGAACGTAGAGCCGGTCGAACTCCGCAACAAGCTCGGCGCCGTCGCGCTCGAGCCAGTCTCGAAGCGAGATCACGGGCGCCGCGTCGGCCGAGAGTTGCGCGCCGTCCAGGCGGCGCTCGACCCCGTGGTTCCAGGGGCACACGTCCTGGCAGACGTCGCAGCCGTAGACCATCGTCGTCGAGCTCCTCTCGATACTCCTCCGGTATCTGCTCGGGCGCCTGCGTCCAGTACGAGAGGCAGCGGGTCGCATCGAGCACGCCGGGCTCGTCGAGAGCGGCCGTCGGGCAGGCATCGACGCAGAGCCGGCAGGAGCCGCAATCCAGCTCGAGCGGCTCGGTCGACTCGACCTCGACGTCGGTGACGAGAGTTCCGAGGACGACCCACGATCCGTGGGACGGGGTGATCACCATGGTGTTCTTCCCGTAGAACCCGACCCCGGCGCGTACCGCTGCCTCTCGATCCACGTGGTCGTTCGAGTCGACGAGCACCCGGTACGAGCCACCCAGCCGGCGGCCGAGCTCCTCGAGCCGAACACGAAGGTCGGCGTACCCGTCTCGCCACGTGTAGCGGGGAAGTCGACCTTCGTCCTCGCGCAGGTCGGGCCCGGGCTCGTAGTAGCAGAGCGCGGCCGAGATCACCGATCTCGCGCCCGTCGAGCAGGCGCTCCGGATGACAGGAGATCTCGGGCCTCGCCATCGTGAAGCGCATCCCTGCGAACAGCCCGCGCGACCGCCGGTCGACGATGTGCCGCTCCGTGTCGTCGTACGACGCAGCGGGCGCCGCCCCGACCGCGTCGAGCCCGAGGTCGGCGGCCAACCTCGTCAGCTCAGCCGCGGTCATGCGAGGATTCTGCCGCGTGAAGGCGGTGCGCATTCATGAAGACGGTGGACCCGAGGTGCTCTCGTACGAGGACGTCCCGGATCCGGAGCCCGCGCCGGGCGAGGTGCTCGTCAGCCTGCGAGCGGCCAGTCTCAACCACCTCGACGTCTGGATCCGCAAGGGTCTCCCGTCCGTTCCGAAGCCACGGATTCTGGGCGCAGACGGCGCGGGGGTCGTCGTCGCGCTCGGTGAAGGCGTCACTGGATTCGCCGCGGGCGACCGCGTGGTCATCAACCCGGGAATCGTCCACGATGGGCGCATCACCGTCATCGGGGAGCACACGGACGGAACGAACTGCGAGCTCAAGGCGATTCCCACGACTCAGCTGTACCCGCTCGAGGACTCGCTCTCGTTCGAGGAAGGCGCGGCCTTCCCGCTCGTCTTCGAGACCGCCTACCGCATGCTGGCGACGAAAGCCTCGGTTCGAGAGGGCGAGTGGGTCCTGATCTGGGGAATCGGCGGCGGGGTCGCGCTCGCCGCCTTCGAGCTCTGCCGCGCGTTCGGAGCGCGCACGATCGTCACCTCGTCGAGCCCCGAGAAGCTCGAGCGCGCGCGCTCGCTCGGGGCGGACCTGGCGCTCGACCACGGCACCGACGACGTGGTGGCCGCGATCAAGGACGCGACCGGCGGACGCGGCGCGGACGTCGTGGTCGAGACGGTCGGCGAGGCGACCTGGGAACGCTCACTCGCCGCTGCGGCGCAGGATGGCCGAGTCGTCGTGTGCGGCGCGACGAGCGGGCACAGCCCGCCCGCCCGGCTCTACCGGTTGTGGTGGAAGCAGCTCGTCGTCTACGGATCGACGATGGGCACGGCTGCCGACTTCGAAGGCGCCTACGACCTCATCCGCAGCGGGCGAGCTCGGATCCACATCGACAGCACGTATCCGCTCGCGGAGGCCACGAAGGCGCATGAGCGGCTGGAGTCCGGGGCCCAGTTCGGAAAGATCGTCCTTGCCATTCCCGGCTGACGCCGGCACTGGCCAGCCGCGTCGTTCAGACTGGCGCTAGCCGAAGCCGAGAATGAACTTGGCGTCGTCGGACATGCGGTCGGGAGTCCACGGCGGGTCGAAAGTGAGCTCTGCCTCGACCTCCCCCACTCCAGGAACGCCCCGCGCCGCATCGATGATCCCGTCCGCGATCATCGCTCCCGCCGGACAGCCCATCGACGTCAGGCTGTAGAGGATCTTCACGTTCTGGCCGTCGACCTCGACGTCGTACATGAGACCGAGCTCGACGATGTCCATGCCGAGCTCGGGATCCTCGACGCCGTGGAGCGCCTCGATCACATCGTCGCGGGCAACCATCGAGCCAGTGTATCCGGCGAGGCGCAGCTAGCCGGGAACGCCGGCGAGCTGGTCGGCCTGACGGAGGACCAGATCCATGACTGCCGCCATCGCGTGGTCGATCGAGTCGTTCATGATGACGGGGACGTCGTAGCGCCGGGCGCGCTCGACGAGGAAGTCCTGGATCTCGCGGATCTGGGGCAGCGCGTCGAGGTACTTCTCGAGTGGGCGCAATCCCTCGGTTGCGAAATCGCGCACCCAGAAGTGGCTGCGGTGCAGGTTTTCGTCCTCGATCGCGACGATGCATTGGACGACGAGGGCGCCGGGCACGTTCGCAGTGACCATGCCAGGGACGAGGTGCACGCCTTCGAGCACCATCGACCAGCGCTCCGTCGCGGCCCGCTCGAGCGCCGCCTGCGCACCCACGAGCACGTTCCGCGTCTGATCGAGGAATCCGAGGATGGCTGCGTCTCCCGATTCCTCCTCCTCCGCTCTCGTGAGCGCGAGTCGCGCCTCGAAGCTCGAGTAGTGGACCGACGGCATGAACTCCTCCGAGAAGAACGCGCGCATCGTCTGCCGGATGAAGTCCGTCGAGGTCACGCGGGTGATCCCGAGGCGATGCGCGGCCTCGGTCGCGATCGTCGACTTGCCGGTGCCGGTCGTACCGCCGATCAGCAGGAGCAGCGGCTCGTCGAGACGTTGCAGGGCGTCGAGCCGGCGGAGGCGACGGACTGTCAGCGCCGCGTCCTCGTCGCCGATCACGTCGGCGGCGAGCTCACCGAGCCGAGCCAGATCGAGGGACACGGCACCTCGGTCGCTCAAGTCCTTGTCGGCGCGCCTGGCGATGAGATAGGCGCGCTCCGGGTCGAGGCCCGTGACGGTCAGCGCGCGCGCCATCAGTCCCTTCGAGAAGGGCATCTCCTCGCCCAGCGGCAGCGGGACGACGTGTCGGCGTTCGCTCACAGCGGAACTCCTGACATTTCCAGCAGCATCTCGTCAAGTACCCCCTCACCGGGAAGTGGAACCACGTCGTTCGCAGCCAACACGACGCGGGAGCCCAACGCAAGGGCATGTTCTGCGACCACGTCGACTGCGGCCGCCTTCAGCTCGACGAGAAAGACCTTCGCGTCGACATCCGGTAGCTCTGCACGGAGCGCCTGCCGGTCGGCCAGATTGCCCGAGACATGGACGATCTCGGCGCCGTGCGCCTCCGAGAGATGCGCTGCCAGGATCGAGTGAGCTCGCTCGGGTGCGGTGCAGAAGTAGGCGACAGAGAGCCCGCGGACGTCTTCCATGGGACGTGGACGCAACACCGTCGGCATGACGTGGATCTCCGGTGCGACGACGGATCGAACCGCCTCTCGAACGGACCGCCAGTCCGAGCCGTCCTCCGCCATCGTCACGACGACGAGGTCGGCGAGGAGGAGCCTGTATGCGTTCAGGTATCCCGCGGCGATCTCCGGCCGCTGGTGTCCTCCGACGATGACGATCCGCCGGTCCGTCGCGACCGGCGGCAATGCGGCGCCGCTTCCATCGAACACGACGAGGTCGGGGCCGCGCTCGGCTGCGATTCGCGCGCCCGCAGCGACGTTGGACGTGAACACCGCGCCCGCAAGTCCTCCGCCGCACCGCCGACATCCGACGGTCTCGACCCCGGCGAGGACGGCGGTCTCGAGGTGGTCGGAGGCAGCATGACGCCCACTCCGAGACAGCTCGACGAGCGCCTCCACGGTCGGCGGCACCGTGACGACCTCCGGCTCGGCCGGGCCCCCCCGACCCATGGCGACGACGACCACGCGAAGCCGCGGCGCGAGCAGCCGAGCCAGGTGCCCGGTCAGCGCCGTCTTGCCGACTCGCTTTCCCGTTCCGATGACTGCGAGCGAAGGACCGGCGAAAGGCTCGAGCGTCGGCGGGTCGAGCCGGAAGTCGGCCCCCACGTACGGAACGCCGCGCGCAAGAACGGCGCTCGCGAGCCGCAAACGCTCGACCGGGCCGAGCACGGGTTCGTCGGAGAGGTCGACCACGAGATCCGGCCGAAAGCTGTCGATGGCCTCGACCACCCCGCTCGCGAGCGGCACGCCGTACTCCGCCCCGTCTCGGAGCTTCTCGGTCCCGCCGACGCGCACCGCCGCGACGAACTCGTACGGAAGCTCGGCGAGCGCGTCGCGGACGACGGGTGCGTAGTGCTCGCCGTCGACGATCGCGAGGGCTCGTAGCGTTCCTAAGTTCGTGCGGTTACCTCGTCCTCGATGGCACCCGTGAACTTCGCGTACTCGAGCGTGTCGAGGGAGAACTGGACGAGCTTGACCTGGCCGTGAAAGGGATGACGCCGCCAGATCTCCACCTTGCGGTCGGCGATCTCGATGACGTTGTAACAGGGACGCGTCTTCCCGCGCAGACGGAGAGACGAGACGGTTCCCGCGTTCACCACGAAGAGATCCTCGAGCCGCCACACATACGGCACGTGCTTGTGCCCCGAGAGCACGAGCCGCACGCCAGCCTGTTGCAGGCACTCGATGGCGTCCCCCGCGTCGTGGACGATGTTCCGCTCCCTGCCGGTTCCCGGCACGGGCAGCAGATGGTGATGGAGGACGAAGATCCTGAGGTCCGCCGGCTCGCGCGCGAACTGCTCCTCGATCCAGCGATAGCGACCGCGTCCGATCTGACCGTGGTCGAGGTCCGGCTCGCTCGAGTCCACGGCGACGATCGCGACTCCGCCCTTGAACAGGACCGAGTTTCGCTCACCGAACATCTCTTCGAAGTGGACGTAGCCGACGTTGCGCGAGTCGTGATTCCCGGGAACGACCACGAGCGAGTCGCAGTCGATGCGGTCGAGGTACTCCCGTGCCGTGAGGTACTCGTGCCGGAAGCCGAACGTCGTCAGGTCGCCGCTGCAGACGACCGCATCCGGCTCGAGCTCGTTGATCTCTCCGATCGCCCGTTCGAGCAGACTGGCCTCGAAGTACGGGCCGCCGCAGTGGAGATCCGAGATCTGCGCGATCCGAAAGACGCCTGGAGACGGCATGCTCAGAGTCTACGAGGTGCGAAGCGGCCGGGACCTGGTCGTCCGAGCCGGTAGGTACTCTGCTCTAGGTGCGGGTGGAAAACCCGGTTTTCCAGGGATATTGTGGCTCGAAGCCGCCGCGGTTCGCGAACCGTATCGAACTCGAGTGCGCGAAGATCCTGGACTTCTACGGGATTCCCTGGGACTACGAGCCGCGGTCGTTCGTCTTGGAACGTGACGACGAGGGTCGTGTCGTGAGCGCGTTCACGCCCGACTTCTACCTTCCGGAGCAGGACCTCTTCATCGAGGTGACGGTGATGAAGCAGTCGCTCGTCACCCGCAAAAACCGCAAGCTCCGTGAGATCCGCAGGCTCTACCCGGACGTCAGGGTCAAGCTCTTCTACCGGCGTGACATCGAACGCCTGGCGCAGCGCTACCGCTTGCGTCTCGCGTCGTAGGCGTGCACGCGTCGGTCGCCTTGTCTTCCGAGCACGGGGACGTCGGTGCGATCTATCTGAAGCGGGAGGACATCGCGAGCCGGGTCACCGAGCTCGGGGCTGAGATCGCAGCGGACTACGACGGCCTCGACCCGCTGCTCGTCGCACCGCTCAAGTCCAGCGTCGTCTTCCTGGCCGACCTGACGCGGGCACTCCCGATTCCACATACGCTCGACGTGGTCGAGCTTGCCCCCTACACCGGCGGGTTCGCCGCGGCGAGTGGCGGAGGGGTGCGGTTGCTCAAGGACGTCGATACGCCGCTCGAGGGCCGTCACGTCCTCGTGGTCGAAGACGTGGTGGATACGGGACTGACGCTGCACTTCCTCTTCCGGACGCTCGGGTTGCGACTTCCCGCGAGCCTCGCCGCCGTGACGCTTCTCGACCGTCCCTACCGTCGGCTCGTGGACGAGCTTCCGCTGCGTTACATCGGCTTCGGCGTCCCGGACGAGCTCTTCGCAGGCTATGGCCTCGGGCTCGACGAGCGCTGGCGCGCGCTTCCGGATCTCCATCTGGTGTCCGCCACTCGGCTCCCGGCGGCGGCCACCGACGCGGCCTGACCGTTCCCGCGGCGCGCTACAGATAGAGCAGCGGATCGACGGCGACGCCGTTGACCCGCACCTCGAAGTGAACATGCGGCCCGGTCGAGTTGCCGGTGGAGCCCGATAGCGCGACCGTCTCTCCTTGGGCGACACCCTGACCCACGCTCACGAGGAGCACGGAGTTGTGTGCATAGGCGGTCGCGAGGCCGTTTCCGTGATCGACGACGACGAGGTTTCCGTAGCCCCCGAGCCAGCCGGAGTGGATCACGGTGCCGGAAGCCGACGCTCGCACCGAGGTTCCGGTTGGCACCGCGATGTCGATGCCTTGGTGCATTCGTCCCCAGCGCCAGCCGAAGCCGCTCGTAACCGGGCCGTCGACGGGCCAGATGAGGCCGGAGTCCGAGACCCCGGTTCCCGTCGATCCCGTCTGAGCCGAGCGGATGCGCTCCGCAAGCGCTGCGCTCTGGGCCGCGAGGGCATCGGCCTCGGCTACGTAGTCCTCCCTCGACTCGCGTGCATCGACGAGCGCCGACTGCTTCAGGCTTCTCGCCGAGGCCAAGTCGTCGCGGCCTGCGGCGAGCTCGTCGCGAACGTTCCGCGCTTCCTCGGTGCGAGCCGAGATCACCGAGACCGTCGCGGCCGTCAGTCTGCGCGTGTGAATCGTCGCCCGCCGCTCCGCAGCCGCTTCTCGCTTGGACGTCTCGACCTGACGGGCGATGCGCTCGTCCTGCGCTCCGATCCTCGAGAGGAACTCGTAGTTGTCGATCAGGTCGGAGAAGCTCGACGCGGAGACGATGAAGGAGATCAGGTCGGGTGGCTGGTCGATATAGGCAGCGCGGACCCGCTGCTCGAGCACCTCGACTGCGCGCGCGTACTCCCTCTGCAGTAACTCGAGCCGTCGCGTCTGCAGCCGAAGTCTTGCGGTGAGCTGCTCGAGCCTCGACCGCTCCTGCGAGAGCTCGGCCTCGAGCTCGTCGAGGCTCCCCTGCGCCTGATCAACCGCTGACTGAGCTGCCCGTAGCTCGGAGGCGACTGCCGAGAGCTGCGTCGTGAGCACGCCTTCGCGGTCCTGTGCGGCGTCGATCTCCGCTTGGAGCTCGGCGATCCGCTGATCCACGCGAGCCTTCTCGTCCTCGGCGTCCTGACTCGTCGCCGGCGCCACGACGACGAGCGCGAATGCGAGGGCGGAGACGAGCAGGTATCGCCGTCCCATGCCGTTAGGTTCGCCCGCCGGTCGGACGTCCCTCCCGTGTTGCAGGCGTCTCGGGAGGGTCACCGGCGCCAGCCGGCTCGAGTGCCCGAAGCGCGTTCGCGGCTTCTCGTCGGAGAGGGCCGAGGAGCGCCCGATAGTCCTCGTCGGAGATCGTCCCGGTTCTGTGATCGAACTCGAGCTCCTTCAGCGCGGAAAGCGCCCGGTCGCGCTCTTCGAGCAGCTCCAGACGGCGTCGTTCGTCCTCGTCCAGCTCGTGCAGGCTGTCGGACTCCGGCTCGGGCTCCCGGATGAACGGAAACGCGACCACGACGACGCAGACGACCGCGAGGACCGCGGCAAGGACGAGCGCAAGCGTCAACGTGTTGCGGGAAGGCCGATCTCGCTGGTGCGCTCGACGAGACGTCGCTGCTCGCGGGCGTTGGGCCACAGCGCGATCAGCGAACCGAGGACGAAGACGAAGCCGGCGATCCAGATCAAGTTGACGAGCGGCTTGACGAACACGCGGAAGTAGACGGTGCCGTCCGGGTCGACCTGCTCCGCGATCACGAAGAGGTCTTCCCCGGTCAAGGGATCGCTGCGGATCCCGACCTCGTTCGACACCTGCTGCTCGACCGTGTACGCGTTCTTCCCGGCCTCGAGCGTCCCCAGATCGCGGTCGCCGCGTGAGACCGCGAGTGTCGCCCGGATCTCGGTCGCGTTGGCGACCACACGCTCGTCGAGCGACCGGTATACGAGCGTGTAGTCGTCGATGCGCATCGAGTCCCCGCGCGTGAGCCTCGCCTCGGCAACGCTGTCGAACGCGCTCGAGCCGGCAATGCCGACGGCGAGGATCACGATCGAGGCGTGAACGACGTAGCCGCCGTACCGGCGTCTGTTGCGCGCGAGAAGGGAGAAGAACGCCCCGGGCCAAGACTCCGCACCGAGGGCCTTCCGGGCTCGCGTACCGCGCGCGAACTCCAGCACGATCGTCGCCAAGACGAACGCCGCGAACGTGTACGCGACCAGTCCGGGAACCGAGCTTCCTGCCCCGAGAGCGAGGAGCGCCACCCCGGCGAGGACGGCAACGAGCGTCGGCCAGCGAAACGTCGTCAGCAGGCTCTTGAGGGACGCACGCCTCCATGCGACGAGCGGCCCGATCCCCATGAGCAGGAGCAGCGGCAGGCCGAAGACGCGCAGGAAGAAGTCGTAGTACGAACGCCCGAGGACGACCGCCTCGCCGCGCAGAGCCTCCGACACGAGCGGGTACACGACACCCCAGAGAATCGTCAGGCAGAGGGCGAGCAGCAGCAGGTTGTTGTAGAGGAAGGCCGCCTCTCGCGAGATCGGCGACTCGAGCTTCGTCGGCGAGCGGAGCTGCGGCAGCCGCCAGAACACGATCGCGAGGGAGACCCCCACCACGAGGGCGATGAACGCCAGAAACCACGGCCCGATCGAGCTCTGCGTGAAGGAGTGGATCGAGTTGACCACCCCGGAACGCGTGAGGAAGGTTCCGAAGAGCGAGAGCGAGAACGCGAGGATCACGAGCAGGACGTTCCAGACCCTGAGCATTCCGCGCTTCTCCTGGATCATCACCGAGTGCAGGAACGCCGTCGCCGCGAGCCACGGCATGAGCGCTGCGTTCTCCACCGGGTCCCAGGCGTAGTAGCCACCCCAACCGACCTCGACGTATGCCCAGTGCGCGCCAAGGAGCTGGCCGACGCCGAGCGCCGTCCAGGCGAAGAGCGTCCAGCGCCGCGTCGCGACGAGCCAGCGCTCGTCCGGACGGCCGGCGAGGAGCGCGCCGATGCAGAAGGCGAAGGGCACCGTCAGGCCGACGTAGCCGAGGTACAGAAGCGGTGGATGGGCGAGCATGTACGGGTTCTGGAGGCTCGGCGTCATCCCGGCGCCGTCGGCAGGAGCTGCCTGGGTCGCGAAGGGGCTCGCGACAGCGACGACGAGGAACGTGAAGAAGAGAGCGACGCCCGCGAAGACCGGTACGACCCAGACGATCAGGTCGCGCGCCCAGCCACGGTTGAGGCGGACCGCGGCTGCGCCGAATCCGGTGAGCACGAGCAGCCAGAGGAGCAGCGAGCCTTCCTGGCCGCCCCAGAACGCGGAGATCGTGTAACCGGTCGGGAGCGCCTCGCTCGTCGTCCGGGCGACGTACGTGAACGAGAAGTCGTGTCGGAGCAACGCCGCAAGCAGGACGCCCGAGGCGACGAGGGTCGAGAGGAACGCCGCGGTGAGGGCGTTCTGCGCAGAAAGCGCGAGGCGGCGACGACCGAGGTACGCCGCTGCCGCTCCCGCGACGAGCGCGTACACGGCAAGGCCGAGCGTGACGAGGAGCGCGGCGCGACCGAGCTCAGCCATTGAACCTCGTCAGGCCGGGTCGCCGCTTTGCTTGGGCGCGTACTTCGACGGGCACTTCGTGATCATCGACCCCGGCTCCGCGACGAACGTGCCGTTTCGCAGACGCCCGACGACGACGATCTGGCGACCGACCTTGAAGAGGTCGGGGACGGAGCCGCTATAGCGAACGGGAACACCGGTCCGGCGGTCTCCTCCGATGTCCCGCAGCACGAAGCGGAGGCCCGCAGCGTGCGCGTCTCCCCGAACCGGCCCGACGACAACGCCCGCGAGTTGCACCTTCTCCGTGCGATTCCGAAGATCGCTGGGCGCGATCGACGGGTTTCCGCCACCCGCGATCGACGTGTAGAGGAGAAAGATCGCGAGCACGCCCGCGACCGAGAGCGCGATGACGAGACGCGCGGGACTCGCCTGGCGTGCCACACGGGCAGTCTACCCAGGCGAGGCGGCGAATCCCGCTGAGCAGAGGATTACGCGGCGTCGCGCTGGCGGACGGGCTGCCCGAGCCCGGAATGGCTTCCAGCGTGCCGCTCGGGTAGCCGGTACCCGTGGTCGACACAGAGCGCTCCCGGGGATTCCTCGGTGAGCGCGTCGCAGTAGCCCTTCCCGTAAGCGGCGCGGATGAAGGCCGCAACGACCTCGAGATTCCACTCGCTCACGTCGACGGCTTCCCGCCAGAGGTCCGTGAGCCGGAGGTCGATGTCGAGCTCGAGCAGATCGATGCGAGTTGGAAGTCTGGACACGCTCCCGAGCGTACGCATGCGCCCGGACGGAGCATCGTCCGCGCAAGAGTCGGAGCTGCGCGAGCGAGCATGGAGGTCGCATGCGCGCGGCCGCAAGGCCGCGCTAAGGGCCGCTCTTCGCGCGCCTTGGTCGCTGCGGCCAGTTCCGCACTCGCGCTTCGGTGGCCGGTGATCGATCCGCGCGGTTGTTCTACTGGACGTCCTAGGCCTCCTCGCTCCTCACCGTGAACGGAAGCGTCCAGTCTTGCCGACCCTCGCCGTCGATCGTCAGCCGCCACTCGTAGCGTCCGGCCTCGAGCGGAAGCGGGGTCGAGTTCATCGCGACCGGGAAATCGAGCGGCGTCCCGGGCTTGAGGCCCGGCGGGCGGCCGACCTCGAACTCGCCGCCGAACGCCACCGCCTGCTCCTCGTCTTCAGGTGTCTCGAGCACGACGGCAGCGCCGTCGGAATCGAGGAGCTCGACGGAGAAGGAATGCACCGTGTTGGACTGGTCCCAGGGGACCTGGATGAGCAGACCGATGCCGAAGGACGCGGGCTCAGGGCCTGTCTGCGACCAGCCGCCGCCGACGATCGTGAGCTTCCCGTCCGAGACCACTGCGTAGTCGGCGAGGAACATCGTCGCCTTCATGCGCTAAGGCAATCACATCGCGACCACCAGAGGTTGATGTGAACTCGCAGCGGCCCGGCTGCGACAGCAGGCGGCTTCAGGGATTTCTGCGCGCCACGGTTCTCGTGCGGCCGGAACCCGCACCCGCGGAGTCCGGCCTTGCACCGAAATCGGAATCCGCACTCGCGGATTCCGTTCTGCGCCTGTATCTAGCATGGCGCCGTGGCAGCGTGGATCAAGCTCGGTCCCGCCCGGATGCCGTCGCGCGAGTCGCCGGAGCAGGCGATCGAGATCCTCCTCGAGCGCGGCTACGACGCCTGCGAGATCGACTTCGAAAGCGGGTTCTGGATGGACTATCCGTTCGCGGAGCGCCTCGGGGAGCTCGCGCGAGAGCACGGAATCGCACTCTCCGTGCACGCGCCGCTCTTCGGCTTCATGGGTCACGTCGAGCCGAGCGGCCGGAAGTTCACCTCGGCGGTGGGCGCGCTCGATCGAAGCGCCGGAATCGCCGCCGCCAGCGGCGCCGAGGTTGTCGTGTTCCACCCCGGCTTCCTGCTGGAGCGAAGCCGGGAGGCGGCGCTCGACGCGGTCGTGGAGCAGCTCGGCACGCTTCGCGAGCGCCTCGAGGGCAAGGGACGCGGGGTGCCGTTCGGCGTCGAGGTCATGGGACGGGTCAGAGACCTCGGCTCGCTCGACGACGTTCTCGAGATCTCCAGGCGCACGAGCTGGGTGCGACCGGTGCTCGACTTCGCTCACATGCACGCGACGAGCGACGGGGCGTTCGTCGGCGTCGAGCCCTTTGCGGTCGCACTCGAGGCCGTGGACGAGGTGCTCGAGGCGGGCAGCCCGTTTCACATCCACTTCTCCGACATCGCCTTCGCCAACCGGAACGAGACCAAGCATCTTCCCTATGGCGAAGGGACGCTCCGAGCCGACCCGCTACAGAGAAGCGCTCGACCTGCTCGAGCGGCCGGCGACGGTGATCTCCGAGTCGCCCGACGAGGGCTCGAGTCAGGCGATCCGGGCCGTGCTCGAGGGCGGCGGCGAGAGCTCCGTCGAGCGCGCCTCGTAAGCCGCCGCCTCGTCCTCGCGGCCGCGCTCGCTGCAGGAAGCGCACGTAAATCGCTCGAGCGGCTCGATCTCGAGCACCTTGAAGTCGCTTTCCCGCGCAAGCGCGAGCGCCGACCGGAAGTAGAGCTCCTCCGCCTCGTCGTCGCGGCCCTGCGCGGCGAACGACCGCGCCATCGCGGTGGTGGCGGTGACGATGCAGCTCGGATCGTCCGGACCGGCATTCTGCTCGGGCTTCGCAGCGCGAGGCGCTCCGCCTCGTCGACCTTGCCGAGATCGGCCAGGGTCGCGGCCAGATCGGCCTGGTAGTCGGGAAGGATCCCGCGGTCGCCACGCGCCGCACGTTATGCGAAGCGGCCTCTCGAAGCAGCTTCTCCGCGCGTCTTGTGATCGCCCCTGAGTCGAGCGAGCCAGCCGAGCTTCGATGAGCGCTGCTCGCGGCCGCCGGCTCGACGCCGAGCTCGGCGGACGTCGCGCGCACCTCCTCGAAGAGCGTCTCCGCCGCGTCGAGCTCTCCCTTCAGCGTCAGGAACCAGCCATAGGCGAGCGTCGCGCTCACCCTCGCGCGCACGCTGCCACTCTCTCCCGCCAGCTCGAGCGCGCGAGTCAGAAGGAGCTCGGCCTCGTCGAGCTCGAGCCGGGCGATGTGCGTCTGCGCCAGCGACTGCGCGGCGATCGTCTGCAGGTCCTTGCGATCTGCGTCGAGCGCGATCACGTATGCGCGCTCCATGTAGCGGACGACGTCCTCCATCTCGGCCTGCCACGCAGCCGCCGTCGCGCGGACCGTCAGCGCGTCGAAGTGCGCGACCGGATCGTCCTCCCCGGCGAGGAGCTCGAGCGCCTCGTCCACGACCACCTTCGCCTGTCCGGGGTCGCCGTCGCGCTTCATCAGCGATTCGGCGAGCGCGGTGAGCGCCAGCGCCTCCAGAACGCGCTCGTCCTGCTCGCGAGCCTGGTCGCGAACCTTCGTCCATCTCGACTTCGACGGCCGCCCAATCCTGCAGCCGCCACGCCGCTCGCGCGGCGATATACCGCGCGCCGAGCGTCGGTCGGAGCTCGATCGCCCGGAGACCGAGCTTCCGGGCGGTCGCGTACGCCTCGCGCGCGAGCGCGCGCTTCGCAGCCTTGACGAGCGCGCGGGCCGGTTTCCTCCGCGAGCTCCTCGGGTGCGGCCCCCTCGAGCTCGGTCAAGAGCTCGACGGACTGGTCGAGGTGGTATGCGCGGATCTCGACGAGCTCTTCGCCCGCGCGCTCGCCGAGCCACTCGGCGAACCGAGCGTGGTGGTGCGCACGCGCGAGCTTCGCGAGCCCCGTGTACGCGACCTCGCGGATGAGCAGGTGCTTGAAGCGGTAGGCGGTCTCGCCGGAGATCGACGAGCGCGGCTCGCGGAGCACGAACTCACGGAGGAGAAGGTCGTCGAGGAGCTCGTCGATGTCGTCCAGGTCGGGCGCGAGGTGCGCGATCGCTCCCGCCCAGAACACCCTCCCGGCGACCGAGGCGCGCTGGAGAAGCGTCTTCGCCGCCGGAGACAGATGGTCGATCCGGGCGGCGATGAGCGCTTGCAAGGTGTCGGGCACGCGGGCGGGGCCGCCGTTCCCGGCGCCGCTCTCCACGAGCATGCGAATCATCTCCTCGACGAAGAGCGGATTGCCCTCGGCCCGCTCGAGCACGTCCTTCGGCAGAGCCGACGGCAGCTCGCCGGAAGCACCCGCGAGCTGGCTGAGCAGCTTCTCGACGAGGAGCTCGCTCTCCTCCTCGGAGAGCGGCTCGAGCTCTATCGCGGTCGAGCGCACACGTCCACCGCCCCACCCCGGTCGATTGTCGAGGAGCTCCGGCCGCGCGAGGCAGAGGATGAGGAGCGGCGCCCGAACCGAGTCGGCGATGTGCTCGATGAGGTCGAGCAGCGGCTCTTCGGCCCAATGGATGTCCTCGAAGAGGAGCACGAGTGGCTGCACGTCGGCGAGCGTCTCCATGATCTCGCGCGCCGCCCAGGAGATCTCCTGTGAGCTGCGCTCGCCCTCGAGCGCCTCCAGCATGCCCGCGGCGAGACCGAGCACGTCCGCGACGGTCTCCTCCTCGCAGCACGCGCGGAGCTTCGCGAACGCCTCTTCGAGCGGGTCGTCGTCCGAGATCCCGGCGGCCGCCTTGATCATCTCGGCGAGCGGCCAGTACGTCACACCTTCCCCGTACGGCAGGCAGCGCCCGGTGAGGACGCTGACTCGCTCGACGCCGTCCACGAACTCGCGCGCGAGGCGGCTCTTGCCCACCCCTGGCTCGCCGTAGATCGTGAACAGATGCGCTCGACCGTCTCGCGCAGTACGTGCGAAGGAGTTCTCGAGAAGCTCGAGCTCGGTATCGCGACCTACGAGTGGAGCGCGCGGGCCGAACGACCGTCCGCGTCCGTCGAGAGCGTCCAGGACCCGCCAGGCACGGGAGGGGGCACCGAGACCGCGTAGCTCGAGCGGCCCCGCGTCTTCGAGTACCAGGCTTGCGGCGGCAAGCCGGTGCGCCGTCGGGCCGATGAGGATCTCGCCCGGCGCGGCGGACTGCTGGAGTCGCGCCGCTGTGTTCACCGCCTCACCCGTGACGAATGACGAATCGGCCGCTTCGTCGACGACGAGCTCGCCGGCCTCGATGCCGATTCGTGCCTCGAGGCCCAGCTCCTCGACTGCTTCGAGCATCGCGATCGCTGCCCTCGCCGCCCTCTCCGCGTCGTCCTCGTGCGCCTGCGGAATCCCGAAAGCAGCGAGGACCGCGTCCCCGGCGAACTTCTCCACGATGCCCCCGTGCAGCGTGACGCAGTGCGACACCTTGTCGAAGAACTGGGTGACACGCCGCCGCACCACCTCCGGATCGGTGCGGGTGACGAGGCTCGTCGAGTTCACGATGTCGACGAAGAGGACCGTTGCGAGCTTTCGCTCCATGCGCAAAGTGTAGAAACGACGCACGCGCCGCGGGAGTCCTGCTTTTGTGCAAGATCGGGAATCCGCTAGCGCGGACTCCCGGTCGCGCGAAAAGTCCCTGAAGACGGCCGCCTTCGCGGCCCTGGCGCTCCTGCTTTCGCAGCGCACCGTCGCGCTACTAGCATCGTGCCGTGCTCGACCCCCGCGTATTCAAGGCGTACGACGTTCGCGGCCTCTACGGGGCAGAGCTCGACGAGGACGGCGCCTACAGGATCGGACGCGCGTACGTCGAGCACTTCGAGCCACGCTCGATCGCGGTCGGACGCGACATGCGGCTCTCCTCACCGACGATGGCCGCCGCGGTCGGCGAGGGCGCAGCGGACGCCGGCGCCGACGTCATGGACATCGGGCTCGTCGGCACGGAGATGGTCTATTTCGCCGTCGACTCCCTCGAGCTCGACGGCGGGATCTGCGTCACCGCCTCGCACAATCCGAAGGACTACACGGGGATGAAGATCGTGCGGCGAGGCGCGCTTCCGGTCGGCGGGGACTCCGGCCTTACGGACATCCGCGACCGGGCGTTGTCCCTGCAGAACGCCGAGAAGGGTCAGACCCCAGGACATGGCTCCAGGGGGCGAGTGACGGAGGCCGACGTGTGGCCGGGCTTCGTCGACAAGGTGCTCTCGTTCATCGATCCGGCCTCGATCAAGCCGCTGCGCGTCGTGATCGACGCAGCGAACGGCATGGCGGGAGCGATGCTGCCACCGGTGCTCGAGCGGATCCCCCAGCTCGACGTCGTGCGCTGCCATTTCGAGCCCGACGGGACGTTCCCCAACCACGAGCCGAACCCCCTGCTTCCGGAGAACCGCGAATTCATCGTCCGCACGACCCGGGAAGAGCGCGCCGATCTGGGAGTCGCGTACGACGGCGACGCCGACCGCTGCTTCTTCGTCGACGACACGGGGGAGTTCGTCCCCGGGGACTTCGTGACCGCTCTTCTGGCAAAAGCCGTGCTCCGGAAAGAGCCCGGGGCGAAGGTGATCTACGACGTCCGCGCGAGCTGGGCGGTGGCACGGACGATCGAGGAGGCCGGAGGCGTGCCCCTCATGAATCGGGTCGGACACGCCTTCATCAAGCATCGCATGCGGAAGGAAGGCGCTGCGTTCGCGGGCGAGGTCTCCGCGCACTACTACTTCCGGGACTTCTCCCAGGCGGACTCCGGCGTCGTTCCTTTCCTGCTCATGCTCGAGCTGCTCTCGGGGGAGGAGAAGCTGTCGGAGCTGCTGGCGCCATATCGCGAGCGCTACTTCCTCACCGGCGAGATCAACACGCCGGTCGCGGACGTGCCGTTGAAGTTGCAGGAGCTCAAGGAGCGCTACGCGGCGAAGGGAGGGCGCATCTCGCATCTCGACGGGCTTTCGGTCGAGTTCGACGACTGGCGCTTCAACGTTCGTCCGTCGAACACCGAGCCGCTCCTGCGCCTGAACCTCGAAGCGTTGTCGCACGAAGCGATGCAAGATCGGCGCGACGAGGTGCTCGAGCTCATTCGGGCGTAGTGCGACCGCATCGGCGATCACTCGTCCAAGCGAGTGACGCCACGCGCCTACACGAGTACGGTGAGGCGACGCACGTCGTTCGAGCCCTCTTCGCCCACGAGCGGGTGGCGTAAGCGGCAGGGGCGCAGGGCTCGGGCGGCTCGAGCCCTGCGCCCGTGCCGCGCGCCGGGCACTACGATCGCCACTGTGGAGAACGAGCTCAGAGCTCGGGCACGTCACCGATCGTCGCCCGCCCTTCAAGTACGCAGCTTTTGCGCGCGTCTGGTTCTCCGACACCGACGCCCAGGGCGTCGTCTACTACGGTCGCTACCTCCCCTACTTCGACCACGCGCGAACCGAGTACCACCGTCATCTGGGCGGGCTGGCAGGACTCGACGACGCCGAGTTCGTGATGCGCGCGTCGCACGTCGACTATCTGGCGCCCGCGCGTTTCGACGACCTGATCGAGGCGTTCGTCCGCGTGTCGAAAATCGGTCGCACGAGCATTACGTACGACTTCTCCGCGTGGCGGCGTCCTGACGACACCCTCCTCGTGCAGTCGACCCAGACGCTCGTCCTCGTGGACTCGGCCGAGCGGCGGCCGACACCGATCCCGGAGGAGCTCCGGGCTCCGCTTCGAGCGTTCGAGGGCGCCGACCTCGAGGAGTGAGGCGGTGAGCACGCACGCATTGGACGCCCTCGAACGAATCGTCGACGAGGACGGAGACGCGGACGACGTACTTCGCTCGGTCGTCCAGCGACTCGCCGAGGAGCCGGAGATCGCATGGGCCGGGATCGCGTTCCTCGAGCAGGGCGCGCTCGCGCTCGGCCCGAGAGCGGGAACGGCCGACGAGTCGCGTCGCCTGCGAACGCCGGTGGCCTTTCAGGGACGATCAGTCGGTGAGTTGTGGGTCGACGGCCGCGCCGACGGAGCGTTCCTCGAGCGTGTCGCTCTCCTCATCTCGGCGCACGTGCTCATCGGCTGGGACACGCGCGGGGAGCACTGGGACGCCTCGTAAATCCGTCGCCCTGCTGGTGGGGGAGGGGTCTGGCCGGCTCGACCGGTGGGGATCGAGACCTACCGCGCGCCCGCCCGAAGACAGGCGCGCGGTTCCCTTCCCCTCTCCCCCTCTCCTTGTAATGCCGCATTTGGGGGATGCAATCCCTCGAACGAGGTAGCCCAGCTCTCGAGGGAGTGAGATGCGTACCGCGAGTCGGACCAGCGGCGGCCGGCCGTCGGCCGACCGCTTGCCTCGAGTGGGATGCGCCGGCTCTAGGCGCGCGGGCTCGGGAAGCCCGTGGCCGTCGTGGAACGCGCCGAACCCGTGCCGGAACCGAGGCTCCATGAAACCCCGGCGCGAGCCGGGATCGCGGTCGACGAGCTCCCTGATCCGTTCTTCCAAGCCCCCCTTGATCTCATCAGCCTGCGCCTTCGTCAGACGGCCGTCTTCGACGGCCTGGTCCAGCTTCGTCCGAGCCGAGTCGACGAGCGTCCGCACGAGCCCGTCGACCGACTTGCCTTCGGCTTCGGCGATCTCGGCGAGACTTTTGCCACCCGCGAGTTGCGACCTCAGCTCGGCCTCGGTCAGCTCGAGGTACGACGCGGCGGTCTCGAGTGTCGCCACATGTCCGAGATGACCGTGATCCGGACCGTGCCCGAAACCGCCGAAGAAGAGCGGTGCGTCCTCTGCGTCGAGCCGTTCCTTGAGCGTTTCCGCCTGCTCCTCGGTCAACCTCCCCGCTTCGGCCGCCTCGTCGATGCGGTTCTTGAGCGCCTGCCGGAGCGCGTCGCTCAGCGCTTCCTGGCTCGACGCCGAGCTGGCTCGCTGCGTCGTCGATCACCGCTGCGCTCTCGTCTTCGGGAGAGAGCCGTCCGTCGCCGCGACAGCGGCTCCGCCGCCTGCCACCGCGAGCGCTGCGCCGGCCGCCGCGACCACCATGATCTTGCGGTTCTTTTTCACTCGTGTCCTCCTTTGTCGATGTCAGGTCGCTGAAGCGGAGAGAAACAGCGCGTGCTGAGAGCGTGCTGAAGGACCCCTAAGAACCCGCTAAGACCGCAAGCTCAGGCGATGGCGGTCGCGCGGCCATTCAGGCGCAAGGTCATTCGCGTGCCGCCGCCTTCGGCTCTCTCGGCGAGTATCTCCCCGCCGTGCGTCTCGACCACCTGCCGCACGATCGCGAGCCCCAGCCCGGATCCCGGCATGCCTCGCGCCGAGCGCGCCCGGTAGAAGCGGTCGAAGACGTAGGGCAGATCCTCCTCGGAGATGCCGGGGCCGTGATCCCGTACCCGCACGGTTCCCGCGCGCACGTCCAGCTCGACCTCGGCTCCGGGCTCGCTCCATTTTGCGGCGTTGTCGAGCAGGTTCCCGATAGCGCGCTCGAGCGTCGCCGGAACCCCGTTGACCACGGACTCCTCGAGCTCCGAGGTGAACAGGATCTCCGGGTGGTTGCGCCGAGCGCGCTCGAGGGCTCGCGGGCGACGAGATCGAGTCGGACGTCTTCGGGCTCCGCTGTGTGCTGCTCCGCGCGCGCGAGCTCGATCAGCTCGGCGATCAGCGTGGTCATCTCGCCGAGCTGCTCGACCACGTCCGAGAGCAGCCTGCCGCGGTCCCCGGCAGGAAGCGCCCGGTCGCTCGCGAGCACCTCGATATTGGTCCGAAGGCTGGTCAGTGGGGTCCGCAGCTCGTGCGAGGCGTCGGCGACGAGCTGGCGTTGCGCGCGAGTGGATTCCTCCAGCGCCGCCAGCATGCTGTTGAAGCTTGCGGCGAGCCTGCTGAGCTCGTCGCGGCCGGTCACCTCGATCCGCTCGGAGAGGTCGCCGGTCTTCGTCACGCGCTCGGCCGTTCCCGTGAGGCGCCGCACCGGGGCCAGAGCGGCCTGGGAGACGACGAGGCCCAGCACGGCAGCCATGGCGATGCCGATTGCAGCGATCAGCAGAAGGAAGAGACCGAGACGCTCGAGTGACTGGTCGACCTCGCTCAGCGGCCGTGCGACCTGGACGGCGGATCCGGGGCCGTACGCGAACGTGAAGACGCGGAGGTGCTGGCCGTCCACGGTCGTATCTCTCCAGAACGCCTCGCCGGCGTTTCCGGCAACGTCCAGCACGTCCTCGTCCACCGGAAGCTCGGTCTCCTGGCGCGGCGGGACGAGGATGTCCCCGTCCGCGTTCACGAGCTGGACATAGCCACGAGCCTCGCCGAACTGCGGCTGAACGGCGAGGTACGCCTCCCCGTTTCCCGCGGGCACCACGGCGAGGGGACGTGCCGTGATCTCCGCGGCGCGGCGCTCGAGCGCCTCGTCGATCGGCGCTCTCAACTGCTCGCGCGCGACGACGTAGACGACCGCGGAAGCGAGAACCACCGCGAGGGCCACCGCAGCCGCGGCACCGACGGCGATCCGGACGCGAAAGCTCATCGCCTGCCGTCCGGTCGGTGTGCGCCGACCCGCAAATGGACGATGCTCATCGCTCGCGCAAGGCGTAGCCCACGCCACGCACCGTGTGGATGAGCCGCGGCCTGCCCCCCACCTCGGTCTTTCTGCGTAGGTAGCCGATGTAGACGTCGAGGGAGTTCGACGAGGGGCCGAAGTCGTATCCCCACACTCGCTCGAAGATGATCGAGCGCGTGAGGACTTGGCGGGGGTTTCGAAGGAACAGCTCCAGGAGGGAGAACTCCGTGCGGGTGAGCTCGATGAGCTCGGCTTCGCGTCTCACCTCACGCGTTCCCGGATCGAGCACGAGATCCCGAACCGCAGGCTGTCGCCCGAGCCGTTCCCTGCACGCCGCATCAGTGCTCGCAGCCGCGCCAGGAGCTCGGCGAGCGCGAACGGCTTCGGCAGGTAGTCGTCTGCACCGGCATCGAGGCCTGCCACGCGGCTGTCGACCTCTGCGCGCGCGGTGAGCATGAGAACCGGAACCTCGTTCCTGTCCGCGCGAAGGCGCCGGCAGACGTCGAGCCCGTCGATTCCGGGCATGAGGACGTCGAGGATCACGGCGTCGGGCTGCGCGGGCAGGTCGAGCCGCGCGAGGGCTCCTTCACCGTCTTCCGCGAGCTCGACGTCATATCCCTCGAGCTCGAGCGCTCGGCGCAACGACTCGCGAACGGCCGGCTCGTCGTCGACGACGAGGATCTTCATGAGCTTGTCGTGATCGTCATGAACGCAATTGTGCGTCACCGGCGCCTCTCGCACGGCTCGTCTTAGCGACTTCTTACCCCCATCTCAGGCGCTCCTTAGCTCCTCTCGCTGCCATGAGACCCGATGAATCGACACCCGACCCGAACCGTGTTGCTGACCGGTGCGCTCGCCGTCGCTGTCGGCGTCGGTGGGGTCGCCGGGGCCGGTACACACGCCGTGCTCTCCGACGACCCGGGAACCGTCGTGCGCGAGGTGACCGTCCAAGACGCCGAGTCCGCGGCCGCCTCGGGTGTCCTCTCGATCGCGCAGATCTACTCACGCTCCTTCAAAGGAGTCGTCGAGATCACTGCGTCGGGAGGCTCTTCGACCTTCGGCGGTGAGGAGCAGCAGGCTCAGGGCTCGGGCTTCGTCTTCGATCGTCAGGGAACGATCGTGACCAACCAGCACGTCGTGGACGGCGCAGAATCGATCCGCATCCGACTCTGGAACGGCACGACGTACCCGGCCGAGCTCGTCGGAACCGATCCCTCGACAGACCTCGCGGTCGTCAAGGTCGACGCGCCTGAGTCGGTGCTTGCGCCGCTCAGCCTCGGTGACTCCAACGATCTCGAGGTCGGCGCTACGGTGGTCGCGATCGGGAGCCCGTTCGGGCTCGAGGGGACGGTGACGAGCGGAATCGTCAGCGCGCTGCACCGCCAGATGACTGCGCCCAACAACTTCACCATCACCGATTCCATCCAGACCGACGCCGCGATCAACCACGGGAACTCGGGCGGCCCCTTGCTGGACACGAGCGGCCACGTCGTCGGTGTCAACGCGCAGATCGAGAGCGAGTCCGGAGGTAGCGACGGGGTCGGCTTCGCGATTCCCTCGAACACGGTGCGCTCGATCGTGTCCCAGCTCCTCGAGAGCGGGACGGTCGAGCACGCATACCTGGGAGTCACCATGGTCTCGGTCCCAGAGGGTGTCGCCGTGACCGAAGTGAGAGCCGGAACGCCCGCCGCCGAGGCGGGCCTGCGGCCGGCGACGGGGACACGGACGGTCGACGGAGAGGACATTCCGACCGGCGGCGACGTGATCGTCGCGTTGGACGGAGCCGCAGTCTCGTCCTCGGCCGAGCTGCAGTCCGCAGTGGACGCGAACCTTCCCGGGGACACGGTCTCGATCACGGTTCTTCGCAGCGGTGAGCGGAAGACGATCGACGTCACGCTCGCGAGCCGTCCTTCTTAGGCCCTTCTTCGCGCGCGCTTCAGGCGCTTCTCACGACACCGTGATTCCATGGCTCCAGTGAGCGCGACGGGCGCGCTCGAAACGGAAAGGAGTCCGGATGTAGGAGAAGACAGCAGGCGATCGGACAGCGACACGTCTTACCGAAGGCCGCCGCGGGCGGCCTTCGGCGTTGCCGCTAGAGTCGGCCGGGGTGGCCGAGAAGTGGCAGACGATCAAGCTCGAGGACATCGATCCGATTCCCGTCGTCGGCGGGACGCTGCTGTGGCGACCGCTACGCCGCACGCTCGACATCGGCGCGTTCGGAATCAACGCCTACGTCGCCCCTCGAAGCAGGTGACGACGTCGTCGAAGAGCACGAGGAAAGCGCGCTCGGCCACGAAGAGGTGTACATCGTGCTCGCCGGGCGCGCGACGTTCACGCTCGGTGACGAGACTCTGGACGCACCTGCAGGGACGGTTGTCTTCATCCGTGACCCGGACGTCCGCCGTCACGCGCGTGCCGAGGAGCCAGGAACGTCGGTCCTCGCAGTAGGAGGGCCTCGTGACGCCGTGTACGAGCCGTCGCCGTGGGAGGACTTCTTCGCGGCCCAGCGGCATCGCAACGCGGGCGACTACGCGGCGTTCGAGGAGGAGCTCGAAGACGTGCTCGCGAAGCGCCCAGATCACCCGGGGACGCTCTACAACCTCGCGCGAGCGAAGGTGTTGGTTGGACGGCCAGACGAGGCCATCGTCCATCTGCATCGCGCAATGGAGCTCAATCCGGATCTCGGAGCGTACGCCGCGTCCGACGACGACTTCGCCTCGTTGCGCGAACGGCCCGACTGGCCGCTCGCAGGCTGAACAACGGCGCTACGACGGACCTCTGAGACCGTCGAGGTCGTACCACGGCTGTGACGGCTTTCGGCAGCCTCGTCTCGGCCTGCTCCGTGGCGTTCATCCTCTGCGTCGCTGCTTGCGGTGGGAGCACCGACTCTTCGATAGAGCCACCCGGGTCCCCGTTCGAAGAGCTTCCGGCCGGCTGGACGACGCTTCCTCCCCCGCCGGAGGTCCGAAGCCGTGCCGCAATGGTCTGGACGGGCACGGAGCTCCTCGTCTGGGGCGGCTATGTCTTCACCGGGTCCGGCGACAAACCCGCGGAAGCCGACGGGTATGTCTTCGACGCCCGAGGTCGGAGATGGGGACAGTTGGCGCGGTCGCCGCTCGCCGCACGCGCGTACTCGGCATCGGCTTGGACGGGCGAGGAGCTCCTGGTCTGGGGAGGAACGGACGGGCGCCAGGAGCAGTTCTTCGACGACGGCGCGGCCTACGACCCTGGGACCGACAGCTGGCGTCGACTTCCTCGAGCGCCGATCGGGCCCCGTGCTCCGCTCTCGGTCTGGACGGGGCATGAGGTCATCGTGTGGGGGACGGCGGTCCGCGTCCGCGATCGACCCCGCGACGGCGCCGCGTACGATCCGCGGGGAACACGTGGCGAAGGATCGCGAACGCTCCGATCGAGCTGACCGACGCGAGCGCGGTGTGGACCGGCCGCGAGATGATCGTCTTCGGGGCGGCACTCCACGGCGGGAACTTCCCGGAGACGAGGACGGCGATCGGCGCTGCGTACGACCCGGAGCGCGACACCTGGCGGCGACTGCCCGACTCGACTCTCTCGCCTCAGGCTTCCACCGCTGCATGGACCGGAACGGAGTGGTCGCCTGGGACTACGGCAACAGCACAGGCGCATACGACCCGCGCACCAACGACTGGCGGGAACTGCCGGACGTGCCGCTCGACGCCGGCGAGTGCGCGCCGAACAGCATCCCCGTGGGGAGGCTCGTCTTCGGCGACTATTGCGGAGGGCTGGTTGTCTACGAGCCGTCGATGAGATCGCTGGCGCGACATCTCGCGCCGCGACCTCCTCGGCTGGCAGCTCGAGCTCGTCGAAGCAGACCCGGTGGCGCTCTTGCTCGGACGGAGCCCGGAGACCGGGGAAGAGCGGATGCTCGCCTATCGCCCTGGGAGTTGACCGCCGGTCAGGACGGCGTGACGCGGTACGCGTCGAAGACGGCTTCGAGGTTCCGGAGCGCGCCGAGGAGCGACCGCAGGTCCTTCACCTCACCGACCTCGGCCGTGTACCAGTTGCGGGCCATCCCGTCCTGGACGACTCCGCCGTAGGAGACGATGTTCGCGCCGTGCTCGGCGAAGGTTCGAGCGACGTCCTCGAGCAGACGCGCACGATCCCAGGCGTCGACCGCGATCTGCACGAGGAAGCCCGCGGACGCGCCTCCCTCCCACTCGATCGCCGTGAAGCGCTCGGGGTTCCGCTGGAGCGCCTTGACGTTGGGACAGTCCTCGCGGTGCACCGTGATTCCGCGGCCCAGTGAGATGTAGCCGACGATCGGATCGCCGGGAACGGGCGTGCAGCACTTTGCGAGGCGCACCAAGACGTCCTCGACGCCCACTACGTTGATCCCGACCTTCGTGCTGGAGACCGCAGACCTCGAGCGCACGGGCTTCGTCGTGATCGCCGGCTCCTCGGCGACCTCGCCGGTCTTCAGGCGCTGGAGGACCTTGTTGACGATCTGACCCGGTTGCAGCTTGCCGCCGCCCAGCGCGACGTAGAAGTCCTCCGCTTTCTTGAACCCTGTCTCGCGGATCACCTGCGCGAGAACGCTCGAGCCCTGGAGCTTCCGATAGGGCAGGCTCTGCGCCTTGAGCGCCTGATCGAGGAGCTCGCGGCCCTTGGCCTCCGTCTCGCCTCGCGTCTCGCGCTGGAACCATTGCCGGATCTTGTTCCGCGCCCGCGACGAGGTCGCGAGCGCCAGCCAGTCGCGCGAGGGGCCACGACCGGACTTCGAGGTCAGGATCTCGACGAAGTCCCCGTTCTTCAGCCGGTAGTGGAGCGGGACGATGCGCCCGTTCACCTTCGCGCCCACCGTGCGATGGCCGACGTCGGTGTGGACGGCGTAGGCGAAGTCGATCGGCGTCGCGTTCGACGGCAGGACCTTCACCTCGCCCTTCGGCGTGAAGACGTAGACCTCGTCCGAGAAGAGATCGGTGCGAAGGCGTGCGCATGTATTCGCTCGGGTCCTGGTCCTCCTGCTGGGAATCCATGAGCGACTTGACCCACACGAGCCACTCGTCGTCGGCCCGGGCACCTCGTCCCCGCTTGTACAGCCAGTGGGCGGCCACGCCGTACTCCGCCTCCTCGTGCATGTCGCGGGTCCGTACCTGGATCTCGAGCGGTCTCCCCTCCGGGCCGATCACCGTCGTGTGCAGGGAGCGATAACGGTTCAGCTTGGGCATCGCGATGAAGTCCTTGAACCGCCCCGGCATCGGCTTCCAGAGCGAGTGGACGAGGCCGAGCGCCGCGTAGCAGTCGCGCGTGCCCTCCTCGCCGGAGCGCTCGCACACGACGCGCATCGCGGTCAGGTCGTGGATCTCGTTGAACTCCCGGCCGCGCTTGGCCATCTTGTCGTAGATCGAGTAGAGGTGCTTCGCCCGGCCGATGATGTCCGCGGGGACGTCTGCCTTGTCCAGCTCGTCCGCGAGAATCGCCGCGGCCTTGTCGGCCTGCGCCTCGCGATCCGCGCGCTGGTCGGCGACCATCGCCTTGATCTCCGCGTACTTACGCGGGTGCAAGGTCTGAAACGCGAGGTCCTCGAGCTCCCACTTCAGGGCGTGAATCCCGAGACGATGCGCGAGGGGAGCGTAGACCTCGAGCGTCTCGCGCGCCTTCTGGGCCTGCTTCTGCCTTCCGAGGTACTCGATCGTGCGCATGTTGTGGAGGCGGTCGGCCAGCTTGATGAGGATCACGCGGACGTCCCGCGCCATGGCCACGATCATCTTGCGGTAGTTCTCGGCCTCCGCCTGCTCCCGGCTCTGGAAGCTGATTCGGGTGAGCTTCGTGACGCCTTCGACGAGCTGAGCGATGTCGGGCCCGAACTCGGATCGAACCTCCTCGAGGTCGGAGCTCGTGTCCTCGACGATGTCGTGGAGAAGCGCCGCCGCGATCGTCTGCTCGTCCAGACGGAGCTCAGCGCAGATGCGGGCGACGCCGAGCGGGTGATGGATGAACTCCTCGCCCGACCTTCGCACTTGCCCGTCGTGGGCCCTCTCGGACGCCTCGAACGCTCTTCGCAGGAGGTCCCTGTCGACATCGGGGTTGTACGAGCCGACCTCGGCGATCAGCTCTTCGATCAGGTCTTCGTGACGTCGTTCGGCGTCGAGGACGCTCATGTATTTCAGTGTACTGAGCGTTCCCCGTGCATCCTCCTGCCGCGGAGGAGGAGCGCGCGCGGCGGCGAAGTCCGCTTGCCCATGCGCCCGCTCAAACGCTGGCTCAGGCAGCGCCTCGCGCGACGGCTGGCGGTCGCGATGCGCGACGCGCTCGTTCCGTCGCGACCCGGTCTCGGCTAGAGAGACGAGGGACCGGCCACCTCGCGGTGGATTGCGACCGCCGCGACCACGAGCGCCACGCCGAGGACCTCCGTCTGTGACGGAATCTGCGCCAGCACGACGATGCCAACCACCGTGGCCGTCGCCGGGAGGAGAGAGACCAAGAGGGAGTACGTCGAACGACTGAGCCGCGCCATCGCGAGCTGGTCGAACACGTAGGGAATGACCGACGATGCGACGCCTACGCCGATGCCGGCCGCGAGGGCGATCGGATCGAGAAGCGCCGGTGCTGCTCCCCACGCACCCAAAGGCGTGATCGCCACGGCCGCGACCAGCATCGCCAGAGCGAGCCCGTCGATGCGCCCGATCGACTCGATGCGGGAGACACGGTGTGCGAGCACGATGTAGACCGCAAAGAGCAGGGCGTTCGCGAAGGCGAAAGCCACGCCGACCGGCTCACCCTCGAGGCGAACGTCGGTGAGCACGTACACGCCGGACGCGCGATCACGAGCGCAAGCGCGTTTCTCGGCGTCCTCGCGCCCAGGGCGGCAAGGAGTATGACCGGGAGAAACTCGATCGCGGCGACCGTTCCGAGTGGGAGCCGGTCGATTGCCACGTAGAAGCAGGCATTCATGACGGCGAGAACGACGCCGAGGGCCAGGAGGAGCCGCCGGGTCGCAGCGTCGAGCGAGGCCAAGGATCGCCACGGACGCCGCCAGACGGCGAAGATCGCCCCCGCGCCCACAATCCGCAGCCACGCTACTCCGAGCGGATCGACGCGAGCGAAGAGCAGAACGGCGAACGCAGGTCCGAGGTAGTGAAAGATCGCGCTGCCGACGAAGAACGCGTGTGGGGGCGCGCTCTCGGCGATCCGCGCGATCCGGGGTGCGCGAGGCGCAGGAAGGGCGGCCCGTTTCCGAAGTCTCGTCGCCATGCCGACATGGTCGGGTGAATCGTGCGAGCATGGAAGGGTCGATCGAAGGAGTTCGTGCGCAGATGTCTGGGAAAGCAAGGACGCGAGATGCCAACGCTTACGAAGCGAACCTGCTGGATGCAGTCAACCTCCGTTTGCTACAGGAGCTCCAGGAGAACGGGCGCCTCAGCATGGCTGAGCTCGGACGCCGGATCGGGATGTCGGCGCCGGCGGTGATGGAGCGCGTGGACCGGCTCGAACGCGCTGGCGTCATCGTCGGCTACACCGCGGAGATCGACCCGAAAGCGCTCGGCTTCCTGGTCAGTGCGGTCGTCCGCATCAGGCCCGCCCCCGGCCAGCTCCGGCGGATTCCCGAGATCGCACTCCAGACGCCCGAGGTCACCGAGTGCTACCGAATCACCGGCGAGGATTGCTTCCTCCTCAAGCTCCAGCTCCGCTCGATCGACGACCTGGAGGAGCTCCTCGACCGCTTCACCCCGTACGGCCTGACGACGACTTCGATCGTGCACTCGGCGCCGGTTCCGCGCCGCGGTCCGCCGCTGCAAGCGGTCGAAGACGTCGAGAAGTCGACGCGCCTAGGCTGCGCGCGGGAGAGCCTCGGCTTCGAGCAGCGCGCGGAACGTCTCGGACTCGAGCAGCTGCCGACGCGCCGGGCTCGTGGGATCGAGGCCGAGCTCGACGAAGATCCGGCGCGCCTCGGGAGTCCATGCTTCCTCGCCCTGCCGCCAGTAGCCGCCGAGAAGGTCTCGTATCTGCTCGTAGCTCTCCGGCGTGTCGAAGAGCCGCCGGACGACGAGCTGGGGCGCGACCGTCCCGTTCCAGTGGTTCTGCTTGAGCCGGAAGGCGACGTCGAAACGCCCCTCAGCGCGCAGCCGGTCGACCTGGGATCCCTGACCGAAGGCGATCGCGGTCCCCGCGTCGTGCCCGTGCTGGCGAACGCGGAAGCGGAGGTGCTTGCCTTCGCCCGACCGTCGTCGGATCGACCGCCTCGCACGCGGGAACGAGCAGCGTGACGTCTGGGTTCCCGAGCCCGAACGGCGCCAGCCGCTCGAGCTCCTGGGCGAGCGGAAGCGTCAGGTCGCGACCGGACACGACGGCATCGACCGGTGTCACCGGAGCGAGATCTTCTTCGTCGAGCACGGAGTCGGCATGGGCGCCGAAGGCCTCGGCGAAGGCCTCGATTCGCAACGGGTCGATGGAGAGCCCCGCCGCAGCGCGGTGTCCCCCGAAGCGCTCGAGGTGATCCGAGCAGGCGGCGAGCGCACCGTGCAGGTCGAAGCTGGAGATCGAGCGGCCGGATCCCTTCCACCCGTCCACACCGCCCGCGACGAGAACCACCGGACGATGGAACCGCTCGACGAGCCGTGAAGCGACGATTCCGATCACGCCCTGGTGCCAGCCTTCGTGCCAGAGGACATAGCCGCGCCGCCGTCGCTTCGCCTCGGGCAACGACTCGACGAGGTCGATCGCCTCGCGCAGGATTCGGTCCTCGACCGCTTGACGCTCGCGGTTGAGCACCTCGAGCTCCTCCGCGAGCTCCTTCGCGCGACCCGGGTCCTCGGTGAGGATCAGCTCGAGCGCGATGTCGGGCCGGCAGAGCCGTCCGGCCGCGTTGATCCTCGGCGCGAGCCGGAACCCGATCGACGATGCATCGAGGGTTGCGGGATCGACCCGAGCGTTTCTCATGAGCGCCTGCAGCCCAGGCCGGCGGTTACATGCGAGCGCCCGCAGGCCGGCCGTCGCGAGGGCGCGGTTCTCGTCGACGAGCGGGACGACGTCCGCCACCGTCGCGAGCGCCACGAGGTCGAGGTTTCGGCGAACTGCCGGATGATCGGGCCCGAGCAGAGCCTCGCCGAGCTTGTGGACGACTCCCGTTCCGCAGAGCTCGGGAAAGGGGTACGTCGACGGACGTGTCGCGACGATCGGACAGTCCGGGAGCACGTCTCCCGGCCGGTGATGGTCCGTGACGATCACCTCGATCCCGAGCGTCTTGCGCCTCCGCGATCTCCTGCACGGCGGTGATGCCGCAGTCAACCGTCAACACGAGCCCAACACCGTCGTCCGCCAAGCGGGCGAGCGTCTCGCTGGACACGCCGTAGCCCTCCTCGAAGCGGCTCGGAAGGTGCCAGACGACGTCGGCGCCGAGCTCGCGGAGGAGCAACACGGCAAGTGCGGTCGCGCAGATCCCGTCGACGTCGTAGTCGCCGTGGACGCAGATCCGCCTGCTCGAGGCGATCGCATCCCGAATGCGCTCGACCGCAAGGGCCATGTCGCCCAGCAGGGAGGGATCGTGGCCGGGAAGCGCGGCGTCGAGGAATCTCCTAGCCGTCTCGACGTCGCCATACCCGCGACGCGCGAGTACCGATGCCGTGACCTCGCTCAGGTCGAGCTCCCGCGCGAGCGCTGCGGCCGCCGGTGCGTCGAAGGGGGCGATCGTCCAGACACCCGTCATGACGAGTGACGTTAGGGACGGCTTCGGACGAGATCAGCTGCTGCCGCGGCGGCGACGAAGGGAGTCCAGGACGATCTTGACCCAGAGCAGGACGATGCCCACCGTCACCCCGAGCACGACGACGGCGATGGGCGTGTAGTAGGCCATCTGCTCGAGCGAGTACTTCGTCACCGCCGCTCCGACGAGCCAGACGAGCAGCACGACCGCAGCCATTGCGACCCAGACCCGAGGCGATCCCACGTCGGGAAGCCTAGATACGCTGCTCGCGATGATCGCGGCCAACTACCGCTCGGGAGACGACTTCGTCGTCGAGTTCCTCGGTCATCGCTTCGAGTTCAACGCAGACGACTTCGAGCAGAGGGTGACCGCCGCGGCAGTGCGCATCGGGCTCATCGAGTCGAACGAGCTCGACGAGGACGAAGCCGCCGACCTCGTCGAGCTCGCCGCGGACGGCCGCATCGTCGACCCTCGGAGCGGGCTCGGGCTCTACCTCATCCGCCACTGGGAGCGCGTGTCGCTCGTCGAGGGCGAGTCGCTCGTCTACTGGCTGCGCAAGCTCGTGTTCCGCGGCGCCTGGCTCGATCACCGCGTGAAGGAGGGGCTCCTCGACGTGTCGTGGCTCGACGACACCGGAGACTTCGGCTACGCCGAGCCCGAGGGAGGCCGGACGCTCCTCGAGCTCGCTCCGGTTCCTTCCTGGCGCGACCTGCAATACCGAGGCTGACGCCAGTCCTCTACGCCGCGGCTACTCCGTGGCGGAGAAGCCGAAGCGGCGTTCTGGATCGGGCATCGAGATCTCGATGAGCTTCACCGCTCCGATCGGCACGATGACGCGACTCGGCTCGTCTCCTTCGGCTTGGTGCGGCATGAAGGAGAAGAAGCCGAATCCCGGCTCCGGAGTCGCCGAGGCAAGGACGTGCTGCGAGCCGTCCACGAGCTCCATGCGAACCTCGGCCTGCTCGAGCCCGTTCGTCTCCGCAAACACCTCGGCCATGCGTATGACGCGGCCGACGAACTCGTCCAGCGGACCGGCCATCCCGGGTGTCCAAATGTGGACAGACACGGCTAGAAACAGACCGTCGATGGGGGGATCGCCGCCGAGATGGGCGCGCCCGAGCCCGGTTATGACTCGCCCTCTCGGGGTCCTTTGCAGGAACCCGAGCTGGAGGAGATACGGCTCGTAGACGTCCTCGATCGTGTCCTGCTCCTCGCCGAGGGTGACCGCGAGCGTCGAGAGCCCGACAGGACCACCGCCGAACTTGTTCAGGACGGCGTCGAGCAGCTCCCGGTCGATGCGCTCGAGCCCGACGTCGTCCACCTCCAGCAACTCGAGGGCCTCACGGGCGATGTCGAGCGTGATGGCGCCGGCATGCCGCACCTCGGCGACATCGCGCACGCGCCGCAGGATCCGGTTGGCGACACGCGGAGTCCCGCGGGCGCGGCCGGCGATCTCGTCGGCCGATGTGCCGTCGATCTCGACCCCGAGAATCCCGGCCGAGCGGCGCACGATCAGTCCGAGCTCCTCGGGCTCGTAGTAGCCGAGACGGAACGTCATCCCGAATCGGTCACGGAGCGGGGTCGTCAGCAAGCCGGTCCTGGTCGTCGCGCCGACGAGCGTGAAGGGCGGCAGGTCCAGCGTGAGCGTGCGCGCGGCCGCGCCCTGGCCGACGATGATGTCGAGCCGGAAGTCCTCGAGCGCCGGATACAGGATCTCCTCGATCGCGCGGTTCAGGCGGTGGATCTCGTCGATGAAGAGGACGTCGCGCGGCTCGAGGCCCGGTCAGGATCGCGGCCATGTCACCCTTGCGCTCGAGCGCCGGGCCGGCGACGGTGCGGAGCCCGACTCCGAGCTCCTCGCGGATGATCGTCGCGAGGGTCGTCTTCCCGAGCCCCGGCGGACCGACGAGGAGAACATGGTCGAGCGCGTCCCCGCGTCCCCGTGCGGCCTCGAGCGCGATCTCGAGCTGCTCCTTCGCCCGCTCCTGCCCGACGAACTCGTCCAGCCTGCGCGGTCGGAGCGAGCGCTCGACCTCTTCGTCGCCCTCCTGCAGGACCGGTGCCAGGAACTGGGAGCTCATGCTGCGCTCCGGAGCGCCTCGCGGACGCGCTCCTCGGCAGGGAGATCCGGGTCGGTTCGGGCAAGCGCCTGCTCGGCCTCGGTCAGCGAGAATCCGAGCCCCACGAGCGCGTCACGCGCCGTGACGTGGGCTGACCCCGCGGCTGACGCCGCCGCGGGATGCACGACGACGTCCTCGCTCCCGAGCTTCTCCTTGAGCTCGAGCACGATGCGCTCGGCGGTCTTCTTCCCGATCCCGGGGATCGCCTGGAAGCGAGCGGCGTCACCGAGGACGATCGCCCGCCGGAGATCGCCCGCCGATCCACTCGACACCACGCCGAGCGCCACCTTCGGGCCGATTCCGCTCACCCCGAGGAGGTGGAGGAAGAGCTCGCGCTCCGCAGCCTCGCCGAAGCCGTAGAGCTGGAGCGCGTCCTCCCTCACGTGGAGGTAGGTCTCGATGACGACCTCCCGCGCGCCGTCGGCCTTGCGCAGAGCGGAAGGCGTCGCGGCGACGACGTAGCCGACGCCGCCGACGTCGAGCACGAGCCCATCCGGAGTCCGCCCGGCGGGTGCGCCTCGCAGACGAGAGATCATCGGGCCACCATCTTCAGCAGCGGCGGTGCGAGTGCATGGCAGATCGCAACGGCGAGGGCGTCCGCCGCGTGGGACGACTCGGGCTCGGCGTCGAGCGCGAGGATCAGCCTCACCATCCGCTGCATCTGGCCCTTCTCCGCCCGTCCGTACCCGCACACGGCCTGCTTGACGTGGGCGGGCGCGTACTCGGCGCACTCAACGCCGGCGGAGGCCGCCGCGACGAGCACGGCGCCGCGTGCCTGGCCGACGGAGAGCGCGATGCGGGCGTCTGCACCCACGAAGGACTCCTCGAGCGCGACGGCGTCGGGCGCGTGCTCCGCAACGAGCTCCTGCACCCTTCCGAAGATCGTCATGAGGCGTTCCTGCGGGCGGGACCGAGCGGACGTCCGCCACTGCCCGTGGGCGATCGCCCGGAGGCGGCCTTCGCTTTCGTGGACGATCCCGTACCCGCACGCAGCCGTCCCTGGATCGATGCCGAGGACTTTCACGTAAAGAAGTTATTCGGGGTCTCGGACGTTCCTCTCTCCGGCCGCTACCGTCGCGTCGAATGGGCAGGCATCTCGTCCAACTCGAGCGAGAGGAGACTTCGATGAGCCAGCGGCCGAGAAAGCTACCGACCCCCGCGACCGTGATCGCGTGCATCGCGCTGCTCGTCGCTCTCGGCGGCACGAGCATCGCAGCGGTCTCGGCGCTCCCGCGGTCGAGCGTCGGAACCGCTCAGCTCAAGCCGGGCGCAGTGACGAGCGGCAAGATCAAGGACCGGGCGGTGACGACCGCCGACATCGCGAACGGAGGCGTTCTCTCGGTCGATGTTCGGAACGGATCCTTGCGTCGCGTCGACTTCCGGCCGGGGCAGCTACCCGCCGGACCAGTCGGGCCTCAGGGCCCTCCCGGCCCGGCGGGCGTCAGCGGGCGCGAGGACATCCTCGCCGAGACGACGACGACCTCGGCGAGCCCGAAGGCCGCGAGGGCGACCTGCACGGTAGGAAAGAAGGTGATCGGCGGCGGCGTGGAGATCGGCGGCAACGGCCGGAACCGCGTGACGGTCACCGAGAGCCTTCCCGCAGGCGACAACGCCTGGGAGGCGGAGGCGTTCGAGGCCGTCTCGACGCAGGCGACATGGAAGCTCGAGGTGCACGCCATCTGCGCGAACGTGTCCTAGTCCGTCCTCCGCTGTCACCCGGCCGAGCTGTCCGTCAGCCGCAAGCCCTCCGTCAGCCGCTCGGGCAGTTCGTGGACGCCCAGGTGGTGAAGCTCTCCGATGCGGCGGTGACCTCGGGCGTGGTGAGCGCCTCGGATGCCTCGGTGATCGACTGGATCTGGTCGGCGCTCGGAGTCGTCGCCTGCTCGAGCCCCAGATCGCTCAGGACGGCGATGTACTCGACGTAGGCGTCCCCCAGGATTCGGATGTCGTCCCGGATCTCCTCGGGAGCGTCGTCCGCGAAATCCTGGAAGGCTTCAGCCGCAGCCTCGACGTCGTTACCGCTCGCACCCGCTGCTGCCACGGCCGCGCTCAGTGCGGTGAACGCCGCCACCGCGTCGGCGCAGTCGCCGGAGCCGAAAGCGCCGGACCCGTCGGTATCGGTATCGCGTATCGGTCTCCGTCTCGTCGGTCGTCGTGTCGTCGGTGGTCGTCGTCCCCGAACGTGTCGGTGGCGACGACGGTGTCGGTGTCACCGGTCGCGTCGTCGTCTCCGCCGCCGCAACCCGCTCCGACGAGCGCGAACGCTGCAAGGGCAACGGCGATCGTCAACCAGCGCATCTGTGTTCCTTCCTCTCGCTGTCCGGGCGGCGGTCCGCCGACCGCGGGCGAGCCTAACAGGCACCGAGAGAGGCCCGATGGAGTGAGCAGAGCCAGGCCGCGATTGCGGCCGTCCTCAGGATGTTTCGCGCACTGCTACAGCCGATCGGAGAAGAACCCGACGATCGCGTCGTAACAGCGGACGCGGTTCGGCAGCTTGAGGACGTCGTGACCTTCGTCCTCGAAGACGAGGTAGTCGACCTCCTTCCCTGCCGCGCGCAAGCTCGTCGACGAGATCGGCGGACTCCCGCTCGACGACTCGAGGATCGTTCTTCCCCTGGATGACGAGCAGGGGGCACGAGATGTCTCCGATCATGGTGCGCGGCGAGCGCTCGACGAGGAAGTCGCGATCGCGCTCCAGGTCGCCGAGCGCGAGCGCGAAGTACGGCTTCCAGGTCTCGGGAATGCGCTGCGAGAACGTCACGAGGTCGTAGGGCCCGAACATGTCCACCGCGCCGCGCCACAGCTCCGGGTGCCTGCTCGCGAGCATCAGCGTCATGTAGCCGCCGTACGAGCGGCCGACGACGCCGGCTCGAGCGGTGTCGACCCGCTCGTCCGCCGGCAGCACCTCGGTCATCGCGTGCACGTGATCGAGCCGATCGAGCCCGCCCCAGTCGCGGTCGATCCGCTTCGTGTAGCTCAAGCCGTAGCCGGTCGAGCCTCGCGCGTTGGGAACGAAGACCGCGAAACCCTCGAGCGTGAGGATCTGGATGAGCGGCATCGAGAACCAGGCGAAGTTCGGGCGCTCCTGGCTCTGCGGCCCTCCATGCACGTAGTAGACGAGAGGCCGCGGCCCTTCGTATCCGAGCTCCGACGACGGCAGGTAGAGACGGGCGGAGACTCGAAGACCGTCGTGCGACTCGAACGACGCGTCCTCTCCGTCGGAGAGCTGCTCGGGCGAGATTCCGAGCGGACGCTCGCGTGTCTTTCGCGCCGGCGGGCCGCCCTCGGCAGGGAGCACGTAGAGCTGAGTGGGGAGCTTCGCGGTGCAGAAGGCGAGGGCGAACCGGCCGCTCCCCTCGTCGTAGTCGAGACCGTGCAGCACGCCTCCCGCGAGCTCGCCCTCACCCACGAGCACGCGCTCGGCGGTGAGTCGGCGCGACGGCCTCGTCGAAGCGAGCGTCGTACGCCCACGAGCAACCGTCGATGTTGTAGAGGAGCGCGTAGCGGTCGCCCTCGAGATGCTTGAGACGGTCGAAACCTCCGGCGCCGTCGTGGACGAGGCCCTCGACGGAGACCGCCTCGATCTCGCCCGGTCGCGCGAGGTCGAGGTATCCGGGCGCTCCCGCGTCGTCGAAGAGGGTCGTGAAAGTCAGCACTCCTTGTCCGCTCGTCGTCCAGTGCGAGGACGACCGGTCGTTCGGCATCCCGAGGAGTGGGTAGTCCACTCCCTGCTCGCGGTCCTCGATGGGCGTACCCAGGATCACGCGTCGCTCACCGCTTCCGTCCGGCTCGTAGAGGACTCCGTCCCCCATCGTGTAGAAGTCGGCCAGCGCGACCCGGGAGTGATCGGCGTTCCACGCGATCGCAAGCGCCCCGTAGGGGCTCTGCCAGACGGGCGTCGCGTCGCCGCTTCCGAGATCGACGCGGATTGCGAAGACCATGGGCTCCTCGCGCGACTCCGCGCCGATGTACCCGATGCCGGCGGCCGGGTCGACGCCGACGGAGGTGCGATCGCCGGCCGTGAAACGCGTCGGCCGAGAGCCGCTCCGGAAATCCGCCTTCGAGCGGGATCACGAACGGCTCGTAGTTCTCGTCGCCGTCCTGGTCGATCATGACGACGATCCGGTCGAGCTCGGGCAGAACGTAGTAGGGCTCGCCTCCGACCAGGTCCGGATTCTGGAGCGCGATCGTCGGCGGCAGCAACGGCTCCGGTACCCCGCCGCCCGCGTCCATCGCATACAGGCTGAGATGCCCGGACAGGTTCGAGATGAAGTAGAGGGTGTCGTTCGCGAGCTGGGGCTCGAGAAAAAGGCGCGCAGAGAGGAGCGACTCGATTCGGTTCGCTCGAAGCCCCGCCGCCGCAGAATGCCCTACCGCCACAGACCCGCTAGGAGGCTACAGCCTCGAGCATCCTTTCGGAAATGTCGAAGTTCGCGTACACGTCCTGCACGTCGTCCAGGTCCTCGAGACCTTCGACGAGACGTACCACCTGCTTCGCCTTGGACTCGTCCGAGATCGAGACGGTCGTCTTCGGCACCATCGAGAGCTCGGCGGACTCGACGGGGAAGCCCGCGCCCTCGAGAGCCTCCCGCACGACGCCGAGCACCTCGGGCGCCGACGTCACCTGGTAGGTCGACCCGTCGAGCTCGACGTCGTCGGCTCCAGCCTCGGCAGCGGCTAGAACGAGAGCGTCCTCGTCGACGCCCTCTTCCGAGACGAGCACGACTCCACAGCGCTCGAACTGCCAGGCCACAGCGCCGGTCGCACCGAGGTTTCCACCGTGCTTGGAGAAGAGGTGCCGTATCTCCGACGCGGTGCGGTTCCGGTTGTCGGTGAGCGCCTCCACGAGCACGGCGACCCCCTCGGAGCCGTAGCCCTCGTACACGACCGACTCGAAGCTCGACGCCTCGGCGTCTGCACCCGAGCCCTTCGCGATCGCGCGCTCGATGTTGTCCTTCGGCATCGAGTACGAGCGCGCCTTCTCGATCGCGTTCTGGAGGGCAAGGTTGGCCAGCGGGTCAGGCCCGCCCTCCTTCGCCGCGACGATGATCGCGCGAGAGAGCTTGGAGAAGAGCTTGCCGCGCTTGGCGTCCGCCGCGCCCTTCTTGTGCTTGATCGACGACCACTTGCTATGCCCCGACACCGACTTCCTTTCGCTGGGCCTCCTCGACCATCTCCAGGAAGAGCGCGTGCACGCGGAGGTCGTCCGTCAACTCGGGATGAAACGCCGCGAGCAAGAGGCGGCCGTCGCGGAGCAGCACGGGCTCGCCTTCCCGCTCGCCCAGCACCTCGACCTCGGGACCGAGCTCGCGCACGCGCGGCGCTCGGATGAAGACGCCGTGCAGGGGCAGATCGTCGTCCGCGAGAGCGACGTCGGACTCGAAGCTCCACACCTGGCGGCCGTACGCGTTCCGGTCGACCTCGATCTCGGCGAGCCCGAGGTGATCGCGGTCGAGCACGATCATCCCCGCGCACGTTCCGAAGACGGCGCCGCGGAAGCGCCTGATCGCCTCGTCGAGGCCGTACAGGCGCGCGAGCCGCATGATCGTCGTCGACTCGCCGCCGGGGATCACGAGCCCGTCGAGGCCCTCGAGATCCTCCGGGAGCCGAACCTCGACGACGTCGGCACCCAGGCGGCGGAGAGCGCGCTCGTGCTCGCGAAACGCACCCTGAAGCGCGAGCACACCGATTTTTGGCTTGTCTCCCACGATCGAAGTCTAGAGTCGGGCGTTTCGCTCTAGCGCTTTCCGGGAGCGGAGAGCGCTGCTACCAGCCGCGGACCTCGAGCCGCTCCTCGTCCGGAAGCGAGCTCGAAGAGATGCCGACCATCGGCTGGCCGAGGCCCGTCGACACTTCGGCGAGAACCTTCGCGTCCGTGAAGTGCGTCGTCGCCTCGACGATCGCACGTGCGCGTCGCGAGACATCCTCGATCCAGCCCTCGCGGTCGTCCAGTGCATCGCGGCCCGACTTGAAGATCCCGGACCCGACGAAGACGCCGTCCGCCCCGAGTTGCATGACGAGTGACGTGTCGGCCGGGGTCGCGATGCCCCCGGCGGTGAAGGTGACGACCGGGAGGCGGCCGTTCTCGGCGACCCAGCGCACGAGCTCGTACGGCGCGCGGTGCTCCTTTGCGGCGGCGTAGAGCTCGTCCTCGCGCAGCCCCTGGAGGTGCCGGATCGCGCCGAACACGGCCCGCATGTGCGTCACGGCGTTCACGATGTCGCCGGTTCCCGCCTCGCCCTTGGTCCGAATCATCGCCGCGCCTTCGGAGATCCTCCGAAGCGCCTCGCCCAGGTTGGTCGCGCCGCAGACGAACGGAACCCTGAACGGCCACTTGTCCACGTGGTTTCCGACGTCGGCCGGCGTGAGGACCTCCGACTCGTCGATGTAGTCGACCTCGAGCGCCTCGAGGATCTGCGCCTCCGCGAAGTGGCCGATTCGGCACTTCGCCATGACGGGAATCGTCACCGCCTCCTGGATCTCGCGGATTCTCTGCGGATCGGCCATGCGCGCGACGCCGCCGTCCCGGCGGATGTCGGCGGGCACGCGCTCGAGCGCCATGACCGCGCAGGCACCGGCGTCTTCCGCGATGCGGGCCTGCTCGGCGTCGACGACGTCCATGATGACGCCGCCCTTGAGCATCTCGGCGAGGCCTGTCTTGACGCGGAGGGTGCCGTACTCGGCCACGAGCGGAGTGTAGCCGCGAGCCGCCTGGCGAGATGATCCGTCTTTCTTTCACAGGCCCTGTGGAAGACCGCTACGGAGTTGTCCCAATTTGCGGCACTCGTGCTGTGGAAAGGCTGTGGGCGAATCGCAATCGTCCGTCCGGTGTGTCACAGATACTCGCCTACGGCGCGACTCCTCTCCCCGCAGGCGGCGACGCCTGACCCCGAAGTTGCGCCGATCGTCGAGTTGGGGGCCCGCCCACCCGGGCCCCCTCTCTCAAGCGCCCGAGGTGCCCCAGGTTTCGAGCCGTCCACGGGCGGGCGACGAGCCCGGCCTTTCGGCTCCACCAGAGGTTCCTGCGGACCAGGACGAAGCAGAGAGGAATGAGCGCCGCGAGCGCGATCCAGGGCATGAGCGCGAGCCGCCCCGATTCGTGCCGGCGGTCGACCGTGGTGCCCTCGCCGACCGCCTCGCGCACCGCTGCCGCCGCCTGCCGAGCGTCGCTCTCCTCGAACACCCGCCCGCCGACGAGCGACGCCGTCCGGGCGAGCGCCGGGCCGCTTCCGCTGTCGGCCTTGTAGCCGCCCTCTGCGACGCCGGTCTCGTAGATCCGCTCGCCGTCGTCCCAGAACCGGACGAAGATCGTCTCGATCCGCGGACGGCGCTTGAACGCTCGCGCGAGCTCGCCTTCGGCGGGCTGCGTCTCGCCGTCGGTGAGGACCACGAGCACGCGCTTCTTCGCCGAAGGCGGGAAGTACCCGGTCTCCGGGACCGAGCGCAGTGCGTTCAGGTTCGTCGCGACAGTGGCGTAGAACGAGCCGGCGGGCGGTCGCTCGATGTCGATCGCCTGCGCCAGCGTGGCGGCAAACACGCGGCCGTCGGTTGTCGGAAAGAGATGCGGGAGGACGCGATCGGTCAGCGACGCGAGGCCGAGCGGAACCTCGGGGAGCTCGTCGCGGAGCCCGAGCGCCACGCCTCGCGCGCGCTCGAAGCGCGTCGGCGCCCCCGCCGCTCTCGCCGCGAGCATCGAGCGCGAGACGTCGAGCACGACGAACACCTGGGCGTCGGTGCGCTCGGGAACGGTCCGGGTCGTCTCGACGACCGGCTGCGCGGCGGCGACACCCAGCAGTACCGGAACCGCCGCGATGACGGCCGCGAGCGAGAGCTGCGACCGGAGCGACGGCTGCTCGAGCCCCAGCGCCGCCCTGATCGCGCGTAGGCGCCGCCAACGCAGCACGAAGACCGCCAGTGGGACGAGAGCGCTGAGCGCGAAGAGCGCCGCGAGCGGCGTGAGCAGGCGAACGTCCACCGATCAGTACCCGCCGCCCGCGTGTCCCTGCCCCGAGATCGTTCCCGAAGCCGCGTCTCCGCTCGGATCGGTCCCGGGAAGGTTGACCGCCTTCGCGTTGCGGAGGGCCAGCTCGAGGTTGAGCTTCGCGTCGGCGTTCTCGGGATCGGTCTCGACCGCGCTTCGGAGGGTGTGAATCGCTCTCCTCAAGATGGTGTCGGCTTCGGTCTGGTCGGCGCCGTACCGCTCGAGCGACATCGCCGCGAGGAAGTTCAAGAGCTGCGCCCGCCGCTCCGGGTTCGAGTCCTCCGCGCTCCCGCGCGTGATCTCGAACTGCACCTTCCCTCGGAGGTTCTCGAGCTCGGGGCCGAAGATCTCGACCTTTCCGGGCTCCACCCGGAGGAACATCGCAACGGTCCGCCGGTACGCGAGATCGTCCTCGAGGTCCAGGAGCCGCTTGCCGGCACCTCCCGGGAGGAAGCCGAGATCGGCCCAGAGGCCCTGCTGGCGCATGGGCGCCGCCTCGAAGCGCACGTCGTCGGTCTCGAGCTGGCCCGGGGTGCGAAGCACCTCGACGGCAAGCAGCGCGAGCAGAATCGCCAGCGGCACGGCAAGCACCGCCGCCGCCCGGATCGCGCGTGAGCGCCACATCAGCGCCGGACCTCGAGCCGCGACAGCAGTCCCTCGTTCAGCGCGAGAAGCAGAACGAGCGCTCCCGAGACGAGGACGAACGCCCACGGCGCCGCCGCCGCCAGCGTCCTCGACTCGGGCGCGCGCACCGGAGCATCCCCGGAGGACTCCCGGAGCACCGCGGCGCCACCCAGGATCGCCTCGATCCGCGCACGTCTTTCCGGCGTCGGGTCGAGCGGGACGAGCCGTACCTCGACGCCCTCGCGGCGGAGGAGCCCGACCTGCTCGGCCACGCGCTGGATCTCGTCCGGCAGGATCTCGAAGTCGCTGACGAGCACGATGGAGCCGTTCGCCACCCGTTCGCGGAGCAGCACGTCGTGCGCGGCCGCGAGCCCCGTGGAGATCTGCGTTCCCGCCCGGAACGACTCCCAGGGATTGTGCGCCGCCACGGTGCCGTCCGCGGCAGGCTTGAAGTACCGGAGCAATGGGAGCAGCTCGCGGCCGGGTGTTCCGGGCGGCATGAGCTCGTAGGCGGCGTCCGAGAAAGCCACGACCCCGACGCGCTCGTCGCCGGTGGCAAGCTTCTCGATCGTCTGGGCGAACGCCGCCTCGCTCGTGCTCGCCGAGAGGTCGAGCACCAGGATCCCCGTCTTGCCCGGCGGCACCAGCGGGGCTTGACGGACGTTTTCTCCACGCGCGAGGAGAACCGCGGCGACGAGCGCCACGACGAGGGCGAGCGCCAAGGCGATCCTGAGCACGAACGTGCGCCGTCCGAGGTGCCGGAAGCGGCGCGGCTCGCTCGCCGGGATCGCCTGAAGTCCGCTACGCGAGCTTGCCATCGGACTCCCTCACCGACGTCACGAGCGATTCGGCTGACTCCGGCGAGGGCGCCGCCGGCGACCAGGCGAGCGCCCGCGCGGACACGGCGAGCTCGGGTTTCCGGGCCGACTCGAGCTCGACGGCAAGGACCTCCAGCGCCTCGCGTCGCTCCTCGCCGTTCTCTCGCTCGCGCGCCCATTCGACGAGCCGGAGCGCGCGCTCGAGAGGTGGCAGCTCGGGCTCCTCGGGAGGCGGCGGCGGCCGGCGGCGGCGCAGCCACCCGACACCGAGCCCCATGGGCAGCGCGAGCAGCGCGAGCGCTGCCGCGAGGAGCCCGGCACCGAGAAGCACCGGCGGGACGCGGTAGTCGGGCTCGGGCAGCGGTGCGACCGACGTCTTGAACACGAACCCGAACGAGGGAACGTCCTTCGGGATGATCCGCGAGGCGGACTCGAGCGTGGGCCACCCGGCCGTCCTCAGCACGCGCGTCTCTCCTGCGGGATCGTCGTAGAGCACCCGAGCCGGTGTCAGGTCGAACGTGCGGCGCTCGCCGCGCCCCGATTCCGCGTCACCCGCGATGGCGCCCGGGTCGAGCTCGGGTATGCACGCGATGCGAAGGCAGCGCAGCGTGTACTCGTAGCTGAGGTGCGTGAAGCGGCCGCGGTCCTCGCGCCCGCGGACGACCCTGCCCACGAGCTCGTAGGGGAGAAACGCCGTCTGGGGTCGCACTCGGTCGGGCTCGATCCGATCGCGGTCGACGACGACGTCGAGCCGCGCGACCACGGGCTCTGCGAAGAGATGGACGCTCGGGAGCAGGCTCGTTCTCGTCGAGACCTCGCGGCCGAGCGGAAGGTCGCCCGCTGCTTCCTCGCTCCCGGAGCAGCCGCCGGCCAACAGCACGAGAGCCAGGAAGGCGGTCAGCGTCCTCACGCGCGCCCTCTCGTGAAGAGGCGCTGGTCGGCCCAGCTCAGGAACGCCAGCACGATGTCCTTCGGCTCGTGCGACGAGACGAGCACGGGATCCATGTCGAGCGCACGCAGGTTCCGCACGAGGTCTCCGGTCCGTTGCTCGTTCTCCTCGCGGCGCTCGGCCACCTCGTCTGCCGACATGCGCACGAGGGTCACGCGGCCCGTCGCCGGGTCGGCGAGCGGCAGTGTCGCACCGCTCACGTCCGGGAAGCTCTGCTCCCACACCGGATCTCGGATCAGAACAGGAACGATCTCCCAGCGCCGCTCGAGCGCACGCAGCCACGCCTCGCGCGGCGGTTCCGAGAGGAAGTCGGAGAGGATGAAGACAAAGCTGCCCGCGGGGAGGTCGCGCCGCCGGTCGACGAGGTAGCGGAGCCCGCGCTCCAGCGTGTCCTGCGGCGCCTCGAACGGCCGGCCCGCTCCGAGAGGCTCGCGATCGTGCGAGCTGCGGGGCGGACGCCAGTGGGGATCGCCGTCGGCCTCGTCGAAGTACCCGAGGAGCCCCCGCGCGGCGACTGCGCTGTCGCCGATCACCCGCGTCGCCCGCTCGAGCGCCTCCGGCTTCCGAAGCCAAGGCCACTCGTCCGAGAAGACCGACATCGAAGGCCGCCGGTCGCCGAGGACGACGACCCGCGGCGCCTCCTCCGCGTAGTGCTCGCGGACGATGAACTCCTCCGTCCCGCGCGCGAGAGAGAGCCGGGCCGACGCGTTCCAGTCGATCTTGTCGACGTCGTCGCCGGGCAGGTACGGACGCGAGCTCGCGACGTCGGAACCGAGCCCGCGGCGAAGACTGTGCAGCCCGCCGAACGGGAGCCCGAGCACCCGTCGGCGCGGGATGAGCGGGAAGATCGCCGTCAACGAGCTACCGGATCACGTGCGGAACGGCTCACTGACCCCGGCGAGATGGCAGGGCGCGGCGCTCCGCGCAGGCAGGAAGGCGCGGAGCTTCAGCCCGCGCTTGGGGACCGCGAACAGCGCTTCGTGATTGAAGGGGCCGAGGTCGAAGCTCGGCTTGTGGACGAGCGGTGCTTGCCGATACCTCACCCAACGTCGTCCAACCTGGCGTTGCAACTCGACGATCTTCCCCTTCAGGGTTCCGCGCGACGGAGTCACGAACACCTTCCAGCGCCGCGCCGCGACCTTCACGGCGCCGACGAAGGCAGGCACTCGCCAGACGACTGGATTGCTCAGCTGGCCGTTCCAGCGGGCCCGGAACGTCATGCCCGAGTCGACCGGAGTCCACCGGGAAGGGTTGCTCGACGGGTTCTCGACCTGCCACCCGCCACCTGGTCGGCGTCTGGGCGCCGCTGATCAGCCGGTAGCCTTGCCCGCCGCAGTCCCGCCCCACGACCTCGACCTCTTCGCCGGCGGCGCCGCTGCTCACCGTGCCGGAGAACACGAGCACGACCACGCCGTTGACATTCCGGTACTGGCTGAAGACGAGCGTCACCGTCTCCGCCCTCGCCGCAGCGAGCCCCGCGCTCGCGAGCAGCAGAACCAGGATCGCGGCGACGCCGAAGCCGTAGCACTCGCGTCATCGATCAGCCGCCACGGCCGCTTCCAGCTCGACCCCCGGCCGCGGCGCGAGCAAGACGCACTGCTCGCGGAACGCGTTCCGCCGCCTCGGTCCAGCCGATCTCCCTCGCCTCCGCGACGAAGCTCGGCGCGAAGACGATCCGGTGCATGACGATCGGGAGCAGGAGGTTCTCGACGTCGACAGGCGTCACGAACTCCCGTCCGTCGAGGAGCGCCCAGGCGCGGGTGGCGCGCTCGAGGGCGAGGCTTCCTCGGACCGACGCCCCGATTGCGACTCCCTCGGCGGCGCGCGTCGCGCGCACGAGCTGGATCACCCAGCGGCGCAGGAGCGGATCGATGTAGACGTCGTGCACGGCGTCCCTGAGCTCCTTCACCTCCTCGAGCGTCAGGACCGGCTGCAGCCCGGCGAGCGGGTGCACGCGGAGCTGCTCCTCGACGATGCGCACCTCTTCGTCCTCGCCCGGGTAGCCGAGCGCGGTCCGGAGGAAGAAGCGGTCGAGCTGCGCCTCCGGGAGCGGGAACGTCCCCTCCTGCTCGATCGGGTTCTCGGTCGCGAGCACGAGGAACGGGTCGGGCAGCGCGCGCGTGACTCCGTCGATGGTCACCTGCTGCTCCGCCATCGCCTCGAGGAGAGCCGACTGCGTCTTCGGCATCGCGCGGTTGATCTCGTCGACGAGGACGACGTTCGCGAACACTGGGCCCGGGCCGGAACTCGAAGTCGCGCTCGCGCTGGTCGAAGACGGAGAGCCCGGTGACGTCGGTCGGCTGGAGGTCGGGCGTGCACTGGACCCGTGCGTTCGTGGCGCCCTCGATCGACCCGGCGATCGCGCGGGCGAGGATCGTCTTCGCCGTCCCCGGCACGTCCTCGAGGAGCACGTGGCCACCGCAGAGAAGCGCCGAGAGCACGAGCTTGATCTCCTCCGTCTTCCCGAGCACGACGGTCTCGACGTTCGCGAGCAGGCGGTTTGCGAGCTCGACGGTGCGAGTCTCGCTGCTCACGTGCGCACCGTCCGGCTGACGCTGGAGACATAGCACGGCTTCGCCTGAGAAAGGGGCAGGAGTGCGCGCAGGGTCGCACCTCTGGGGAGGGAGAGGCGGAAAGTCGCCTGCGAGGCGCTGACGGTGCCCGTGCTGCCCACCGAATCCGAGAGCACGACGGTCTTCACGGTGCGCCATGCGCCTCCCTGCCGGCGTTGGATCTGGACCTTCTTGCGCCAGAAGCTGCGCTTGGCCGAGACGGCCACCGTGTACCCGGGACCCGAACGGCGACGCTCGAGCACGACGTTGGCCTGCTGCCGGATGGTCACGGTTGGGCTCGAAGTGCCGTTCCAGACCGCTCGGAAGGTCGAGGTGATGCCGGGTGCGACCGGGGTCGACCAGCCGCCGCCTGCGTTGACATGAGGCTCGACATACAGTCTGAAGAATCCACTTCCGCAGTCCTTCGCCTGAACGAAAACGACGTCCTGTGCTCGCGCACCTTCGGCGGTTCCGAAGAGCGTCGCTCCCTCCGCCCATCCAACGACGGTCGGGCGCGCGAAGATCGTGACGTTCTGGGTCGCCGTGTCAGGCTGCGCACCCAGTGAGGCTTGTGCGGCGAGAGTGAATGCCGCAAGAGCCGCCCCGAGGATGAGCGCCAGACGACTCTGCATCAGTCCGGGAAGCAACCGGGCGACGTGAACAGCAACGACTTGCCGGACTCGAGCACCTGTGCGTAGACGAGAGGCTTCCCCGCTTCCGTCCGGACCGCGAGTGAAGCCGACTTGACCGGGACCGTCGTCCGGATGAAGCCGCGATACGACTTCAACGACGCCTTGGACTCCAGGATCGCACGTATGCGAACAACGACGCGGCGGCCGGTCACGCAATCCCAGCGGTCGTCGATCGGTCCCACCCCGCCGCCTTGCAGCTTTGTGCGAGCGAGCGGAAGCCGTGACGTGGTCGCGCGGCACAGCTTGCCGTTCACGGAGACCGTGCCCCAGACTCGGAAGGGGAACGTGTAGCCGACGAGGGTCGAGGTGACGGTGGACGAGGCGGACGGCGGTCCCGCCGCGATCCAGGCGAGCTCGTCCTCGATTGCGGTGGCCGCTGCTCCGGACACTGTCGTCGAGATGTCGGCGAACGCGGGACGATCCCAGCCCGAGCCGCGTCGCCCGCTTCCCCTGTGTGCTCTGGTGTCGATCTGTCGTACCCCGCCGATGAGCGCGGGAGCGCAGACGAACGTCCGGTCGATCAGCCCAGGAGCTGACGGCCTCGCGGCCCGCGTCTGCCGCACGGCTCGCTCCGGCTCGAAAGACTTCGCCGACCGGACGACGAGCCGGTCGAGCTGGCGCTGGGCCGCCACACGGAGCGCGGCTGACGGTCGGGGCGTCCCGAAGTACACGTGAACATCGAGGTAGCGCCCGTTGAGCACACTCTGGAGCTGGTACTGCCCCAGCGGCTCGTCGGGCCGTAGCTGAGTCCCGTACTCGATGTACGGCGTCGCATCGCGGATGCGCAGCGGGAGCTCGAGCGCCAGATGCCGCGTGCTGGGCGGTTGGTTCGGGTCGGGCTCGGTGAGCGTCACGACGATGACCGCGCCGTGAGCTGGAAGAGTGAGCAGCGTCGAGTAAGGCAACGCCGATGGCTCGGCGAGCCCATGGACGACGTCGTCGGCAGCGAAGGGGACGTTCGCCGCCATGGCGACCTGCGGCTGGCCCGCGACGGAGGGCGCAGCCGCCTGGAGCGCCTGCCAACCCGGCTCCGGCATGAACCCGAACCCGACCGGGCCGCGGGCTGCGGTACCGCTCGGTGCGATCAGTGCACCGAGACCCATCGCCGAGCCCGATTGCGACGACGGCTGCGACCCCGAGGAGCGCGGCGACCCTCAGGCGACGGCGTGGTCGGCGACGCTGGATAGCAACACGTGCACGCTCGTGGGCGCCGCGCGTCGATGCTGCATCGGGCTCCGGAATCGTCTCCCGCCCCTCGCGCAGCAACTGCTCGAGCTCGGATTCAGACGACATGCTCCCTCTCCAGGACGGCGAGGAGCTCGGTCTTCGCGCGTGCGAGACGCGAGGCGACGGTTCCCACGGGCAACCCCAGCACGCCGGCGATCTCCTCGAGCGGGAGATCGAGCCAGTAGTGGAGCACGACGACGATTCGCTTCTTCTCCGCGAGCCCAGCCACGGCTTCGGTCACCGCCAAGATGCGTGTCGACTCGTCGCTCGCCTCCCCCGCGGTCCGATGCGTGGAACGTCGCCTCGTCCTCCGAGAGCGGCTCGACCCGGCGCCTGCGCCGGAGCTGATCGATCGCGCGGTTGACCGCGATCCGCTTCAGCCACGGCCCGAACGGACGCGTCTCGTCGTAGCGGTCGAGGGCGCCGAATGCTTTCTCGATCGCCTCCTGCGCCGCGTCGTCCGCGAGCGCCCGGTCGCAAGTCACGGCATAGGCGGCTCGCCAGGCGTGCGACCAGTAGCGGTCGAAGAGCGCGTCGACGGCTTCGCGCGAGCCCTTCCGGGCGAGGACGATCAGCTCAGTGTCCGGACGACGTCGCATCGCTCCATTGTTGTACGTGCCGACGCTGCCCGATTTGTCCATCAGGACATAGAGGCACGTGTTATGTCCCGTTTTGCAGCACGTTCTGCCCTGTAACCCGACCTAGAAGCTAGACTTGGAAAGTGGCGAAGACGAGTCAAGAGCGCGATGCCGAGGCGCGGCAGGCGAAGCTCGAGCACATCCGCGAGCAGGTTGAGTCAGGCGATCTGGTGATTCGCGAGATGACAGACGCCGAGCGGGCCGAATGGGCCAAGCAACGCGGCGCGCGCGATGCGAGCGCTACCCCGGCCGAGCGCGCTCGCCGAGACGACGCCCTCAGAAATCGCCGCAGGCGCGCCGAGCGTCACTCGTAGTCAACCGCGGGGCGGCCGCGGGGGCTCCGTAGCGCACGTTCGTTTAGGGGACGGTCACGGGGGTACTGTGCCGCACGGGGAAGGGACGATCGGCGAGACACGACCTCGATGCGGCGCTCATAGGCAGCCCTGCCCGCGCCGTTTGCAAGTGGGTCGTCTACGGTGTCTCCGCCGATCTCCCCACCCCCTCACCGGGCGCCAAAACCGCACGTCTTCGGGACGCACTCCGGGACGGCAGAACGACGAGAGGACGAACGGTTACGCTGGAACGGCTTCGGGCCCGTAGCTCAGCTGGTTAGAGCAGCCGACTCATAATCGGTTGGTCCCTGGTTCGAGTCCAGGCGGGCCCATTCGACATGGCTCAACCATGCGAAGCGATTCGAGCGAAACGTGCGATTCGTGCGGTCGCCTGCGTAATCGCGTGCATACCTCGATTGGGCGCAGCCATGTCCAGTGCAGGCATCCCGCCGTAGAGTAGGCGGGCCGAAGATGCCCGTTCCCGACTTCCAGACGTTGATGCGCCCTCTGCTTGAGGAGTACGCCGCGGGGAACGAGCGTCCGATCGCCGACGTGCGAGCAGCGCTGGCGGTGCAGTTTGGGCTCACGCCAGAGGAGCTCGCCGAGAGGTTGCCGAGCGGACTTGCGAAGACGTTCGACAACCGAGTCGGCTGGGCGGCGACCTACCTCTACCGGGTCGGTCTGCTTGTCCGACCGCGCCGCTCCGTGTACGCGATCACCGCAAGAGGTCGCGACGTTCTGGCGGAACACCCCGACCGGATCGACCTCACCGTGCTCTCGCAGTTCCCGGAGTTCGCCGAGTTCAGAAAGGCGAGGGGGACAAGACGGGCGACGGCAGCGACGACAACGGCGGTCTCAGTCACGGACACTGCGACTCCAGAGGAGCGCATCGAGGCGGCGTACCAGGAGCTGCGCGAGGCGCTGATCGGCGAAGTCCGGGACAGGATCGCCGCCATGCCCCCCTCAGCGTTCGAAGACCTCGTGCTCGACGTCCTTCACGCGATGGGGTACGGCGATGGCACCGAGCACTCCCGACTACGAGCCGGAGCGAGCGGCGATGCCGGATCGACGGCGTGATCCGTGAGGATCGGCTCGGTCTCGACGTCGTGTACGTGCAGGCAAAGCGGTGGGAGGCGACGGTCGGGCGACCGGTCGTGCAGGGCTTCGTCGGCGCACTCCAAGGCGCGCGAGCCTCGAAAGGGATCATCTTCACGGCTTCGAGCTTCTCGGCGGACGCGCAGAACTACGCGGCGGGAGTCTCGCCACGCGTGATCCTGATCGACGGGGAGCGGCTCGCGGAGTTGATGATCGATCACAACGTTGGAGTGAGCGACCGCGAGACTTACTCCGTGAAGCTCGTCGATAACGACTACTTCGGCGAAGACGAGTAAGCGCAGCGCGGGCGGGCCGCATGCCGTCGCTTCCAGCTACTTCGATGTGGTGGCTACGCGGCGCTGGCCCCAGCACTGCAAGAGCATGAATGTGGTGCCCCAGCGCCCGGGCTCCGTGAGTTCGGCCTCCCCGTCCTTTCGAAGCTGCTCCAGCTCGTCGGCCGTAATCAAGGACAGCAACCGCTCTTCCAATGCGGTAGCGAACTGCAATGGCACGCGCAGGTAGGGGTGGCCCGGAGGCAGCGCGACGATCTCGGCCCGGACCGTCCCATCGATGTCGACGCTCCCGAACAGCTCGAGCAGTTTGCGTCCGGCATGCATGTCTCCTCCAGAGCGCACGAACGCCTCCCCGATGAGCTCGATCAGCCTCTCCAGAGCAGGCGCAGGAGGGTTGAGGTGCCATGAGCTCACATCCCACTCCTCCAGCACTACCGTGCCTCCGGGACGGACGAGCCGGAGGTGGGTAGACATCTGCTCCGGACCTCGACCGAGCGGGGCGATTTGGAACCTGGCATGAACGAGGTCGAACGAGGACGACTCGAGCTTGCTTGCGAAGAGGTCGTCCTTCATGAGTACGACGTTGTCGAGGCCCTCCGCGTCCACGAACTGTCTAGCGGCGTCAAGCAGTGCGTCGTCGATGTCGAACCCCACCACCTCGCCGTCGGCGCCGACCCACTCGCTCAACAGCCGCAGCCAGCCGATCGCGCCGCAGCCGACGTCGAGGACACGTGCTCTACGACCTTCGCCGATCTCGTCGAGAAGGCGGCGGCCACTCGGCTCCCACACGCGCGACTGGAGCTGTAGCCGCTCCAGCTCGGAGGGCTGATCCGCCAAGAGGTACGGCTGAGACGACATCTTCACTCCTTTTCAGATCGTCTCTGAAGACGCAACATTAACGCCAATTGTCGCTCGCTTCCCGACGTCGGCCGTGCCGCCGCACGATGTCCGGATCAGCCTGCTCTATCGTCAGGGGCGCCACGTCGTTCCGACCGATGACGACGACTGCACTCAGATTCGAGCGCGCTTGTCCAGAGCCGTTCCGGCACGCCGCTCTTCCGGGTTTCACAGCGGCTCGCCTGACTCGTGGCCGCACTCGGCGTAGCGTCTCGGCTCGTCCAGTCACTAGAGGACACGAGCATCATGAGCCCGGTAGGGCGGCGCTTACTTGAAGGAACCGGCCGGCGACGCATGTCAGCGTCGCCGGCCAGGTGACCCGGCTTAGTTCTCGACGTCTCCGCGCCAAGCGCCAGTCTCGCCGCCGCGCGACTCGATGAAGTCCTTGAAGGACTCGAGGTCGCCCTTGACGCGATGACTGTCGATTCCAACCACGCTGCCGACTGACTCCTTGATGCCCTCGGGTTCGTACTCCATCTGGACCATCACCTTCGTGCGTGCGTCCCCGAGCTTGTGGAAGGTGACGACTCCGTTCGGTCCGTCCTGATTCAGGGCTTTCCAGGCCACGCGGTGATCTGGATGCTGCTCGGTGATCTCGGCATCCCACTCACGCTTCTCGCCACCGACCTCGGCCACCCAATGCAGCTGTGTGTCGTCCTTCTGCTCGACGCGCTCGACGCCGTCCATGAACTGAGGGAACGACTCGAACTGCGTCCACTGGTTGTACGCGGTCGATACGGGCACTTCGATCTCGATCGATTCCTCGATCGTCTTCATTCCGAACCTCCTTGCTCGAAGGAATGTGGCAGGCAAGCCTTCCCGTCCGAGAAGAATCGAAACACCGCCACGAAGCGAGTGGCTCAGCCCTGGTGACCTGCGTGTAAGGCCAACGCCGATTGGGTATGGCCGTCCGAGTGAGGCTTCTCGAACCCGGTCGCAGACGACGGAGACGATCGCCGTCAGTTTGGCTCTGGTGGCTTGCTCTTCTGCTCGCAGTCATGCTGCTGCTCGCACTCGCGCTTCGCTAAGAGCAAGACAGCCGCTTCGGCCCCGAAGGCCGCTGCCTCAGGCTTGGTCGGGGTACGGATCCTTGCTGCTGTCGGCCCCGGTCAGCGGATTCCATCCGTAGGGGCCTTCGCACTTGGGGCAGGGTGGCAACGACTGGACCGACTGCACACCCAGCTCGTAGCCACACGTGATGCAGCGGTACGTGCCTGCTTGGACGTCGCTTCCCACTGGAGCGGGATCGGCCATTGGTTCCCTCCTTGAATCGTCAGGGTCTCGTGCTCCCAGCCTCACCCAATTCCCCGAACCGTAAACGGCGATCCGACGATCACATGTCGCTCGCCCTGACGAGTCGCCTGCGCTCGGCCAGCGCGATCTCCTTTACGCCGCGGGTGCTTGTCGCTCGAGCCGTGGTTTCCCACCCGACGGATCCGGCGGCGGCGGTACGAGCGCTCTTGTCAGAATGTGGCCGGCGTGGAGACGTTCCAGTACGAGGCACACCTGCGCACCGCCGGGGGCCTGACCGTGACCGACATCACGGAAGAGGTCCAGGACGCCGTCAACCAGAGCGGGATCCGGGAGGGCATCTGCTGCGTGTACTCGCCGCACACGACCTGCTCCGTGCGGGTGAACGAGTGGGAGCGCGGGTTTCCTCGAGGACTTCGCCGTGCTCTTGCGCCGCCTCGTCCCGAGCGAGCACTACTACGCCCACGACGACTGGGACCGTCGCACCGAGAACGTCTGTCCGGAGGACATGGAGGCCTCGAACGGGCACGCGCACTGCATGTCGATGCTCCTCGGCCCGGCAGGCGAGTCGATTCCCGTCCGCGGGGGAGACCTGCAGCTCGGCCAGTGGCAGCGCGTCCTCTTCCTCGAGCTCGACCGCGAGCGCGAGCGGCGCTGGACCGTTCAGGTCGTCGGCGTCTGATCGCAGGGAAACCCGGGCCGCCGCAACCAGCGCCCGCGTTGTAGTGGTGGCGTTCGGCTCTACTCGGGCGTGACGTAGGCGGCGGTCAGGCCGCCGTCGACGACGAAGGCCGCGCCGTTCACGAACGACGACTCGTCGCTCGCGAGGAAGAGCGCCGCGTTCACGATCTCGCGCGGCTTGCCGAGCCGACCGGTCGGCCAGTGGGTCTGCCGCCGGGCGAAGGCGGCCGGGTCGTCGCCGTAGATCGCCAGCAGGAGCGGCGTCTCGACCGGTCCCGGGCAGAGCGCGTTCACGCGAATCCCCTGCCTCGCGAACTGCACCGCGAGCTCGCGGCTCATCGACAGGACGGCGCCCTTGGACGCCGTGTAGGAGATCTGCGACGTCGCGGCGCCGAGGATCGCGACGAAGGACGCGACGTTGATCACCGATCCGCCGTCGCGCTCGAGCAGGTACGGGATCCCGTGCTTGCAGCAGAGGAAGACGCCCTTCGTGTTCACGTCCTGGACGCGCTGCCATGCGTCCACCGTCGTGTCGAGCACGGACGCGTCGTCTCCGGGCGATATCCCCGCGTTGTTGTAGAGGACGTCGACGCCGCCGAAGCGCTCGGCGGTCGTCCGGTACATCCCGCGAACGTCCTCCTCGTCGGCGACGTTCACGCGGCAGCGCGAATGCGTCCCCCGAGCAGAGCGCGACCGTCTCCTCGGCGAGTGTCGAGATCGACGTCCGCGACGCAGACCTTTGCGCCCTCGGCCGTGAAGACGATTGCGGCCTCGCGCCCCATGCCGCCGCCCGCGCCCGTGATCACGCAGACCTTCCCGTCGAGCCGACCCGCCATCGCTCACTCCTCCGTCGAGATGAACACGCTCTTGACCTCCGAGTATCCGTCGAGCGCCTGCATGCCGAGCTCGCGGCCGAACCCCGACTGCTTGAACCCGCCGAACGGCGTCTGAACCCGCACCGACGAGTTCGAGTTCACCGAGAGCACGCCGGTCTCGAGCGCGCGAGCAACGCGCAGCGCCCTGGCACCGTCGCGCGTCCAGATCGAGCCCGAGAGGCCGTACGGCGTGTCGTTGGCGATCCGGATCGCGTCTGCTTCGTCCTCGAACGGGATCACTGCCGCAACCGGGCCGAAGACCTCCTCGCGCGCGACCCGGTCGCTCGTTCGTCGCCTCGACGAGCGTGCGGCGGGAACCAGAAGCCGGCGCCGTCCCGTGCCTCGCCGCTGATACGCGATCTCGACGGAGTCGTCGACGAACGACGAGACGGTCTCGCGATGCGCGGCCGAGACGAGCGGCCCCATCTCCGTCGACTCGTCCGCAGGATCCCCGACCCGCACGCGCTTCGTCGCCGCGATCAGCTCGTCCAGGAACCGGTCGTAGACGGATTTCTGGACGAGGATCCGCGAGCGCGCGCAGCAGTCCTGTCCCGCGTTGTCGAAGACCGCGTACGGCGCGGCGGCGGCCGCTCGTTCGAGATCCGCGTCCGCGAAGACGACGTTCGCCGACTTGCCGCCGAGCTCGAGCGTGACCCGCTTGATCGTCTCCGCTGCGCCCTGCATCACGAGCCGGCCGACCTCGGTCGAGCCCGTGAACCCGATCTTCGCGACGTCCGGGTGCTCGATCAGCCGCTGCCCGACGACGGAGCCCTTCCCGACGAGCGACGTTGACGACGCCGTCCGGAATCCCGGCCTCCAGCGCCAGCTCGGCGAGGCGGAGCGCCGACAGCGGCGTGAGCTCCGCCGGCTTGAGAACGACCGTGTTCCCGCACGCGAGCGCCGGGCCGAGCTTCCAGCTCGCGATGTTGAGCGGGAAGTTCCAGGGCACGATCAGCCCGACGACGCCGAGCGGCTCGCGGAAGGTCGCCGCGACGCCACCTGCGACCGGGATCGTGTCGCCGTAGTGCTTGTCGACCGCGCCGGCGTAGAAGTGGAAGACCTGCGCGACCATGCCGATCTCGCCGCGCGCACCCGAGATGGGCTTGCCGACGTTGCTCGACTCGATCTGCGCGAGCTCTTCCGCGTGCTCCTCGACGAGCGCCAGCCGCGAAGCCTGCCGCAGAACGGCGGGCGCGGTCGCGCCGGCGGAGACCGCCGCGCCGACCTGCGTCGGGTGCTCGAGCTGCGAGCTCCTCGATGCGCGCGCGCACGGCACTCGTCGGCTCTCCTCGACAGCCTGCCTGCAGATGCGAGCTCGGCGATCGGCTCCTCGGCTCGCCAGGAGTTCGAGACGACGGTGAGCGTCACGACGACGCCGTAGTCACGGCGCCGTCACGGAGCGCGGTACGCGCGCGCTTCCTGCGACGAGGTTCGCGAAGAGCGCCTCGTCCTCTCCCGCCTCGGGATGCCACTGCACGCCGACCAGGAAGCGCAGGGACGGATCCTCGACGCCTTCGAGCGTGCCGTCTCCGGCCCAGGCCGTCTCGACGAGCCCGTCTCCGACGCTGCCCGAGCCCCTGGTGGTGGTGGGAGGTCACCTCCGAGCGCGCGCCGACCATCGACGCGAGACGTGTTCCTTCCTTCACCTCGACGGGGTGCTCGACGAACGTCCCCGGGAGTCTGCTTGTGGTCGTCCGATGCCGACGGCATCCGGAAGGTGCTGGACGAGATCTCCGCCGCGAGCGACGTTCAGGAGCTGGAAGCCGCGGCAGACGGCGAGCACCGGCATGTCTCGGTCGAGCGCGGCTTGGAGCAGCGCGAGCTCGCCGGCGTCGCGGCGCGCTTGAGGCGCGTCCGTCTCCGGGTGCGGCTCGGCGCCGTAGAGCGACGGATCGACGTCGGCGCCGCCCGAGAACACGATCCCGTCGAGCGCCTCGAGCGTCTCGTCCACGCCGTCCTCGCTCGGAGGGATCAGAACGGGACGGCCGCCCGCGCGCTCGACCGCGTCCACGTAGTCGAGCGGGATCAGCGCGGCAGGCAGGCGCCAGACGCCCCAGCTCGCCTCCTGCGCGTAGGTCGTGATCCCGATGACCGGCCTCATGCGGCCTCCGTCTCCACGATCCAGAGTGATGCCGTCTGCGCACTCCATCGCGCGTCCGTCGGTCGGCTCGAGGCTGATGCGGAGAACGCGCACCGTCTTCCCGTCGAGCTCGGCAAGCGCTCCACGTGCGTCGCCCGATCGCCGAGTGCGAACCGCCAGGCGCGAACCTGCCGGTGCGACGTCCTCCGCGGGAGCCGCTCCAGTCGATGAACAGCGTAGTCGGGCTCCGAAGAACGAGAAGTAGTCGCCTCGCCTCCGCGCTGCGGATCGCCCGGATCGCCTGCCTCGATGCGCTGCGAGACGCCCGTGGCAAGAGCTCCGCGATGCAGGGACCATCAGCTTGGGCTCGAGCTCCTCCCACGAGTGCTCGTCCCCGAGCGGAATCGCGCCTTGCGCCAAGATCGCCCCCGTGTCGAGGTCGGCGTCCATGTGGTGGTACGTGAAGCCGATCTCGGTCTCGCCGTTCCGGATCGCCCAGGACACCGGGCTCGGGCCTCGGTACCTCGGGAGCAGCGAAGGGTGGCCGTTGATCGCCGCCGAGGCGCGGCACCGCCAGCGCGTCGGCCGGGACTCTTCCACGGAAACCCGCTGCAGAGGACGACATCCGGCTCGTAGCGGCGGAGGAGCGGCGCGATGCCGGCTCGTGTCGCGGGGATCACGACGTCGAGCTCGACCGGCGCGTCACGGACGAGCTCCTCGAACGCCTTCCCGTACCGGTCGCGCCTGCTCCCGCGTGCAGAGGAGCGCCACGGGCTCGTGGCCGAGACCGCGCAGGAGCTCGGTGTACCCGTGCACCGCCTGGCGGAACCTGCGAGATGAGGACGACTCTCATCCCGCGCTCGAAGTAGCGCGGCGCGCTCCCAGTCCGTCACGTACCTTGTCGAAGAGCGCCTGCTCGGTGCGCGCGTAGTTCAGGTAGTGGTCGACGACCTGGTCGCCGAACGCCGCGCGCGCGACCGTCCCGGACTCGAGCGCGGCGATCGCGTCCCGCAGCGTCGACGGGAAGCGCTCGGCGTCGGACTCGTACGCGTTCCCCTCGAGCGCCGGCGGCAGGCTCGAGCTCCGTCTCGATCCCGTGCAGGCCGGCCGCGATGATCGCCGCGAAGGCGAGGTACGGGTTGACGTCGCCGCCCGGGAATCCGCGTCTCGACGCGCTTCGAGCCGCCGTGCCCGACGATGCGGAACCCGCACGTGCGGTTGTCGCGGCCCCACGCGAGCGTCGTCGGCGCCCAGCTTCCGGCCGCGATAGCGCTTGTACGAGTTGATCGTCGGGCGCGAGGAAGATCGCGAGCTCCTCGAACGCTGGCGATCTGGCCGGCGAGGAAGCGGTCGAAGAGCACGTCGTCCTCGGCGAACGCCGGCTCGCCGTCTCGGAAGAGCGAGGCATGGACATGGCACGAGTTGCCGATCCACGACTCGAACGGCTTCGCCATGAACGTGATCGAGCAGCCGTTCGCGAAGCGCGATCTCCTTCGCGCCGTTCTTGTAGATCACGTGGTTGTCCGCCATCGTCAGCGCGTCCGCGAAGCGGAAGTTGATCTCGTGCTGGCCGGGCCACGCCTCGCCCTTCGAGGTCTCGACCTTGATCCCGGCCGCGTGCATGCCGTTCCGGATCTGGCGGATCAGATCCTCGTCGTAGGTCGACGCGAGGACGTGGTAGTCGAGGATGTACGGGAACCGAGGGCGTCAGGTCCTCGTAGCGCTGCGCCCACGCCTCCTCGTAGGTCTGGCGCAGGAGGTAGAACTCGAGCTCCGAGCCGAGCATCGGCGTGAGGCCGAGCGCCGCGGCCCGCTCGATCTGAGCCTTCAGCACCTGCCGCGGCGACGGTTGCACGGGCGAGCCGTCGTGCCACTGGACGTCGCAGAGGACGAGCGCGGTCGCCTCGAGCCACGGGATCCGCCGGAGCGTCGCCGAGATCGGGCGCGAGCGCGAAGTCGCCGTAGCCCTGCTCCCAGCTCGCGATCTCGTAGCCGGGGATCGGATCCATCTCCATGTCCAGCGCGAGCAGGTAGTTGCAGCCCTCGACCGCGGTGCTCGGCGCTCGATCTCCTCGACGAAGAACTCGCCGTGGAGCCGCTTTCCCAGCAGCCGTCCCTGCATGTCGGTGAAGGCGACGACGACCGTGTCGATCGCGCCGCTCTCGACCTCGGCCGTGCAGCTCGTCGAAGGTCAGCATCGCGCGCGATCCTAGTGCGTCGAGCCGGCGCTTGACAGTGCCACGTGGCAGTGGCGTGAATACCCGTCCCCAGTCGCGTCGGCGACCCCAAGGAGGGTGCGTATGAGCAGCAGGACCAGCTCGCCGGCGGGTACCACACGTCGGAGGACGAGCAGATCCTCCACAAGCTGGGCTACGCGCAGGAGCTCTTCCGCGCGATGGGCGGGTTCCAGAACTTCGCGATCAGCTTCACGATCATCTCGATCCTCGCGGGGTGCCTCACGTCCTACTCGATCGCGTTCGAGCAGGGCGGTCCGGTCGCCGTCACCTGGGGCTGGCTGCTCGTCGGGCTCATGAGCACGATCGTCGCGCTCTCCATGGCCGAGATCGCCTCCGCCTATCCGACCGCCGGGCGGCCTCTACTACTGGGCCTCGAAGCTCGGAAGCCCGGCCTGGGGCTGGTTCACGGGCTGGTTCAACCTCATCGGGCAGATCGCCGTGACCGCCGCGATCGGCTACGGCCTCGCGACCTTCGCGACGGCGCTCCTCGAACTACTGGTTCGAGTACCCGAACACGAAGGGGTACGTCTATCTCGACCTACGCCGTCGTGCTGCTCGTGCGCGCTGCTCCTGAACCTGCTCAAGGTCAGCATGACGGCGATGCTGAACACGATCTCCGCGTACTGGCACATGATCGGCGTGGCCGTCATCGTCGGTCGTCCTCATCGTCGTCCCCGACGACCACCGTCGCTTCGGCTACGTCTTCACCGAGACGGTCAACGCGACCGGCTGGGGAGGCGAGGGAGCGACCGGCTTCGGCAGCATCGTCTTCTGGTACGTGTTCCTGACGGGCCTGCTCATGGCCCAGTACACGATCACGGGCTTCGACGCCTCGGCGCACATCGCCGAGGAGACGCACGAGGCATCCCGCTCGGCCGCGGTCGGCATGTACATGTCGGTCGTCGCCTCGGTCGTCTTCGGCTTCATCCTGCTCGTCGCGGTGACGCGAGCGCTCGCCGGTCGGAGCCGCCGCTCGACCTCGGTACATCGTGCCGTCGAGCTGGGTGGCGGCGATGGGCCAGAGCTGGGGGACGTTCATCCTCTTCATCTGCTGTCGTCGCGCAGTTCTTCTGCGTGACGGCGTCGGTGACGTCGGCCTCGCGGATGCTGTTCGCGTTCTCCCGCGACCGCGCCGTGCCCGGTCACCAGCTCTGGCGCCAGGTCGCGCGCAATCGCGTCCCGCAGTTCGCGGTCATCGCGATCTGTCGTCGCCGCCGCCGCGCTCATGCTGCCGGCGCTCTAGAACTACTTCATCGGCTACTACGTCGGCACGGGGATCGCGGTCATCGGCCTGTACATCGCGTTCATCCTCCCCGTGATCCTGCGCTACCGGATGAAGGACAGCTTCGAGCCGGGCGCGTGGAGCCTCGGCAGGCACTACAAGTGGATCGATCCGATCGCGATCGTCTGGGTGGTCTTCATCACGATCGTGTTCCTGATGCCGCCGTACTCGATCAGCGTGCCCTGGAAGGACGGGTTCACCTGGGAGGCGGTGAACTACGCGCCGCTCCTGGTCGGCGGAGCTCTGCTCCTCTTCGGCGGCTGGTGGGTCCTCTCCGCCAAGAACTGGTTCAAGGGCCCGGTGCGCATGGGCACCGAGGAGGAGCTCGAGCGGCTCGAGGAGGAGCAGCGCGCGCGGTTCGAGCTGCCGACGGAGGCCGCGACCTAGTCGACTGCCGACGACGTCGATTCGACGAGGGGCGCCGCGAGGCGCCCCTCGTCTTCAGCGGCTCGAGCGCCGCGCGGAACGCCGGCTCGGCCGCCGTGCGCTCGAGCCGCTCGAAGTGCTCGCGTCGCATACGCGGCGAAGTCGAAGTCGAGCTGCCGAGACGGCGCGTCTGGACGACGCCCCACATCGCCTCGCGGAAGTCGGACATGAAGCGCATCAGCTCGAGCGCGCGCGCGTCCTCGGCGCGCACCTCGCCGAAGTACGCCTCGAGCAGGAGCGCGTCGCGCTCCTCGTCGAGCTCGTGGTTGATCGAGAAGTTCGCGAGGTCGAAGAACGGATCGCCCATCCCTGCGTACTCCCAGTCGACGATGCACAGGCGCTCGCCGTCGTCGAGGAAGTTCGCGTTCAGGAGGTCGTTGTGGCACGGCTTCGGCGCCGCGTCGCCGCGGATCCGCTCGATCCGCGCCGCGAGCTCGTGCGCCCACTCGTACGTCGGCCGGGACCGTCCCGCCTCGCGCGAGCGCGGTCTCCCGGTAGGTCTCGACGACCCGGAAGGAGTCGAAGCTGCCCGGCGATCGGCGGGCCGTCGTGGAACGCACGCAGCGCGGCCGCGACGCGGGCGAGCATCGCCGGCTCGCGCATGCGCTCGACGGAAGGGGTCGTGCCCTCGACGAAGCGCGTGACGAGCCAGCCCTCGGGCTCGACGAACGCGACCACCTCCGGCCCGATGCCGAGAGCGGCTGCGGCCCGCGTCGCCTCCAGCTCGACCGTGCGGTCGATGCCGAGCAGGTCCGTGTCCTTGCCGGCGACCCGAAGCACGAAGGCCTCGCCGTCGACCTCGACCTTGAGGTTGTGGTTCGTGATCCCGCCGCCGAGGACCTCGAAGCGCGCGTCTCGTCCCGGCCACACGCGCTCGACGGCAGCGGCGAGCTCGGTCACGCGCGGATCCGCTCGCCCGCCGGGTCGAACAGCGGCTCGGCCGCGATCTCGCCGGCGACCCACTCGCCGAAGATCTCGACCTCGACCTCGGTGCCGACGTCGTGCTCGGCCGGGACGTAGGCGTACGCGATCGACCTCTCGACCGTGTACCCGTACCCGCCGCTCGTCACCCGCCCGACGAGCTCGCCGTCGACGCGCACCGGCTCGGAGCCGAGCGCGACGGCGCGCGGATCGTCGAGCGTCAGGCAGCGCAGGACGCGCTCCGGCGTCGTGCGCTGCGCAAGCGCGTCGCGGCCGACGAAGTCGCCCTTGTCGAGCTTGACCGCGAATCCGAGCCCGGCCTCGAAGGGCGTGTCCTCGGGAGTGATGTCGGAGCCCCAGACGCGGTAGCCCTTCTCGAGCCGGAGCGAGTCGATCGCCTTGTAGCCGCCCGCGACGAGGCCGTGCTCGCGCCCCGCCTCCCAGAGCGTGTCCCAGAGCGCGGGTGCCGAACTCGGACGGGCAGTAGAGCTCCCAGCCGAGCTCGCCGACGTAGGTCACACGGAGCGCGAGGCAGGGCACGGTGCCGACGGCGAGCTCTCGGGCGCGTCATGTACGGAAACGCCTCGTTCGAGAGGTCGGCGGTCGTCAGCGGCTGCAGGATCTCGCGCGCTCGCCGGGCCCCAGAGCCCGTAGCACGCGTACTGCGAGGTGACGTCGGCGACGTGCACCGAGCCGTCGTCCGGCGCGTGCTGGCGGAGCCACGCGAGGTCGTGCTGCCCGAAGGCGGTTCCGGTGACGATGCGGAAGCGATCCTCCGCAAGCCGGGTGACGGTGAAGTCGCACTCGATCCCGCCGCGCGGATTGAGCATCTGCGTGTACGTCACCTCGCCGACGTCGCGTGCGACGCGGTTGCCGCACAGCGCTCTCGAGGAAGTCGGCGCGCACCGTCGCCGGAGACGTCGATCTTCGCGAACGAGCTCTCGTCGAAGAGCGCCGCCGCTTCGCGACACGCGAGGTGCTCGGCGCCGATCGCGGCGACCAGAGCTTCCCCGCCCAGCCGCGCGGGCGGAGCGACTCGTCGCCGCGGGCCGCGTTCGGCTCGAACCAGTTCGCGCGCTCCCAGCCGGACTTCTCGCCGAACACCGCGCCGAGCTCCGACGAGGCGCAGGTACGCGGGCGAGACGCGCAGCGGCCGGCCGGCCTGCGCGCTCGTGCCCCGGGTACTTGACGTCGTAGTACGTCTCGTAGACCTCCTTCGTTCGCGCGACCGTGTACTCGCGGCTCCGGTACGAGGCGCCGAAGCGGCGGGAGTCCATGTGCCAGACGTCGAGCGACGGCGTTCCCTCGACGATCCACTCGGCCACGAGCTTGCCCATGCCGCCCGCGCCCGCGAGCCCGTGCGCGCAGAAGCCGGACGCGACCCAGAACCCACGCACATCGGAGGGGCCGAGGATGAACTCGCCGTCCGGAGTGAAGGCCTCCGGCCCGTTGATGAGCTTGACCACCTCCATCTCGGCGAGCGCCGGGACGCGCACGACGGCGTTCTCCATCAGCTCCTCGAAACGTGGCCAGTCCTCCTCGAGCAAGCCGCGAGTTGAAGTCGGCGGGAATGCCGTCGAGCCCCCACGGCGCGCAGTGCCGCTCGTACCCGCCCATGACCAGCCCGCCCGACTCCGGGCGGAAGTACACGAGCAGCGAAGGGTCGCGCATCGTCGGCATGTCCAGCGGGAAGCCCGGCCGGCTTGGTGATCAGGTACTCGTGCGCCATCGGCACGATCGGGACGTTGACGCCGGCGAGCGCCCCGATCTCGCGCGCGTACATGCCTCCCGCGTTGACGACGATCTCGGTCTCGATCTCGCCCCGATCGGTCTCGACCGCCGTCGACCCGCCCTCGGCGACGCGGATCGCCGGTGACGCGAGTTCGCTGCTCGATCTCCGCGCCCGCGCCGCCGCGCACCTTCGGCGAGCGCGAACGTGAGCTGGCTGGGATCGACGTAGCCGTCCGTCGGAAGGAACGCCGCTCCCAGGACGCCGTCGGTCGTCATCGGCGGGAAGAGCTCCTGCGCTTCGGTGGGCGAGATCGAGCTCGAGCGGAAGGCCGAAGGTCTTCGCCCAGCCGGCCTGGCGCGCGATCTCCTCCATCCGCTCCTCCGACGAGGCGAGGCGCAGCGAGCCGACCTCCTGCCAGCCGGTCTCGAGCCCGACCTCTTCCTCGAGCGCGCGGTAGAGCTCGACCGCGCTCCATCATCATCCTCGTCAGCGAGAGCGAGCTCCGGAGCTGGCCGACGAGGCCTGCCGAGTGGAACGTCGAGCCGCTCGTCAGCTCGGCCCGCTCGACGAGGACGACATCGTCCCAGCCGAGCCGCGCCAGCCAGTAGAGGATCGCGCAGCCGCCGACGCCGCCTCCGATGACGACTGCCCGCGCGCGATCTCGCATGCGCGAGACACTACGAGATCCGGCGTCCCGGTCAGGCCGCAGCGCTGCTCCGAGCGCGGGATCGGCGGACGAGTCTTCGCAAATTGCGCCTGATTCCTTCGGACATGGCCTTGATCGACGTGGCCGGTTTTGCATAGAGTGCCGCTGCGCCGAGCACGGGGCGCCGGTAGGACGAAGCCCCCCGAGGAGCACTACGCGGAAGCGGAAGGTCGGTCGGGAAGGTGGACGAAAGCGTTCCCGGCTCGGCGAATCTTTGCGGCCGGGCACTTCGTGCTCGGCCGTTTTTCTTCCCGGGAGAGCGACCAGAGCACGTGCGGCGTGTCGCAGTTCAACCCTGTGCGAAAAGAAAACTTCGCAAATTGCGACAAGTCGACGATCGAGGCCCTTGACGGCCCATTGTGACCACCCTAGTGTGCGCGATTGCACCGAGTACGGAGCGTCCGAGGTTGATGGCTCTCCGAGTGGCAGTCGCTTCGGCGGAGGTCAGTCGGAAAGCCGGACGAAGACTTCACCGGCTCGGTGCATTTTCTTTGGACCTGTCGCGGTCAGGTTCGATCTGTGCACTTCGCCGACTCGGTGCACAGGATCAGGCACCGTGACCGCGGCTTCGTCGCAATTTGCGCACGATTCCGCTCGCGGGGCTGCTTGACCGCGACGCCGCCGACTTCATAGAGTCGCGAACCTGCACCGAGTACGGAGCGTCCGAGGTTGATGGCTCTCCGAGTGGCAGTCGCTTCGGCGGTGGTCAGTCGGAATGCCGGACGAAGACGTCACCGGCTCGGTGCATTTCTTTGCGCGGTGCTCGAGGCGCGCTGCATATCCTGGCGCTCTGGATGCGCCGCGCTGCTCGCCCTCGTCAGCTCGATCATCTTCGTCGACGCGATGCTGTTCACGGCGCTGACGCCGCTCGTGCCGGGCTACGCCGAGGAGTTCGACCTCTCGAAGACCGGCGCCGGGCTGCTGGTCGGCGCGTTCGGCGCCGGCGCGCTCTTCGGAGGCGTTCCCGGAGGGCTGGCGGCCGCGCGGTTCGGGCCGAAGAGCGCGGTCATCGGAGGCCTCGTCCTGCTCGGGATCGCGAGCCTCGCGTTCGCCGCGGCCGACAGCGCGTCGACGCTCGGCAGCGCGCGCTTCGTCCAGGGGCTCTCGAGCACGGTCACCTGGGCGGGCGCGCTCGCCTGGATCGCGGTAGCCGCGCCGCGCAGCAAGCGAGGGGAGGTGATCGGCACCGCCTTCGGCGCCGCCATCTTCGGCGCGGTTCTCGGGCCGATGTTCGGCGGGATCGCCGAGCTCGGTCGGGATCCGGGTGTCGTTCACGACCGTCGGCGTGGTCGCGTTCGTGTTCGCGGCGCTCGCGCTCGTTCGCGCGCTCGGCGCCCGGCGAGGAGCTTTCGGCCGCACGGCGTGCGGCGCGCGTTCCGGGACCTGCGCTTTCTCGGCGGGCTCTGGCTGAACACGCTTCCGGCGTGCCTCTTCGGAATGCTCGTCGTCCTCGCGCCGCTCGCGCTCGACGAGCCGGCTGGTCGACGCTCGGAATCGCCTCGTCTTCCTCGCCGCAGGGCTCATCGAGGTCGTGCTCAACCCGCTCCTCGGCCGGGCCAGCGACCGGGTCGGGCGCGCTGCTCCCGATCCGCTTCGCGCTCGCGGCGTCGGTCGCCGTCGCCGTCGTGCTGGCGGCAGCGTCGGAGCCGCTCGTGATCGCCGTTCCTCATCGGCGCGGCCGGCGATCAGCTTCGGCGAGCCTGTACACGCCCGGAATGGCGCTGACCTCGCATCGCGCCGAGGCCGCGGGGCTCGCCCAGGGACTCGCCTTCGGGATCATGAACACCGCCTGGGCGGTCGGCGAGCTGACCGGGCCCACGCTCGGGCGGCGCGCTCGCGGAGGCGTTTGGCGATGCGCGCCCGTACCTCCTCGGCGGCGATCTGTGCGCGCTCACGCTCATCGCCACTATCGGCTTCGTCACGAGAAGGATGCGACCGCATGCAGCGTGAGGACTGGGACCGCAAGTACGCGGAGAAGGAGCAGCTGTGGAGCGCGAGGCCCAACCGCGCCGTCGCTGCGGAAGCGGCGGGTCTCCCGCCGAGCCGAGCGCTCGACCTCGCGTGCGGCGAGGGTCGGCACGCGTCTGGCTCGCCGAGCGCGGCTGGCGTGTCACGGCGGTCGACTTCTCGCGAAGTGGCGATCGGCAAGGGGGCGCGACGCGCCTCGCGCGAGGGCGTCGAGGTCGACTTCCAGCACGTCGACCTCCTCGACTACGAGCCCGAGGACGACGCCTTCGACCTCGTGCTCGTCCTCTTTCTCCAGCTTCCGACGGACGAGCGCCGCCTCGTGCTCGCTCGGTGCGGCCGCCGCGCTCGCGCCCGGCGGGACGTTCTGCTCCTCGGCCACGACCTCGCGAACCTGACCGAAGGCACCGGCGGCCCGAGCGATCCGGCCGTCCTCTACACGCCGGAGGACATCGTCGCCGAGCTCCCCGGGCTCGAGATCGAGAAAGCCGAGCGCGTGCTGCGCGAGGTCGCCGACGCCGACCGCCCGGCGATCGACGCGCTCGTGCGAGCGCGCCGCCGTCCGCGTAGCGCCGCTAGACGCCGCCTCGGTCGCCGAACGGCCCCTCGGCGAGCAAGCGCCGAAACGCGGCGAACTGACCGCCCTTCCCCACGCCGACCAGCGTGTCGCCCTGCTGGACGACGTCGTCGGGTTGCGCGCCGCTCACCGGCTCGGGCTCGCGCAGGATCGCGATCACGGTCACGCCGGTTCTCGCCCGCAGGCGCGCGTCGGCGAGCGTCAGGCCGATTGCCGGGCTCGTGTCGGGCACCGGGATCCATTCGATGTGCAGCTCGCCGAGCGCCATCTCGAGGTCCTCGACGATCTTCGGGCGCTCGTACGCCCCGCCGATGATCGCGCCGAGCTGACGCGCCTCGTCGTCGTGCAGCTCGATGACCGCCGTCGGCTCGTCGTCGTCCGCGCGGCGGTAGAAGTAGATCTCGCGCTGTCCGTCGACGTGCAGGATCACGGACGACTCGCCCGCCCTGCGCGGTGCGAACGTGTACTTCACGCCGACTCCGGGAAGCCGCGTCTCTCGAAGGTCTACGGGCATGCTCACGCCTCCTCGGTCAGTCTAGGGATAGGGGACGGAACAGAGCGCTCGGCCGATCCGCTTCGACTCCTTCATCAGCACGAGCCCGATCGTCGCCGTCGCGAGCACGTAGAGGCCGGCGAAGGCGACGAGATCGATCCGCTGGCCGGGGTCGAGCAGCGGATTCTCGGACGCGAGCTGGGCGAGGATGATCGTGAACTCGCCGTGCGCGACGAGGGCCACGCCGGCGTTGAAGCTCTGTCGGCTCGTGAAGCCGCCGAGCCTTGCCGGCGATCCAGCCCCCGCCGAGCTTGCCCGACCAGCGTCAGCGCGACGGCAAGCGCGACGAGCCACCCGACGTCGCCGATCGCGCCGAGGTCGATCGAGAGGCCGAAGACGAAGAAGAAGAGCGCCGCGAAGATGTCGCGGAAGCTGAAGAACCGCTCCTCGATCTGGTCGCGGACCGACGTCTCCGAGAGGACGATCCCGGCCATCAGCGCGCCGATCGCCTCGGACAGGCCGAGCTCGTCGGCGACGGCCGCCGACTGCCGATGAGGAACCCGAAGACGGCGAGCAGGAAGAACTCGAGCGGCAGACGGTCGAGCAGCCGGTCGATCGGACCGGGCGAGCCAGCGCGAAGCCGCGAGACCGACCGTGATGAATCCGAGCGCCTTCGCGACGAGGACGAGCGTGTCGGACGGCCTCGCCTCCTCCGGCCGCGGCGAACCCGAGCATGAACGCGACGACGATGATCCTCGAAGACGAGGATGGCGAGCACGAGATCGGTCTCGTCGTCGCCCAGCCGGCGAAAGTCGATCAGCCCCTTGACCGCAATCGCGCTCGACGACACGTAGACGCACGCCGCGAGGACGAGCGCGGCGAAGCTCGAAGCCGAAGGCGGCGACGCCGACGAGAAGGCCGAGGCCGAGGTTGGCGACGAGGTCGACCGCTCCGCCGAGGCCGATGTGGCGACCGGTCCGGGTCGCACGCGAGAGGCTGAACTCGAGGCCGAGGAAGAAGAGCAGGAAGACGATTCCGAGCTCCGCGACGAAGTCGGTGACCTCGGAGGGCTGATCAGCGCGAGCTGCTCGGGCTCGTTCGGGCCGAGCAGGAGGCCGGCGAGCAGGTACGCGGGAATCGCGGAGAGGCCGAGCCGGCGCGCGGCAAGGCCCAGCGCGCCCAGCACGGCGACGGTGAGCGGCGAGCTCGGCGAGGGTCACGGCTCCATTCTCCCCGGTCGCGGACGGCGCGTGACCGTCAGGCGGCGAGGCGCAACGCGTCGAGCGTGGGCGGGAAGCGCTCGAGCACCCACTGCGCGTCGAGATGCTCGAGGCGGTAGTCCCGGCCGTTGACGCTTGACGTAGTCGCCGGTCCTCGGGTCCATCGCCAGCCGGGACTCGATCGGGTACCAGCGGTTGTGGCGCTCGATCAGGTCGTTGACCTCGTCGAACGGCCACGCGCCCGCGATCGACCGCCAACGCTCGCGCGAAGAAGCGATGATCGTCCCGGCGCTCTCGTCCGCGAGCGCACGCCAGGCCTCGTGGAGCTTCGCCTCGTGAGCCGCGGTCTGCCGCTCGATCTCACGCAGGCGGAGCATGTACGGCAGCGGACCTCCCGAGCTCGCCAGGTACGCCTCGGCGACTCGAGCGGAAGTTTCGGAGCCGGAGCGCGAACGGCGTGCCCGTGAGCGGGATGACCTGCAGGTCTTCGTCGAGCGCCGCGCAGCTCACGGCGCTCCCTCGGCGTCTCAGGGAGCACGACCTGCTGGCGCATGATCAGGTCCCGCTCGGCCTTCTCCACGCTGCCATTAGACCTGAGCTAGCGACCGAGCAGCCGGTCGAGCCAGCTTCGCGGACGTGGCTCGTCGGCGGCGGCTCCAGGGGTTCCAGGGGTTCCGTGGCCGAGAGCTGCTCGGCTTCGGCGACGTCTGCCGATTCCTCAGCCCCGCCAAGCTCTCGAGGCTCTTCGGGCTCTTCGGGCTCTTCGGGCTCTTCGGGCTTCCGAGGCTCGGCTCGGGCGTCGGCTCGAGCTCCGACTCGACGTCGTCCGTCTCCTCCGGCGGGGCCGCATCGGGCTCATCCGGGGGCGAACGCATCAGCTCCTGACCTCCTCGCCGTTCCGCAAGCCGCTCGAAGTCGCCGCGGATCGCCGCGCGCATGTCGTCGAGGTGGCTGTCTTCCCTCATTCGCCGGATCGTTCCGTGCCCGGCCGGGGAGTCCTCTGTCGCCGGCGCTAGCGAGGGCTCGCGAACGTCGCGACCCACACTGCAGCGACGCCGTCGCCGAAGACGCCGGAGACCTGCACGCGCGCGGCGCCGAGGTGTCGAAATCCCGGGCGCAGCACGTTCGCGCGGTGCAGCGGAGACTGAAGCCAGCTCGAGACGACGCTGCGCGCGGTCACCTCGCCCCACGGCCCGACGAACAGGTTCTCCCCGAACCACCCGTACTCGTATCCCGTGGCCTCGAGCGATGCGGCCGCGTCCTTCCCGCAAGGCGTGTGGCTGAGCTGCCCGCAGGACGCGAGCCCGCGTCCCTTCAGCGCCGACGCCTGCTGGAGCCTCGCGGGCGAGGTGAGCAGGACGCGTCGATCCTGCCGGCGAGCCCAGTTGACGAGGCAGGTGATCGCGCCGCGCTGCACGGCCGCGGCTGCGCGGGGGTCGTCGGCGCCCCTACAGGCGCCAGAGGGCGCGAGATACGAGCTCCACCCGCGCGACGCACCGTCGGCAGGGCTCGTGACGACGAACGCCGCAAGCACCGCGACGAACGCCGCAAGACAGAGCCGGACCGGTACTGCCGCAGAAGCAGAGTCCACGTGCAAACCGTAGGAGGGGTCCTCAAAGCGGCCCTGCCCCGTCCGGGTCACAGCAAGCCCTCGGTCGAGTGAACCTGCCCCTCGCCAGGTATCACCGGGGTGACTCTAACGACCTCCCTGGATGATGGCTGCGCCAAGTGACCGCCGCGAGCAGGCCGAGCGCCAGGGTCGGGACGATGGTCAGGAAGCGGTAGAGCAAGGTCGCCGCGACGGCATCCGCATTCGGTGCGCCGAATGCGACGAGGGCACCCGTCAGCCCCAGCTCCACGACGCCGAGACCGCCGGGCGTGAACGGCAGCGCTCCGAGAATGCGGACGAGCGACCAGGCGGCGAAGGCCTCGATCCACGAAACCTCCGTGGAGGCAGTGCCCACCGCGTGCAGGCATGCGAGGAGGACGAGGAAGACGGTGAGGTGGCCGACGAGCGTGGCGGCCGTGATGACATGCCACCGCCGCCGGAGCAGGTGGAGCGCCCGCGCCCGAAACCGCGCGAGGCTCTCTCCACCCCACGCGACCGCCTTCTTCCGCCGCAGCAGCCTGTACATGCGCGCGACAAGCCGCGCGGCGAGCTCTCCGATCCGGTGCGCCCGGTGCGCGCTCGAGAGCGCGAGCGCAAAGGTGACGACGACCACCACGAGAACGACGAGACCGACGAGCGCGGCGGTACGTAGGGCGGGATGATCCTCGTCGACCGAAGTGAGGAGCGCGAGCCCGATGATCGGAAACGTCAGGTTCGCGAGCTGATTCCAGACACCCGTCACGGCGACGGCGAGCGCCACCGATCCCGCCGCGAACCCGAAGGAGCGAAGCATCGAGTACGACCCGGCCATGCCGACCGCGGCACCGGCCGGGGAGACGATCGAGAGCGCCGTCGCAGCCTGGCTCATCATCAGCGCCTGGCGGAAGCGGAGGCCGGGCAGCGCGGCCATCCACGACGGGGCGAACGTCACGATGTTCAGGGCAGTCACGACGACGAGCAGCAGCGCGTCGAGCCACGAGACACTCCCGAGGACGTCCCAGACATCGCGGTAGTCCGCGATCCGCGGCAGGACGAACGCGAAGACCGTTCCCACGACGGCGACCGCGAATGCTGCTCCGAGAAGACGCCGCCTCGTCACTCCCGCCCGGCCCGCGCGCCCGCGATGTCGTCCGGCATCCGCGGGAACCTATCGCGCGTGGCGGCACGTCCGGTCACAACCCAACCGAAGGAGACGCGATGAGCCCCCGCAGGCGTGTTCCCGTGAGTCCAGCGACCGCGATTGCCCTCGTCGCGCTCTTCTTCGCTCTCGGCGGATCGGCCTTCGCCGTCGGCGAGCGCATGCAGGGCGTCAGCGCTGCGCAACAACGCTGCGCGACCGGAGCGGTCCGCGGGATCGCCGCGGTCACCGGCGATCCGAGCGCGGGAGTCGCGAACATTCCCGGCCAGTTCTCCAGCTCGAAGAAGCTCTTTCGCCGGTCCTTCAACTGCACCGGTCGCGCAACCCAGGTACGTCGCATCGCGCAGGGAGCGTTCGAAGTGCGCTTCGTCGGGAATGCTGCCCAGAGTGCGACGGCGAGTGGCACGGGCGACACCGTGGCCGCGGTGGAGCCCGTCGGCGCGGGGACGTTCAGAGTGACCGTTCATCCCGCCGGCCGAGACGACGACCTGGATGCCGGCTTCGTGGTGGTGGCCGTCTAGGCGTCTACGGCAAGCGCGGCGACCAGAAGACGGAGAGAACGCCGGCCGCGACGAGGAGCCCCGCTGCCAGGGCGACGAGGATGAACGTGATCTCGCTCTGGCCCGGCTCGCGACCGAGGCTCGAGCCCAGCTTCTCGTACGCGGACTCGAGCGACTCGGCCGTTCGCGCCTCGGAGAACTCGCCTCCGGTTTCCTCCGCGATCGCCTTCAGCGTGTCCGGGTCGGGCGGCACCGGGATGAGCTGATCGCCTCCGCCCTGCCCGAATCCGAAGGATCCGCGCCTGATCGTGCCCTCGGGCGTGCCGAGGGCGACGGTGTAGACGGGGAAGCCGGCCTCCTTCGCGAGCGCGGCACCCTGTAGGGGCTCGAGAATCCCCCGCGTCTGAGCGCCGTCGGAGAGGAACAGAATCGAGACGAGGCTCGGCGTGTCGTCCTCCTCGTGGGACGACGCGAGCAGACGAATCGTGTTCCCTGGAGCGGGAGCCGCGATCTCGCCCTCGGACTCCGGCTCGTCGGCCACCTGCTTCCCGAGCTCGACGGCGGTTTCGAGCGCGTCTCCGATCGCGGTTCCGCCGTAGATGAGGAACTCGCCGATCGAGTCCACCGACTGGAGGACGAGCTCGTGGTCGGAGGTCGGCGGCGTCGCGACCTGCGCCTCGCCCGCAAAGACGACGAGCCCGACGCGAAGCCGGTCCGGCACGCGGTCGAGAAAGACCCGCACCGCCTCCTGAGCGGCCCCGAGCCTCGTCGGCTTGACGTCCTTGGCCTGCATCGAGCGCGACGTGTCGACGACCAGGATCACCGACGCGCGCTCGCTCGCAACCATGCGGTCGACCTGCGGCCGGGCGAGGCCGACGAAGAGGGCGCAGAGCGCGAGCGCGAAGAGCACGGGCGGCACGTAGCGCGACCACGCGCGTCCCCCGGCGACGGTGGCGAGCACCTCGAGGTTCGTGAACCGCACGGCGTAGCGCATGCGACGGCGATCGGCGTAGATCCAGAACCCCACGGCCGCCGCGACCAAGAGGAGCGAGAGCAGGAAGAGCGGTCTCTCGAAGCTCATCGGCCGACCTCCGGCCGATGAGCGGGGAGGGTCCGTCAGCCCCTCGCGGGCATGAACGTGAGCGGCTGGCAAACGATGCTCATTGTTCCCTCGAGCAGACAGCCTGCACCTGCACGACCGCGCGGACGTCCCCCAGCTCGGCGTCGGCACGAACACGTACCGTCACGCGACCCCCCGCGACGGATCGTGCTCCCGAGACGCTCGTCGCGAGGCTCGGCTCGGGCGGCCGGCGCATGAAGAAGCCGAACGCGTGCGCCGAGCCGACCAGGCGCTCGCCGGCTCTGCAGCGGGCGACGACGGTCGCGCTTCCAGGCCGGACCCGTACCGTGCGCGCTCGCCGCGTCGGCGGCTCTCCCGGCCGGAACACGCTCGTGGCCGTCGGAACGCGCGCCCCGCCGCCGCTCGCGGGCATACAGCCGATGTGCGGTCGGAAGGTCGGCCCGCGAGCCGACGTGCCGACGTACGAGCCCACGAAGACCACTGCGCGGGAGGTCGTGATTCCGGGATTCACGGGGCTTCCGAGCCTCCCGCCGAAGCTGACGTCGACTCCGCGCCGGCTGAGCTCGGCATCGAGCCCGCCCACGATGTAGCCCCTGGGGCAGGAGAGCTGGTACTCGACCGTCGGCCGCGAAGCGCCTCTCGCGGTCGGAACGACGACCCATGGCCCCGCGACGGGAACGCAGACCTGCAGGCCATCGCACTCCCGCGTGGCGCTGGTGGCGCCGGCAGCCCCCGCGGCGAGCACGGCCGCAGTCACGGCGGCGATCAGCAAGATCCTCATACGACCCTCCGGAAGAAGAGTGCCGAGAGTGCGCCTCCCATGAGCAAGAGCATCGCGCCGCCGGCGGCGAAGTAGTCGGTGATCTCGCGCGACTCTCTCCGCTCGCCGAGCCGCGATCCGAGGTCCTCGTACACCTTGGTGAGATCCTCGTTCGTCACGGCGGCGAAGAACTCACCGCCGGAGACCTGCGCGATCATCGCGAGCGTCTCCGCGCTCGGCGGCACGCGGATCTGCCGCCGGAAGCCCCCGGGAAGGGTCTCCTCGACGACACCGTCGGGCGTGCCCACGAGCACGGTATACACGGGAACGCGCTGCTTCCGCGCGCGCTCTGCGGCCGCCTGCGGCGCCAGGATGCCTCCGTCGCGCGCGCCGTCCGAGATCAACAGCACCGAGGTCGGGGGGTTGGTGCCGTCGCGCGCTCGCTCCCGCCGGCCCATCTGCAGAGAGAGCGCCACCGCGTCGCCGATCGCGGTTCCTTCGCCGGGATTGAGCGTGTCGAGCGCCTGTCCCGCCAGGTCTCGGTCGTCGGTCGGCGGCAGCGCGACGACGGCGCGCGTGGCAAACGAGACGATGCCGACCCGGAACTTCTCGGGCACCTCGCCGAGAAAGACCTTCGCCGCGGCCCGTGCCGCCTCCAGCCGAGTCGGCGGCACGTCCGTCGCTTTCATCGAGCGCGACACGTCGAGCGCGAGGACGACCGTCGCCTCCTCACGTTGGACGCTCACGGTCGCGTGCGGCCTCGCGACACCCACGAGCAACGCGGTCAGCGCGAGGAAGAGCAGGACGAGCGGGACGAAGCGGAGCCGTCCCGGAGCCCGGTCGACGACGTTCGGCAGCAGAGCGGGATTCCCGAAGCGAGCGGCAGCCAGCCTGCGTCGCCGGTCGTGCCAGACGTAGAGAGCGGCGAGCAGGGGAACGACTACGAGAGCGACTAGTGCGACGGGCCAGCCAAAGGTCAACGGTGACTCCTCCTGCGGAGGAACACGGCCAGGTCGCGCAGCCAGTCGCCCTCGGTCGTGAGCACGACGTGCCGGGCGCCGACGGAGGAGAGCGCACGCGATACCTCGCTGCGCTCGGAGGAGGCGGCCGCGGCGAACCGCTCGCGCAGTCGCCGGCTGCGCGTGTCCACACGCAACTGCTTGCCCGTCTCCGGATCGACGAGCCAGAGCACGCCCACGTTCGAGAGCTCCTGCTCGCGCGGATCCGTAATCTCGACCGCCACCACGTCATGCCGGCTCGCCAGCTCGAGCAGCGGACGCCGCCAGTCGCGCCGGCCCGCGGAAGTCCGAGACGACGACCACGAGCGATCGCTGCCGCGCCAGCGCGCTCGTCTTCTGGATCGCTGAGCCAAGCGATGTCGCACCGGTCGGTGTCTCGTCCGGCTCCACACGCAGCGCCGTCAGGAGCCCGACGAGACCGACACGCCCCTGCCTCGGCGGGAGCATCCGTGGGTTCGGGTCGCCGAACGTGACGACTCCCAGGCGGTTTCCCCGGCGGGTTGCGAGGTGTCCCATCGCGATCGCCACGCCCTCGGCCACGTCGGCCTTCCGGCGCTCGGCCGTGCCGAACTGCATCGACGGAGACGTGTCGATCACGAGCCAGCTCACGAGGACGCGCTCGGCCAGCGTGACGCGAACATGCGGCACGTTCGTCCGGGCGGTGACGTTCCAGTCGATCCGCCGTACGTCGTCCCCGGCGACGTACGGGCGGACGAGTGCGAGCTCCGAACCCTCGCCGTGGAGCGCCGAGCGGTAGTCGCCCGGCGAGCAGGCCCTCCACGCGGCGGCCGATGCTGATGTCGAGCGCGCGGAGCAGGCCCTCGGGCATCGGCCCGGGGCCGGGGCGGGCGGGTGTTGCGACAGCCCCGCCGGGGAGCTTCACGCGGCGCTCGTGCGGGCGAGGTCGATCTGCGGAACGGGAACGGCGGCGATCACCTGCTCGAGGATGACGTCGGGGCTCACCTCCTCGGCGAGGGCCTGGTACGTGAGGACGAGACGATGGCGGAGAGCGTCTCGCGTGAGTGCCTGGAGGTCCTCGGCGAGCGCGTATTCCCGGCCGCGGATCAACGCGAGCGCCCTCGAGGCCTGGACGAGGCTGATCGGCCCGCGCGGGCTCGCACCGTAGGCGACATAGGGCGCAATGCCCTCCAAGCCGTGCGCCGCCGGCTCGCGGGTCGCGGTCGCGAGCGCGACCGCGTAGCTGACGAGCGCCGGGTCGACGTAGATGTCGAGGACCGCGCGCTGGAGCGCCTGGAGATCCTCGAGAGTGAGCACCTCCCGCAGCTCGGGCGCCTCGACGAGCTGGCGGTGAACGACCGTGAGCTCCTCGTCGTGCTCCGGGTACCCGATGACGACCTTGAGCATGAACCGGTCGATCTGCGCCTCGGGGAGCGGATACGTCCCTTCCGACTCGATCGGGTTCTGCGTCGCCATGACCAGAAACGGATTCGGAACCGGGTACGTCACGTGCCCGATCGTCACCTGGTGCTCCTGCATGACCTCGAGCAGCGCGGACTGCACCTTCGCGGGCGCCCGGTTGATCTCGTCGGCGAGCAGGAAGTTGCAGAAGACGGGGCCGAGCTCGGTGTCGAACGTCCCGTCACCCGCGCGATAGATCCGCGTCCCGACGAGGTCGGAGGGCACGAGGTCGGGCGTGAACTGCACGCGGGCAAACGACCCGCCGAGAACGCCCGCCGTCGTCTTGATCGTGAGCGTCTTCGCAAGTCCGGGAACGCCTTCGATCAGCAGGTGCCCGTGCGCGAGCAGGCAGACGAGCACACGCTCGAGCATCTCGTCCTGGCCGGCGATCACCCGCCTGATCTCGAAGAGCGCTTGCTCGAGCTGCTCCTTCGCCTCCTGCGGCGCCGGGACGCGGGGTTCCTGCCCAGCCTCGTTCAACTCAGCCTCGGTCAACTCAGACTCGGTCACCTAAAGCTCCTTGGTCGCTTTCCAAGAGCTATACGAAAGCACGCCAAGCTGAGTTTTGGATGAAGAGGCGGTTGCGGGGTGGTGTCCCGGGCTACGCGTCGACCGACTCGCCGCGGCGAACCGACTCGACCAGCCTCGGCGGGGCGACCTCGAGGTATGCGTCCTCGACGATTCCGGCGATCTCCGTCCAGCCGAGATCGCGATCGAGTCGCACGCCCAGCCAGCCGCGATGGCCGACGTACGGCGGGACGAAGTAGCGATCGGGATCGGCCTCCGTGAGCATCTGCTGGATTCCCTCGGGAGCCGCGCACCAGAGCGCGAAGCGGCCGTCGCCGTGGTGATCGGTCAGCACCATCACGAACGCTCTCTTGTCGCGCACGAAGAACGTGGGAGCGCCGTGGCTGAGGCGCTCGCTCGTCTCCGGGAACGCGAGGCAAAGCTCGCGAATCTTCTGGAGCGCGCGGTCGCGCTCTGCCGCCTCGATCACGGATGGATGGTCGCAGACGCCGTCGAGAAGCTACGCGGCCTTGCGGAGCGCGATGTCGACGGCTTCCTCGAGAGAGGATGCAACCACGGGCGCGGCTTCGATCTCCTCGGCCGTCGTCCGCGAGCTCGGCACGAGGACCGACCGAGCACCGGCTGCACGTGCCGCTTCGAGATCCGCGCCGGAGTCGCCCACGACCACGCAGCGCTCAGGACGTGTTCCGAGCGCGGCAGCAGCGAGATAGATCAGACCGGGCGCGGGGACGCGGCACGGGCAGTCCTCTCCGGAGTCGTGGGTGCACTCGACCACGACGTCGACCGGACCGACGAGCTCGTCCAGGCGTGCATTGACGCTGCTCCGTCTCCTCGGCGGTCAGGCCTTGCTCGCCCCTTTGGCTCGCCACGACTCCGACGGCAACTCCCGCCGCGTGTGCTCGCGCGATCGCATCCGCTGCACCCGGCATGGGCACGAGGCGTTGCGTATCGCCGGTCAACGACCGGGTGACGAGCGTGCCTTCGCGATCGAACAGGATCGCCCGCGAGCTACGCCGCCACGGCCGGGCGCGTCCGACGCCCTCCGCGAGCGCGCGCACCCAGCCGAAGCCGACAGTGACCCCGTCCGCCGTCATCGTCAAGGGTTCACCCCGAGTGGGCTTCGTAAACATCGCGGCTGTTCAGGGTAGCGAGCGGGGTCGTCGTCGCTAGCGCTCTCTAGGATCCGCGGCTGTGGGATCCGAGAGAGCGATCGTCGTGCAGCCCGGCGGCGGGCGGCGCGTGGGAAACGTCGAGTTCCTGGCCCGAAGCCAAGATACGCCGCGCTTCAACCTCGCGGTCATCGCGATCGCGCCGCACCGCGAAGGCCCGGATCTGCACGCCCACTCCGCGGAGGACGACGCGTTCTACGTGCTCGAAGGCGAGCTGATCTTCACCGTGGACGGCGAGGAGGTAGCGGCAGGCCCTGGCACGTTCGTGCTCGTTCCGCCGGGCGTTCTCCACACGTTCGCAAACCGGGGCGACGATGTCGTGCGGATGCTCAACATCCACGCGCCGGCGGGATTCGACCTCCGTCTCGAGGCGGATTAGAGCCCGAGCGTGCTCCGGAGCCAGCCGGCCGCGGCCGCAAGATGGACGGGATCGATCTCGTGGGCGGCATCGGACTCGTGGTACTCGACTGCGAGGCCTCCCGCCTCGAGCAGCTCGCGGGCGCGGCGAGCGAAGCCGATCTCCATGATCGGGTCGTTGCGTCCGTGTGCGATGAAGACGCGCGTGTCGAGCCGGTCGGCCGTGGCCGGGTTCCAGCCTTCGACGACGGGTACGAAGCCCGAGAACGCCACGATCCCCGCGGGCGCGGGCCGGTCTGCGCCGAGCCCGAGCGCGTAGCTCATCACCGATCCCATCGAGAAGCCGCCGAGCACCGTCCTCTCCGGCACGATCCGAGTTTGCTCCCAGAGCTCGTCGTGGAACTCCGCGAGGGCCTGGTACGCAGCGTGGAACGTCTCCGGATCGGGATAGCCGACCCGCGGTACGACGTACCAGTGGTATCCCGGCCAGCCCTGAAGCTGCAGCGGCGCGCGCGGCGTGACGACATGCAGCCGCCTCTGAGGATCGAAGACGTCGCCGAGCCTCAGAAGATCGTTCTCGTCGGCGCCGCGGCCGTGGTGGAGCACGAGCAGCCCTTCGGGATCGCCGGCCGCCGGCCGCTCACGAAACGCCAACGTGCTCATGCGTCCACTCTGTCAAGCGATCCCGGCTAGGGTTGCCAGCCGAGATGAGCGCATTCGACGACCTCGCAGACATCCGTCCGCTCGGAATCTGGGACGGCGTGCTCGCTCCGCATGGTGGACGGCGAACGGGTGACCCTCGCCGTCGTCGAGCTCGATCCCGGCAGCCGGGTGGCCGAGCACAGCCACGACAACGAGCAGCTCGGGCTCGTCGTCCGTGGAACGGTGAGCTTTCGCGTGGGAGACGAGACTCGGGATCTCGGTCCGGGCGGTACGTGGCACATCCCGCCGAACGCTCCCCACGAAGTCCACGCCGGTCCGGAGGGCGCGATCGTGATCGACGTCGTTCGGGCCGGCGCGCGACGACTGGGCTGCGATCGACCGCTCCGAGCCGCAGGAGCCTCGCTGGCCCGACACGCGCTGATCGATAGGCGACAGCACGCTCGGGTTACGGGAAACGGTCCCCGTCCTGGTCGAGGTCCAGGCGGCCGCCGTTGCGACAGTCAGCCGGCACGCGGTACTCGAGACTTCCCGCGCCGCGCAACTGGTTCTCTGTGAGCTGCTGCCGCATCATGCGGCGGGCCGTGTCCTCCGAGAGCCCGAGTCGCCGACCGACCTCGACGCCGGACTGCAGCGCGTAGCACTCTGTTACGCCCTCGTCGCTGACACCCCGAAGGTGCCAGGCTTCGTGTGTGAGGACGGCCAGCGCCCGCGCTGTCTGGCTGAACGTCACCTCCTCCTCGAACGCGAGTCGATAGAGGTCGTAGCAGCGCTCCGGTGTGAGATAGGCGCGGTCACCGCCGACGTACGCGACCCCGTCCGCGTGCTGGACCGAGCCGACGTAGTCGCGCGACTCGTCGCAGCGGATCGTGACCGGCTTCTCCGCGATGCGCGAGGCCTCGTCGGAGAAGCGCGCCGCCGCCTCCAGGCGGGTGTCGCCGGCGAGCGAGCCCCAGCCGGTGCGACTCTCGACGAACCAGATCGTCGATACGAGCGCTCCGATGACGCCGAGCCCCACGAGGAACCGCCGGACCGCCCGGAAGACGTGCCGGCTCTCGGTCACCGCCGGCGAGGTCACTTCCTCCTCGTCGTCGTCGTCCTCGTCTAGCTCGTCCCTCTCGGTGAGCAGGGCGTCCAGCTCCTCGTCCGTCTCGCCCGAGTACGGGAGCCAGCGCTCCTCGTCGCCGTCGCGGACGAGCAGCAGATCGTCGGGCTCGCCCTCGTATCCGTAGCGATCGCGATCGACCGACTGCGGTCTTCGATCCGGGCGTCGAGCAGGCCCCGAACGCAGCGCACCGAGCAGGAAGTGCACCTCGAGACCCAAGGCGAGCGCGAACACGAGCCAGATCGGCACCGCGGACCGGAGCGAGTACGGACCGAGGATCCACGCGAGCACGAACACCACCAGCCCGACGCGCAGCACCGAGGCCGGGCTCGGAGATCGGCTCGACTGCTCCTCCACGCCTCGACGGTAGCGGCGAGAACAGCGCGAGCGCCCGCCCGCGGATTGCGCTTGCTACTCGCGCTTGCCGCGATCGCCGAGCGAGCGCTCGAGAGATTTGTAGACGTTCTCGGTGATCCTGTCGCTCAGGCGCTTCTTGAGCTCGTCCGTGCGACGGGCCCAATCGTCCTCCGCCGCAGCCGGCGCAACGACTTCGCCCTCCGGCTGCTCGACGCCCTCGATCGCGAGCTCGTAGATGCGCTCCGGCTCGTCGATGTCCTTCAGGTGCCGCTCGCCGAGCGCGTGCACCGAGACGCCGTCGGGGAGCGACGACCCGAGGAGCGCACGGGTCGTCTCCGAGAGCAAGACATGTCCACCTCGGCCGGTCGCGGCAAGCCGTGCCGCGCGCACGACGTCCACGCCGAGGTAGCCCTCCGCTCCCATCGCCGGCTCGCCCGTGTGGAGGCCCATGCGCACGCGCACCGCCTCCCCGCCGGGCCACGCGTGCTCGGCATGGGCGCGCTGCGCCGCGACTGCTGCCGCGACGGCGTCGCGCGCACGCGCAAATGCGAAGAAGAACGAGTCGCCCTGGGTGTCGATCTCCACCCCGCTCTCCGCTCCGAACGTCTCGCGCACGATTCGGCGGTGCTCGGCGATCAGCTCCGCGTAGCGCTCACCCAGCCGCTTCAGGAGCTCCGTCGACCCCTCGATGTCGCTGAAGACGAAGGTCACCGTTCCGGAGGGAAGCGTCGTCATGCCGGCATTCTCGCAACGGCGTGGCTAGCCCGACGCCGCGTCGGACTCACCGAGCGATACCCGTAGGTTCCGGCGGGAGAGCGTGAGCCGATCCTCGGCCTCGCCCAGGTGGAGCTTCGTGGTCGCCAGGCTGGCGATCCCGAACCGCTCGTTCACCTGGACCGCGAACTCCGCCCGGCCGCACGCCGCGTTCGCCGCTTCTGCGACGGACTCGAGAACTTCGGGCGGCGGCCCCAGGAGTGCGAAGGAGTACGCGCAATTTTGGAGGGGCTCGATGAGGTCGGCGTTCCTCGCCTCGGATGAGAAGTTCATCCCGACGCGGGCCCGAGTGACTTGACGTTCGGTCTTGGCCGCCCATGCCTCGTACTGACCGACCCAGGCCCGACCCTCAGCGTCGAGCTCGCGATCCGGCGGCCGCGTCACGAGATACGTCGCCACGCCGAGCCCGGTGAGTAACAACGCCACGAAGATTCCGATCCCCTTCACGGCCGAGGATCGTAGTCATCGCCCGGGTTCGGCCGGAGGCTTTCGAGCAACGACGAGTAGGGAGCCGCCGGCGGGAAGCGAGATACCTCGCTCGATGAGCTTCCGCTCGGCGTCGAGTATGGCCTCGAACACGCGGTTCAGGCGTCCCGGAACGAGCGCTCGAATTGGATCGTATGGGCCGCGCCGAGACACCGCCATCGCGGGCAGCAATGTCGTCACGAACGAGGTCACGCGCACCGGATCGAAGCCCGCCGCTCGCACTTTCGCCACCAGATCGCGACGCACGTAGCGTCGTACGTGGTTCGCCATCACGTCAGCCTCGCTCCAGAGACGGGGGTGCTGCGGAACGAGCAGGATCGTGCCCCCTCCCGGTCGTAGTGCCCGCCATACGTTCTCCAGGATCAGCGAGTCGTCTTCCACGTGCTCGAGCACGTCGAACGCACCGACGACGTCGAACTCGTCGTGATACGGGAGGGCGCGCGCATCGAGACGGGCGAACTCGACGTCGGGCAGCCGTTGCCGAGCAAAGACCAACCCTTCTTCGTAGAGGTCGCTCCCGACGAGCCGAAGACCCGGGATCTCGTCGTGGATTCCGGTGAGGACGTAGCCGGTGCCGACTCCGAGCTCGAGCATCTTCTCCGCGTCGGGGAAGTGCTTGCGGAGCATCGACACGATGAGCCTGTTGCGCGCCCGAAACCAGAAGCTCTTCGCCTCGATGCTCGCCAGTTGCTCGAACCATGCGACGTCGTAAGGCTCGTCCACAGGCACCGAGCATCTAACCACGCACGAGAAGCTGCACTCCGCGCGGCGCCTCGCGCTCATGCGCGTTCGGAAGCCGGCTCGGGCACACGCGAGCTTCGACCCACGCTCGCCACGACCAACCCGGCGAGGATCGCGGCCGCCCCCACCAGCTGGAGCGGCGAGGGGTCTTCGCCGAGCAGGATCGCCGCGAACACGACCGTGGCGACCGGCTGCAACGTCAAGAGCAGCGACGTGGCAACCGCCGGCAAGCGCGGCAGCGAGACGGTGATCAGCAACCAGCCGAGCACCTGCGAGCTCAGCGCGAGCACGACCAGCCACGCCTGCGACTCGAGCGCCCGGCACGAAATCGAGCGTCACCCGAGGCCAATCCGACCGGCAAGATCAGCGCCGCCGTCGCGAGCGTCGCGTCGAAGAGAGGTCCGGCGACGCGCCGATCGTCGCCCGCACCGTGGCGCAGAGTGAGGAGAAAGCCCGAGTAGGCGATACCCGGTGAGGACGCCGAGAAGCACACCGAGCGGCGGGTTGTCGCCGTAGGCACCTTCCTCGAACGCACCCGAGATGAGCACGATGCCGAGCATCGCGATCGGGATCGCGGCCAGCGCCGCAGGCGCCGGACGCTCGCGGAAGAGCGCCCAGGCGATCAGGCCGACGAGAACGACCTGGGTGTTCCCCAGCACGGTGGAGAGACCCGCGCCGACCGCCTCGATCGTGTGGTGCCAGAGGAGCAGGTCGGCGGCGAAGAACGCGCCTGCGGCCCAGGCCGTCAGCCGGAGCTTTCGCGGTCGAGGTCCGAGGCGTGCGCTCCTCGAGCCGAACGAGCAGCCAGAGCACGGGCAGCGCATAGACGCAGCGGAAGAAGGCGCCCGTCTCCGGAGAGACGTCGGAGGTGCGGTAGATGATCGCCGAGAACGCGATCGCGAGCGCGCCCGCAAGCGCGGCGCGCGCGGGGTGCCGCAGCACGGAGCGCATCCCTCCAGCCTATGGCGGCGAGCTAGGGGCGGCCGAGGACGTGAAGCTAGCGCCCGGTGGTGGAGAAGTGCATGTAGTCCTTCGTGTCGCCGCTCCAGTCGCCGCCCCAGCCCCAGCCGATCGAGCGAAACGCCCGGACGACTGCCGGGCGTCACCATGCCCTTGCGCAGCCGGGAGCGGTCCATGTAGCTGACGCGCGCGTCGGGTCGCGCGTCGGCCGCAGCCGACGTAGGGGTTCTCGACAGGGTTGATGTCGATCGCATAGCCGTAACGCGTGGTTCGACCAGTTGCCGCTTGCGCCGCCCCGCGCAGGGTGAGGGAACCGCGCTCCGGCAGGAGAACGATCCGGTGACGTCGCCGTCGGCCGGGCGCGCGCGGCTGGGCCCGTACATGTCGTCGAGGCGCATGTGCCGAATCGGGAAGCGGAGCTCATACAGCCGCCCAAAGACGGTGGCGAGCGGCTTGGCGACGTCCCGGTTCACGACGAGCTGGCCCGTGTGCGGCCGCCCGTCGAAGCCCCAGTGGGACACCGTGAGCAGCCGGAGCTGCGAGAGCGGAACCGGGCAACCCGGCTTCCACCGACCCTGCTCGACGAGGCTCGACTTCGAGCGGTGTCGGAAGGGGCCGGATCGACGAGTCGAACGGCTGAAGCGCAACGACGACGAGCGGGAGGGCGAGAACACGCAGCACGGCGCTTCAAGCGTGACGCTTCGGCTCCCCGCTCGTCAAGCCGAGGTAACTGTGAATCGATGCTGCTCCCCGACCTGACGCTGTCAACGGCGCCCGGTTGCAGCGATCTCCCAGCCGTCGCCCGTACGATGACGGCATAGCCGAACGAGTGAGCGCCGGGATCCTCCTGTTTCGCCGCACGGCGGGCGGCCTGGAGCTGCTCCTGGCCCATCCCGGCGGGCCCTTCTTCGCCCGGCGCGACGAGGGCCACTGGTCGATTCCCAAGGGTGAGCCCGACGGCGCGGACGACCTCCTCGTCGTCGCCCGCCGCGAGATCGAGGAGGAGACCGGCTACCGCGTGCCGGCCGAAACCGATGCGCCGCCGCTCGAGCTCGGGACGATCGTCCAGAAGGGTGGCAAGGTCGTCCACGCCTGGGCGATCGAGGGCGATCTCGACCCGGCCGAGGCGGTGTCCAACGAGTTCGAGATGGAGTGGCCGCCGCGCAGCGGCCGGCGGCAGCGCTTCCCCGAGATCGACCGGGTCGCCTGGTTCGAGCCCGCCGAGGCCCGCCGCCGGCTCAGGCCGACCCAGGTCCCGTTCGTCGATCGGCTGCTGGCGACGCTGGGCGCGTCGGACGAGGCCGGCGATGTCTGACAGATCCTGAGCGAACCGTCGCCTACCATCGGCCGGTGCCCCCGACCCTGACGATCGCGACCGGCGACGGCGCGCCGGTTCCTCGCCCTCCGCCACTACCTCGCCCCGCCGCGGTCCCTGCCGGCCGGTCGGAAGGGGATCCTGACCGTCTTCGAGCGGTTCGGCTCGATCCAGTTCGACCCCCTCGACGTCGCCGGTCGGAACCACGATCTCGTCCTCCTCGCCCGCGTCCCGGGCTACCGCCGCGAGCTGACGGACGCCCTCCTCTACGAGGAGCGTGTCCTCTACGAGACCTACAACAAGGGCCTGAGCCTCGTCCCGACCGCTGACCTGCCCTGGTTCCGGATCACCTGGGACCTCAACCGCGCCGCGAAAGACGGCGGCGTGTTCGACGAGCACGCGCCACTCGTCGAGGAGCTCCTCGAGCGGATCCGGGCCGACGGCCATCTGTCCTCGACCGACATCCCGCCCCGCGATGCGATCGACTGGTACTGGCGCCCGACGAACCAGGTCCGGGCGATCCTCGAGGCGCTCGCGCAGTCCGGGATCCTCGGGATCGCCCGGCGCCAGGGCAACCGCCGGATCTACGACCTGGTCGAGCGACTCTTCCCGGCCGATCTCCTCGCCGAGCGCCCGCCCGAGCTCGAGCAGCGCCGCTTCAAGCTCCTGTCGCGCTACCGCGCCCACGGCCTCCTGGGGACCGGCGGCCAGCAGGAGGTCTGGCTCGGGACGGGCCCCGGGGGCGACTTCCGCCGGGAGCGGCGCGCGGAGCTGCTGGAGGCGGGTGAGATCGTCCCCGTGACGGTTGACGGGCTGCGTGGCGAGCGGCACGTCGTGAGCGCCGAGCTGCCTTTGCTCGAGCAAGCCGAGCGGGAGGTCGCCGCCGGCGACCCGCCAGGCGGCACCGCACCCGGGCGCGTCTTCCTCGCCCCGCTCGATCCGCTCGCCTGGGACCGCGGCCTCCTGCGCTCGCTCTACGACTTCGACTACCTCTGGGAGGTCTACGTCCCCGCCGCGAAGCGGCGCTGGGGCTACTACGTCCTTCCCGTCCACTTCGGCGATCGGTTCGTCGGCCGGATCGAGCCGCGGATCGACCGCAAGGCGGGGGTCCTCCGGGTCGTCGGACTGTGGTGGGAGGACGGCTTCGACCCGCTGGCGACCGACGGCTTCATCGAGGCTTTCGCAGCAGCCCTGGACGCCCATCGCCGGTTCGGCGGGGTCGAAGGGGTCCGGCTGCCGCGGACGGCCCGGGCGCGGGCGATTGCGGCGGAGGTCCGGAAGTGGATCGGCTGAGGCTCGGGTCCGGGGACGCGCGCCTAGAAGTCGATGCGCATCACGACCCGGCGGAGGGTCGGATGACTGACCTCGTCGAAGCCGGCGGCGGCGAAGATGCTGCGGCTGCCGACATGGAGCTCTCCCCAGGTGATCTCCTGCCCGGGCTCCGTGATCATCGGGTAGCCCTCGAGGGCACGGGCACCGCGTTCCCGCGCGAAGTCGACGGCGGCGCGCGCGAGCGCACGGCTGACGCCGCGACGCCGGAAGCCCGCGCGGGTGACGAAGCAGGTCACAGCCCAGATTCCGTCGTCGGTCTTGTCTTCCGCTCGACCCGCCCAGGGGACGCGGGTGTTGCGCAGCAGGCGCGGGTAGGCGGTGCGCGGCGCGACCGCGCACCAGCCGACGGGCTCGCCGCCGAGATACGCGACGAGGCCGCTCGTCGTGCCCGACTCCGGGTGACCACAGCCGGTCTGCGTGCGGAGCCGGAAGGCCAGCTCCTCGGCGCCAACCGAGGCCCAGGACTCCCTGGGCTGCATCCTGTATCGCTGGCACTGGCATCTGGACGGATCGCCACGCGTGCCGAGCACGGCCTGGAGATCCTCCCAACTCGCCTCGTTGGCAGGGACGATCGTGACGGAGGGCGTCGTCGCCGTGTCGGTCATGCGCGCGTCAGGAGAGTGCGCGCTCGAGGGCGGCCCGGTCGGTGGGCGCCCCGTGCGTCGGGAGCACAGCCTCGACCGGCAGCTCGAGCAGCGGGCGCAGCGCCTCGAGGATCTGCCTCGGGCGGCACGTCCTTGTTCGCCCAGTCGGCCGGAAACTCGAGGCCGTGGCCGCGGTCGATGAGCGTGTCGCCGGCGACGAGCGCCCGGCGGCTCTCGACCCAGAGCACGAGGTCGTTCGGCTCCATCCCGGGGAACGCCTCGACCCCGACCGGCAGCCGTTCGCCGGCCCTGAACACGTGCCCCTCGACCGGGTTCGGATCGCCCTCGTCCGGCGGCGGCACGTAGAGCGGCGCGCCGAGACGCTCCGCCAGGCTCTGGGCGTCGCGCGCGTGCCACGGGCACGTCAGCACGATCGCAGTCTCGCGCTCGGCCGCGAGCTCGTCGATCTCGCGCGGCGGGGCCAGCGGGTCGAACAGCAGCAGACGGTCGCCGTCGTCGATCGCGTAGGACGAGACCACCTGGTCCCAGTCCTCTCCCGGCTTCCAGTCCGGGTGCGGTGCCTCCCAGTGCCACAGGCCTGTCCGAACCTCGCGCACGGCGGCATGCTAAACGCATGGACGCGGTCGAGCGCTGCCCGAACGGCTCGAGTTGCGCAGCACACAGCGGCTAGCGGCAGGCTTCGAGTTCATGGTTCCCGAGTCGAAACTGGAGAAGACCGAGCACGGACTCGTCCCGAAGGGCGAGGGGTGGTACGTGCTCAACATGCGCGACGCCGAGTGGCGTCACGCCGCGGGCCGCGGAGCCGTCTGCGTCGTCGGCGACGACTTCGAAGGCTGGCGCCGCGAGTCCGACCAGCTCGGCGTCAATCCATTCGTGCTCGAGCCGGGCGAACCGATGGCCATGTACCACTGGGAGGCAGACCAGGAGGACTTCCTCGTGGTCTCGGGCGAAGCAGTTCTGATCGTCGAAGGCGAGGAGCGGCAACTGCGCGCGTGGGACTTCGTGCATTGCCCGCCGAACACGAAGCACGTGATCGTCGGAGCAGGAACCGGTCCGTGCCTCGTGATCGCGGTCGGCGCACGCGCGCACGACGGACAGCCCGACTCGCTCGGGTTCACCGTCGACGACGTCGCGAAGCGCCACGGTGCGAGCGTCGAGGAGGACACGATGGACGGCGGCGCCGCGTACGCGACGGTCCCGCCGCGCGAGCCAACCGCGTACCGCGACGGCTGGCTTCCCGCTCAGCCGTAGCGCTGGCGCTGTTCCGAGTTGGCGTAAGGCACGGACGGTCAGTGTCGGCGCTCTCGAGCAGCCTGCTCAGGAACGCTGCACAGGAGGTCCGGGCTGCGAGCGAAGTGCGGTAGCGTGGACAGCCACATGAGCAGATTCGTCGTCGACTGCGGCGTCGTCCTCCACCTGGCGAGTGAGGGGATCGAGGTCCCGGCCGAGCACGAGCTTCTTGCGCCGACGCTCCTGCGCTCCCAGACGCTGTCGGCCCTGCACGAGGCCGTGCACGCGGGCGAGATCCCGCCGGATGTCGCCCTCGACCGGCTCGCCCGCATCCGGGCTATCCCGATCCGCCTCCTCGGCGACGCCGTGCTCCGGCGTCGGGCCTGGGACCTCGCCGAGCAACTGGGGTGGGCCGAGACCTACGACGCCGAGTACGTTGCACTCACTCAGCTGCAGGCAGACGCGTTCGTAACCCTGGACGCTGAACTGGCGCGCCGGGTGGAAGGGATCGTCCCCACGGCGACGATCGAGGCGCTGCAAGGAACCTGAGTCATCCCGCGCGGCCGCTCGTCCCGGGCTCAGTCGGGGAACGCCTCCGAAACTCCAGCGGGGGGAGCGGGTTAAGCTGCGCGGGATGGGCCGAATCGAGAGTCGGCTGACCGAGCTCGGCTTGACGCTTCCGGCGCCCCTGACGCCGCCGCCCGGCGTCACGTTCAACTTCCAACTCGTGAAAGTGCACAACGGCCTGGCCTACATCGCCGGGCACGGGCCGTTCGACGGCTCGACCCCACTCGTGCAGGGCGTCATCGGTCGTGACCTGACGGTCGAACAGGGCTACGAGGCGGCGCGGATCACGTGGACTCTCCATCCTCGCATCCTTGAAGCGGGAGCTCGGCGATCTCGATCGCGTCACGCAATGGCTCCGCGCCGTCGGATACGTGCAGTGCGTGCCCGGACTTCGGCCAGAATCCGGCCGTCGTCAACGGCTTCAGCGACCTTATGGTCGAGCTCTGGGGTGACACCGGCCGTCACGTGCGTTCCGCCCTGGACAGGGTCCTTCGCCGTACAACCTCCCGATCATCGTCGACGCGATAGCCGCCGTCGCCTACGGCGGATTGTCGCGGCGAGTAATGGAGGCGGCGGGAATCGAACCCGCGTCCGCGGTCGCACCGAACAGAACGTCTACGAGCGTAGTTCGCGCTTGATCTCGCCCGCCGGCCGGTTCGCGAACCACCAACTGACGGGCCAGCCATCCTGAAGTGTCGCGCTTCGGGCGATTGGCTCTCCCTCGGCGCCTAGCCCGATTGTTGGCGCCGAATCCCGGGTCTCGGGCCCAACCCGGGTCGACGTCGCCTTACCTAGTCGAGACTAGGCGGCGAGTGCGAGTTCGTTCTTGTTCGCACTTGCTTTGGTGCCGGTTGATTTACGAGGCCAACCGGCGACCTCGGCTCGCAGCTCTGCCGGAGAACCGACCACGTCGAAACCTGATCGCCCCCGTATGTGTGATTCAAGACCGCAGGATAGCTGCCGATAACGCTTTCGGCCCGTCTGCGGCCCATACGTGGGCACCAAAACTGAGGGAAGGGACGCTGTGGCACTACTGCTGGAAGAGCGATACGAGGGTCTGGCCGATCTCCGCGAGCGAGCCCAGGCCGAGGTGGGCAAGGTCGTCGTGGGCCAGGATCGCACCGTGGAGCTCATGCTCGTCGCGGCACTCGCGCACGGGCACGTTCTCCTCGAAGGCCCTCCCGGCAGCGCGAAGACGCTGCTCGCCCGCGCCGTCGCGCACATGCTCGGCGCGTCCTTCAAGCGAATGCAGTTCACGCCCGACACGACACCGGCCGAGCTGATCGGACAGACGATCATGCGCGGCGGCGAGGCGGTTTTCATACAGGGCGTCGTGTTCACCAACGTCATGCTCGCCGACGAGATCAACCGCACCCCGCCGCGTACGCAGGCGGCGCTCTTCGAGCCGATGCAGGAGCGCCAGGTGACCGTCGACGGCAAGTTCCACAAGCTCCCCGATCCGTTCCTCGTCATCGCGACTCAGAACCCGTACGAGCACGAGGGTGTGTTCCCACTCCCCGAGTCGCAGCTCGACCGGTTCCTCTTCAAGCTCGACCTCGACTACTGCGATGCGGAGTCGGAGCTCGCGATGCTGCACCTGCCGCACAACGGCATCGCGCCCGACATGCTCGGCGAGGTGCGGCCGCTGCTCGGCGTCGTGGGGCTCGACAAGGCTCGCCAGGAGCTCGACGCGACGGTCGTGTCGGAGTCGGTCGGCCGTTACATGGTCGCCATCGGCCGCCGAACGCGCGAGCTACCCGAGATCGAGCTCGGTGCGAGCTCGCGATCGCTGATCCACCTGATGAGCGCCACGAAGGCGTGCGCGCGGCTCAACGGCCGGACCCACGTGACGATCGCCGACGTGCGCGAGATGGCGCCGTTCGTCCTTCGCCACCGCCTCATGGTGCGCGAAGGCATCACCCAGGAACAGGCGCTCCGAAAGGCCCTCGACTCGGTGCCGGCTCCGGTCGAGATCCAGGCCGTTTGATCCAGGCTGCTTGACAGAGACCCGGGGCCGCTCGCCGCAGAGGGTGGCTCCGGGCCGCCAACGGACCCGACCCCCAAACGAGTTCCGACCAATACGGCCAGTATCCTTTGACAATCGCGAGATCGCCACGGATAGTGCGTGGAGGGATGCGGTCGCACCGCATGGGTGGTTCATGACTGTGGGTTCATGACTGGGGAAGAAAAGGGGCAACCTGTGGCATTGATGTTGGAGGCACGGTACGAGAGCCTCGTCGATCTTCGCGAGCGGGCGAAAGCCGAGGTCGCGAAGGTCGTCTTGGGGCAGGAGCGCGCGGTGGAGCTTTTGCTCGTCGCCGCGCTGGCACGCGGGCACGTGCTCATCGAGGGGCCGCCGGGAAGCGCGAAGACGCTCCTCGGTCGCTCGATCGCGCACATGCTCGGCGCGTCGTTCAAGCGGATCCAGTTCACGCCCGACACGACGCCTGCCGAGATCACGGGCACGAACGATCGTCAAGTTCGGGGAACAGGTCTTCATGCCCGGCGTGGTGTTCGCGAACGTGCTGCTCGCGGACGAGATCAACCGAACGCCGCCGCGGACGCAGGCCGCGCTGCTCGAGGCGATGCAGGAGCGCCAGGTCACGGTCGAGGGCAAGGGGCACCGCCTACAGGATCCGTTCCTGGTGATCGCGACGCAGAACCCGTTCGAGCACGAGGGGATCTACGCGCTGCCGGAGTCGCAGCTCGACCGCTTCCTCTTCAAGATCATCCTCGAGTACGCGGACGAGGAGAGCGAGTTCGAGATGCTCGACCTTCCGCATTCGGGTGTCGCGCCCGACATGCTCGGCGAGATCAAGCCCCTCCTCGGCGTCGTCGGCCTGGACAAGGCCCGCCAGGAGCTGAACGCGACGATCATGCCGGCCCCGGTGGGGCGCTACATCGTCGCGATCGGGCGCAAGACGCGGGAGCTTCCGGGAGTAGAGCTCGGAGCGAGCTCGCGCGCGCTCATCCATCTCGCGAGCGCGTCGAAGGCGGTTGCCCGGCTGAACGGCCGCATGGCGATCACCGCCGAGGACGTGCAGGAGATCGTGCCCTTCGTCCTGCGGCACCGGCTGATCACGGACGAGTCGACGACTCCGGACGAGATCCTTCGCGAGACGCTCGAGTCCGTGCCGGCTCCCGAGCCGGTCCCCGAGTTCGAGTACACGCGCCTGTAGAGCAACGAGGCCGCGCCTCGTTGCGCGGCCTCGTCTCAGCGTTCCAGGGCTTCGGCGAGCGCCCGCTTGCCGAGCACTTCTGCCAGATGCAACCTGAACTCCGCGCTCGCCGCGTAGTCCGACGGCGGGTCCGTGCCTTCGGGAATGAGCGCCGCTGCCTCGTCGATCGGGGTCCCGCCCGCGATCGCCTCCTCGGCCGCGGTCGCGCGGAGCGTTGTTCCGCCCATGTTCGTGAGTGCAATCGCCGCGCGCTCGATCGAGCCGTTCGAGCGCTCGACGATTGCCGCGACCGCGACCGTCGCCCAGTCCTGCGCGCGCCGGGTCATCTTCACGTACGACCATCCGGTCGAGGCGCCGAGCTTCGGGACGCGGATCTCGACGAGCATCTCCCCTGCTCCGACAGCCGTCTGGAAGACGCCGGTGAAGAACTCCCGGGCGGGGACGATCCGTTCGCCTTCGGATCCCCGCACCACCAGCTCCGCGTCGAGCGCGAGCATGATGGACGGAAGGTCTGACGCGGGATCGCCGTGCGCGAGTGAGCCTCCGATCGTCCCGCGATGCCGGACCTGCGGATCTCCGATCTCTCCCGCCGTGAACGAGACGATCGGACAGTGCTCCTGCAGAAGCGGGGCGTCGCGAACGTCCTTGTGCCGGGTGAGCGCGCCGATCGCGACCTGCTCACCGGCGTCGCGCACGTAGCTCAGCTCCGCGAGCCGGCCGATGTCGACGAGCAGCGACGGCCGCGCGAGACGGAGCTTCATCGCGGGGAGGAGCGAGTGCCCGCCCGCGAGCAGCTTCGCGTCCTCGCTCGAGCCGAGCAGCTCGAGCGCATGAGCCGGGCTGCTCGGCGACCTCGTAGTCGAATTGCGCGGGAATCACGACTTCACCTCCTGCATCGCCCGCCAGACTCTCTCGGGCGTTGCGGGCATCTGGATGTCGGTGACGCCGAGGTGAGAGAGCGCGTCGACCACCGCGTTGATCACGGCAGGCGCCGCGGCGATCGTCCCGGTCTCCCCCACCCCCTTCACGCCGAGCGGGTTCATCGGGCTGGAGCTCTCCGTCCGGTCGGTTTCGAACGACGGAAGCTCCGCCGCCGTGGGCACGAGATACGTCGTCATCGTCGTCGTGAGCAGGTTGGCGTCCTCGTCGTAGACGGCCTCTTCCCACAGCGCGGCGGCGATGCCCTGCGTGATCCCGCCGTGCACCTGGCCCTCGACGACCATCGGGTTCACCTGGGAGCCGACGTCGTCGACGGCGACGTAGCGGATGAGGCGCGTATCGCCCGTCTCCGTGTCGACCTCGACGACGGCTGCGTGCGCGCCGGCCGGCCAGGAGAAGTTGGGCGGGTCGTAGACCGCCGTCGCCTCGAGCCCCGGCTCCATCCCGTCCGGAAGGTCGTGCGCGGTATGAGCCTGGAAGGCCGCAGCCTGGATCGACATCTGCTTCTCGGGCGATCCCTTGACGCTGAACGCGCCGTCGGCGAACTCGAGGTCGTCGGGTGCGACCTCGAGCTGATGGCTCACGATCGCCCGCGCTTTATCGAGGATCTTCTCGCTCGCGTGCCAGAGCGCCACCCCGCCGACGGCGAGCGAGCGGCTGCCGTACGTGTCCATCCCGAGCTGGGATACCGCCGTGTCGCCGTGCAGCACCTCGACGTCGTCCATGCCCACGCCGAGGCGGTCGGCAACGATCTGCGCCCAGGAGGTCTCGTGACTCTGTCCGTGCGGCGAGGTTCCGGTCACGACTTGCACCGAGCCGAGCGGCTGAAAGCGGATCGTCGCGCTGTCCCAGCCCCCGACCGCATAGCGGATCGCCCCCAGGATTCGTGACGGCGCGAGGCCGCACATCTCGTTGTACGTCGAGAAGCCGACTCCGATCTGCTTGACGTCCTCGCGCTCGCGCCGTGCGGCCTGCTCGCTCCGGATCTCGTCGAGGTCGAGCAGCTCGAGCAGCTTGTCGAGCGAGGCGTGGTAGTCGCCCGAGTCGATGGTCAGTCCCGACGCGAGCTGGGCCGGGAACTCCGTGATGAAGTTCTTTCGGCGGAGCTCGACGGGATCCATGCCCAGCTCTGTCGCGAGCGCATCCATCGTGCGCTCGAGGACGTACGTCGCTTCGGGTCTGCCGGCGCCGCGGTAGGCATCCGTCGGCGTCGTGTGCGTGAAGACGCCCGTGAACGTGACGCTGTAGTTCGGGATGTCGTAGGGCCCGTTGTAGATCCAGGCGCCGAGCAGCGGGATGCCCGGCGTCACGAGCTGGAGATACGCGCCCATCGCGCACTTCGCCTCCGAGGCGACCGCGGTGATCTTTCCGTCCTTCGTCGCCGCGAAGGTCAGCTCGTGCACGACGTCGCGGCCGTGGATCGTCGCGACGTAGTTCTCTGCCCGCTCCTCGGTCCACTTCACCGGGCGTCCGAGACGGCGCGCGAGCGCAACCGCGAGCGCCTCCTCCGCGTAGACGTCGAGCTTCGAGCCGAAGCCGCCTCCGACGTCCGGCGCGATGACGCGGATCTTCGACTCGGGGATGCCGACCACGAGCTGGAGCGCGAAGCGGAGGATGTGAGGGACCTGGGTCGCGGACCACAGCGTGACCTCGTCGCTCGGCCCGGCCTGCGCGAGCACGGCTCGCGGCTCGATCGCGTTCGGGATCAAACGAGGCTGGACGTAGCGGCGCGTGACGACCACATCCGCCGCGTCGATCGCGCCCTGGACGTCACCCGCGTCGAGCTTCCAGACGTAGCACTCGTTCGTCTCGAAATCGGAGTGGACGAGCGGAGCATCGTCGGCGAGCGCCTTCTCGACGTCCGCGACCGCGGCGAGAGGCTCGTAGTCGACCTCGACGAGCTCGGCCGCATCCTTCGCGAGCGCTCGGCTGTCCGCGATCACGACCGCAACGCCGTCGCCCTGGTAGCGAGCCTCCTCGATCGCAAGCGGAAAGTGCGGCGGCATCTTGATGTCTTCCGTGACCGGCCAGGCGCACGGGAGCGAGCCCTTCCAGTCCTCGGCGAGGTCGGCGCCGCTGAACACCGCGACGACGCCCTCGGCGGCGCGCGCCGCCTCGAGGTTCACGCCCTTGATGCGGGCGTGCGGGTACGGGCTGCGGACGATCGCCATGACGACGGTTCCGAAGGGGGCCATGTTGTCGACCCAGGTCGTGCGGCCGGTGAGGAGCGCGGCGTCCTCCCGCCGCTTGGCCGACGTTCCGACGAACGTCCCGGTGGTCGGAGCGGTCTCTGTGGCCGTCATCTAGCTCACCCCCGCGGCGGCCTGGACCGCCTTGACGATGTTGTGGTATCCGGTGCAGCGGCAGAGGTTCCCCTCGAGGCCGATGCGTATCGCGTTCTCGCTGGTCGCCTCCCCGCTCTCGATCAGGCTGACGGACGCCAGCACCATCCCCGGGGTGCAGAAGCCGCATTGAAGAGCGTGATGGTCGTGAAACGCCTGTTGGACCGGGTGGAGATCGCCGTTCGAGGCCAGCCCCTCGATGGTCGTGATCTCCATCTCGTCGGCCTGGACGCCGAGCATCGTGCACGACTTGACCGCCTCGCCGTTCACGAGCACGGTGCACGCACCGCACGCTGACGTGTCGCAGCCGACGGTGGTGCCGGTGAGCCCGAGGCGCTCCCGAAGCACATAGACCAGCAGCTCACGGGGCTCCAGCTCGAGCTCGTGGCGCTCGCCGTTGACGGTCAGCGCTACGTGTCGCAAAGCCACCCCTCCTCTCTGCTTCGACCCGCCGAGCCTAACGCGTCTGTCGCGCTCCCGCCAAGCTGTAGTCGTGCGCAAGAGCGGAATCCGCGAGCGCGGATTCCGCTCGCGGCGCGAAAGTCCCTGAAGCCGACTGCTTTCGCAGTCGGGCCGTTGCTATTTCCATCAAGGCTCGATGAGATCTAGCGACGTCGGCGGAACGCGCGCTCCATCTGCCGCTTCGCTTCGCGGTCGGCGATCGCTCGTCGCTTGTCCACGCGCTCTCGGCCGCGAGCGAGCGCCACCTCGACCTTCACGCGCCCGTCCTTGAAGTACATGCGCGTGGGGACGAGAGTGAGGCCCTTCTCGCGCACCTTCCCGTACAGCGAGTCGATCTCCTGGCGGTGGAGCAAGAGCTTGCGGTCGCGCTCCGGCTGCGTGCGCGAGCGCGGCTCCCGGCGCGTACTCGGCGATCGACGCGCCCACGAGCCAGGCCTCGCCGCCGCGGATGTCCGCGTATGCCTGGCCGAGCTGGACTCCTCCGGCGCGCGCCGCTTTCACCTCCGAGCCGGTGAGCACCACTCCTGCCTCGACGCGCTCGAGCAGCTCGTAGTCGAACCGCGCTCGGCGGTTGTCGGCAATCAGCTTCGTTCCGGTCGGCTCGGCCACGCCGGCAAGTGTAGGCCGGGGCCCGAGTATCGCCGGCCACAGAGGCACTGATGTGAGATCGCAGCGCCCGGCGGCGAAGCCGCCGCTTTAGGCGATTTTCGTGCCGAGTCGGAATCGGCACTAGCCGATTCCGATCTTGCGCACTACTAATCGTCCGGGATGGCGCTCGCAAGCGCCGAGCGAGCTCCCGGAGCATCGCGAGCGCAAGCGCTGGGCTCGCGACTCGATCAGGGCGATGGCGTCGTCGCGCGGCACGCTCAAGGCAGCGCGATCGCGGCCGCGGCGCGCACGCGCGCGACACGCGCGCGCTCCGGGAGCCAGCAGCGCGATCTCGCCGAAGAAGTCGTCCGCACCGCAACTCCGTGTGCCAGCCGCCGCGCATCTCGACGATCACGGTGCCCTCGAGGATCACGAACATCCCCGAGCCCTGGGTCGCCCGGGAGCGCGAGCACCTGGCCAGGCTCGCACTCGATCTCCGCGGCCGTGCGGGCGAGCCGCTCGAGCCCGGCGTCGGAGACGCCCTCGAACAGCGGAAGCGCACGGAGCTCGTCTACGGTCATGGCGAGTTCATATCACGGGCGCGCAGCCCGACTCCGCGTGTCGGCACGACCGACGCAGCGCTCGCAAAGCGGGAACCACGGCGGGCACGAGCGGCCGCACGACCGGCACCGCCCGATCGTGGGCGACTCGACCTCGTGGCGGAGACGCACCACGACGCGCCTCGCCGCGGCCTCTTCGAGCGCCGCGGCTCGCTCGATCGTCACACCGCCCACACCCGGATATTGCAGGGCGAACCAGCGCAGGATGCTCGCCTCGCGGCCCGCCTGCTCGGCGTCCTCGAGCGGCGCGTTCCGAAGCCTCGTGGGGTCGAGGAGGAACGAAAGGTACGGACGCGCCACCCGGTCGCCGGCGATGGCGAGCGCGAGGGTCGTGAGCAGCTCGAGCGCGTCTTCGTCGACCGGCGCGTTGACGAGCTTCCAGGTGTCGTCGAGCGAGAGCCGCCGCCCGCGCTGGCCGAGGCGCCGCTGCACGGCATCGAGCCGAAGGCGGATGGGCTGGAGCGACTCGACCGCGAGCCAGCTCTCGTACGCCCACTCGCGGACCGCGACACGATGCCAGGCGACGAGCGCGGCGTCGAGGTCTCTCGGATCGTCCACCCCGAGGTCCGAGAGACGCGGCCGAATCCTCGCCTCGTCGACGACCCGGTAACCCCAGTGCCCGCCCGGGAGCGGGACGTGCGGCTCCAGCGCCGAGACCACGAGCTCCGGGTCGATCTCCCCCCAGACGAGGCCGCTCAAGACGCCGATATGTCCACGCTCGACGAGCCCGAAGCGGCCGGCGCGACCCGCGATCTGCGCGAGCTCCCAGGGAAGGAGCGGGCGACGCGCCTGCCCGTCGAACTTCGTCGTCTCGGCGAAGAGAAGGGTCTCGCACGGGAGGTTGACTCCGTGCCCGAGCACGTCCGTGGCCACGCACACGTCCGCAGAGCCCGAGAGGAAGCGGTCGATCTCCTCCCGTCGCGAGGCGAGCGGCATCGCGCCGTACAGAACCGCCACACGCCCGGAATGGAGGCGGTTCACCTCGCCGGCGAGCGCGAGCACGGCGCGACGGCTGAACGCCACCACGATGGTGCCCGTGGTCAGCGAGCGGAGCGTCCGCTCGCCGATCCACTCGAGCGGGAGCTTGCGCTCGAAGATCTTGAGCTCGGCGTCCGGGAAAGCCCTCTCCACCAGAGGAAGCGCGTCGAGCGCGCCCAGCAGGAGGATCTGCCGGTACTCGCCGGCAAGCAGGAGCCGCGTCCACGCCGATCCGCGCTCGTCGTCGTCCGCCCACTGGATCTCGTCGAGCACCAGGAGCTCGCCCGACTGCGGGGCCATCTCCACCGTCGAGCAGATCACGGGCGCGCGCTCGTTGATCCGTTCCTCACCGGTGATGAGCCCGACTCGATCGTCGCCGAGACGCGCGCTCAGACGACGGTGGGCCTCCTGTGCCAGCATGCGCAAAGGCCCTGCGTAGACGCCTCTTCCGGTGGCCGCCAGCTCCTCGAGGGCCGCGTACGTCTTACCCGAGTTCGTCGGCCCGAGGTGCGCGACGACGCGCTCGGGCGGCGTCTTGCGCGCCGGGAGCGCGATCTCGATACCGCGCTCGGCTCGCTTCACCGCCTGCGCGGGCTTGCGAGCGCTTGCCGCTGGGAGCGGCTCGGCCGCTTCTGCCGGCCGCCCGGGTGCCTTCGCTGGCGCATCGGGGCACGGTAGCCGGTGGATGCGGGCGACCATGCCGTTCCACACCAGCGTTGCCTCGTCGTCGCCTTCGCACACCGGGTCCTGCTCGCGGCGTGTCGGCTCTGCGCCCATCCGTCATGCCGTCACGGCCGCGCCCTCGAAGGTTGCCGCAGCTTTTCGCCTGGAAGCGCGCGACTCGATGTGCTCCGCAACGCGCTTGCCGTCTCTCCCCGCGCCAAGGATGAGCATCGAGCTGAACGAGTGCAGGAAGAGGAGCCCGACGAAGTACAAGCCCGGCGAGGACGGCACGGCCCCACGCGTCTGCTCCGGAAAACGCATCCTCGGCAAGAACCGGAAACGCGATCCACGAGAAGTCGTTACGGAACCCGGTGCACCAGATCACGTTCGTCACGTCGACCACGCGCCCGTCCTCGAGAACGGGCAACCCACCCTCCACACCCACGGTTCGTCGCGAATACACGCTCCACGCCAGCATCCTCGAGGTCGGCGGACTTCACTCGCAGGAGCGGCGCACCGTGCGACGCGTATCTCCGGTCGTATCCTGCGACCCACAGGGGTGTTCATCGTGAGGACACGCGTGGCGACAAACCGCAGCGATGGCGGAAGACGAACCGCGTCAGCCGGCTCTCGATGCCGGAAGGGGACCTGCCCGGTATCCGGACCCGACAGCAACGTCGGGATGCGTGCGAGCGACCTCGAAAGCGATATCGCCGCCCGAGTGCGAGGCACCCGACGACGAGGACCGGTCCGTCCTGCAGCTGCGCGGGGCTTCGATACTCGCTGGAGTGGAGCTGCGTGATCCGACGGATCGAGGTCGGCCGCGAACGGCGGGGATCACGAGGTTTCTGATGACGCCCGGACGCCACGACCACGTGGTCGGCCTCGAAGCTGCGATCACCTGCCGTGAGCACGTACCTCGCGCCGTCCTTGGAGAGACCGTCCACGCTGAACTCCGCTTTGGACCGGGAAGCTCGAACCTCTTCGCGTAGGCCTCCAGGTAGTCGGCCATGTCGTACCCCGACGGGAACGTATGACGCGGCGCCGGAAACGGCATTCCCGGGAGGCCGTCGTAGCGCGCGGGAGAGTACAACCGGAGCGAAGGCCAGCGCTGCCGCCAGGAGTCGCCGACTCGCTCGTTTGCGTCCAGGATCACGCAGTCGTGACCCCGCCGGGTGAGGTAGTACCCGACGGAGAGCCCCGCCTGACCGCCGCCGACGATAACGGTGTCGAAATGTTCCGCTGCTCGAGTGGTCACCGCTGCCTCCTTCGAGTTGACCCGATCGACGGTAGGCGCATGCGTGTGGCCGCGCATCGCACGGATCGACCAACTTCGAAGGATCAGCGTGTGGTCAGTCCTGACCACACCAAACGTCAGACGAGACCGTGCTCGAATGCGAACGCGCCGGCTGCCGCCCGCGAGGACACGTCGAGCTTGGCGAAGATGTTCTGGACATGCCGCGCGACCGTGTGCTCGCTGATGACGAGACTCGAGGCAATCTCCCGGTTGCTCCTTCCCGCGGCCACGAGACGCAGCACCTGCAGCTCACGCTTGGTCAATCCGTGCAGTTTGCTCCGAGACGCCTGGCCCGTAAGCTCGTCGACGCGGACGACGTCCGGCGTCGCACCCAGCCGCGCGAACGCAGCGCGAGCCGCGTCCAGCTCGAGCGTGGCCGCATCCTCGTCGCCGAGGGCGCGGCAGGCAAGCCCGAGAAGCACGCGGGTCCGCGCAACGTCGTATGGCGCTTCGAGCTCCTGCCACACCACCGCTGCTTCACGCAGCGCGCCCAGGGCAGCATGGGCGTCTGCCTCGGCCAGGTGGACCGCGCCGCGAGCGTATGCGACGAGGGCACCCAACATCGCGCTCTCGTAGCGCGCGGCAATCTCCTCGAGCTCGCGACACGCGCTGCGGGCTTCGTCCACGTCGCCGACCGCCAGCACGATCTCGACGTACGCGGGCAGCAGTCCCGCGCGTTTTAGCGTCTCCGTGGCTTCGCCGAGAACCCGCCGGATCGTGGACAAGGCTGCATCCGTTCGCCCTTGTGCGAGGCGCAGCTGGGCAAGCCCCGGTTGGGGCTCCCATCCGTACCGGCTGGCCTCCCCATACGCCTCCTCCGCGGCGGCGAACTTCCCGAGGAGCCTGTGGAGCTCCGCTTCCCGGTAGAGCGCCAGACCGACCCTGGACTCGTTCATCGTCTCGACGAAGCGCTGCCGCGCCCTTTGCGCCTCCTCGAGTGCGTCCGGCCAGGATCCCTGCAGCTGCAAGATCTCCGCCCGGTGGACCAGGCAGCGGCCCGTGAACGCCTTCAAGTCGGGCTGCGCCTCGCACCAGCGGGTCAAGGCGACAGTCCACTCCCGTGCCCGGCGCACCTCGTACACCTCTTGGAGGACAAGGATAACGTTGCAGTAGACCATGCCCGTAACCATTGGCGAGAGCTCGTCTGCGGTCGCCGCCACCATCGCTTCGTCAAGCAGAGCGAGTCCCTCTCGACCCGGCCCTCCTTGATCAGCATCTGGCCGTGAGCGTAGCCGGCGAGCGCGAACGCGTCCGCGTCGCCGAAGCGTTCGGCGATCGCGGCGATCTCGGCGGCGACCGCAGCCGCAGCTGCGAAGTTTCCGGCCGCTTCCAGCTGGAAGACACGCGGCATGAGCAGATAGCCGCGCTCGACACAGTCCTCCGTTTCACGCTCGAGCAGCCGCTGCGCCCGTCCGAGCCATCCACTCCCGGGCCCCATATCGCCACGCAAGACGAGGTTCATCCCGATCCAGAAGGCGCACCGAACCGCGCGTAGCGGCTCGGCTGCCTCCAGGTGCGCGTGATGGGCACGTTCCAGGCTGCCGAGGTACTCGTCGTCGCGGCCGAGCATGAAAGCTGCGGTCGCGAGCAGCTCGCGATCTTCCGCTCCGAGCTCCTCTACGTCATCCGCGCTCGAGAGCAACGCGTACGCGTCACTCCACGCTCTCGTCGCGTGTGCCTCGCGGCCACGCTCGAGGTCCCCGATTGCCACGGCGGAACCCTAACGTCCGGTCGTCCGCCCTCCGTCGTCAGACGCGGAGGAACCGGCGGAGCGTCAGCCCGGAGCCGATGGCGCCGATCCCGAGGCCCACGCCGAAGAGGATCAACGCCGTCCACATGAACGGCAGCGCCTGCACGTCCGCGCTCGTGCGGTCGTCTGGGAGGATCGTGGGAACTGCGAGCTCCCGGCCGAGGAAGAGCAGGAGGACCGCCGACGAGCGATCCCACGAGGCCGGTGAGTAACCCTTCGAGCATGAAGGGGCCGCGCACGAACCAGTTCGTCGCTCCGACGAGCTTCATCACCTCGACCTCGCGCCGCCGCGCGAAGATCGAGAGCCGGATCGTGTTCGCGATGTCGATGGTCGAGGCGACGAGGAGGATGATGATCGCGATCAGGAAGACGATCTGGATTCCGCGCGCGAGCTGGAGGATCCGGCGCGAGACCTCCTTCCCCCAGGTCACCTTCTCGACCGCCGCGAGCTTGGCGTTCTGCACCGCGAGCGCGATCGCCTCAGTGTCCTCGCCGCGCGCCGGCACGACGTCGAAGGACGGGGGCAGAGGGTTCGAGGCCAGGTTCGCCGTCAGCTCCGGAGCGCGCTTCTTCATGATCGCGAGCGCCTCGGCCTTCGAGATGAAGGTGATGCCGCCGACCTTCACCCGCGGATCGGACTCGAGGAACACGCGCAGCTCGTTGACCTGCTTCGGCGTCGCCTCCTCCTTGATGAAGGTGTGGACCGCGAGCTCCTTCTTCTTCGCGTCCGACCAGGAGACGAGCCAGGTTCCGAGCCCGATGAAGACGCCGAGCAGGAACATTCCGACGAGGACGGTGACGGCCGCGGCGAGGGTGGTCGACTTGTTCGCCCCGATCGAGCGGAGAGCCTCGGATACGAGGAGCCGGAAGCGCGTCACTCGGTTCCGTACCCGCCGCGGCGCTCGTCCCGCACGAGCTTGCCCTGCTCGAGCGCGATCACGCGCTTGCGCATCTTGTCGACCATCTCGCGGTCGTGGGTGACCATGAGGATCGTGGTGCCCGTGCGATTGATCTGGTAGAGGAGCTGCATGATCCCGACCGAGGTGTCGGGGTCGAGGTTGCCGGTCGGCTCGTCGCAGACGAGGAGCGGCGGGTGGTTCACGAACGCGCGCGCGATGGAGACGCGCTGCTGCTCGCCGCCCGAGAGCTCCTCCGGCCGCGACCCCATCTTGTGCGCGAGCCCGACCATGTTGAGCACCTCGGGAACCTTCTTGCGGATCTGTGCGCTCGACTCGCCCTGCACACGCAGCGCGTAGCCGATGTTCTCGGACGCGGTCCGGTTCGGGAGGAGCTTGAAGTCCTGGAAGACGCAGCCCGACGTTTCGCCGCAGGAGCGGGACCTTCGAGTGCTTGAGACGCACGAGGTCGCGGCCGCCGACGACGATCCGCCCCTCGGTCGGCTCGAGCTCCTTGAGGATGAGCCGGATAACCGTGGATTTGCCGGAGCCGGACGCCCCGACCACGAAGACGAACTCGCCTTTGTCGATCGTGAAGGAGACACCGTCGAGCGCGACGACGCCGGGCTCGTAGATCTTCCGGACGTCCTCGAACACGATCATCGTGGAGCCGCTCGGCTCGGCCGCAGCCGGAAGCTGCTCTTCGAGCTGGAGGGGCTCTGGCTCGGCGAGGGCCGTCATCGGAGTGTCTGGGAGGGAGTCATGAACCTGCGAGTCGTCGTCCAGCACCGGGCGAAGCGCTGAGGCAGCCGAGAAAGGCTGCTCCGGTTCGTGGGAAGCGTCGATGTTAGCTGACATTCCGGCCGACTCCTAGAGCACCTTCCCCGCCGCCTTGGCGAGGAGATAGGCGTGGATGAAATCGTCGAGACCGCCGTCGAGGACGGACTGCGTGTTCCCGATCTCGAGGTCGGTGCGGTGATCCTTCACGAGCTGGTACGGGTGGAGCACGTACGAGCGGATTTGACTCCCGAAGCCGATGTCCTGCGCGGCGCCCCGTTCCTTCGCCAGCTCGGCCTCGCGCTTCTCCTCCTCGAGCTCCGCGAGGCGGGACTTGAGCATGCGCAGCGCGGTCTGCTTGTTCGAGGTCTGCGAGCGCTCGTTCTGGCACTGGACGACGATCCCGGTCGGGAGATGCGTGATCCGCACGGCCGAGTCCGTCTTGTTCACGTGCTGCCCGCCGGCGCCGCTCGAGCGGTAGGTGTCGATGCGCAGCTCCGCCTCGTCGACCTCGATCGGGGCGTCGTCCGGAAGCAGCGGTGCGACGACGACCTGCGCGAAGGCCGTGTGTCTGCGGTGAGCTGCGTCGAACGGCGACAGCCGGACGAGACGGTGGACGCCTCGCTCCGCCTTGAGGATGCCGTACGCGTTCTCGCCGCGCACCGCGACGGTCGCGGACTTCAGACCGGCCTCCTCACCCGGGCTCGCCTCGAGCACGTCCGCCTCGAAGCCGCGGTCGGCGGTCCAGCGCTGGTACATACGGAGCAGCATCTCGGCCCAGTCCTGCGCGTCCGTGCCCCCCGTGCCGGCGTGGATCTCGAGCAGCGCGTCGCCCGCGTCGTACCGGCCGGTGAAGAGGGCGTCCTCCTGGAGCCGCGAGAGCTCCTCCTCGACCGGAGCGAGTTGCCCGGCGACATCGTCCTCGAGCTCGGGATCCAGCTCGTACAGCTCCTTCGCGTCCTCGAACTCGTGCCGCAGGCGCTCGTAGCGCTCGAGGCGCCGGGTCAGCCGCGAGTGCTCGGTGGAGATGCGCGCCGCACCGGCCTGGTCGTCCCAGAAGCCGGGTTCTCCCATCGCCTGCTCGAGCTCGTCGCGACGGCGTTCGAGACGATCCGGGTCAAAGGTAATCACGGACCCAGGCGAGCTGGGTCCCGATCTCCTCGAGCCGCTCGTCGAGGCTCTGCGTCGTCTCGGTCACGCAGAGAGGGTAGCGCGGGCAGAAGAGGACCCATCGCTTCGCTCGTACGCATCGTCTGTGCTCTGCGTTGCGGCTCAGCCACAAGGCAGTCGGCGTGCGTCGGTGCTCTGGACTACACGCACGTTACAACTTGCAACTTGGCTGATTGCCGCCGAGCTCACGCGTGGAAGCCAAGTTACAAGTTGTAACTTGGCTTCACGAACCAGGCGCACGCGGCCAGCCAGCCGACTGCCAGAACCGCACCGCCCACGGCGTCGAGCACCGAGTGGCTCCCTTCCGCCACGCGAGCCCAGCCCATCGCGAGCATGGCGGTCACGGCCAGACCGACCGCAAGCGCACGAACGACGACCGAGTGGAACCGGAGCCAGACCAGCCCCGCCGCCGCGCCGGCGAACGCGGTGGTCGTGGCGACGTGCGCACTCGGATAGTCCGAGAGCCGGCCTCCGTCGTCGTCCGCGCCAAGGAACTGAAGCAACACTTTCGCCACATACGCGAGAACGCCCGCGCCACCGACCGCGGCGACGAGAGACACCGCGGCTCGACGCCGGCCGGCGAGCGCAAGACCAAGAGCCGAGACGAGCGCGAGGAGCGGAAGCACCTTCCAGCTTCCTGCGCCACCGAGAGCGCGGGCCCAATCCGGCGGGTCGTGCGCCGGAGTCGTCGTGTTCGTCCCGATCCAGAAAGCAGCTGCAAGGGCGACGAACGTCGCGAAACTGACGACGGCGAGAGCGGCGAGAAGTGCTTGTTGGGAGCGCGACCCCGAGGGGTCAGGCTCCATGGCAGCGCTTGTACTTCTTGCCCGAGCCGCACCAGCAGGGGTCGTTCCGGCCGATGTCCTTGTGCTCGTTGACCGCCTGCTGCTGCACGCCCAACCCCGCGGAGACGGGGGGAGCGGCGAGCGCGGTCGCGGCGCTGCTTCCGGCGGCGGCGATCGCGTCGGCGCCGGCGGAGGTCTCGTGCTCGTAGTGGAGGTCGCCGCCCGAAGCCTGCATCGGCTCGAGCGCCGGCTCCTCGATCTGCACGGCGACGTGGAACAGGGTGAAGACGACCTCCTGCCGGATCGCCTGGCCGAGCTCCTCGAACATGACGTGCCCCTCGCCGCGGTACTCGACGAGCGGGTCCTTCTGGGCGAACGCGCGCAGATGGACGCCCTCGCGGAGGTAGTCCATCGCCTCGAGGTGCTCGCGCCAGCGCAGGTCGACCACCTGGAGGATCACGTAGCGCTCGACCTCGCGGGCGAGATCCGAGCCGAGCTCCTGCTCCCGCTCTGCGTAGGTCTCGAGCGCGTCCTCGACGAACTCTGCGCGCAGCGACTCGCGGTCCGTGAGGTCGACACCCTCCTCCGCGAGCTCCTCGAGCGTGATGTCGGTTCCGTAGAGCGACTCCATGTGGGTGATGAGGCCCGTCGATGTCCCAGTCCTCGGGGAACTCCGAGTCCGTGAGCTGCTGAACGCCCGCCTCCACCGTCTCCTCGATCCAGCCCCGGACCTCCTCGGACAGGTCGTCGCCCTCGAGCACGCGGCGGCGCTGCTCGTAGATGACCATGCGCTGCGTGTTCATGACGTCGTCGTACTTGAGGACGTTCTTGCGCGCGACGAAGTTCTGCTCCTCGACCTTCTTCTGGGCGTTCTCGATCTGCTTGGAGAGGATCCCGGCCTCCATCGGCTGGTCGTCCGGGATCTTGAAGCGGTTCATGATGTTGTGGATTCGGTCGCCGGCGAAGAGGCGGACGAGGTCGTCCTGACCGGAGAGGTAGAAGCGGGACTCCCCGGCGTCGCCCTGCCGGCCCGCGCGGCCGCGTAGCTGGTTGTCGATCCGGCGCGCCTCGTGCCGCTCCGTACCGAGGACGTAGAGACCGCCGAGCTCCACGACGCCCTCGCCGAGCTTGATGTCCACGCCGCGGCCGGCCATGTTGGTCGCGATCGTGACCGCGCCGCGCTGGCCCGCATCCTTGATGATCTCCCCCTCGCGCTCGTGCTCCTTCGCGTTCAGGACGTTGTGCGGGATGCCCTTGCGCTTCAGGAGCTCGGCGAGGAACTCCGAGGTCTCCACCGCGATCGTGCCGACGAGAACCGGCTGGCCGGCCTCGTGGCGCTGGACGATGTCCTCGAGCACCGCCGCGAACTTCGCGTCGGGTGTCTTGAAGATGTAGTCGTTCTGATCCAGGCGGGCGACGGACTCGTTCGTCGGGATCTCGACGACGTGCAGCCCGTAGATCTCGACGAACTCCTTCTCCTCGGTCTTCGCCGTACCGGTCATCCCGGCGAGCTTCTCGTACAGGCGGAAGTAGTTCTGGAGCGTGATCGTGGCGAGGGTGACGTTCTCCTCGCGGATGCGGACGCCCTCCTTGGCCTCGATCGCCTGGTGCAGACCCTCGCTCCAGCGCCGCCCTTCCATGATGCGGCCCGTGAACTCGTCGACGATCTTCACCTCGCCCTCCTGGACGACGTAGTCGACGTCGCGCTTGTAGAGCGACTGGGCCTTCAGGGCCTGCTGCAGGTGGTTGACGAGGATGACGTGGCTCGGATCGAAGAGGTTCTCGATACCGAGCGAGCGCTCGACCTGCTCGTAGGCGGTCTGCGCGGGTGAGACGGTCTTGAACTTCTCGTCGTAGAGGTAGTCGGCGCCCGAGAGCTCCGTCTCGTCCTCGCCCTTCGCCGACTTGCGCGTCGCCGGCTGGCCCTCGAGCGTCTTGACCACCTTCGCGAACTGGTAGTAGGTCTCGGCCGCCATCTCGGGCTCGCCGGAGATGATGAGCGGCGTCCGCGCCTCGTCCACGAGGATCGAGTCGACCTCGTCCACGATCGCGAACGCGTGGCTCCGCTGCACGGTGCCCTCCAGCGACACGGCCATGTTGTCGCGCAGGTAGTCGAAGCCGAACTCCGAGTTCGTCCCGTACGTGACGTGCGCGCCGTACGCGACACGGCGCTCCGCGAACGGCATGAGGTTCTGGATGAAGCCGACCGTCGTGCCGAGCTTCTCGTACACGGGGCGCGTCCACTCCGCGTCGCGCTTGGCGAGGTAGTCGTTCACGGTGACGAGGTGCACGCCACTGCCCGTGAGGCCGTTCAGGTAGAGCGGCTGCACGGCGACGAACGTCTTGCCCTCCCCGGTCTTCATCTCGGCGATGTCGCCCTCGTGCAGCACGATCCCGCCCATGAGCTGGACGTCGAAGAGCCGAACGCCGATCGTCCGCCTGAACGCCTCCCGGACCGCCGCGTACGCCTCGAAGATGATCTCCTCCAGCGGCTCGCCGTTCTCGATCCGCTGCTTGAACTCCACGGTCTTCGCCGCGAGCTCGTCGTCGGAGAGCGCCTCGAAGTCCGGCTCGAGGGTTCCGATGTACGCCGCCTGCTCCTGCAGGCGCTTGAGCCGGCGTCCCTCGCCCATGCGCAGGACGCGCTCGAACCGCCCGCCGATCTCCGTGGACATGGGGGCTAAGGGTACCGACTCCCGGTCGGTGGTCCGCCTGCTCGGACCCGCTCACGCTCGCTCACCAGGTTGTCACCGGGCCTCCACCGGAGCTTCACCGCCACGGTGCTAGCGTCGCCCCGTGGACGCAGTCGCCCTCGCCTCGATTCCGCTCTTTGCCGGCATGGGCGCAGTCGAGCGAGAGCAGGTCGCCGGCGTGTGCGCCGAGCTCGACGTCGAATGGGAGCGACGCTTCTCCGAGGAAGGAGACTTCGGCTACTCGATGTTCGCGATCACGGCCGGAACGGCCGACGTCATCCAGCACGGGAAGGTGATTCGCAGTCTCGGCCCGGGCGACGTTTTCGGCGAGATCGCCGTGCTCTCCGGTGGACGGCGCACCGCCACCGTCGTCGCAACGACGCCGATGCGCGCTCATCTCGGTGATGAACCGGGACGTCTGGCGACTCGAGCGCGAGGCCCCGCAGGTCGGCGCCGCTCTCAGGGAGACGATCGCCCGCTGTCTCGAGGGCAGCTAGAACCGCAGGACGAGCGCCTCTCTCAGGCAGCCGCTTCGTCCTCGGGCGGACGGTCCGCCTCGGGCTCCTCGACCGGCGCGTGCGCTGCTGCCTCCTTCTGCCGGGCAACGGTGCGGCGCGGCTCGTGCGTCCGCTTGTCGCGGTAGCGCTCGATCTGGCGCTCGAGCTTGTCGACGAGCCGGTCGATCGCGGCCTCGTAGGTCGCGGCGGACTCGTGGGCGACGATCGTCGGCCCCTTCGTGTGGACCACGCCTTCCGCGGTGTGGTCCTCGGCGATCGAGGGGTTGTGCTCCTGCGAGAGCGTCACCTCCACGTGGGTCAGGTCGTGCAGGCGCCGGTCGAGCTTCGCGAGCCGCTTCTCCGCATATGCTCGAACCGTGTCGGTGAGGTGACCGTGGCGGGCCTTGACCTGGAGTCGCATGCCTCTCCTTTCGGTCGCTGCGCGAGGAAGACCTCCCCCGCAATCTAACGAACCGCCCTGGCGAGAGTCACCACCTCGACGTGCCGTGCGCCTGCTCGCCGGAGCGCCGACGCGCAAGCGTCGGCGGTTGCTCCGGAGGTGTACACGTCGTCCACGAGGCACACTCTGCGCGGCGGCGGACCGGTCGCGACGACGGTGTCGCGGACGTTCCGGCGGCGGTCCGCGAGCGAGAGCCCGCGCTGGGGCGGGAGCGAGCGCGCGCGGCGGAGGAGCTCGCACGCGGGCAGTCCCCACTCCTGACCGAGTGCTCGTGCGAGTCCTCGCGGGGGGACGTCTCCACGCTTCCAGGCCCGCTCCGGATCGCCGGGCACGTGGACGAGAGCGTCGACCGCCGCCGCGGGAACGACCACGGCGACGAGCCGAGCCGCCTCGTCCGCGAGCCGTCTCCGTCCGTGCTCCTTCCACTCGCGCACGAGCCGCCTCGCGCGCTCGTCGTACACGACCGCGGCGCGCGCCCGTGTGAACGCGAGCCGACGGCCCGCGCACTCGGCGCAGCGACGGACCGGCCACGGACCCGGAGAGCCGCAGCGTTCGCAGAGCGGCTCGTGCAGCCGCACGAGCGTGTCTCGGCAGTCGGCGCAGAGCACGGCTCCAGGTCGCGCGCACACGGCGCAGCGCTCGGGCAGGAGAAGCTCGAGCACGTCGAGCACGTCTCCATTGTCGGCGGCTACGTACTACGACTCTGCGAAAAGATCGTGTCGGCTTCCCGGAGCGTCTCCGCGGAGCCGATGTCGTACCACTCCCCCGGAAGCTGCCACGTGTAGACGTCGGTACGCGGGTACAGCCACTCGGGAAGCCGCCCGGGCTGGTCCGGGTTGTTCCCTTCGGCCAGGTACTGGCGGATCAGGGGAAGAACGTGTCTCGGGTAGTAGTAGAGCGCGATTCCGGCGAGCGTGGTCCGCGCGTCGGCCGGCTTCTCCTCCATGAAGAGGACACGGCCCTTGTCGTCGACCTCGACCTGGTTGTACTCGCTCATGCTCGCGAGGTCGCCGACGTCGTGGACCGCGAGCACGGGAGCGTCGACCTGGCGCCCGTACGCGGCGAAGCCGGAGACGTCGTCGCCGAACAGGTTGTCCCCGGCGACCACGACGAGGTCGTCGTCCACCTTCAGCTCGTCGAGCACGAATGCGAGGTCGCCGATCGCGCCGAGCCGGTCCTCGTTCGAGGTCGTCCCGTCGTTCACGACCGTCACGCCTTCCTTCCCGCGAGCCCACTCCTCGAAGTGCGGCGTGAACTTCGCATTGGTGACGACGATCGTCTCGTCGACTCCCATCGCCTGCAGCCGCTCGAGCAGCCGGTCGAGCATCGGACGCCCCCCGATCTCGAGAAGGGCCTTGGGCCGGTCGAGCGTCAGCGGATAGAGCCGCGTCGCATAGCCGGCGGCGAGCACGAGGGCCTTCATGCGCGCACCATCGCAGGTAGCGATACCTCATATGGAGCTCTGATGAACCCCCTGCTCGGTGACGATCGCCGAGATCAGCTCGGCCGGAGTGACGTCGAATGCGGGATTTCGCGCCGCGAAGCGCGTCGTGATCTCGGCCGAGTCGCGCTGCTCGATCGGGATGTCCGCGCCCGTGGCTGCGATCGGGTCGAGAGTCGAAGTGGGCGCGACGACATACAACGGGATGCCATGGTGGTGCGCGGCGACGGCAAGCGCGTACGTACCGATCTTGTTCGCGGTGTCTCCGTTCGCGGCGATCCGGTCGGCGCCGGTGACGACGGCGTCGACCTCGCCGGCAGCCATCGCCGCTGCAGCTGCGGAGTCGGCGATCACGGCAAAGGGGATGCCGAGCGACTCGAGCTCCCAGGCGGTGAGCCGAGCGCCCTGCAGCAGCGGACGCGTCTCACCGACCCAGACGTGCGCGACGAGCCCTCGCTCCCACGCAGCCCGCACGGCGCCGAGCGCCGATCCATATCCACCCGTCGCCAGACCTCCCGCATTGCAGTGCGTGAGAACGCGAGACTCGGGCGCGAGCAGCCCGGCAGCGTGCCCGGCCATCCGCCGGCAGCGCTCGACCTCGGCGTCGTGGATCGCCCTCGCGCGCGCCGGTGTCGGGTCGCCGCGCATCTCGTCGAGCGCCCAGCGGAGGTTCACCGCGGTCGGGCGGGCAGCGACGAGCCGCTCGTACGCCGACGTCCAGGTTCTCGGCTTTCGTCGCGGCGAGCGCGTAGCCGTAGGCGGCGGCGATCCCGATGGCAGGTGCGCCACGGATCGCCAGCTCCGCGATCGCGTCCGCGAGCTCGTCGGTCGAACGAAGGCGCAGCTCGACCTCCTCGTCCGGTAGCCGGCGTTGATCGAGGATCACTACGGCGTCTTCTTCCAGCCTGACGATCCGCGTCGGTTCCAGCTCGGCCATGGCACCCGACCCCGCGCTACGGCGCCGAGGTGCCTTCTCTCCCATACCGGTCCTCGAGACGAACGACATCGTCGATCTGCGGCGTCGAGACCTCGATCACGAGCGTGTCTTCCATCGCCGACACGCGGTGCACCGTCCCCGGTGGGAAGTGGAACGCGTCGCCTTCCCCGATCTCGACCGCCTCGAGCTTGCCGCCGACGCCGCCCAGCTCCAGCCGCGCACGCCCCTCCTGCACGAGCCAGGACTCGTCCTTCACCTCGTGGTACTGGAGGCTCAACGACTCACCCGCGCGCACGAAAAGGAGCTTTCCGACGTACTGGTCCCCCTCCGCCCAGACGAGCTCCCACCCCCACGGCTTCTCCACCCGCCGCGGCGAAGCCCCGAACTTGGCACGGACGTCCTCACTCACGAGAAACGGAGCGCGTCGTTCGGAATCGTCTGGCCTGCGCCGATCCGAAGGCCGTGGTCGAGCGTGTTCCCGCGCCCGAGCTTCACGCCCGGGCCGACAACGGCGAGGCTACGGACCTCGCAGCCCTCGCCGATCTCGGCGTCGTCGCCCACGACGGATCCGACCACCGATGCCCCGTCGCCGATCGTCACCCGCGCGCCGACGACGGCGTTCTCGACGAGCGAACCCGGGCCGAGCCGCGAGCCCGCGCCGACCACGGCGAGGCTCCCGGCGCGGGCGCCGTTCTCGACGACCGCGCCCGGACCTACGAAGACCGGCGGGACCAGACGCGCGCTCGGATGCACCTTCGCGCTCGGGTCGACGAGCGTGAAGTCGGCTCCGAGGGCGTCGCCGATCTCCGTTGCGAACGAGCGCTCGAGAACGTCGCGGTGGGCTTGGAGAAACGACTCCGGCGTACCCACGTCGAGCCAATAGCCGTCGAGCGCGATCCCGTACACGCTTCCCTCGTCCGCGAGCCGCGGAAAGACGTCGCGCTCGATGGAGACGGCGCGACCCGCCGGCACGAGCTCGAGCACCTCGGGTTCGAGCACGTACAGGCCCGCGTTGATGAGATCCGTGTCGATCTCCTCCGGCCGCGGCTTCTCCAGGAAGGTCGAGACGCGGCCGTCGGGCGAGAGGCGTACGAGGCCATAGCGGCTCGGGTCCAGCCACCGGCGTCAGGAGGATCGTGGCCTTCGCACCCGTCTTTCGGTGGAAGTCCACGATCGCACCGAGGTCGGCGTCGCGCAACGAGTCCCCGTTCAGCGCGAAGAAGGTCTCGCTCATCTCGCCCGCGGCGAAGGCGATCCCGCCGGCCGTCCCGAGCGGCTCGTCCTCGACGCGGTAGCTGAGCTCGAGGTCGCCGTAGCTCGATCCGAAGTGCTCCCGGATCTGGGTCGGCAGGTATCCGCAGGAGATGATTCCGCGACGGACGCCGTGGCGGCGGAGATGCTCGAAGGTAAAGGCGAGGAGCGGACGGTCGACGAGCGGCAGCATGTCCTTGCGGATGCGATCGGTCAGCGGGCGGAGGCGCGTCCCTTGCCCTCCGACCAGAATGACCGCGGGCAGGCTCATTGAGATGCGCGCCCGATGCCCTCGTACTCGAACCCGAGCGCTCGCATCTCGCTCGGCTCGAGCATGTTCCGCCCGTCCACGAGTAGGGCATTGCGCATGCGCGCGGCTGCCTCGACCCAGTCGAGCTCGCGCAGCTCCGGCCACTCCGTGACGATGACCGCCGCGTCTGCGTCTGCGAGCGCCTCGAGCGCGGAGCCTGCGATGTGCACCGCTCCGTCGAGCTCGAGCCCTCCATCGGCGACGGGGTCCCAGGCGCTGACCTCGGCGCCCTCCGCAAGCAGCCGCCCGGCGAGCACGATCGAGGGCGCCTCTCTCATGTCGTCGGTCCCGGGCTTGAACGCAAGCCCGAGGAGCGCGATCTTCTTGCCGCGAAGCGAGCCCAGATGCCGCTCGAGCTTGCGGACGACACGCCGCTTCTGCAGCTCGTTGACCTCGATGACGGCCGCCAGCAGCTGGAAGTGGTAGCCGGAGTTCGAAGCCAGTTGCTTCAACGCGAGCGAGTCCTTCGGGAAGCAGCTCCCGCCGTACCCGATTCCGGCACGCAGGAAGTGCGGACCGAGGCGTCGGTCCAGTCCCACACCTTCCGCAACCTTCACGACGTCCGCCCCGGTCGCCTCGCACACGTTTGCGATCTCGTTGATGAAGCTGATGCGGGTCATCAGGAACGCGTTCGCCGCGAGCTTGATCATCTCCGCCGAGTTCGACGTCGCTGCGAACGATCGGCGCATCGATGCCCGAGTGCAGCTGCTCAACGACGTCGCCGTCCGCCGGCGTCGAACGCGCCGATGACTATCCGGTCCGGATGCAGGAAGTCGCGTACCGCGGTTCCCTCTGCGGTGAACTCGGGATTCGACACGTAGCCGACGTTGTCCAGGCCGCGCTCGTCGAGCCGGTGCCGCACCGTGCTGCCGGTACCGACCGGAACCGTGCTCTTCATGGCCAGGACGATCCGCCGATCGATGCGAGGGAGCTCGTCCACGACGGTCCAGACGGACGTGAGGTCGGCATCGCCCGAGTGTGTCGGCGGCGTCCCGACCGCCACGTAGACGACGTCGGCATCCGCGAGCGCCTCCTCGACCTCTGTGGTGAAGGAGATCCGCTCCTGGTTCCGCTCGAGCAGCTCGCCGAGCCCTTCCTCGTGGATCGGCACCTCGCCTCTGCGAAGCGCGTCGATCCTCTGCTCGACGATGTCGCGCACGACCACGTCGTGGCCGAGATCCGCGAAGCACGCACCGGTGACGAGGCCGACGTACCCGGCGCCGAAGACCGCGATCTTCACTTGTTCGTGCTGCCGAGCGGCTTGAGCCCCTTGGCGATCGCCAGCATGGTCTCGTTCGAGAGCCGGTCGAGGAGGGTGTTGATCACCCAGTACCGCGCCTTCGGCGTGTTCAGGACGACCATGTGCAGCTTCGGCCCGTTGTAGTAGAGGTCGTAGACCCGTCCCTTGATGCGTCGCGTCAGGCTTCGGTCGCTGAGCACCGGAGCATCTTCCCAATCCGTCATCTGGACTCCCCAGTACTCGTTCGAGCCCATGCGGTAGACGAGTCGCACGGCTTTGTGCCTCTCGCCGGGATCCGCCCAGTAGACGCGGATCGGAAGCTCCGAGTCGATCCACGAGCTCCGCTCGATCACGCTCGGCACCATGAGCGGGAACGGCACCCGTGAGCGCTTCTCGCGGAGCAGGTCGCGCGCAGCGCTCGCCCCGGAGACGACGTTCGGGCGCTCCCGCCGCGGGGTCTGGTCGATCGGGCCGGAGGCGAGGTTTCCGTGGAACGTCTGGCCGACGACCACCGTCAGCATCGCGCCGTTCGCGAGCTGGGAGATCGCACGCGGCAGGCGCTTGGTCTCGGCGGATCCGAAGAGATTGGCAACCCTCACGGCGGCGGCGCTCGACCGGCGCTGCCCAGGGTCGTAGTAGACCTGGGTGCGGAAGTAGTCGAACGAAGGAGCGTTCGCCGGCAGGCCGTTCGGCGGCGTCAGGATCTGGTAACCGCGCTCGCCGAGGCGCGAGCCGGCGCTGGAGGCGGATCCCGTCACGCCGTTTCCGTTGAGCACGGTGATGCTCGTGTCCCGCGGCGGCGGGGCCGCCTGCTTGACCTTCTGGCCGAGCGCGACGGCCGTCGCCTTCTCGGAGGAGTCGACGTCCGGATGCGTGAAGGTCTGTACCGCCCGCGTGACGTTCGCCGAGTCGGTCGTCAGCTCGTTGATTCCCTCGAGACCCTCGATGCGGGTCTGGAAGACCCGTCCGCGCGGGAGCCCGTAGGCGAAGAGCGCGTACGAGAGAACGGTCTTGCCCGCCACGTTCTGACCTCCACCCTGTGCGACCTCGACGTTGTTCGTGATCGTGTTGACCACCCTCAGGAGAGCGGTCGGCGAGAAGCTCTCCTTGACCTGGCCCTTGAAGGCCTTGACGAACTGCTGCTGGCGGGCGACGCGATACAGGTCCGAGTCCGTATGCCGGTAGCGGACGTAGTCGAGGGTCTCGCGGCCCGTCGAGCTTCTGGTAGCCGGGCTGGAGATCGATCGTGGCGTATCCGAAGGGACCGCTGCGGTCGTTGAAGTACCGGCGGTCGACGTCGATCCAGGCTCCGCCCAGGCGGTCGACGATCTGGACGAAGCCGCGGAAGTTGACGGTGATCAGGTAGTTGACGTCCAGGCCCGTCAACGCCTTCACGGTCTGCAGCGAGCCCTGCGGACCACACGTCACGTAGGCCTCGTTGATCTTCGCGGAGAACGGAGCGCGACCCGGGCAGCGGATCTCGACGAGCAGGTCGCGCGGGAACGAGAGGAGCGAGATCGAGTCCGTTTCCGGGTCCGCGCGGACGAGCATCATCGTGTCGGAGCGAGAAGGCGCTCCTTTCCCGTCGGAGAGCCGGTGGTCGTAGCCGACGACGAGCGCAACGGCCGGCTGGCCTGGCAGCGGCACGTCGAGCTGCCGGGCCGCGCGCTTCACCGCCGGGGTCTTCGCAGCCACGGCGGCGACCTTCTCGTGGAAGTAGAGATAGGTGCCGCCTGCGACCCCCGTTGCGAGAACGAGCGCTGCGGCGCCGAGCCAAAGGAGGACCTGACCGAGGAAGCCCATGCGGGACCGACTCGGCGGAGCCTGACGGTAGACGGTGACGGGCGAAACGGCCCCGGGCGGCAAGACCGTCTTCGCGTTTCCGTTCGGCGAAGCTGCGCGCCCGAGCCCTCTCTTCAAAGTCGTTCTCATAGAACTCTCTCGACGTGGCTACTCATGAGTGACGGGAGCTCTCGAGCCGACGAGCGCCACCACAGGCGCCCGCCCACGCAGGATACCCGGACTACCGGAGCGCCGACGCGCTCGCCAGCGCCTCTCCCAGGTACGCGATCTCGTCCGGAGTTCCTGCGGTGATGCGAAGCGCATTCGGGGCGCCAAACGGGCCGAGCGGGCGCACGATCACACCTTGCCGGAGCAAAGCCTCGTTCAACGCCGGTGCGTCCTCGACCTCGACGTAGACGAAGTTCGCAACCGCGGGCTCGACCGGAGCGAGCCCGGCTCGCCGGAGAGCCTCCACGAGCAGCGTCATCGCCGCGCGGTTGGCGTCGCGCCTGCGGGCGATCTCCTCGGCGCCGTCGAGGCTCGCCAGCGCGGCCTCCTGCCCGACGGACGCCACGTCGAACGCACGACGGACCTTGCGGATCGCGGTCACGACCTCCGCGGGACCGATGCCGTAGCCCGACGCGCATCCCGGCGAGTCCGTAGATCTTCGAGAACGTCCGCAGCACGAGCACGCGCCTCCCCGACTTGGCGTACTCCTCGATCGCGTCCGGGTAGTCGGGATCGGAGATGTACTCGAAGTAGGCCTGGTCGAGCACGGTGAGGACGTGCTCGGGCACGGCCGAGAAGTACGCGTCGAGCTCTGCGCGCGTGCTCGTCGTGCCCGTCGGGTTGTTCGGGGCGGCGATGAAGACGAGCTTCGTCCGCGGCGTGATGGCAGCCAGCATCGCCTCGAGATCGAAGCGGTGGTCGCGGAGCGGAACCCGAACGGGAATCGCCCCCTGCTTGAGGGAGTCGAGCACGTAGCTCGGGAACGACGGCCAGCCTGTGACGATCTCGTCACCGGGATCGAGCGTGGCCAAGGCGAGGTAGCCGATGACCGCGTCGGCGCCGGCACAGACCGCGACCTCCTCGAAGCGAACATCGTGCCGCTCCGCGAGCTCCCGGCACAGACGAAAGGCTCCGCCGTCGGGATAGCGGTTGAGCTCGAGGGTCGCGCGCGCGATCGCGTCGAGCGCGGCCGGAAACGGCCCATACGGCCCCTCGTTGGAGGCGAGCTTGACGACCCGCTCGACGCCGAGCTCGCGCTGAACCTCCTCGACCGGCTTGCCAGGCTCGTAGGGGACGAGGTCGCGGAGGGCAGGGCGGATCAGGTGTGGATCGACGTCGCCGAGGCGGCGACGCGTCACTCCGCGCCGCTCTTTTGCCGCACTCGGGTCTGCCCGCCGGGACTTGCGTCACTCGCGCTCGGACTCGGAGGTCTCCGAGTCGAGCTCGAGCGCTTCGGCGCTCTCGGCTTCCTCGCCGAGATCCTCCGCGACCGCGTACCCCTCGAGCCGCTGCGGCTCGCCGTGCGACTCGCGCTGGCGCCGAACGGCAACGGCGACCAGCGCCGCCAGGATTCCGGCCGAGACGAGCCCGAGCGCGACGAACGCCGCGAGCTTCCACGCGTGGTGGTTCCGTTGCTTGCGGCGACGCTTGAGGGCCTTCAGCGCGACGAAGCCGACGAGCGCGTTCCTCTTGGTGAATATCTTCATGCCCGGAGGGTAACGAACCGCTACCTCCGCCGCGGCGGCAAGTGGATCGCGCGGCCGAGGGCGACGAGACCTGCCTCCTTGATCGCCTCCGAGAGCGTCGGGTGCGGCGCCATCCCGTCCGCGATCGTCTCCACGGTCGCCTCGGCGTCGAGGGCGATGACGCCGGATCCGATCAGGTCGGTCGCGTGAGGCCCGACGATCACGATTCCGAGGAGCTCGCCATACGTCGTCTCGTGGATCGACTTGACCCAACCGGTCGGTCTCCCCGGACATGACGGCACGCGCGTTCGCCACCCACGGGAACCGGCCCACGGCGACGTTCTCGTCGCCATGACGCTCCCGGGCTTCCGCCTCCGTCAGCCCCACGCCCGCAATCTCGGGATCGGTGTAGATCGGCCGCGGGACTGCGGGATCGCCGATCTCGACGTCATGGCCGAGGGCATTCTCGGCGGCGATCTCACCCTCGCGGAACCCCGTATGCGCGAGCTGCCAGTAGCCCGCGACGTCGCCGCCCGCATAGATGTGCGGAACGGACGTGCGCCTGTGGGAGTCCGTCTGGATTCCCGAACGGGGATCGAAGGTGACACCGGCTTCCTCGAGCCCGATGCCTTCGACGAGCGGCGCCCTCCCGACCGACACGAGCATCAAGTCGCACTCGACGCTCTCGCCTTCGCCGAAGTGGACGACGAGACCCGAGTCCGTGTCCTCGACCCCCGTGCACTGCTTGCCGAGATGAAGGGCGATTCCGCGCTTCTTGAAGGCCTTCTCGAGCTCCTTGGTCGCATCGGCGTCCTCCTGCGGAATCAGCGACTGGAGCATCTCGACGATGGTCACCTCGGTCCCGAACCGCTCGAAGATGGAGGCGAACTCACAGCCGATGATCCCGCCGCCGAGGACGACGAGCCGCTTCGGGACCTCGGTCTGCGCGAGCAGCCCCGTGGAGTCGATACACCGCGGCGAGTCGAGCCCCGGGATGGGTGGACGCATCGGGAACGAGCCGGTCGCGACGATCGCGCTCGTGAAGGTGACGTCTTCCCCACCCTCGACGGCGATCGTGTTCGCGTCGCGGAAGCGGCCGGTGCCCTTGATCCACTCCACGCCGTTGGCCTTGAAGAGCGATGCGACGCCGCCGGTCATCTGGCTCACGACCGCGGCCTTCCACGTGACCGCCTGCGCGAAGTCGAGCGCCGGCTCGCCGACGCTCACGCCGAGCTTCGGATCGATCTCGCGTGCCGCGTGCAGGGCGTGCGCTGTCTGTACCCACGCCTTCGTGGGGATGCATCCGACGCGGAGGCACGTCCCGCCGAGCTCGGGCTCCTTCTCGATACACGCGACACGGGCCCCGAGCTGGGCCGCGCGGATCGCCGCCGTGTACCCGGCCGGCCCGCCGCCGAGAACGGCTACGTCACATTCCATGGTTCGCGAATCCTTTCGTCGAAGACTCGCGGCCGATCCTAGCTGGGGTCAGACCCCAGACCTGGCTCGACTCGGACACGTCCAGGTCCTGACCCCGGAGACCTCTTACAGCTCACGTCGCATGGTGATGCTGGCGGCGCCGCCGTCCTCGTGGACGCGCTGGAACTCGTGCTTCTCGTAGAACGAGACGAGCGCGTCGTTGTCGCTGGGGACGCTCAGGCTGAGCGCGCGGTGGCCCTCCTCACGCGCGCGCTCGACGAGCGCCTCGAGCAGCGCCTCGCCGAGGCCGCGCCCGCGCCGGCTCGGCACGACCGCGACCGCGAGCTCCGGAGTGCTCTCGTCGACGAACCCGTATCCGGGGTGGTCGCGGCGGAAGAGCCGATACCACGCGGCACCGACCGGGAAGCCCTCGTCGAGAGCGACAACGGCCGTGTCCCCGGGTCTTCCCCAACCCTTGACATAACGCGCGACGGGTCCCGGCTCCTCGCCCGGATCCCGCTCGCGCCAGTAGTACGCGTGGTGGAGCATGTCGCGAAGAAAGCGGACGTCCGAGCGGCTGCCGCGACGGATGACCACGCCGACAGCCTAGAGCGCCAGCGAGGGCGTCTCGACGAAGGCCTTGAGCGTGCGGAGGAACTCGGCTCCCTCGGAGCCGTCGATCGCGCGGTGGTCGCAGGTGAGCGTCATCGTCAGCGCGGGCACGACGAGAAGCTCGCCCTCGACGACGAGGGGTCGATCCTCGATCGAGCCGACGGCGAGGATCGCGACCTGTGGCGGGTTGAGGACGGCGATGAACTGCTCGACCCCGTACATGCCGAGATTCGAGATCGTGAACGTTCCGCCCTCGAGATCCTGGAGCTGGAGCTTGCCTGTCGCGCGCCCGTGACACGAGATCCGCGCGAGCGGCGGCGATCTCTGCCACCGACTTCCGATCCGCCTCGCGGATCACCGGGACGACCAGACCGTTCGGCGTCGCGACTGCGATGCCGACGTTGGCGGTCGCGTAGCGATGGATCTCGCCTTCGACGAACTGCGCGTTCACTGCCCGGTGACGCATGAGCGCTGCCGCTGTCAGACGCGTGAGGATGTCGTTCACCGTCGGCTTCACGTCTCCCTCGCGGAGGCGCTCGACCATCCGCTCGCGCGTGAGCGCAAGCTCCGAGGCATCGGCGGTAACCGTGAGCTGGAAGACCGGCGCCTCCCAGGCCTGGGTCAGCCGGCGGGCGATCGTCTTCCGGATCGAGGTGAGCGGAACGACCTCGACCTCGGGTGCCGCGGCCGGGCCGGCGACGCCGGAGCCTCGCGCGCCGCTGCGGCAGCTTGCTCGACGTCCTCTGCGACGATCCTCCCGTCGGGCCCGGTGCCGCTGAGACCGTGGAGCTCGACGCCGCGCTCGCGCGCGATCCGGCGCGCAAGGGGGCTCGCCTTCACCTGCGTGGATCGTGCATCGGCCGGCGGGCTCGGTGGGGCTGCCGCCCGAGCCCCGGCCCCATCGCCTTGTGACGATTCGTCACTTGGCTCGGCAGTCGGTGTTTCGGCGCCCTCGGTCTCGACGTCCGCTTGCCCGGCTTCGGCCTTCTCTGGTTCGGGCTTGGACTTCTTCGCTGCGGCGGGCTCTGCTCGAGCCTCGGCGGACGGTGGCTCGGGCTCCTCTCCGCTGGGCTCCGCGGCGGCGACTTCCTCGCCTTCCGCGCCGATGACGCCGACCGTCGTCCCGACGTCGGCTTCTCCTTCGGGCACGAGGATCTTGAGCAGCACGCCTTCGGCTTCCGCCTCGACCTCTTGCGTGACCTTGTCGGTGTCGAGCTCGTACAGCGGCTCCCCCTTCGCGACTGGGTCACCCTCGGATTTCAGCCAGCGGACGATCGAGCCGGCCTCCATGCCCTGTCCGAGCCTGGGGAGCTTCACCTCGACCGCCATTCGCTACCTCCTCGCGACGGTGCGCCGAACGGCCTCGAGGACGTCGGCGGCGTGTGGGACGACGTACTCCTCCATCACCGGCGCGAACGGCAGCGGCGCGAACTTGGCGCCCACGCGCTCGATCGGGGCGTCGAGCCAGTCGAAAGCTCCGTGCTGGATCACCGCCGCGAGCTCCGCGCCGAAACCGCCGCGCGTCACCGCCTCGTGGGCGGTAACGCAGCGGGACGTCTTTCGCACGGACGCGACGATCGTCTCCTCGTCGAGCGGCTGGAGCGTGCGCGGGTCGACGACCTCCACCGAGATCCCCTCCTGCTCGGCTTCCTCGGCTGCCTTCAGGGACTCGTGCACGAGCCGGCCGGTGGCGACGACCGTGACGTCATCGCCTTCGCGATGGACGCGCGCCTTGCCGAGCGGGATCGGCTCGAGCTCGTCCGGAACGTCTCCCTTCAAGGGATAGAGCGTGCGGTGCTCGAAGAAGATCACGGGGTTGTCGTCGTAGATCGAGGACCAGAGGAGCCCGCGCGCGTCCTCCGGGGTCGACGCGAAGACGACCTTGAGCCCGGGAACGTGCACGAACCACGCCTCGACCTGTTGCGCGTGCTGCGCCCCCGGCGACCACCCCGCGCCCCCCTGGGTGCGGATCGTCAACGGCACCTTCACCTGACCGCCCGACATCGTCCGGTGCTTGGCGGCCTGATTGACGAGCTGCTCCATCGAGAGCGTGAGGAAGTCCTCGTACATGATCTCGACCACCGGGCGGAACCCCTGGATCGCGGCACCGATGCCACTGCCGACGATCGCCATCTCCGAGATCGGGGTGTTGCGGATGCGCTTCGGCCCGAACTCGTCGAGCAGGCCCTGCGTCACGCCCATCGACCCGCCCATCTCGGCGATGTCCTCGCCCATGACGAAGACCCGCTCGTCCTCGCGCAAGGCTCGCGCGAGCGCGTCGCGAACGGCCTCGCGGTACGTCAGCTCAGGCATCCTGACGCCCCTGGCCGCTCCGGCTCACGCCCGGCAAAGCCGGGCTCCGCGCGGAGCTGCCGCCGCTCGCGTGTGGATGCTTCGCCCCTCTGCTACGCATAGACGTACTTGAGCGCGTCTTCGGGCTTCGGATCGGTTCCCGCCTTCGCGAACTCCACCGACGCCTCCACCTCCGCGGTCACGTCGGCGTCGATCGAGGCGAGATCGTCGTCGGAGAGCTCGAGGCGCGCCCGTAGGAGGTCGATCGGATCCTTCGTCTCCCGGGTCTTCTTGAGCTCTTTCTTGTCGCGGTAGATCTGCGGATCGCCGATGTAGTGCCCGGTCAGGCGATACGTCCTCAGATGGGCCAGGACAGGGCCCTTGCCCGAGACCGCGTGCTCGCGAGCCGCGAGCGTGGCCAGGTACACGGCCTCGACGTCTTGGCCGTCGGCCTCGATCAGCTTCATCCCGTAGGCGTGCGCCCGCTTCCCGAGCTCGTCGACGGGGAGCGGGAGGTGCTGCTTCGCAGGCGTCGACTCCGCCCAACCGTTGTTCTCGAGAACGAAGATCGCAGGAACCTTCCAGAGTTGCGCGAGGTTCATCGACTCGTGGTACGTGCCGGCGTTGGTCGCGCCGTCGCCGAAGAACGCGACGCCGACCCGCTTCTCCCCCCGGAGCTGGAACGCGAGCGCGGAGCCCACGATCCCGGGAATGCCTCCCGCGACGACCGCGTTCGCGCCGAGGTTCCCGACTTCCACGTCGTAGAGGTGCATCGAGCCGCCGTAGCCGTGTGAGCAACCCTCGACCTTCCCGTAGAGCTCGGCCATGATCCGCTCGACCGGCGTGCCCTTGGCGATCGCGTGCCCGTGGGCGCGGTGCGTCGACGCGATGACGTCGTCACGCTCGAGCGCGGCGCAGACGCCCGTTGCGACGGCCTCTTGGCCGATGGCGACGTGCAGGAAGCCCGGGAGCTCGCCGGCGCGGAAGCGCTCCTCGACCTTCTCCTCGAAGCGCCGGATCAGCAGCATCTCGCGGAAGAAGCGCCGGAGCACCTCCTCGGAGACGCGCTTGCCTCCCGATCCTGCCTTCTCCTCGACGGTGGCCATGGACCGGCCATTATGCTGATCGCCCCATGCGGGCCGTCGACCAGTGGAGAGAGCTCGAGCGCACGTTGCCCGAGGGCTTCGAGGAAGCCCGCCTCTCCTTCACCGTCGAGGATCCCGCAGCGGTCGCCGCGGCGGCGGGAGTCCTGGCGCCGCTCGGCCCTGGCCGCGTCGGTAACCAGCTCCGTTTCCACGTCGCGCAGTCCGGCTCGTCCGGGACCGAGTCTGTTCGGAATCTCCTCACGCGGCTCGACCGCAAACGGATCTGGGGAACGGTCTCGCTCGTCGACGTACAGGCCGCGGACGCATCGGACCTCGCGGCTCCGGGTCACAAGGCGTCTGGTCGACGTTCGTTGGCGAGCGCATGGGACGAGCTCGTGAGCAACCTCCCTTCCGACTGGTCGGATCTCCTCTGCGAGCTCGAGGTCGACTCGACCGACTACCTGCCACGGGCGGCGCTCCATGGAGCTCCGCTCAACCCGACCCGCAATCCCGAGATTGCCGCGCTCCGCTTCCGCGTCTCGCGCAAGGGCTACGGCGCGTCGCCCGGGATGGCGAGGCGCTGCCTCGAGCGCATGGACGCCGAGGGCATCACCGGTCGGGTCACCGTGCTGCAGGCGCTTTCGGCGACGGGCTATGAGGCGACGCTCGGCCCCGTGTGGCGCGTCGCCGGGCGCTCGGTCTAGCGTTCCGGCGGTCTACGCGACGATCTTGGCCGACCCGCGCATGCCGTTGACGGCGTGCGGGTCGCAGCGATACCGGAGGGTGCCCACCCTTGTCAGCTTCACCTTCCACGTCTGCTTCCCGAGGAAGGGAAGCGTCGTCTTCCGGTTGTAGCCCGGCGCGACGAGGTGGACGTTGTGCAGGCGTGAGCGGTCGCGGACCGTGACGGTGTACGTCCCCTTCTTGAGACGCTTCACCGTTTTCCCGGCCGCCGTCTTCAGGGTGATGACCTGGGCCGGCCCGGCGGTAACGACCAACCTCGTCTTCGGGGTGATCACCGCGGCCGGCGGCGGAGTCGTAGATGGATTCCCGGCTACGAACGTGCCGCGGAGCGACGGGTGTGGATCGCAGTGGTAGACGTAGTTGCCGTCTCTGAAGGTGACGGTCCAGGTCACCTTGCCCACGAACGCGACCTCGGTGCGCTCGTCCACGCCGGGACCCTCGAGGTGGAACGTATGGAAGTCCGACTTGTCCTCCACCTCGATGTCGTACGTGCCCGGGTCGAGCTTCGTCACGCGGTTTCCCTGCGCGTCGCGGAGCGAGATCTCGAAGTCCGGGCCGACCTCGCCGAAGAGCTTCGGGTTCTGCGCGGAGACGGCCGCGCTGTCGGTGCTTCCGAGCAGCGCGGCAGCGGCAAAGGCGACAAGCAGGGCGACGGCACGCTTCATCGTCAAGACCCTACGCGCCGTCCATGTGATCGGTTTGACGCCCATGGAGCTCGCCACCGCAGTGATCCGCGGGGCGTGCGCGACGGGCGAGCCAGCCGCTCGAAGCCGCCGGTGCGTCGAACGGGGCACGCAATCCGATCGGCACCCACGCTCGAATAGCTTGTCAGGTCGAACTCGATCGGGAGGGACCGATGAGCCTGCGAAAGCTCGGAGTAGGAGTTGTCACAACAGCGCTGTTCGCGATAGGCCTGTGGGCGGGAATCGGGAGTGCCCGCTGGCTCGAACCGGACGCCGCAATCGCGTTGACGGCCACCGCCAGCGCGGCCAAGGAGGTTCCGAGGCCGACCGGTGTCAGTGCGCGCGCACGCGGCACCTTCAGCGCGGGACTCACCCGACGTGGGACCGGCGGGACTCTTTCCTGGCGTCTGACGTTTCGCGGCCTGACGGGGAAGGCTGCCGCGGCGCACGTCCACCTCGGCAAGCCCGGCAAGGCAGGAAACGTCCTCGTCCCGCTCTGCGGCCCCTGCCGCTCGGGAGCCCGCGGCACGTCGAGAGTGAACCGCCGCACGGTGACCGCGCTCCTCGGCGGAGGCGGCTTACGTCAACGTGCACACCGCGAAGAATCCGGGCGGTGAGATCAGAGGACAGATCAAGAAGGGCGGCAAGCCGCCGACCGGCACCGGTACCGGCACCACCACGACCACGACTACGACGACCTATACGGACACGTACAACTATCCGTAAAGGGAGTAGCCCACTGTCGAGACCCCGCTTCGGCCGCCTGTCCGACGTGCGAGGTCAGGCGCGAAGCTCGGCGCCGAAGCGCTTCGCCAGCTCGGCGACGATCCGGGCGCGAAGCTCGGCCGCCTCCTCGTCGGTGAGCGTCCGCTCCGGAGACTGGAACACGAGATGGATCGCGACCGACTTCCTGCCCTCCCCCACCTGCTCGCCCCGATAGACGTCGAACACGCGAGCGTCGCGCAGAGTCGGACCAGCCGCCGCGCGTGCCGTCTCGACGAGCGCTCGCGCCTCGATCTCCTCGCCGACGGCGACCGCGACGTCCTGGTGTACGGCCGGATACGTGATCACGTCCTCGTACGGGACCGGCTCGCGCGCGGCTTCGGCGAGCGTGTCGAGATCGAGCTCGAACACACCCCACGTCCCGTCGAGCTGCGCGGGATGCAGCTCTCCAACCGATCCCTGACTCGATCTGCGCAGCCTTTCCGGGATGGAGCAGCTCATGCGAGCCGCGCGACCAGGAAGCCTCCGCGTGCAGGGCGCGGAGGAGCGCCTCGACGACGCCTTTCGCGGCGAAGAAGTCACCCTCCGCGATCCCGGCCACTCGAACTCGCTCCTCGGGTAGCTCGGTGCCGCGCTGCGGCAGGTAGACGCGCGCGATCTCGAAGAGCGCGACCCGCTCGTTCCCGACCTCGGCGTTTCGCCGGGCCGCTTCGACCAGCGAGGGCAGAAGCTCCGTCCGCAGAACCGCAAGCTCGACGGTGATCGGCTCCTGTAGACGCAGGGCATCCGCGTCGGTGTCCTGCTCCACGAGAGAGGGCGTGTACACCTCCGAGAACCCGAGCGCCGTGAGCGTGTCCTCGACACGGCGGCGAACACGCTGGGCGCGGCCCAGGCGCCCGTCCATCTCCCGCCGGGCCGGAAGCGTGAACGGCACGTCCGCGAGCCTGAAGCGGGCGACCTCCTCGATGAGGTCGACCTCGCGCGTCAGGTCGCGCGCGCGCCATGTCGGCACGACGTACTCGCCGTCGCGCCGCTCGTTGCCGAGCCGGGTCAGGATGTCGTCCTGCTCGTCGGCGGGCACTTGGAGGCCGATGAACGCGCTGGCTCGTTCCGGCCGATAACGAACGACCGGCCGCTCCGGTAGGTCGGCCTTGGCATCCGTATGACCAACCCAACGGGCTTCCGCCAGGTCGACGATCAGCTCGGTGGCGAGCGCCGCCGCCTGCTCTGCGAGGTAGGGGTCGACGCCCTTCTCCCAGCGATTCGAGCCCTCTGTGCGCAACCTGAGCCGCTCCGAGGTGCGCCAGATCCCGGTCGGCTCGAAGTTCGCGGCCTCGAGGAGCACCGCACTCGTCGTCTCCGAGATCTCCGTCTCCTCGCCGCCCATGATCCCGGCGAGCGCGACCGACCGCTCGGCGTCCGCGATCATGAGGTCGGAGGGATCGAGATCGCGCTCGACTCCGTCGAGCGTGCGAAGCTTCTCGCCGGAGCGGGCGCGCCGCACCACGATCCTCCCGCCCGCCAGCTTCGCGAGATCGAAGGCGTGAAGCGGGTTTCCGAGCGCGAGCATCACGTAGTTCGTCACGTCGACCACGTTCGATATCGGCCGCATGCCGGCGGCGTCGAGACGCGCGCGAAGCCAGAGCGGCGACGGCCCGACGCGGACGTCGTGGAAGAGGCGCCCGATGTACCGCGGGCAGCCGTCGAAGTCCTCGATCGCAACGTCGACGGGCTCGTCGCCGGCCGGCTCGGGGTCGCTGCCGGGCGGAGCCGCGAGCTCCAACCGGAAGAGCGCCGCCACCTCGCGTGCGATGCCGTAGACCGAGAGCAGGTCGGGGCGGTTGCCCGTGATCTCGAGATCGAGCACGACGTCACGCAGCGGCAACATGTCGCCGAGCGGCGTGCCCGGTTCCGCCTCGTCGAGCACGATGATCCCGGTGTGATCCTGACCGAGCTCGAGCTCTCGCTCGGAGAGGATCATCCCCTCGGAAGTCTCCCCGCGGAGCTTGCGGCGCTCGAGGACGATCCCGCCGGGTAGCTTCGCCCCCGGGAGTGCGACGGCAACGGTCGCGCCCGCTCCGAAGTTCCACGCGCCGCAGACGATCTGGGCGGGATCGCTCTCGCCCACGTCGACGACGCAGAGCTGGAGGCGATCGGCGTTCGGGTGCTTGCCGGCTTCGAGCACCCTCCCGACGCGGAAGAGTCCCAGGTTGCCGTTTTCGTCGGGTACGCCTCTCCGCTCGATCCCTGCGACGACGGCCGTCGACACGTCGAGCCGGCCGGCCAAGCTCCTCGACCGGCATGTCGAGCGCGACGTAGTCGCGGAGCCAGGAGAGCGGAACCCGCATCAGAACTGCCTCAGGACACGCAGGTCGTTCTCCCAGAACGGGCGGATCTCGGGGATGCCGTGGCGGAGCTGCGCGGCCCGCTCGATCCCGCACCCGAACGCGAATCCGGTCCACTCCTCGGGGTCGAGACCGACGTTCGAGAACACGCGTGGATCGACCATGCCCGCGCCGCCAAGCTCGATCCAGCCCGTGTACTTGCAGGTGCGGCAGCCCGCCATCTCGCAGATCGGGCACGAGACGTCCGGCTCCAGAGATGGCTCGGTGAAGGGGAAGTAGTGCGTCCGAAACCGCACCTGCCGCTGCTCGCCGAAGAGCGTCTTCATCACGTGGAGCAGCGTTCCCTTGAGATCGGCGAGCGTGATGTTGCGGTCGACCGCGAGGCCCTCGAACTGGTGGAAGATCGGGAAGCGGGTCGCCGTGATCTCGTCGCGACGGTAGACCCGTCCGAGCGAGACCATGTAGATCGGCGGCTTCTTCGCCTCCATGACGTGGATCTGCGACGGCGACGTCTCGGTGCGGAGCAGCCGTTCCGGGTCGAGAAAGAACGTGTCGCGGTGGGACCGGGACGGGTGCGCCGGGTCGAAAGCAAGCTGGTCGAAGTTGTAGTGGACTGTCTCCACCTCGCGGTCGTCGATGACCTCGTAGCCGAGGCCGAGGAAGGCGTCCTCGACAACCCGGCGCGTGAGCGTCGTCGGGTGGAGCGTTCCCAGGTGGCGCTCCTCGCCGGGGAGCGTCACGTCGAGGACCTCGTCGGTGAGACGGCGATCGAGGAGGGCGCTTCGGAGCTCGTGTTCGCGCGCCTCGACCGCTTCCTCCAGGCGCTCGCGGATCGCGTTCAGCTCCAGCCCGCTCTCACGGTCGCGCACCTCGCGCAGCGCGAGCTTGAGAGTGCTCTTCCGCCCCAGGTACTCGACGCGGACACCATCGAGCTCTTCGGGCGTGGCCGCGGAGGCCACTGCGGCGAGCCCTTCCCGTTCGAGCGTGGCTGCATCCATAGAGGTGAGCGAGGTTACCAACGTGCTCTGCGCCTCTTTCAGGAGCGATGCGTGGCCGCCTCCACCGCCGTCTCCGCCGCGTGCTCGTGGCGGATCGCGCCGACGTACACGCCCGCCAAAACGAGAAGTCCGCCAAGTACGAGGCCCATCCCGACGGGCTCGTCGTCGAGCCAGGCGGACAAGATCACGGCCACGACGGGGATGAGCACGAATGAATAGGCAGCGCGCGACGCCGCCCAGCGCTCGAGAACGAAGAGGTACAGGAGGAACACGCCGACGGAGCCGAGCGTAACGAGGTAACCGACGGCGCCCCATGTCGCGGAATCGTCCGGAAGCTCCCGCGACTCGCCCGCGGCGAGAGATCCCGCGAGGAGCAGAGCCGCGCCGGCAACCATGCCGACCGCGTTCAATGCCACGGGATGTAGCGGCGGGAGTCGACGGACGAGGATTGCGGCCTGCGCGAAGCAGAGCGCGCTTCCGAGCGCCGCGAGGACCGAGAGGACGGGGAGCGACTCCCGGAGGGGCGCCCGCGACATCACGACCACGCCCACGAGCGCGAGCAGCGTTCCGACGACAGCGGCAAGGCGTAGTCGCTCCTGGCCCTGAGCGACCGCGAGCAGCAGCGTCATCAACGGCACGACCGCGAGCAGGATCTGGCCGAAACCCGCGTGCAGCTCGACCAGGGCGTAGTAGGCGAGCGCGTAGGTGACTCCGAACTGAAGGACGCCGAAGAGCACCGCTCCCGCGAGAGCGCGTCCTCGCGGGAGCGGGACGCGCAGCGCGACCAGCATCCCGAGGAACAGCATTGCGGCGAGCGAGAACCTGAGGCCGGCGCCCCAGAGCGGGTCGAGCTCGCGGTTCGAGAACCGAATTCCGATCGCGTTGCCTCCCGCGAGCAGAGCGCCGCCGACGAAGGCTGCTGCTGTCACGCGTTCGCCGGCGACCACGTGCCGAACACTACGACCGCCGCGGGGCTGGTTGAATCGGGGCTGTGAGCGGCTACGACGGGTTCGCCCCGATCTACGACGCGTGGGCGGCGGACATGACCGAGGACGTCGACTTCTACGTCGAGCTTGCGAGCGAGGCGGACGAGCCGGTGGTCGAGCTCGCGGTGGGCAGCGGCCGCGTCGCGATCCCCATCGCGAAGCGAACCGGGAAGCGGGTGATCGGAGTCGACTCGTCACCTGCGATGCTCGCCGTGGCTCGCGAGCGGGCGGAGGCGGCCGGTGTCGAGCTCGAGCTCCGCGAAGGCGACATGCGCGACCTCGCAGTCGACGAGCCGGTGTCGCTCGTGATCTGCCCTGCTCGCGCGCTCCTGCACCTTCCGAGCTGGCGCGACCGGCGGCGCCTGTTCGAGCGAGTCGCGGCGAGCCTGCGTCCCGGCGGCCGCTTCGCGTGGAACGCATTCGTATTCGACTTCGGGATCGCTGCGCGAGATCGACGGCAGTGGCAGGACGCATCGGCGACGTCGCGCCACCGCGTCGAGCAGAGTCCCGGCCGACAACCGCGTCGACATCACGCATCGAGAACGGGACCGAGCATCTCGCTCTGGTGGGTCGCACGCGGCGAGTGGGAAGCGCTCCTCGACGTCTCGGGTCTCGAGACCGAGGCGCTCTACGGCTGGTTCGACCGGCGGCCGTTCGACGAGGAGAGCCGCGAGTTCGTCTGGGTCGCGAGGAAGCCGGGGTGAGTCCTCGCGTTCCTGACGCGGAGCGAGCCGGCGGCGGAGCCGGCCTTCGCCCGGCGGGAGCCTCCGGCGATCAGGGACGCGAGGTGGCTCTCTACGACCCGATCGCGCGGATCTACGACCCGTGGAGCCGGTCGGTGACCGAGGACATCGGCTTCTACGTGGATTACGCGCTTGCCTCGGGCGGTCCGGTCGTCGAGCTCGCGGTGGGTACGGGTCGCATCGCGATCCCGATCGCTCGAGCCGGAGTCCCGGTGATCGGAGTGGACGCCTCGCCCGAGATGCTCGCGGTGGCGCGCGAGGCGGCTGCCGCCGCAGGCGTCCTCGAGCTCCTCGACCTGAGGGTCGGCGAGCTCGCGGATCCGCCGGTACCGGAGCGCGTGCCGCTCGTCATCTGCCCTTTTCGCACCTTCCTGCACATGGCGAGCGAAGCCGAGAAGCTGCGCGCGCTGCGGGCCGCGCGTGCCGTGCTCGAGCCCGATGGCACCTTCGTCTTCGACGTCTTCGCTCCGAGCCGAGACGACATCGCGGAGACGCACGGACGCTGGCTCGAGCGTGAGCCCGGAATCGAGGAGCGGGCCGTCTGGGACGAGGGAACGCGGACGCTCTCCCTGTCGGTGCGCTCCCGCGACGCTACTGCGACGTTCGACCTCCACTGGCTCTCGGCGCCGGAGTGGCTGCGCCTCCTCGACGAAGCGGAACTCGACGTGGAGGCGCTCTACGGCTGGTTCGACCGCCGGCCGTTCGAGGGCGACGAGGACATGATCTTCGTCTGCCGCCGTCGCGGCTGAATCAGAGCAGCTCGACTGCGTCGCCGAGCGCGATCTCGCCGCCTTCGACGACGTGCGCGAGCATCCCGCGCCTGCCGTCGATCTCGGCGCGCAGACCCGCGCGTAGCTCTTCCATGCGGTGACACGGATCGCACACCATCGTGATCTCGAGCAACGCGTCGCCCACCCTCACTCGCTGGCCGACGGACCATTGCTGGACGTCTGCTCCCTCCACCGTAACGTTCTCGCGGACGGCGCCCGGCTCGACGCCGAGCGCATCGAGGTGCTCCTTCGAGGCGAGCAGCACCTCGCGCCGCGGCGAATTCGCGTGGGCGCAGCCTTCGAGCCCGTGGTCCTCGATCGCGAGCACGCGCTCGCGAGGCTCGGAGCGCCCGCTCTTGCGGGCCGGAGAGACGAAAAGACCGGCGACGGTTGCCATTCGCACACGCTATCCATAGAGTCGGGCGCGTGATCTGGCTCATCGTGGTCCTGGCGGTCGTCGTCGCCGTCGTGCTCATCCTTATCTGGCTCTACAACCGGTTCGTCCGGCTGCGGAACCGCGTCGACAACGCGTGGGCGCAGATCGAAGTCCAGCTCAAGCGGCGCTGGGACCTGATCCCGAACCTCATCGAGACGGTCAAGGGCTACGCGGCGCACGAGCGGGCCACGTTCGAGGCCGTGACCCAGGCTCGGGCCAACGCGCAACAGGCGCAGACGCCGGCCGAGACGGGCGCGGCCGAGGGCATCCTGAGCCAGGCGCTCGGCAGGCTGTTCGCAGTCGCCGAGGCGTACCCCGAGCTGCAGGCGGACGAGAACTTCCGCCAGCTCCAGACGGAGCTTGCCGAGACCGAGAATCGGATCGCCGTCTCGCGCCAGGTCTACAACGACGCCGTGCTGACCTACAACAACGCCGTGCAGACGTTCCCGGGCGTCGTCCTCGCCGGGCCGTTCGGGTTCTCCATCCGCGAGTTCTTCGAGGTCGAGGCGGAGGCCCAACGAGAACCGCCTCGCGTCGACTTCTCGAGCTGAAGCGGCTCGCATTCACGCTCGCGGCGGCCGTGCTCGCGGCGCTCGCCCTTGCGCCCGTGGCATCCGCTCGCTCGTACGAGCTCGCCTCGGCCGACGTCCGGGTGGAGGTGCTCGCGAACGGCGCCGTCTCGGTGGAGGAGGACATCCAGGTCTCGTTCTTCGGCTCTCCGCCGTTCACGTACGGGTTCCGAGAGATTCCGGTCCGCTCCGGCGAGCGCGTAGAGGTGCTCGGTGTCTCCGAGCGTGGCCAGGCCTTTCGACCCGGCGCCTCGACCGAGCTCGAGCCCGGGGGCCCGACCGGAACCTATGGGGTGAAGGACCTGGGCGGCCGCTTGCGTGTGGTGTGGCGCTTCGCCGCCGCCGACGAGACCAGGACGTTCACGATCCGCTACCGATTCACCGGCCTCGCGGTCGGCTACGACGACGTCGTGGACGTCAACCTGCAGGTGTGGGGCGACGAATGGGAGCAGCGGCTGGGACGCCTCACTGCGGTAACGGCCGGTCCTGGCGGTGTGGTCAGGGCTTGGGGCCACCCGGTCTGGGTTCGCGGCGACGTCACCGTAGCGGGAGACACCGCGCGGCTGCGAGCCGTCGATGTCCCGGTGAGCCAGTTCGTCGAGCTTCGAGCAATCTTTCCTCGGGAGGCGTTCTCGTCGGCCTCGGGAATGCGTTTGGAGGACGGTCCAGGGCTCGACAAGATCGTCGCCGAGGAGCAGGCCGACGCCGACGAGGCCTACGAGGACTCGGAGCGGATCGACGAGCTGAAGGCGCATCCGTTGCGAACGGCCCTGATCGTGCTGCTGCTCGGAACGATTCCCGCATTCCTCGTTGCAGGCCTCGTCTTCTGGCATTGGGGACGGGAGCCGAACACAGGGTACGACCGCGAATACGAGCAGGAGCCGCCGACCGACACGCCTCCCGCGCTCGTCCCGACACTCGTGCGCCAGGGGGGAGAGGCGGGCTCGTTCGAGTTCACGGCGACACTTTTCGACCTCATCCGTCGCCGTGTCTTCCGCTCGACCCCGACCGTCACCGAGCGGTCGATCTGGGGCGGGCTCCGCCACGAGAAGGTCAACGACCTCGAGCTGGCGGCCGGGACGCGTGACGAGCTCACGCCGTGGGAGGAGGACGTCGCGGACGTGGTCGACGAAGTTCTCCACGGCAGGCCCGAGGCGCTGTCGCGTTTTAGGAAGAAGATCGAGGACGCGCGCACGACGATGCCGCCCCGCTTCACTGCGTTCAAGGCGAACGTGTCGGCCGAGGTGACGCGGCGGTCGTGGTTCAGATCTCGGGGCGCTGTGCCTCTCGTCGGCGCACTTGCCGGCTTCGCGCTCCTCGGCGGGCTCCTCGGCTTCGTTGCGATCGACGGCTGGCGCTCGGTCCAGCCGCGCTACTCGGACGTCGTGCTCATCGGCCTCGGGTTCGCCTCGCTGATGAACGCGGCGATCCTCGGCGGGGCGCTGACTCGCCGGAAGCTGTGGCGGAGAAGAACCCCCGAGGCGGGCCTCGAGGCCGAGCGCTGGGACGCGTTTCGCCGCTACCTCACCGACTTCCCACGACTCGACGAGGCTCCGCCGGCGACGCTCGCGCTCTGGGAGCGCTTCCTCGTCTACGGGATCGCGTTCGGGATCGCGGAGCGAGTGCTCCAGGCGGCGCACCTGCACATGCCGGAGGAGCTCGCGGCGCAAAGCTCGATCTTCTGGATCTCCCCGTCGGGCGACCTCGGCTCGGGCGCCAGCTCCCTGGCGATCGGCGACCTCACATCCGGCTTCGGTGACGCCCTCGCGCCACCCAACTCGGGGTCGGGTGGGTCCGGCGGCGGCTTCTCGGGCGGCGGCGGCGGCGGGGGCGGAGGCGGGGGCGGCGGCTTCGGCTAGGCGAGACGAGTCCGGAGCAGCCATCTAGCGCTGCGTACAACAGCGTGCCACCCTGGGCAGGGTGCCCTCGGACGACGACGTCAGGGTTATCATCGAGGCGCTGTTCGACATTCGAACGGAGCTCCGAAGAATCAGAGCGATACTCGACGGAGAGGACGACGATGACTCGGAAGGAAGTGAAGAAGAGGATTCGTGAGGAGGTGGCGGCCGACCAGGCTCGCTACGACGACGTCACTCGTCGCATGCAGGAGCGCATCGAGTACTACCGCAAAGCACGCGAGTCTCGAGCTCCCGAGCGCCGCGCGAGCTCGTAGAGCGCGATCGCCCCGGCCGCCGCGACGTTCAGCGACTCCGCCTCGCCGGGAAGCTGGATCGTCGCCTTGTGACAATTCGCGACAAGGCTTTCCGGCAGTCCTTCTCGTTCGGAGCCGAGGAGGAACGTCAGCGGGCGCTCGAGAGCGACGTCGGCAAGAGGCGTGCCGCCGTGGGCGACGAGTGCGACCCGGTTCCCCGGTGTGCTGTCCCACTCCACGAGCGGCACCCTGAACAGGGCGCCCGCCGATGCCCGCGTCGCCCTCGGCCCCAGCGGGTCGGCGCACTCCTGCGAAAGCGAGACCGCTGCCCCGAACGCGTCCGCCGTGCGCATCAGCGTGCCGACGTTGCCGGGGTCGGTGATACGCCAGAGGCCAAGCACGACGTCACGCGTCCCTTGAGGAAGATCGTCCCGCCGGAAGACCCCGACAACCCGTGGCGCGTGGCCGAGAGTCGACGCCTCCGCAAGCAGCTCCGGAAGGACGTTCTCACCCGCGACGAGCAGCTCGACGGGCTCGATCTCCGCTGCTAGCGCCGCCTCGACGAGATCCTCGCTCTCGACCGCGAAGAGCCCGCTCTCCTCACGGTGCTTCCGGGCAGAGAGAAGCCTCCGGACGAGCCGGAGCTTCTCGTTTTGCCGCGATTCGATCAGGCGGCTTGCTTGCCGGCGTCGGCTCCGAGCGCGGCCTTCGCACTCTCGGCGACGACGGCGAACGCCTTCGGGTCGGACACGGCCAAGTCCGCGAGCGATTTGCGGTCGAGCTCGATTCCGGCCTTCCGCACACCTTCCATGAAGCGGTTGTACGAAAGCCCGTTCACTCTCGCGGCGGCGTTGATGCGAACGATCCAGAGCGAGCGAAACGTGCGCTTCTTCGCCTTGCGGTCCCGGTACGCGTGGGCGAGCGAGTGGTCGAGCTGCTCCTTTGCGAAGCGGTAGCTCGACTTCTTGCGCCCGTAGTAGCCCTTCGCCTGCTCGAGGACCTTCGCCCGCTTCTTGCGCGCGTGGACTGCTCTCTTTACCCGGGGCATAGTTCTTCAGCCTCCCCTGAGAAGCTTCTTGACGCCTTTTCGATCGCTCGGTGCGACCTCGTAGAGCTTGCGGAAGCCGCGCTTACGCTTCGACGACTTCTTCTCGAGGTTGTGGCTCTTCATCGCGTGCCGGCGGAGCAGCTTCCCCGCCCCGCTCACCTTGAACCGCTTCTTCGCTCCCCGAGATGTCTTCATCTTTGGCATCGGTCTTCACCCCTGCGTTCTTCGTCGGCCCCAGAACCATGACCATGTTGCGGCCGTCGAGGAGCGGCTGCTGGTCGATCACGCCGATCTCCTTGACGTCCTCCGCGAGCCGCATGAGAAGGTCGCGGCCACGCTCCGGATGCAGCGTCTCTCGCCCCCGGAACATGATCGTGACCTTCACCTTCGCCCGCTGGTTCAAGAAACGGACGACGTGGCCCTTCTTGGTCTCGTAGTCGTGGATTCCGATCTTTGGCCTGAGCTTGATCTCCTTGACTTGGATCGTGAGCTGGTGCTTTCGTGCTTGCTTTGCACGCTGCTCCTGTTCGTACCGGTACTTCGAGTAGTCCATGACGCGCGCCACGGGCGGATCCGCCGCGGCAGCGACTTCGACCAGATCGAGCCCCTTCTTGGTCGCGAACTCGAGCGCCTCGCGCGTGGCCAGGATCCCGACCTGTCCCCCCTCCTCGTCCACGAGCCGCACGCGCTGAGCACGAATCTCTTCGTTGATGCGCTCCGGACGGGCTCGGGGGACGACCCGCTCGTTGAGAGAGGGCCGGCGGCGCCGCGGTCTCAAATTCCCTTCACCAAGCTCTCAGTTCCTCCTTCGAAACGACAAAAACCGCAGCAAGCAGCGGCCATTTTCCTCCAACCACGGCGAGACGCACCGGCTCGGTTGAACCCCCGCAGATCAAATCCTTGGATCAATCCCGGAGGTGAGGAAGCTGTTCGCTCCTGCTTGCAGGGGGCGGATGGTACCACCTAGAGGCCCGATGTGAAATTCGCGCGCGGGACGTTCTGGCCGGACACCCTGCTCAGCGCCGTGAGGCCCGACGAAGACGACGTCCGGCGAGAGCACGCTCGCGCCAGGCCAGGTGCCTCCTCTGACGCGTCCCTAGCCGCTCGCCCTCGATTACGGCCTGCCTTGAAGACTTGAATGAAGTACTCGGTGTCCTCGTCCGGCACGGCGATTGCCGATCCCTGGCGTACCGCACCCTCGGCCAGCCGCATCTTCTCGAACAAGTCTTCCATGTCGCTCCGGGAAGTGACCGACTCGTGGTGCCCCTCGACGTAATGCTCGGCAGCGAAGCCGAGGACGATGTCGCGTAGGCGGAAAGCCGACTCTGGGCTCAATGCGCCCTCCGACGAGGGGGACAGGCAGTCGCCAAGGAAGAGAATTCGGTCGGGTTCGACGTACATCACGCTTGATTCCGCGCTGTGGTCGCCGCCGACGTGGCGGACGTGCACCGTCACACCGCCGAGGTCGATCTCGATTCCATCGTGGAAGACGATGTCTGCGGGAGCAACCTCGACCGCTCGCGGCGAGGGCAGCTCCATCTTGACGTCCGCCGCGTGCTGCGGCGATGACATGCCCGAGGCGACCCGTCTGTCCAGTCCTTCGTCGCTCCAATCTCTGTCGGCCAGCTCGATTAACTGCTCAGCGGTCTGCGCATGAGCGATCACGAGTCCGCCCACCTCGCCGCCGCCGAGGACGTGATCCCAATCGGAGTGCGTATAGACGACCGCGCTGGGCCGCGTGCCGCTTTCAGTCAAGAGGTCGGTAAGAAACGCGCGCGTGTGCGCCGCCGACGATCCGGCGTCCAGCATGACCGTGTGCCGATCGCCCACGACCCCGCATACCGAGGGCCGGTCGGGCAGGCCCGGCGCCATCCAGTAGACGTGGTCAGCGATCTTCGTGAGCGCCGATCGCACAAGTCGGAGTATCTCGCGTCAGGCGCTCGGACGATGCCGACCTTACGACGCTCGAACCGCAACCAGGCGAGTTATGCCCTTCATTCCCTAACTACTCAGTCAGGCGCGGCAGAATCCCGGTCGCGTCCACCGGCCCCAGGACTGAGGGGCTTAGGGCGATTGCTTCGGCAGAGGTCGAGCTGGCAGTCGACCTGCTACTTGGCGATTTTGACAGTGCCCAGGCCGCTGCTTGCGTCCGGTTGGCGACGTCGAGCTTTTCGTAGATGTGGTCGAGGTGCTTTTTGACCGTGCCAGGCGCGACGAAGAGCGCCGCAGCTATCCCTGCGTTCGACAGTCCTGCCGAAACGAGACGTAACACCTCCTCCTCGCGCCGGGTGAGGCCAGCATCCGTGAAAACGCCATTGCCGGCCGCCGGCCTGCGTCGACGAAGCAGGTACGCGAGCGAGGGTCGGAGGACGTCGAGCACGGCGCGGTCGCGGTGCGAAAAGTCCTTGCTGACGCGCGTGCAACCGACGTCGATGGTGCGATCGAGGGAAGCTCTCATCCGGATACTCAGCGAGTACTCGACGCCGAACGGGTGGAAGAACTCGTCGTAGATCTCGAGTCGGCGTAACAGCCTCCGACCCGCGAAGTCGGAGAGCGTGACTGCTCGTTCGTCGCCCGTGCGATCGCGGTACGCCAGCATCGGATGCTCCTCATGAAGCTGCCACCACCGCTCCTGCTTCGCCTCGTAGAGGGGTCCCAAGCGGCGATCGCTCGACAACATCTCGTTGTGGCGCCGTCCGTAATCACACTCGGCCCTCCAGGCCGTGTCCGACGGAACGACCTTTGCGACGCCCGTAAGGACGGTCTCCGTCACTGATCTCATCGCTCTCATCCGACACGGACTCGACGTCGTCGAGAAAGTCGAGCAGCGCGCTCACATCCGAGTGGCGCAAGCCAGCCACATCCTCAGGATACGCCGAATGGCGTATCGACCATACGCTCGATTGGTGCTGTGATGACCATCGTGATGAGACAGCGCAACCTCTCGGTGCTGACGCTCACGGCGCTGGCGGTGGCCGCGACGATCCTCCCGTCCGCGGTTTCTGCGGGATCGGTACAGCAGGCCAGCGAATCATGCTCGTCCAGAAACACCGGTTCGGCTCACCCAACGGGGCGTTCGTCCTTTATGCGCTGACCGAAGGCCCGCTTCAGCTCGACTCGGGCAGCCACGTGCTCGGCGCGGTGGAAAAGCCGCACATTGTCCGTAAGGGCCAGTGGATCGCCGTCTCTACAAGGCGATCGAGACGCTCACCGGAAAGCAGGGCACCTTCGCCCTCCGGTGGCGCGGGAACTCGTCGGCGCCGGAGAGGGCAGCATCGTCGGTACAGGCAGCTGGTCGCTTTTCCGCGGCACGGGAGCCTATGCGGGTGCAAGCGGAAGCGGGCGTTTCGCTGGGTCGTCGTGATGACGCCTCGTGGACTGACGAACTCCCAGTTCGAGGGCTTCGTCCGAGTACTGAGCCTGATTTCGTAGACCGGCCGGCGGAACTGCGGCAATTCACCGCAATTCGTTCTGCCCTTTGAATCCACCCTACCGAGGGCCTCCGGCCGGAAATCCTACTCGCCGGGCACGAGACGCAACCCAAGCTGGAGCATCATCGGCAGGTCTTCGCGCACAGCCCAGTGCTCAACCGCCTTCCCATCCCGAACGCGGAACAAGTGCATCGCCCTGGCCTCGAAACTTCGCCCGGTGGGCGGAATCCCTTGGAACTCGCCTTCGTGCGTTCCCGCATGGTGATGTACGCAACGACCTTGTCGCCCTCGGCGACGAGGTCATCGACTTCGATCCGAAGGTCTGGGAATGCGCGGTCAGCCGCGAACCGTTTCCTTCAGTCCCTCGATGGGGTCGGGCCGGTCGCCAACACGCTCGGCGAGCGCCGCAACGCCGTGCTCGACGTAGTCCATAGCCGTGATCTCCGCTGCGACGTCGAGGTTTCGGTTGTTGAACAGTTCCTCGTAGTGGCGACGGACAATATCCTTGTTCTCGTCCAGCGACACGGGCCGTCGGTCATCTTACTTTGGCTGCTCGCCCGGCAACCGCGTTCTGCCTCTTTGATCGACGCTACGTAGTCCGTCGGGCCGAACGGTGAAGATGCCGAGAGCAGCGGTGCTCTGCATGAAGCCCGCGCGGGGTGCCCCGGCATCCTTTACGCGTCGCGGCTCAGGAGTGGGCCGGACCTTTCTTTGAAGTCGGGTGAAGGGTGCCACGCCGTGACTGCTCCCTTCGGCATCGAGGCCATGTCACGCACGCTCAGGTCGAGCGCCCTTGGCCGAGGGACTGCCGTTGAGGAGGGGCGGGCTGGCGCGCCGGTTGACAACCGCTCGCGATCCTTCGATCATCAGCGTCCCCAGCGAGTTACGTCACGTTCAGCGTCACAGGGGCAGGCCGAGTTCGTTGCCTTCTGGAATGCATGGGCGTCCCCTCTCGCTTCCTGCTGCAACGGACAAAGGAGCCTCCCGATGAGCGACATCTCGACTCTGGGACTCGGTTTGATGGGGTCTGCGCTAGCCCGATCGCTCGTCAAGGGTGGGCAGGGCGTCACCGTCTGGAACCGCTCGCCCGCCAGGATGCAACCGCTCGTCGATATGGGCGCGGCGCCTGCTGCCAGCGTCGCGGCGGCGGTCGAGGCCAGCCCGTCGTTCTCGTCAATATCGACGACTACCCGTCGACCCGAGCCCTGTTCGAGGCTGCGGACGTCGTCGAGAAGCTGTCGGGCCGTGTGGTCGTGCAACTGAGCACCGGAACCCCGCAGGAGGCCCGCGAGTTCGAGGCATGGTTCACCTCGCTGGGAGCCGACTATCTCGACGGGGCGCTTCTCTGCTACCCCGAGGACATCGGGACCCCCGGCGCCACCATCGTGTACTCGGGGCGTCGGTCGGTATTCGACCACTGTGAGGCTCTGCTCACATCACTTGGCGAGGACATTCGCTTCGTTGGCGAGAAGGTCGGCTCGGCAGCCGCGCTCGACCTGGCCTGGCTCTCCTCGCTCTACGGCGCCTACGCGGGCGCGGCCCACGGTGTCGTGCTCTGCGAGTCCGAAGGCGTCGACCTTGGCCTCTATGCGACCGTCGGCGTGAATGATGCAGCCCGTTGGATCATCGAGACCGTGAGCGAGGACGACTTTGGAGATCCCACCGCAACCCTGAGCGTCTGGAACGCCGCGCTCCAACGGATCAGGGACCACGCACGGGGTGCAAAGATCAACTCCGAGGTTCCGGACTTCGTGGCCGGCATCCTCGATCGGGCCGAGGCCGCCGGCCATGGAGCCGAACACATCGCCGCCATGGTCAAAGTGCTGCGCGGAACCCCAAGCTGACAACGAAGATCGGTCTGCCCTTGGCGGGCGTCATTCGCGTCGTTGCTGACCAAAACGCTCAGAGAACATTCCCCGCAACTCAATGTCATTCTCGCCGGGTGGTGGCGTCCGGTGAGCGACGCAGACTCGGGCGGCGGCGGCTGACTCGATTCCCGCATGTCGCCCCGTAGGTTGACTTGCCAGCGTTGTGTCGCCGCCGCCGTCCCGAGACCGCCGAGCGTGACCTGATAGGAGCTTGGCAGCTGCCTCGATTGAGGCGTGTCCGCTCGCCGGTCGCCCCCAACGGTTGAGGAGGCGATCTGAATGATCGTGATCGGAGTGGACGTACACAAGCAGTCGTTGACGGCTGTCGCGGTCGACGAAGCGGGCCGGATGCTCGACGAAAGGACGTTAGCGCTGCGGACGATGACCTCGTCGGCTGGGCATCGGCCTCGGCGGCAAGCGGCTGTGGGCGCTCGAGGATTGCCGGCAGCTGACTCGCGCGCTCGAGCGGGAGCTGCTCGCGGTCGGTGAGAAGCTGGTGCGGGTGCCGCCGAAGCTGATGGCGCCGGAGCGTCGTGCGGGACGCTTGCGTGGCAAGTCGGACCCGATCGACGCGCTCGCCGTCGCCCGTGCCGCGTTGCGCGAGCCGCGTTTGAGTCGGCCGCGGCCGGATGAGGCAGCCGTTTCGCGAGCTGAAGCTGCTGGTCGACCACCGCGAGGATCTCGTCGACGAGCGGCGGCGGGCGCAGCAGCGGCTGCGTTGGCACCTGCACCAGCTCGACCCGTCCTTCGCCGTTCCGCTGCGGGTGCCTCGACCGGCCACTGCATCTCGATCGCGTCAGCCGCTGGCTCGCACGGCGCGAGCAGAAGGTGCAGGTGCGGGTCGCTCGCGAGCTCGTCGCGCTGCCGCTCGCTCACGCGCACGATCCTCGAGCTCGACCACGAGCTCGAACAGCGGACCGCGGAGATCGCGCCGGCGTTGCTCGAGTTGCCCGGCTGCGGTGCGCTCACCGCTGCAAAGCTGCTGGCCGAGATCGGCCCGATCGGTCGCTTCCAAAGCGACGCGCAGCTCGCTCGTCACAGCGGCGTCGCGCCCTTGGAAGCGAGCTCAGGCCGCGTGCAACGCCACCGACTCGACCGCGGCGGCAACCGACAACTCAACGCGCCCTTCTACCGGATCGCGATCACCCAAGCGCGCTACCACCCGGCCGCCGCGCTTACCTCGAGCGCAAACAAGCCGAAGGCAAGAGCCGACGCGAAGCGATCCGCTGCCTCAAACGACAGCTCGCACGCGTCGTCTTCAACACACTAAAGCGAGCCCGCCTTGACATAGGAGCATCACCGGCGCAGGCGAGGCTGATCGATCTGGAAGTCGCTGCGTGACCACCCTGACATCGTTCCAACGGAACTCCACCTCTCGGCGGCTGGAGCGCCTCGGGCGTTCCTGAACACTGGCCGTGGCGATCGGGCGAACGTCCGACTCGCCAGAAGATCAAGGGGGCGGTCCGATAAGGAGGCCGGACTGAAGAAATATCGGGCTTGGGGTGTATAGAGGTGATGGCCCATCTCACCCAACGGACGACGCTAAAGGAAGGTGAGCGGATGGGCCGCTACGTGTTGGGTTTCCAGGAGATCGACCAGACGCAGGTCGCGGTCGTCGGCGGCAAGGGCGCGCACCTGGGGGAGCTGTCGCGGATCGAAGGCATCCGCGTGCCGGCCGGCTTCTGCGTGACGACGGACGCGTTCCGGCGGATCATGGCGGAAGCGCCGTCGATCGACGATCGGCTCGATCGGCTGTCGCGCCTGAACCCGGACGACCGGGAGGCGATCCGCACGCTCAGCGCGGAGATCCGCCGGACCCTCGAAGGGATCGCCATCCCCGACGATGTGGCGGCGGCGATCACCGGCGCGCTCGCCCGGCTCGGCGAGCGAGCCGCCTACGCCGTCCGATCCAGCGCGACGGCGGAGGACTTGCCGACGGCCTCCTTCGCCGGCCAGCAGGACACGTACCTGAACGTCGTGGGACCGGCGGCGATCCTCCAGCACATCAGCCGGTGCTGGGCCTCGCTCTTCACCGAGCGGGCCGTGACCTACCGCCTGCGGAACGGCTTCGACCACCGGAAGGTCCACATGGCCGTGGTCGTGCAGCAGATGGTCTTCCCGCAGGCGTCCGGCATCCTGTTCACGGCCGACCCCGTCACCGGCAACCGGAAGGTCGTCTCCGTGGAGGCCTGCTTCGGCCTCGGCGAGGCGCTGGTCTCCGGCCTGGTGAACGCGGACGTCTACAAGGTGCGCGACGGCGAGGTCGTCGCCAAGGCGGTCGCCACCAAGCGGCTCGCCATCCACGCCTCGCCGGCCGGCGGGACGCAGGAACAGGCGATCGAGCCGGAGCGGCAGGAGCAGCCGGCGCTGACGGATGCGCAGGTCGTGCGGCTCGCGCAGCTGGGCCGGCGGATCGAAGCGCACTTCGGCCGCCCCCAGGACATCGAATGGTGCCTGGTCGACGATGACTTCCACATCGTCCAGAGCCGGCCGATCACCACGCTGTTCCCCATCCCGGCGGCCGGCGACGGAGAGAACCACGTCTACGTCTCCGTCGGCCACCAGCAGATGATGACCGACGCCATGAAGCCCCTGGGGCTCTCCTTCTGGCTGCTGACGACCCCGGCGCCCATGTACGAGGCCGGCGGGAGGCTGTTCGTCGACGTCACCCGGCGCCTCGCTTCGCCCGCGGGCCGCGCCGGCCTCCTGGAGGTCCTGGGGAAATCCGATCCGCTGATCAGGGACGCGCTGGAGACCATCATCGAACGCGGCGACTTCATCCGGTCGGTCCCGGACGAGGGCCCAGGCGGGGCGCCGGCTGGCGGCCGCGCCCGCCCCGATCGAGACCGATCCGGCCATCGTCGCCGAGCTGATCGGGCGCAACCAGGCCTCCGTCGCCACCTTGAAGCGCGACATCCGGACGAAGTCCGGGTCGGCGCTGCTCGACTTCATCCTGGAGGACATCCAGCGAGCTGAAGCGGATCTTGTTCGATCCGCAGAGCCATCAGGTGTTCATGTCGGCGATGGAGGCCGCCTGGTGGCTCAACGAGCAGCTGCAGGCGTGGCTGGGCGAGAAGAACGCGGCCGACACGCTCACCCAGTCCGTCCCCCACAACGTCACGTCGGAGATGGGGCTGGCGCTCCTGGACGTCGCGGACGTGATCCGCCCGCATCCGGACGTGGTGGCGTTTCTGCAGCACGTCGAGGACGAGGACTTCCTGGACGAGCTGGTCAAGCTCGAGGGCGGGCCGGAAGCGCGAGACGCCATCCAGGCCTACCTCGACAAGTACGGCATGCGCTGCGTCGGCGAGATCGACATCACGAGGCCGCGTTGGAGCGAACGCCCCAGCCACGCTCGTGCCCATCATCCTCGGCAACATCAAGAACTTCGAGCCGGGCGCCGGCGAGCGGCGCTTCGAGCAAGGGCGGCAGGAGGCCTGGAAGAAGGAACAGGAGCTGCTGGAGCGCTTGCGGGCCCTGCCCGACGGGGAGCGAGAAGGCCGAAGAGGCCAAGCGGATGATCGACCGGGTCCGCACCTTCATCGGCTACCGGGAGTATCCGAAGTACGGCATGGTCAGCCGCTACTTCGTCTACAAGCAGGCCTTGCTGGAAGAAGCCGAGCGCCTCGTGCAGAGCCACGTGCTTCGTGAGCAGGAAGACATCTTCTACCTCACGTTCCAGGAGCTCCACGACGTCGTGCGCACCAACCAAGTGGACGACGAGCTCATCCGCCAGCGCAAGGACGCGTTCAGGTCGTACGAAGCGCTCACGCCGCCCCGGGTGCTCACGTCGGATGGTGAGGGCATCGCCGGGGCGTACCGGCGCGACGATGTCCCGGCCGGCGCGCTGGTCGGCTTGGCCGTCTCCGCCGGGACCATCGAGGGTCGGGCCCGCGTCATCCTGGACATGGCGGAGGCCGATCTCGAAGCGGGCGACATCCTGGTCACCGCCTACACGGACCCCAGCTGGACGCCCCTGTTCGTCGCCGATCAAGGGCCTGGTGACGGAGGTGGGGGGCCTCATGACCCATGGCGCGGTGATCGCCCGGGAGTACGGCTTGCCGGCGGTCGTGGGGGTGGAGCACGCCACCCGGCTGATCCGGGATGGGCAGCGGATCCGCGTGCATGGAACGGACGGGTACGTCGAGATCCTGCCCGAGCCGGTCCCATAACAGGGCCCCTCGGCGTTATGCCACGAAGAACCGGTGGGCGAGGGGGTGTCTGAGTTCTAGACATCGTTCACAGCTGTCGCGAGACATCGTGCACACCTCAAGAGCAAGGGGTGGGCGATGGGCATGGCGCAGCTGGTCGTGGCGGCGGTGCTGGAGGAGGGCCGGGCCAAGAGTGAGGTGGCTCGCACCTACGGGGTGTCGCGCCGCTGGGTGATCACCCTGGTCCAGCGCTATCTGGCCGAGGGCGAGCCGGGGCTGGCACCCCGGTCCCGGCGGCCGCGCCGCTCACCGAATCGGACACCGCCGGAGATCGAGGACGAGATCGTCGAGATCCGCAAGGAACTGGCCAAAGCCGGTTACGAGGCCGGCGCGGCCACGATCGCCTTCCATCTCGAACGACGGCACGGCCACACCCCGGCCGTCTCGACCATCTGGCGGGTCCTCGTCGCCCGCGGCTTCGTCACCCCCCAACCCCACAAGCGACCCAAGAGCTCCTACGTCCGCTTCGCCGCCGAACAACCCAACGAGCGCTGGCAGGCCGACATCACCCACTGGCCCCTCGCCGACGGCGCCGACGTCGAGATCCTCAACCTGATCGACGACCACTCCCGGCTCTGTCTGGCCAGCACCGCCCGCCCCGTCTTCAAAGCCGGCGACGTCGACACCGCCTTCCGCCAGGCCGCCGCCACCTACGGCGACCCGGCCAGCGTCCTCTCCGACAACGGCGCCGTCTTCACCGGCCGCTACCGCCGCCTGGGCCGGGTCACCCTCGAGGTCACCCTCAACGAACGAGGCATCCTCTTCACCCACTCCCGGCCCTACCACCCCCAGACCTGCGGCAAGGTCGAACGCTTCCACCAGACCCTCAAACGATGGCTCGCCACCCAACCACCAGCCGGGTCGATCACCGAGCTGCAGACCCAGCTCGACCACTTCCGCGGCTACTACAACACCGTCCGACCCCACCGCGCCCTCGGCCGGCGCACCCCCACCGACGCCTACCACGCCCGCCCCAAAGCCCGCCCCACCGGCACCAAGCTCGACGACACCGGCTGGCGGGTCCGCCACGACACCATCGACGCCTACGGCAAGCTCACTCTCCGCCACAACAGCCGGCTCCACCACATCGGCATCGGCCGCCGCCACGCCCGCAAACCCGTGCTCATCCTGGTCAAAGACCGCCACGTCCGCATCACCACGACCCAGCGGCGAGGTCCTCCGAGACTTCCACCTCGACCCCACCCGGGACTACCAACCCCAGCCCAAAACGTGAACGATGTCCCGAGACACCTGTGCACGGTGTCCCGAGACATCGCAGCGGTGGGCGAGGGGGGACTTGAACCCCCACGAGGTTGCCCTCACAGGCACCTGAAGCCTGCGTGTCTGCCATTTCGCCACTCGCCCGGTGAGGCAATGGAGATTAGCAGCCGCCCTGGGTGGCGGTTCCGGCTCCGAATGCGGCGGCTCGGGGCATTTGGAACCGTCGCCCGCTGCTGACGCAGCCCATCGTTAGACTGCCCGGCCCGTGGGACTGACACGGGTTCGAGCGCCGGCTCGAGGCGCTCGTCGAGGGGGTGTTCTCCCGGGCGTTTCGCAGCGGGCTGCAGCCCGTCGAGATCGGGCGCCGGCTGGCGCGGGATGCTCGACGACCGCCGCACGGTAGGCGTCCACGGCCTCATCGCGCCCAATCGCTTCACCGTGCGGCTCTCGGCCGATGACCAGGAGCGGTTCGCGTCCTTCGAGGAGGCCCTCGGCCGGGAGCTGGCCGACGCCGTCCGGGCCCACGCCCGGGACGAGGGCTACGGATTCCTGGGCCAGGTCACCGTGGCACTCGAGACCGACCCCGACCTCAAGCGCGGGCCAGTGCGCGGTGGCGGGCGAGATCGAGGCCGACCCGGGCGGGCCGGGTCGGGACCCTCGTCACCGCCGAGGGCCGGCGCATCCCGGTGGCGGATCAGCCGGTGGTCATCGGGCGGCTCTCCAGCTGCGACATTCCCCTCGGCGACCCGCAGGTGTCCCGCCGCCACGCCGAGGTGCGCCGGGACCCGGAGGGGTTCTGCGTCTTCGACCTCGGCTCCACCAACGGCACGTCGTCAACGGCGCTCCCGTGCGGGAGCGGCGCCTGACCGACGGCGACGAGCTGCGGATCGGGTCGGCCACCATCCGCTTCGAGACTCCTGAGGGCGGCGACGCGGCGTGCCGGAGGCGATCCTCACCATCCTCAAGTTCTGCTTCCTCGGGCTGCTCTACCTGTTCGTGGCCCGGGTCCTGCGGGCCGTCGAGCGGGAGCTGTGCCGAGCGGCGGCGATCGCCGGGCACCGGCCCCGGCTCCGCGGCCGGCTCGCGGGCCGGAAGGCCGACGCCCGGGCGATGCGCCTAAAGCTGAGGATGGTGGAGCCCGGCCACCGGCGCAGATCTTCCCCTCGGCGAGGAGGTCACGATCGGCCGGGCGCCGGGCTGCTAGCGTGCCCTGGCCGACGACACGTTCGTCTCGCAACTCCACGCCCGCATCTACGTCCGGGACGGGCAGCCCTTCGTGGAGGACCTCGGCTCCACCAACGGCACCTTCCTCAACCGCGACCGGCTGACCAAGACCATGCCGCTGCGCCGGGGCGACCGGCTCCAGATCGGCCAGACCGTCCTCGAGGTCGTCGTATGAAACTCCGCCGAGGGTCGGAGCGCGGCACCGACGTCGGTCGGGGCCGGCCGGCCAACGAGGACGCCTTCCTGGTCGACCCTGAGCACCGGCCTCTACGCCGTGGCCGACGGGATGGGCGGCCACCGGGCCGGCGAGGTGGCCAGCGCCACCGCCATCGAGACGCTGCAGGACCGCCTTCGCCGGCGGCGCGCGCGCCTCGACGAGGCGGTGGAGGCGGCCAACGCCGCCGTCTTCGCCAAGGCCGGCCAGAACCCGGACATGCGGGGCATGGGCACCACCATCACCGCCGTCGCCCTCGCGAGGCGACAGCACGGCGCTGCTCGGCCACGTCGGCGACTCCCGGGCCTACCTGATGCGCGACGGGAGCGTCACCCAGGTCACCGAGGACCACTCCCTGGTCGAGCAGCTCGTCCGGGAGGGCCGGCTCAGCCCCGAGGAGGCGGCCAACCACCCCCAGCGGGCCATCATCACCCGGGCGCTGGGCATCGACGCCCGAGGTCGAGGTGGACACCTACCGAGGTCGACCTCCAAGCCGGCGACCGCCTCCTGCTGTGCTCCGACGGCCTCACCAACATGCTGCGGACGACGCGCATCGCCGACATGCTGCGCCGCAGCCCGACCCGCAGCAGGCGGCCGACATGCTGGTCGACATGGCCAACGCAGGCCGGCGGCGACGACAACATCACCGTGGTCATCATCGACGCCCTGGAGACGCCGGCGGGGCGAGCCGGCTCGCCGCGGCGGAGGCCGAGCGTCACCGGGAGCACCGGTGCAGTGGCTCACGTCGATGGCCGGCGACGAGCAGACGGCGAACCGGCGCCCGCCGCACCGGCCTACGCGCCGCGGCCCCGGCGGGGCCGGGCCAGCGCCTCGGCCGCCGGCCAGGCGTGCTGGTGTGGGCGTCTCCCGTCGTGCTCCGTGCTCGGCGCCGCCGTCTGGCGCGTCGGCTGGTACGCCCGCCGCACCTACTACGTCGGCCTGGCCGGCGACCGGGTCGCGCTCTACCGGGGCGTGCCCGGCGGGATGCTCGGCTGGGACCCGACGCTGGAGGAGCGCAGCGCGACCTGACCGCCGACGATCTGACCGCCGGCCCAGCGGGACGACCTCGAGGAGGGCCATCGCTTCGCCAACCGGGGCGAGGCCGACCGGTTCCTCGAGCCGGCTGCGAGGAGACCGCGCGCCGCGCCGGGCCGCCTACGACGACCACCACCGTCCCGATCGCCGGACCGTCGACGACGAACCCGCCTCGACGACGACCACGAACGCCTCCACCGTCGGCGGGACTCGCCGGCACCCGAGCGACGCGCCGCGCCGCCGGTCCACCGAACTGGGGCTGGTCGTCCTGGCCGTGATCGTCGCCGCCGGCGGTTACACCCTCACCTGCCTGGCCGCCGGGCCACCCTGCCCGCCGACCTCGCTCCCCTTCGCCGCTGATCGCCGCCGGCCTGGCGTGGCGGCCCATGTCGCCGTCCGCCGCCTCGCTCCCCGGGCCGACGGCACCCTGCTGGGCCTGGCCGTCCTCCTCAACGGCATCGGCTTCGTGGTCATCGCCCGCCTCGACCCCGACCTGGCCCGCATCCAGTCGGGCTGGACGGCGGTCGGTGTCGGCGCCTTCGTCGTCACCCTGGCCGTGCGTCCGGCGCATCCGCGACCTGGAGCGTTACCGCTACACGTTCGCCCTCGTCGGCATCGTCGCCCTGCTGCTGCCCGTCCTCCCCGGCGTGGGCCGGGAGATCAACGGCGCCCGGCTGTGGGTGCGGGCCGGGCCGCTCAACTTCCAGCCCGGGGAGGCGGCCAAGGTCGCCGCTGGTGGTGTTCCTGGCCGCCTACCTGGTGGAGAAGCGGGAGCTGCTGTCGGTGGCCACCCGCCGGTCGGGCCGGCGTGCTGCCCGACCCCCGGCACCTCGCCCCGCTCCTGGCCTGGGGGTTCTCCATCATCGTCATGGTGCGGGAGAAGGACCTGGGGTCCTCGCTGCTGTTCTTCGCCGTGTTCCTGGCCATGATCTACATGGCCACCGCCCGGGCCGCCTACCTGGTGATCGGCGGGCCGCCATGTTCGCGGTCGGCGCCGTCCTCGCCTACATGGCCTTCGGTCACGTGGAGGACCGGGTCACCACCTGGCTCGACCCTGGCCCACCGCCGACGGGCGCGGCTTCCAGCTGGTGCAGGCCCTGTTCGCCTTCGGGTCCGGCGGCTTCGCCGGCACCGGCCTCGGGCTCGGCAGCCCCGGGAAGATCCCCAACGCGCCCACCGACTTCGTGTTCGCGGCCATCGGCGAGGAGCTGGGCCTGATGGGCACCACCGCCGTGCTCGTCGCTCTACCTGCTGCTGGTCGGCGTGGGGTTCCGCATCGCCCTGCTCGGCCGAACAGCCCTTCCTCAAGCTGCTGGCCGCCGGCCTGACCACCATGCTCGGGGTGCAGACGTTCATCATCCTCGGCGGCGTGACCCGCCTGATCCCCCTGACCGGCATCACCATGCCGTTCGTCTCCTACGGCGGCTCGTCCCTGCTGGCCAACTTCGTGATCCTGGCCCTGCTGCTGCGGATCTCCGACGAGGTGGCCCGCCGGGCCGAGGGGACCGGCTCCGGACGGGGGTCGCCGGTGATCTGAACCGTCAGATCCGCCGGGTGGGCATCGCCGTGACGCTGCTTCGTGGCCCTGTTCGTCCAGCTCAACTACCTCCAGGTGGTCTCGGCCGACCGGCTAGCCAACCATCCCCGCAACGTCCGGGCCGTGCTGCGGGCCTCTCCGCCCCCGGGGCGACATCGTCACCCCTGACGGAGCCGTGGTGGCCCCTCCGGTACCGGTCGACGACGAGTTCGAGCGGCAGCGGCCGTACCCACCGGCGATCTGTTCGGCCACATCAGCGGCTTCTTCTCCTTCACCTCGGGGCCACCGGCGTCGAGGACGCCTACAACGGCGACCTGGCCGGTCGGTGCCCGGAGCAGGCCGTCAAGAACATCGGCGACTGGCTCATCGGCAAGGAGCCGACGGGGACGTCGTCCTCTCCATCACCAACGCCGCCCAGGAGGCGGCCCGGGCCGCCCTGGGGGACCGGCGGGGCTCGGTGGTCGTCCTCGATCCCGCCACCGGCGACGTGCTCGCCCTGTGGTCCAACCCCTCCTACGACCCGACGCCGCTGGCCGCGCATCGCCGGGGTGCAGGCGGCCTTCGACGGCCTACCGGGCCGACCCGGACAAGCCGATGCTGGCCCGGGCCTACCGGGAGCGCTA
>CAVVAZ010000003.1:0-85209 GCA_963746435.1 uncultured Actinomycetes bacterium
CGCTGATTCCTTGCGCGCGAAAACCTCCGAAGGCGGCCGCCTGCGGCCGCGCCGCTGCCCGTTCACATGACCTCTAGCCGACGTCTGCGAAGACGCGCTGGGGCGCGCCCAGACGGTCTGGCCGCGCCAGAGCCCGAGCTCGTCGAACCTCTGGCGCGTCAAGAGCGCGATGATCTCGGCGCCGCTCGAGTCGTGCAGCTCGACCTTCACGTCACGGCCGAGGATCGTGACCCGCACGATCATCGCTTCGACCGCAGCTTCGGCGGGCTCGTGCAGGAGCTCGATGTCGTGGGGACGGACGAGCACGTCGCCCACGGTGTTGGCGTCTCCGACGAAGGTCATGACGAACTCGCTCGCGGGCTCGTCGTAGAGCTCCCGCGGGCTGCCGACCTGCTCGAGCCGGCCGTGGTTGATCACGGCGATCTGGTCAGAGATCTCCATCGCCTCGGACTGGTCATGCGTGACGAAGACGGTGGTTACGTGCACGACGTCATGGAGCTGGCGGAGCCACTCGCGGAGCTCGGCGCGAACACGGGCGTCGAGGGCGCCGAAGGGCTCGTCGAGGAGGAGCACCTGCGGCTCCGGGGCGAGCGCCCGCGCGAGGCCCATCCGCTGCCGCTGTCCACCGGAGAGCTGTGCGGGGTAGCGGTGGCCGAAGCCTTGGAGCTGCACGAGGTGGAGCAGTTCGTCGACGCGCTCGCGGATCTCGGCCTTCGGCCGCTTCCGCACCTTCAGGCCGAAGGCGATGTTGTCCCGCACGGTCATGTGCTTGAAGGCGGCGTAATGCTGGAAGACGAAGCCGACGTTGCGCTTCTGCGGCGAGAGCGCGGTCGCGTCCTTTCCGGCGAGGAGGATCTCGCCCTCGTCCGGGCTTTCGAGCCCCGCGACGATCCGGAGCAGGGTCGACTTGCCCGAGCCGCTCGGGCCGAGAAGCGCGGTCAGCGACCCGCTCTCGACGTCGAGGGACACGTCGTCGAGGGCGACGAAGTCACCGAAGCGCTTCGAGACGTTGCGGACGAGGATGGACATGGCTAGGCGGTTTCCTCCCTTGGTCTGATGACGGTCATGGCGACGAGAACGAGGATCGCGATCAGTGCGAGGACGATCGAGATCGCGTAGGCGCCGGCGAGGTCGAACGCCTCGTAACGCTCCTGCACCCGCAGGGTCGCCGTCTCGGTCTGCCCCTGGAGGCGGCCCGAAACGACGGCGACGGCGCCGTACTCGCCGAGGCAGCGCGCGGTCGTGAGGATGACGCCATAGATGACGGCCCAGCGGATCGAAGGGAGCGTGATCCGCCAGAACGTCTGCCAGCCGTTCGCCCCGAGCGTCCGCGCGGCCTGCTCCTGCTCGTCGCCGATCTCGCGGAGCGTCGGCACCACCTCGCGGGCGACGAACGGGATCGAGACGAAGATCGTCGCGATCACCATCGCAGGCAGGGCGAACAGGATGTCGATGCCGTGATCCGAGAACCAGCTGCCGAACCAGCCGTCCTCTGCGTAGAGGAGGAAGAGCGCGAGACCGACGACGACCGGAGAGAGGGCGAGCGGCAGGTCGATGAAGGCGTTGAGCAGCCCTTTGCCCGGGAACTTTCGGCGCACGATCGCGAGGGCACAGACGATGCCGAAGACCGTGTTCACGGGGACCGCGATCGCCGTGATGATCAGCGTGAGCTTGAAGGCGTTGATCGTCTCCGGTGTCGTGAGAGCGTCCCAGGCGGGCGCAAAGCCGTCCTCGAAGGTCCGCCAGAAGACGATCGCGAGCGGGCCGACGAGGATGATCGCGAGGTAGGCGATCGCGACGAGTCGGAGGCCGATCCTCGGGAGGCTCGGCCTACGCACGGTCGTGCCTCGTCGTGTAGTGGCGGATCGCACCGATGGAGAGCAGGGTCAGGAACGAGATCGCGAGGAGGACGACTGCCACCGCGGCGGCGCCGGCCGTGTCGCCGCTCTCGATGCGGCCGTAGATGTGGACGGACGAGACCTCGGTCTTGAAGGGGATGTTGCCGGTGATGATCACGAGCGACCCGAACTCGCCCACGGCCTTCGCGAACGCGAGCGCGACGCCGGAGAGGATCCCCGGGAGGATGTTCGGGAAGACGATCCGCCGGAAGGTGGTCGCGTGTGACGCGCCGAGAGAGTGAGCCGCCTGCTCGACCTCGGGATCGAGCTCCTGGAGGACGGGCTGCACGGTGCGGACGACGAAGGGGAGCGTCACGAACATGAGGGCGAGCACGATCGCCGTCTTCGTGAAAGCGACATCGATGCCGACCGGCGACGTGGGGCCGTAGAGCGCGAGCAGCGTGAGGCCGGCGACGATGGTCGGCAGCGCGAACGGGAGGTCGATGATCGCGTTCACGAGCGTCTTGCCGCGGAAATCGTCGCGCACGAGCACCCAGGCGGTAACCGTGCCGAGGACCGCGTTGAGCAACGCCACTGCGAATGAGGCGCCGAGCGTGAGCTTCAGGGCGGCGACCGCCTCCGGGCTCGAGACGGCGTCCCAGAAGGACTGCCGGCCGTCGCTCGCGGCCTCCCATACGAGCGCGGCGATCGGCAGTGCGACCATGACCGTGAGGAAGGTCGTCACAAAGCCGAGGGACAGGGCCGTCGCGGCCCTGTCCCTCGAAGCCCGCACGCGGCGGGGGTCGGCGGCGGCGATGCTGGACAGCGCCGTCTATCCGGTGTTGCCGCCGACCTGCCGCTGGATCCGCGCCATGATCCCCGACTTCGGGTCGAAGAAGCGCTTCTGCACCTTCGTCCAGCCGCCGAGGCCGAGCTGGTCGATCGTGAACTCGCCGGGCCGCACGGGGAACTTCTTCCGGTTCCGCTCGAGCACGCTCTTGACGACCGGGCGGTAGCCGTTGTCGGCGAAGACCTGCTGCGCGGCGGGCGTCCTCAGGAAGCGCAGGAACGCGTTCGCCGCGGTCTTCTTCTCCGGACTCGACTTGACGACCGCGATCGGGTTCTCGATCAGGATCGTCGACTTCGGGATGACGAACTGGAGGTTCGTCCCCTGGGTCCGAGCGAAGAGTGCCTCGTTCTCGTATGCGAGGAGCACGTCGCCCTTTCCGCTGGCGAACGTGCTGAGAGACGCGCGGGCGCTCGTGTCCTGGACGACGACGTTGCGGAAGAGCCTGAGCAGGTTCGCCTGCGCCTGCTTGTCGGTCTTGCCGGCCTTTCGCCAGGCGCCGTAGGCCGCCATGACGTTCCAGCGGGCGCCGCCCGACGTGAACGGGTTCGGCGTCACGACGTCGATGTCCGAGCGAAGCAGGTCGTTCCAGCCCTTGATCTTCTTCGGGTTGCCGTCGCGAACGACGAAGACGACGAGCGAGTTCGTGACCATCCCCTTGAACGACTGCTTCTTCCAGGTCGCGTCGACCTTCCCGGCGGCGACGAGCTCGTCGACGTCCGGAGCGAGCGAAAGCGCGACGATGTCGGCGTCGAGACCCGCCTTGACCGCGCGCGTCTGCTCACCGGAGGAGCCGTAGGACTGCTTGAAGTCGACGTCTGAGCCTGCCGGCGTCTTCTGGAACAGGGGAATGAGCTTCGCGTAGGCCTCTCGCGGAGTCGAGTACGCGACGAGGCTCAACTCGGTGTCGGCAGCGCTCGATTGGGACGACGTCGCTGCGAGCGCAGCCCCTGTGAGAGCGGCACCGAGGGCCGCCAGGAGCGCGAGAACGAGGACTGATCGGCGCATACGCGCTTCTCCTCCGTAGACTAGCTTCTAAAGTTGACTAATAAATGTAAACATTACAAGGTCTACAGACAAGCAGCAGTACGCTTGTATGTCAAACCGCAACCGATCGAGGAGGCACGGCTGTGTGGGTATCGCGGAGGACGGACTACGCGACGAGGGCGATCCTGGCCCTCGCGATCGAGGGCGGCGGCCCGCTCAAGCTCGAGGCGCTCGCGCGCCGGACGGCGGTACCGCAGTCGGTCCTCGAGCAGGTGATGCCGACGATGCGGACCGCGGGGATCGTGCGTTCCGAGCGAGGTCCGTCCGGCGGGTACCGGCTGAACAAGGCCCCGGAGGAGCTGACGCTCGAGCGTGTGGTCCGCCTCTTCCAAGGCCCCCTCGCGCCGATCAGTTGCGCCACCAGACACAACCCCGAGCCGTGCCCGATGATGGTCGGCTGCACGCTGCGCGAGGTCTGGGAAGAGGTCCGGGACGCGACGATCCGGCTGCTCGGAGGCGTGACGTTCGCCGACCTCGCGGCGGGCGCGGGCGGCCCGTGGATCGACCCGACGCTGCTCGCTGTCGGCCCGATGGCGGCAGCAGAGGATGCATAGCGTCGAGGACGCTGCTCACGCGATCCGGCGCCTCGTGCCAGGCGACGCCGAGGAGCTGACCGCGCTTCTCGCCGCGAATCGCGAGTTTTTGGCGCCCTACGTGCCGGATCAGCCAGCGGGCTTCTTCCGCGCGAACACGCAGCGTGCGCGCATCGCGAGAGCCGAGCACCTGTACGGAATCCTCGACCGGGGCGCTCTCGCGGGGACGATCGCGCTTACGAATCTCGTCCGTGGCGAGTTCCAGAGCGCGAACGTCGGCTACTGGGTCGACGAGGCGAGAAACGGCCGCGGTCTTGCCACTCGGAGTCTTGGTGCCTTGGTCGAGGTCGCGTTCGACGGACTCGCCCTCCATCGGCTGGAGGCCGGGCACGCTCGTCGACAACGTCGCATCGCAGCGCGTGCTCGAACACAACGGCTTCAGCCGCATCGGAATCGCGTCTCGGTATCTCTGGATTGCCGGCGGGTGGCGTGACCATGTCCTGTTCCAGCGGACTGCCGAGGATTGAGGGAGGTATCGTCAAAGCCGATGGCCGTCGCGACCGACCGGGAGTACGGGCTCTTCATCGGTGGAGAGCTGCGTGGAGCCCGCTTCGGGCGAGATCCGTGAGCTGACGGAGCCTGCGACCGGCGAGCCACTCGCGCGGGCGGCGATGGCCGGGGAGGCGGACGTGGATCGTGCGGTGGATGCGGCCCGTGCCGCGCTCGCCGGAGACTGGGGCAAGACGCCTGGCACCGAGCGCGCCCGCCTCCTGCATGCCCTCGCCGACGCGATCGCCGCGAACCGCGCCGAGCTGGCGGAGCTCGAGGTGCGGAACGTGGGCAAGGCGATCTCCTCGGTCAAGGCCGAGCTGCACCAGGCGGTGGAGAACTTCCGCTACTACGCCTCGGCGATCGCCACCATCGGCGGCCGGGCGAACCCGATCGGCGGCTCGCTGCTCTTCTACTCGCTGAAGGAGCCCGTCGGCGTCGCCGGGCAGATCGTCCCCTGGAACTACCCGCTGATGATGACGACCTGGAAGCTCGCACCCGCGCTCGCGGCCGGCTGCTCGATCGTCCTCAAGCCCGATCCGCAGACGCCGCTGACCGCCATTCGCCTGGCCGAGCTCGCGTCGGAGGTCGGGTTCCCGGCGGGCGCGCTGAACGTCGTCCCGGGAGACGGGCCTACGACCGGCGCCTACCTCGTGCGGCATCCCGGAGTGGACAAGGTGGCCTTCACCGGGTCGACGAGGACCGGCGGCGAGATCATGCGGCTCGCCTCGGATCCCGTGAAGCGCCTGACGCTCGAGCTCGGCGGAAAGAGTCCGAACCTCGTCTTCGCCGACGCGGATCTCGCGAGCGCGATCCCGAGCTCGGCGTGGGCGATCTACTACGCGGCGGGCCAGAGCTGCGAGGCGCGTTCACGCCTGCTCGTCGAGAAGCCGCTCTACGACGAGGTGGTCTCGAAGCTCGGCGACTTCGCGGGCGCGATCCGGGTCGGAGATCCGCTCGACCCGGAGACCCAGATGGGCTCGCTCATCTCCACCGGTCATCGCGAGCGCGTGCACGGCTTCGTCGAGCGCGGAGCGGCGGAGGGAGCCGAGATCGTGGCGGGCGGCTCGGTTCCGGATGGCGCCGGTGCCTTCTATCCGCCCACGGTCGTCGCTGCCACGAACGACCTCGAGATCGCGCAGGAGGAGGTCTTCGGACCGGTCGTGACCGTCACCCCCTTCGAGGACGAGAAGGACGCGATCCGGCTCGCGAACGACGTCCGCTACGGGCTGATGGCGACGGTCTGGACGGGCGACCCGGCGCGTGGCCACCGCATCGCAGCACGAATCAAAGCCGGCACCGTGGGGATCAACATGCCGTACACGGCGTTCCCCGGAATCCCGTTCGGGGGCTACAAGCAGTCCGGCTTCGGACGGGAGCTCGGGCTCGAGACGCTCGACCTGTACCTCGAGACGAAGAGCGTGGTCGTCTCGACCGGCGCGCGACCGATCAACCCCTTCGGCCTGTAATGCGTCCCGGCATGCTCGGCGCGATCGGCCGAACGCCGGTCGTCAAGGTCGAGCGGCTGGTCGAGCCGGGAATGGCCGAGGTGTGGGTGAAGCTCGAGTCCGCGAATCCGACGGGCTCGTACAAGGACCGGATGGCGCTCGCCATGATCGAGGGCGCCGAGCGCGCCGGGCGCTTGGCACCGGGACAGACCGTCGTCGAGTACACGGGCGGGAGCACGGGCTCGTCGCTCGCCTTCGTCTGCGCCCTGAAGGGCTACCCGCTCCGAATCGTCTCCTCGGATGCCTTCGCCGCCGAGAAGCTGGCGACGATCGAGGCCTTCGGCGCCCAGCTCGAGGTGCTCTCGAGCCCCGAGGGCATCACTCCCGCGCTGCTGCCGAGGATGATCGAGCGCTCGCAAGAGATCGTCGCGGAGACGGGCGGGTACGCGACCGACCAGTTCCGGAATCACGACATGATCGACGGCTACGGCGGGATGGGCGCCGAGCTTCTGGAGCAGCTCGGCGGACGCATCGACGCCTTCTGCGCGTACGTGGGGACGGCCGGCTGCTTCACCGGTGTGGGTCGTCGCCTGCGAGCGGCCCTGCCGGATGTGCAGCGGGTTGCAATCGAGCCCGCCGAGTCGCCTGTGCTTTCCGGGGGAAGCGCGGGAACGCACCGGATCGAAGGAGGCGGACCCGGATTCTGGCCTCCGTTGCTCGCGAAGGACGACTTCGACGAGGTGCTGACGGTCTCGACCGCGGACGCCTTCGCGATGGCCCGGCGAGCGGCGCGCGAGGAGGGGTTGTGGTCCGGGCCCTCGACCGGTGCGAACCTCGTCGTCGCGCTCGAGCTCGCCCGCCGCCTGGGGTCCGGAAAGCGCGTCGTCACGCCCCTCGTCGACTCAGGGCTCAAGTACCTCGCGGGCGATCTCTACTCCTGACCGAGCCGCGCCGCTACCGGTGGGCGATTCTTGCCGCGGGGACGGGGGCGACGGCGAGCGCGGCCGCGTTCGGCATCGGCCTGCCGGTGATCGTCCCGGAGCTGCGCGAGGAGTACGCGCTCTCGCTCGCGCAGATCGGCGTGCTGCTCGCCGCAGGTTGGATCGGGACGGCCGTGACGCTCCTTCCCTGGGGGCTCGCCGCCGACCGCTTCGGCGAGCGCGTGGTTCTCACGGCCGGCCTGCTCGGATCCGCGGTCTGTCTCGCCGGCGCGGCGTACGCACCGAGCTACGAGACGCTCGTGATCGCTCTCGCGCTCGCCGGAGCGACCGGCGCCAGCGTCAACTCGGCGAGCGGGCGCGCGGTGATGCACTGGTTCGGAGCGGATGAGCGAGGTCTTGCGCTCGGCGTTCGCCAGACGGCGATCCCACTCGGAGGCCTCGCCGGTGCGTTGGCACTTCCGCCGCTTGCCGAGGCTGGGGGTCCGGAGGCGGCGTTTCTCTTCCTGGCCGCGCTCTGCGGGATCGGCGCGCTCGTCGGCGCTGCCGTGCTTCGAGGTCGGGAGGCGACGGACGGCATCGAAGTGGCGTCGGTTGCGCGAACCATCGTGGACGGCAAGCTCTGGAGGCTCTCCCTCGGCAGCGGGTTGTACGCGTACGCGCAGATTGCGGTGCTCGGGTTCGGAGTGCTCTTCCTCGTCGACGAGCACGATTTCACGAAGCAGTCGGCGGCGCTCGTGTTCGCGGGCTCCCAGGTGCTGGCGGCGGCGTTTCGGATCGGGAGTGGACGCTGGTCCGACCTCATGGGCAAGCGCGTTGTTCCGCTTCGCCGGGTGGGCCTCGCGATGGCCGCTGTGATGCTCTCTACGTCTCTGCTTGCCGGCGGCCCGGTTTGGCTCCTCGTGCCCGTCCTGACGCTTGCGGGCGGGCTGACGATGGCGTGGAACGGGCTCTCGTTCACCGCCGCCGCGGAGCTCGCGGGCGCCGTCAGGACCGGCGCGGCGATCGGAGTGCAGCAGACCGTTCTGTCCGTCAGCGGCGTCGCCGCGCCGGTGCTGTTCGCGGCGACGATCTCGGCGTCGAGCTGGACGGCGGCGTTTGCGCTCGCTGCGCTCTTCCCGCTCGCCGGCTGGTGGTCACTCCGGCCGCTTGCCGAGCGCCGGTAATACTCACGCCCAATGCGCGTCCGCCTTCGAGAGCTGCGCGAAGACGAGCTGCCCGAGTGGCTCGATACCGCGCGTCGCTTCTATGTGGGCGACCTCGTACGCCACGCCGGCATGACCTCCGCCGAGGCGGAGGAGAAGGCGGGTCGCGACCATGAAGCGCTCTTTCCCGACGGGAGGCCGAAGGAGGGTCAGCACCTCGTTCGCGCTCGAGGACGACCGGGGAGAGGCGATCGGAAGGCTCTTCTTCGCGACGCGGCCAGGCGGCGTTTGGCTGTACGAGATCGAGCTCGACGAGCGATTTCGCGGGCGCGGGCTGGGTCGCGAGGCGATGCTTGCTTTCGAGGAGCGTGCGCGAGAGCTCGGCGCGGAGAAGGTCACGCTGAACGTCTTCGGCGGCAACGACGTCGCACGGTCCTTGTACCGCTCGCTCGGGTATGTCGAGGAATCGGTGCACATGCGGAAGCGGCTCGTGTGAGGATCTCGGAGCGGCTCGAAGAGCTGTACGCGATCGGAGGCGGGCCTGGCGCGAACCGGCCCCACGGGTCGGCAGGTGAGGACGAGGCATTCGAGCTCGCTGCGGGGTGGATGCGCGAGGCCGGGCTGGAGGTCGAGGTCGACGCGGACGGCAATCTCTTCGGCCATGTCCAGGGGTCAGAGCTGAGGACAGGGCCGGTGTGGACAGGGTCACATCTGGACACGGTTCCGGCGGGCGGGCGGTTCGACGGCGCCCTCGGGGTCGTCGCCGGGATCGAGGCCGTCGAGCGGGCAGGTGTCGGATCGGTCGTCGTCTTCCGCGGCGAGGAGGTCGGGTGCATCGGGAGTCGGGCGCTCGTCGCGCACGGCGGGGGGCTTCCGTCGGTGTTTCTCGAGCTTCACGTCGAGCAAGGCCCAGTGCTCGAGCGGGCGGGCGCGCCGCTCGGGGTCGTGACGTCGATCGCGGGGATGGCGCGGGGCGAGCTCCTTGTCGAGGGAGCCGCCGGCCATGCGGGCACCGTTCCGATGGACGGGCGCCGGGATGCGCTGGTCGCGGCGGCCACTGAGATCCTGCGCATCCGCGACGCCGCGAGCGCGATACCGGGAGCGGTCGCGACGGTCGGCGAGCTCGACGTCGAGCCCGGCGCCGGAAACGTGATCCCATCGAGGGTCCGGCTCTCGCTGGACGCACGTGCACCCGACCGCGTGGGGCTCGACGCGCTCGTCCGGGCGATCGGCTTCGAGCCCGGCTACCGGACCGAGCCGGTCGAGATGGCCGGCGAGGTGCAGAGCGCGCTTCGCGCGGAGATCGAGGCGCGCGGTCTCCCGTTGGTCGAGCTCAGCTCCGGAGCAGGACACGACGCGGGCATCCTCGCGGCGGCGGGCGTGCCGAGTCGGGATGCTCTTCGTCCGCAGCCTGAACGGCGGTGTCAGCCACTCACCGGATGAGCTCTCCTCGGAGGAAGACATCGCGCTCGCAACGGAGGTGCTAGCGGGCGGGTTGCGGCGGCTCGCAGGCTAGAGCCGTAGTCAGACCTCCCGGAAGACGATCTCCTGTGCGCCTTCCCACAGCATGCGGCGGCCTAGCTCGCGGAGGTTCTCGTTCCCCTCGACGACCGTCGCGAAATGGTTGCCCGCGAGCGCGCCCGCCTTGCTCGCGAAAGCGACGTAGCCGTAGGCGAGCAGGAGCTCGGTCTCGCTCACGCCGCCCGGGTAGAAGATCAGCTCGCCCGGGCTCGGGTAGCGCGTCGCGTTCTCGGAGCCGATGCCGACGTCGAGGTCGCCCATCGGGATCCACCCGCCCTCGCCCGACCAGCGGACGTGGATGATTCTCGACTCGAGCGGGAGCAGGCGGCGGAATGCGGCGACCGTCGCCGGAGCCGCTTCCTCCTCGAGGAGCGGCGCCGAACTGGAAGCCACCGGCAGAGATCGTGAGCATCGGCGGACCCTACTGCTGGGCGATCCAGGCGGCGAGGAGATCGCGCTCCTCGTCGGTCATTCCGGTGGCGTTGCCGGGCGGCATCGCACGCGTCTGAACCGCCTGGCGCTCGATGTCGTCAGCGCGTCTGCGGATATCCGCCTCCGTCTCCAAGCGGACTCCGAGCGGGGCCGACACTCCCGAGTGGCAAGTGACGCACCTCTCGGCGATGACGCCCTGTACTTGCCCGAACGGGACAGGTCCGGGGTCTGACCCCGTCGAGGATTCGTTCGGCTCGAGCCAGAGCGCGAGTCCGACGACGGCGACGACAGCCGCTGCCGGAATCCACCACACGCGGCGCCCGGTGTGCCAGAGGTTGAAGAACACCCGGACGAACGCCGTCAGCACCGCGACGAGCACGAGCACGAGCCACGCCTCGTCCGCGCCGAAGGTGAAGGCGAAGTGCCCGGCGAGCATCGTGAAGAGCACGGGCAGCGTGAGGTAGTTGTTGTGCACCGAGCGCTCCTTCGCGCGCAGGAGCGGTGCGGGATCCGGCTCGCGCTTCTCCTCCATCGCCCGGACGAGCTTCCGGTGAGCGGGGATGATCACGAGCAGGACGTTCGCGACCATGATCGTTCCGAGGATCGCCCCGACCTCGAGGTACGCGGCTCGTGCTGCGAACAGCTCGCCTGCGGCCCAGGCGGTGACCGCGATCAGGACGACGCCGGCAACGGCCAGCGCCGCCTGGCTCCTCGCCCCGACCGTCCGGCAGAGGCCGTCGTAGACGAGCCAGCCGAGCGCGAGCCCGCCGACGGAGAGCACGATCGCTTCCCAACCTTCGAGCTTCGCGACGCTCGGATCGACGAGGCGTACGTCCGCGTCGAAGTAGTACAGGACGACCATCAGCGCGAAGCCGGAGAGCCAGGTCGTGTACGCCTCCCATTTGAACCAGTGCAGCGGCTCCGGCATCTCGGCGGGGAGCGAGTCGATATTTCTGCGAGTGGTAGAGCCCGCCGCCGTGAACGCCCCAGAACTCGCCCGCCACACCAGCCGCCGCGTCGTTCGGGTCCTTCGGCGCCCTCAGTGCGAGGTCGAGCCGCACGAAGTAGAAGGACGCGCCGATCCAGGCAATGCCGGCGACCACGTGGAGCATCCGCAGGCAGACGTCGAGGACGTCTCTCAGGTACGGGTCCACCGGTGCCCTGTCCATCTATCCCGGGCGATCGCGACCAGCTCGCGGCAACCGGTCTCGAGCTCCTGCTCGAGCGTCCGCCCGATCCGCTCGCGCAGCACCTCGAGGATCTCGCGCTTCGGGCGGCCGGCGACGAACACGACGAAGCGGAAGCCGAACTTCTCCTCGTAGACCTGGTTCAGGTACGCGAGCTCGGTGAGGATGGCCGGGTCTCCGGGCGCTCCCTGCTCCGCCGCCGACCGGGCGGAGAGCTTCTTCGCGCCGATCGCAGGGTGCGCGTTCAGGGCCTCCCGCTGCTCCTCGGCGCTCAGAGCCACGAGGATCTCGTCGGCGCGGTCGAGCGGGTCCTCGACCTCTGCCAGGCGCTCGACGAGCGCGGTGCGGCCTTCGAAGAGCTCTGAGAGCTCTTCCGCGCTCAGCTTCCGCGGTAGCTCGCGCATCCGTACGGCGAGACGAGGAGGGGGATGTGGTAGTGACCCTCGACCAGCTCGACCTCGAGCTCGACCCGCGTGAAGAAAGGAGACGAGGGCCAGAACACGAGCTCGTAGCGGCCTGGCGCGAGATCTCGCGCGAGCTCGCCGATGCGTCCGTCGCCGTCGGTCTCTGCGGCGGCGACGACCTCTTGCTCCTGCGCGAGCTCGACGCGCACGCCGCTCGCTGGCTTTCCGGCGGCCGTGTCGAGCACGTGGGTGGAGACGGAGATGCTCATCCGGCGAATCTTCGCGCTTGCGTCCGATGGTCGCGCGCGATCTCGGCTTCGTCCGCTCGGACGAGGGCGCCCCCGCGAACGATCTCATCTCCGCCGACGACGAGCCGATCGACGCCTGTGCGGCGCCGAGAGGACGAGGCCCGCGACGAGATCTTCGGCGCCGCCGAGCTCGAGGACATCGGTTCTCCAGACGGCCAGATCCGCGCACTTGCCAGGCTCGATCGACCCGATGTCTTCCCGTCCGAGCACCGCCGCCCCGCCCCGAGTGCCGAGGCGGAGGGCCTCTCGGGCGGTCATCGCCTCCGGACCACCTCGTCCCCGCGCGGCGAGAAGCGCTTGCTTGACCTCGAAGAAGAGGTCGCTCCGCTCGTTCGAGGCCGAGCCGTCCACGCCGAGGCCGACGCGCACATTCGCGTCAACGAGCTCGCGAACGGGCGCGACACCGGCGCCGAGCCGCAGGTTGGAGGTCGGGCAGTGCGCCACACCCGTTCCCGAGCCGGCGAAGTCGGCGACGTCGTCAGCCGACAAGTGCACGCAGTGGGCGCACCACACGTCGTGCCCGAGCCACCCGAGGTCGGTGAGGTACTCGACCGGCGTGCAGCCGTAGAGCTCGAGGCAGTACGCCTCCTCCTCGGGCGTCTCTGCGAGATGGGTGTGGAGCTGGAGCCCGAGGCGGCGGGCGAGCTCCGCGGACTCCGACATGAGCCGACGGGTCACGGAGAACGGCGAGCACGGAGCGACCGCGATCTGAACACGAGCGCCAGGACCAGGCCTCGTGCAGTTCGCCCGCCAGCCGCTCCGTGTCCGCCAGCACGGCATCGAGGTCCTCCACGAGCTCGTCGGGCGGGAGGCCGCCGGCCGAGGCGCCGAGATCCATCGAGCCGCGGGACGCGACGATCCGCACGCCGAGCTCGCTGGCCGCCTGCACCTCGGCTTCGATCAATCCACCCCGGCCGCGCGGGAACACGTAGTGGTGGTCGAACACGGTCGTGCAGCCCGAGAGCGCGAGCTCCGCGAGCCCCGTTCGCGCCGCCGCGTACTCCGCCTCGGCGTCGATGCGGCTCCAGACTGGATAGAGCTCGCGCAGCCAGGTGAAGAGGTCCGCTTGCTGAGCTCGGGCGCGAGTGAGGGTCTGGTACAGGTGGTGGTGGGTGTTGACGAGCCCCGGCGTGACGACCGCTCCGTCGAGGTCGACCCGGGCGTCGGCCTCCGGCTCTGCTCCCGCCCCCGCCGCGGAGACCAAGCCGTCTTCCACGAGCACCCAGCCCGACGGGTACTCCGTACCTGCGTCGTCACACGTGACGATCCACCCGTCTGCGTAGACGATGCTCAACTGAGGCCGGAGCCGACGTGCAGCGGCACGAGCTCGAAACGGTCGACGTCGACGAGGCCGCGGTCGGTGATCTTGAGCTTCGGGATGACCGAGAGGCCGAGGAAGGAGAGCGTCAGGAACGGCGTCGCGCCGACCCATCCGAGCTCGTGCGCTGCCTCGTTGCACTCGCGGCTCTGCGCGATGACGTCTGCGAGCCGTGCGTCCGAGAGCAGGCCGGCGATGGGCAGCGGGCACTCGGCGAGGACGCGGAGATCCTCCACGGCCACGATCCCGCCTCCGATCTCGGCCAGGCGCTCCACCGCGAACGCCAGGTCGCGATCGGACATCCCGACGACCACGAGGTTGTGCGCGTCGTGCGCGACCGAGGAGGCCAGGGCGCCGCGCCGCAAGCCGGAACCCGCGACGAACCCGAGCCCGATCCTTCCCGTCGCGAGGTGTCGCTCGACCACGGCGATCTTCGCCAGGTCGCTCTCCGCGTCGGCGACCACGAGCCCTCCGTCGACCACGGGCTCGCTGACGACCGACTCCGTGACGACCTGGTCGGCGATGAGCCCGATCGCGCGGACGTTGCCGCCTTCCGCCTGGATCGCAAAGTCGGCCGGCGTGACCGGCCGGATGCGCACGCTCTGGCGTACCCAGTCGGGGATCTCGACCGGCGGGCCGTCCTCGATCGGGCGGCCGCGCTTGAGCACGACCGAGGGCTCGAAGCTCTCGAGGTCGGGGAGGACGAGCAGGTCGGCCTGGTAGCCCGGCGCGATCGCGCCGTGAGCGCGAAGCCCGTGCCAGAGCGCGGGATGGAACGACGCCATGACCAGAGCGTCCTCGGGCCGGATCCCGGCGGCCACCGCCTTCCGCACCATCCCGTTGACGTGGCCGTCGTCGGCGATGTCCTCGGGATCGCGGTCGTCGGTGCAGAAGGCGATCCGAGCCGGCCCGAGCTCCTCGACGAGCGGGAGGAGGTCGAGCAGGTTGCGCGCCATCGACGCCTCGCGGATCAGGAGCCACATCCCTGCACGCAGGCGCTCGCGGCCTTCCTCCACGGTCAGCGCCTCGTGGTCGGACCTGATTCCTGCGGCTGCATAGGCCTGGAGCTCCTTGCCGAGAAGCCCCGGCGCGTGGCCGTCGACGTGCTCCGCGCCTTCGAGCCCGAGCTTCGCGAGCTCGCCGGGAGCTCCCGCGACGACACCGGGAAAGTTCATCATCTCGGCGAGGCCGAGGACCCGCCGCCGGCGCATGAGCGACTCCAGATCGCCCGGCTGAAGCGGCCTGCGCGGGGACTCGAACGAAGACGCGGGGACGCACGAAGGCGCCATGAAGAAGACGTCGAGCTGGAGCCCGGACGAGGCGTCGAGCAGCCAGTGGACGCCGTCGACCCCGAGCACGTTCGCGATCTCGTGCGGGTCGGCGACGACGGTCGTCGTTCCGAGCGGGAGGACGAGTCGCGCGAACTCGTCGACCATGAGCTTGACCGACTCGAGGTGCATGTGGGCGTCCACGAAGCCGGGGACGACGTACGTGCCGGAGGCATCGAGGGTCTCGCGCCCCGCGTACTCCCCGAGTCCCGCGACGACCCCGTCGGCGATCGCGACGTCGACGTCGAGCCACTCCCTCGTAAAGACCGAGAGCACCCGCCCACCGCGGACGACGAGGTCGGCGGGCTCGTCCCCCCGCGCCACGGCGACGCGGCGTCGAAGCGTCTCCATCGCGGCAGCGTAATACCGCTCGCTCTCGCGCGTCCTCGTCGCTGTCGGCTCTGTCATATAGTCGCGCGGGTCAGTCGAAGCCGGGGACTAGGAGGAGCAGATGAGAAGGAAGCGAGTAGTGGCCGGGCTCGTTCTCGCACTCGCGGCGGTGGGGCTCGTACTTGCGGCCGCGGTCTCGGCGAAGCCCGAGCAAGGGGCCTTCAAGGCGGCGTGGATCTACGTCGGGCCGCACAACGACGGCGGCTGGTCGCAGGCGCACGACGCGGGGCGGCTCAAGGTGCAGAAGGCGCTGGGCTCGAAGGTGAAGACGACCTACAAGGGAACTGGTTCCCGAGGGGCCGCAAGCGTGCCAGGTCATCGAGAGCCTGATTCGCGACGGGAACAAGATGATCTTCGCGACGCTCGTTCGGATTCCAGGCGGCGTACGTCAGCTCGGCGAAGAAGCATCCGGACGTCCTCTTCGAGATGGCGACCGGCACGACCGTGACGAAGAACCTCGCCGAGTACTTCGGTGCGAGCGAGGACACGATCTACCTCTCCGGGATGGCAGCCGGCGCGGCGACGAAGAAGGGCGTCATCGGCTACGTCGTCCCGTTCGCCATCCCCGAGGTGATCCGGCACGCGAACGCGTTCGCGCTCGGCGCGCAGCTGATGCACCCCGAACGCAAAGGTCAGGCTCGTCTGGACGCACAACTGGGTGTCCGCCGAGAAGGAGACGAAGGCGGCGGAGAGCCTGCACCGGCGGGGGCGGACGTCCTCGGGCAGAACGTCGACACGCCGGCCGCCGGGCAGTACGCGGAGTCCAAGAAGATCCCCTGGGTCGGGTACAACTCGGACTCGCGGAAGTTCGCGCCGACGTCGTGGCTCACGGCGGCGATCTACGACTGGGGCGTCTACTACGTCCCGCGCGTCAAGGCAGCGATCAACGGCACCTGGAAGACGGGCTTCTACTACGGGACGATCAAGGACGGGTTCACAGCCTCGCGCCGTTCGGGCCGAGGGTCACGGCGAAGACGAAGGCCGCGATCAAGGCCAAGCGGGCCGCGATCGTCTCGGGCAAGTTCTACGAGTTCACCGGGCCGCTCTACGACCAGAAGGGCAAGCTCCGCGTCCCGAAGGGCAAGAAGCTGACGGTCAAGGAGCTGTACGCGATGGACTGGCTCGTCAAGGGCGTGATCGGAAGCGCGAAGGGCTAGATCGACATGGGGGAGGCGGGCCTCCTCGTCCGGCGAGACGACGCAGCGAGAGGCGCCGGCGCACACCGGCGCCTCTCCGGTTCCCGCAGTTCTCATGCGCGGGATCACGAAGGCGTTCCCGGGCGTGCGTCGCCAACGCGGGCGTCGACTTCGAGGCCGCGCCGGGCGAGGTCCACGCGCTTCTCGGCGAGAACGGCGCCGGCAAGACGACGCTGATGAACATCCTCACCGGGCTCTACCGGCCGGACGACGGGCGAGATCGCACGTCCACGGCGAGCCGGTCGAGTTCCATACGCCGCGCGACGCGCTCGCCGCAGGCATCGGGATGGTTCACCAGCACTTCCGGCTCGTCGAGGCGCTGACCGTCGCCGAGAACCTGATGCTCGGCTGGCACACGCCGCGGCTTCTGGCTCGGTCACGAGAGCCGGGTCGGCGCAGGTGCGGGAGCTCGTCCGAGGCGCTGCAGCATGCCCGTCGACCCGGACGCCCGCATCTGGCAGCTCTCGGTCGGCGAGCAGCAGCGGGTCGAGATCGTCAAGGCGCGTCTTTCGCGAGCTCTCGCGATGCTCATCCTCGACGAGCCGACCGCCGTGCTCACCCCGCAGGAGGCCGACGCAGCTCTTCGAGACGCTGCGGGACATGGCCGCCGAAGGGCATGCGGTCATCGTCATCACGCACAAGCTGCACGAGGTGATGGCCGTCGCCGACCGGATTACCGTCCTTCGCGGCGGGAGGTCGGTCGCGACGCGTCGCCGTGTCCGAGGCGACCCCGCGCTCGCTCGCGTCGCTCATGGTGGGCCGCGAGATCGACGAGGCTCGCCGGCTCGAGCGCGAGAGGCCCGCGGACGATGCCGTCGTCCTCGGGGTCGAGGACCTGACGCGTCGCGGGCGACCGGGGCGGCACGGCGGTCACGAGCGTGTCTTTCGCGATTCGAGCGGGCGAGATCGTCGGCATCGCGGGCGTCGCCGGCAACGGGCAGCGCGAGCTGGCCGAGGCGATCTACGGGATGCGCGCGCTCGAGCGGCGGCACGCGTTCGCGTCGCCGGCAAGGGCTCTGCGCGCGCGGCGATCCGCGCGGCGGCGATCGCGCGCCGGCGTCGCGCACGTGCCCGAGGACCGCCTCGGCACGGGGCTCGCGCCGAGCCTGAGCGTCGCGGGCAACGTCGTGCTGAAGACGCTACCGGCGCCCGCCGGTCTCCCGCGGCCCGCTGCTCGCGCTCCGGCGGATGCGCGAGCTCGCGCAGTCAGCTCATCGAGCGCTACGACGTGCAAGACCCCGGGCCCGGCGACACCCGGTGCGCAACCTCTCGGGCGGCAATCTCCAGAAGCTCGTCCTGGGGCGCGAGTTCGCAGGGCGAGCCGCGGGTGCTCGTCGCCGCGCAGCCGACGCGCGGTCTCGACGTCGGCGCGATCGAGACGGTGCACGCGTACCTGCGCGAGGCTGCCGCCGAGGGGGTCGCGGTCCTCCTGATCAGCGAGGACCTCGACGAGATCCGCGCCCTCGCCGACCGCATCCTCGTCATGTACGAGGGGGCGATCGTCGGCGAGCTCGACGCCGGCGGCGGCGACGTCGAGGAGCTCGGCTACCTCATGGCGGGGGGCCGACGAGTGAGGATCGAGCGACGGCTCGACCAGCCGCGCTGGCTGCTCGTCGCCGTCCCGGTCGGCTCGCTCGTCGTCGCGTTCGCGCTGATGGCCGTCGTGCTCGCTCGCGACCGGTCACAACCCGGGCTCGACCTACCGGAGGATCTTCGACTCCGCCTTCATCGCGCAACGGCGCGCTTCACGTCGACGCTCGTCTTCGCGACGCCGCTTGCTCTTCACCGGGCTCGCCGCGGCAGCGGCCTTCCGGATGCAGCTCTTCAACATCGGCGGCGAGGGCCAGCTCTACCTGGGCGCCGTCGGCGGCGCATGGGATCGCGCTCCAGCTCGGCGATCGGGGCTCGACGTCGACGCCGCTCTACGTGCTCGCGATGTGCGTCGCCGGCAGCGGTCGCCGGGGGGCTCTGGGCGGCGATCCCCGGCGTGCTGCGGGCCTTCGCGAAGACGAACGAGATCATCACCTCGCTGATGCTCAACTACGTCGCCGGGCTCCTGTTGACGTACCTGATCATCGACAGCGCAGTCCTACTGGCGCGACACGTAGACGCTTCGAGGCGGCAGACGTTCCCGCATGGCAAGACGCTGCCGGAGGCAGTCCGACTGGCCGACCGTTCGGCACGCGCGGCGACCTGGTCGTCCCGCTCGGGTTCGGCATCGCGGTCGGGCTGCGCCGTGCTCATGTGGTTCTCTACCGACGCACGCGGTTCGGCTTCGAGGTTGCAGGTGATCGGCGACTCGCCGCGGGCTGCCCGCTACGCAGGGATGCGCACGCGCCGGAAGATCCTCGTCGTCATGTGCCTGTCGGGCGCGGTCGCCGGGCTGGGCGGCGCGAGCCAGGAGGGCGACTTCGCGCACAAGCTCGACCACCCGACCGGCCTCCAGGCGGCTCGTCTACGGCTACACCGGAATCGTCGTCGCGGCGCTCGCCCGCTACAACCCGTTCGCCGTCGTGCCCGGTCGCGGTGCTCATCGGCGGGCTCCAGAACGCCGGCTACACCCTGCAGGGACCCGACTTCCCCTCCGGGCTCGTGGGCGTGATGCAGGGCCTGATCCTCTTCTGCGTCCTCGGCGGTGAGCTGCTCGTGCGCTACAGGATCAGCTTCGCGTCGCCCCGGCGTCGCGCCGGCAGCGACGGCTCCGAGGTCGCCGTGAACGGCCTGCTCGGCGCGGCGGTCAACGACAGCTTCCTCGTCGTCGTGCTCGCGGCCGCGGTGCGTCTACGGGACGCCGCTCCTCTACGCGGCGCTCGGCGAGCTGCTGGCCGAGCGCTCGGGCGTCCTCAACCTCGGGGTGGAGGGGATGATGCTGGTCGGGGCCGTCATGGGCTTCTGGGCTGTGCAGCGCCTCGAGCGGCACGTGGCACTCTCGCTCTGCGCGGCCGCTCGGCGTCGCCGCGCTCGCCGGCGCGGCGATGGCGCGCGATCCACGCGTTTCTCGTCGATCACGCTCCGTGCCAAGCCAGATCGTCTCCGGGCTGGCGCTCACGATCTTCGCCGGCGCGGCGGGGCTGTCGTCCTACCTCGGCAACGACCTCGAGCTGGCCGACGCTCCCGCCGAAGCACCAGCTTCACGCGAGCTCGACGTGCTCGGGCTCGGCGACCTGCCGGTCGTCGGGCCGATCCTCTTCGACCAGTCCGCGCTCGTCTACGCGCTCGTGGGCCTCGTCGTCCTCGTCGGGCTCTACCTCGCTCGGACGCGGCCGGGGCCTCAACGTGCGGGCGGTGGGCGAGTCGCCGGCGTGCGGCCGACGCGATGGGAATCAACGTCACCGCGTACCGCTACGCCCACACCTCGCCGGCGGCGCCTTCGCGGGTGTCGCGGGCGCCTGCTACAGCCTCCGATCACTCCGCAGTGGGTCGGCGACGGGCTCACCGGCGGCGCCGGCTGGATCGCGATCGCGCTCGTCATCTTCGCGTTCTGGCGCGCGGATCTCTGTCTCGTCGGCGCGTATCTGTTCGGCGCGTTCTCCGCGCTGCCGTTCACGCTCCAGGCCCGCGACGTCGAGCGTCACTCCGGAGCTCCTCTACGCCCTTCCCTACGTGATGACGATCGTCGTGCTCGTGCTCGTCTCGACCGGGCTCGCGAAGCGCGCCTCGGCGCGCCCGCCGCGCTCGGGATTCCGTACGTGCGCGAGGAGCGGTAGAACGGGCCGCATGGACGTTCTGACCCCACCTCGCTCGGCGAGGCCCTGCGCATGAAGGCGGAGCATCCGGACGCCGTGCCGATCCAGGGCGGAACGGACGTGATGATCGCGCTCAACTTCGATCGCGTGCGCCCCGAGGTCGCTGCTGAACCTGAACGAGGTGGCCGAGCTGCGCGGCTTCGGTCGCGGCGAACGGCACGTTGCGGCTCGGCGCCGGGCTGACGTACTCGGAGGCGATGCGGGAGCCGCTCGCGGAGGAGCTTCCCGCGCTGGCGGAGGCGTCGCGCACGGTCGGCTCGCCGCAGATCCGAAACCGCGGCACGATCGGCGGAAACCTCGGGACCGCTTCGCCGGCGGGAGATGCGCTTCCGCCTCTCCTCGTCGAGGGAGCCGAGGTCGAGCTCGCGAGCGTCCGCGGTGCTCGGACGCTTCCGCTCGAGAGCTTCCTGCTCGGCGTCAAGCGAAATGCGCTCGAGCCGGACGAGCTGATCGTCGTCCGTGCTCGTGCGGCCGAGCGGGCAGCCGCAGACGTTCATGAAGGTCGGGCCGCGGAACGCAATGGTCATCGCAGTCTGCTCGCTCGCACTCGTCGCCGATCGCGAGCGCGACGAGATTCGGGCGGCGTTCGGATCCGCCGCACCGGGTGTCCCGCTCGTCCGCGCATCCCTCGCCGAGGCCGATTCGTTTCCCGAGCAGGTCGCGGCCGCCGCGAGCCCGATCGACGACGTCCGCGGCACCGCCGCCTACCGCGGGCACGCGCTCGAGGTCCTGACCCGCCGCGCATTGGAGAGGTGCCTCGCGTGAGGGTCGAGCTGACGGTCAACGGCGAGCGGCTCGAAGCGGACGTCTGGGCGGGCGAGAGCCTGCTGACGACGCTTCGCGACCGGCTTGGGCTCCCCGGCTCCAAGAACGCCTGCGAGCAGGGCGAATGCGGGTCGTGCTCGGTGCTTCTCGACGGCGCGCTCGTGTGCTCGTGTCTCGTGCTGGCCGGCCAGGCGGACGGTCACGAGGTCGTCACGGTGGAAGGCCTCGCGGACGAGGGATCATCTCCATCCCGTGCAGGAGGCATTCGCGGAGGCGGGCGCGGTTCAGTGCGGCTTCTGCACCCCCGGGCTCGTGGTCGCCGCGACCGATCTGCTGCAACGGATCCCGGAACCGACGGACGACGAGATCCGCGAGGCGCTCTCCGGAAACCTCTGCCGCTGCACCGGCTACCAGAAGATCCTCGACGCTGTTCACCTCGCGGCTGGAAGATGACCGCCGGGGCAACGACGCGCACCCTCCGGCGCGGCCACGCGGAGAGCACCGTTCGCCGTCAGGACGCGGTCCCGAAGGTCAAGGGCGAGTTCGCGTACTCGAGCGACCTGCACGCTGCGGGCATGCTCTGGGGGCAGACCGTCCGCAGCCCGCACGCGCACGCCCGCATCACCGAGATCGACGTCTCGGCGGCAGTCGCGATGCCGGGTGTCCATGCCGTTCTCACGCACGAGGACGTTCCGGGGGAGAAGCGCTACGGGCTCGAGTTCCGAGACCAGCCGGTGCTCGCGTTCGATCGCATCCGCTACTTCGGCGAGCCGGTGGTCGTCGTCGCGGCCGAAGAGCCGGAGCAGGCCAGGCGTGCGGCCGCCTCGGTCCGTGTCGAGTACGAGGTCCTCGAGCCGATCGTGGATCCCGAGCGCGCGACCGAGCTGGAGCCGCTCCACCCCGACCGGCCGACGATGGGGCACGGCTATCGCGACGATCCGCGTCCGAACGTCGTCCGCTCGCTCGTGATCCGGCGAGGCGATCCCGACGTCGCGGGCGACGTCACGGTCACCGGCGTCTACGAGCTCGGCCAGCAGGATCAGGCCTTCCTCGGCCCCGAGTCGGGCCTGGCCATCCCGGACGGTGAGGGGGGCGTCGACATCCACGTCGCGACCCAGTGGCTCCACGTCGACCGCGACCAGGTCGCGCCCTGCCTCGGGCTCGAGCCCGAGCAGGTGCGGATCCACCTCGCAGGTGTGGGCGGCGCGTTCGGCGGGCGCGAGGACCTCTCGATGCAGATCCACGCCGCGATGCTCGCCCTGCACGCGAACCGGCCGGTGAAGATGGTCTACGGTCGCGAGGAGTCCTTCGTCGGGCACGTCCACCGGCATCCGGCGAAGATCTGGGCCGAGCACCGGGCAACGACCGCGGGGAAGCTCGTCTCGATCCGGATGCGGATCCTGGTCGACGGGGGCGCATACGCCTCGAGCTCGACCGCCGTGATCTCGAATGCGTGCGCGTTCGCGGTCGGGCCGTACGCGGTCGACAACGTCCTCGTCGACGGGCTCGCCGTGTACACGAACAACCCGCCGTGCGGAGCGATGCGCGGCTTCGGCGCGGTCCAGACCTGCTTCGCCGCCGAGGCGCAGATGGACAAGCTCGCCGCCGCGCTCGAGATCGACCCCGTCGAGCTGCGTCTCCTGAACGCGCTCGAGCCGGGCGACGCTCTCGCCACCGGGCAGGTGATCGCGGGATCGCTTCCGACGAAGGAGGTCATCCGGCGGGCCGCCGCGCTGGCGGTCCCGGAGGCGGAGGAGCTGCCGCGCGATGCGATCCGTCTTCCGGGAGGCGCGGGGAACACGACACGGGGTGAAGGTGTTCGCCGCGGTGTCGGCTTCGCCGTGGGCTTCAAGAACGTCTGCTACTCGGAGGGATTCGACGACTTCTGCACGGCACGGGTCCGGCTCCGCGCCGACGGCAGCGCGGAGGTGCATTGCGCCGCGGCCGAGGTGGGGCAGGGCGTCTCGGAGGTGATCCTCGAGGTCGCGCGGCGCGAGCTCGGCACCGACGACGTCGTTCTCGCGCCCGGCACCACCTCGGAGGTCGGGTCGGCCGGCTCATCGTCGGCGTCACGGATGACGTGGATGGCCGCGGGCGCGGTGCAGCTCGCCTGCCTCGCGGCGCTCGAGGAGCAGGAGCGGCTTGGCGGCGGCGAGGTGGACGTCGAGCGCGTCTACCGCCATTCGCGAACGTTCCCGCTCGATCCCGACACGGGACAGACGACGGGCGAGCGCTCGCACGTCGCCTTCGCGGTGGCGGCGATGCGGGTCGTCGCCGAGGTGGACGTCGAGCTCGGTCTGTCGCGCGTCGTCTGGATCGGGACGGCCCAGGACGTCGGCAACGCGCTGAACCGGACCGCGGTCGAGGGCCAGATCGAGGGCGGTACCGCGCAGGGACTCGGGCTCGCGCTCATGGAGGAGATCCAGACGCGGGACGGCGCGATCGTGAACCCGAACTTCACCGACTACCTGATCCCGACCTTCCTCGACATGCCGCCGGTGGTCTCCGAGCTCGTCGAGGTCCCGGAGCCCGATGCCCCCTACGGCGTGAAGGGCGTCGGCGAGCCGCCGACGGTGGTCTCCACCGCGGCCATCGTCTCGGCGCTACGCGATGCGACCGGGCGAGAGCTCGCCCGCGTGCCGGTCCGGCCGGACGACATCGTCGGGCTCTGAGGGCAAACGAAGAGGGCCGGTGGGGCCCTCTCGCTTTCCTCGGATGGATCGGTGAGAGAAGGAGCTAGCGACCGAGCACGTGGATCCGGGCGACCCGGGCTGCGCTCGCTTGGTGCGCCTTGAAGATCGAGGGCTTGACCAGCGCCGGCCTCACGAGCGCCGACCTGACGAGTCCGGGCCTGACCACTTGCCTGACCACCTGGGACTCGACGACCTGCGACTCCACGATCTGTCTGACGACCTGCGACTCGACCTGAGCCGAGATGTTCCCGCCTGCGGCGACCGACGGGGCGACTCCTACGGCGGCGGCGACGCCGAGGACGATGGCGATGCGCTTCATCGTGTGCTCCCTTCTCGTCCGATCCATGAACCGAGAGTAGGAGCAGCGCCGCGTCCTGTCGTTCGTGGACGCGACGCTGCGAGTGTCACGGCCGTGACACTCGGCGAGGGCGATCTGACGCAGTCACGCTGCCGATACGCGATCGCCGACTTCCCGGTGACATGAACGTCGAGCCGCGCTCGCACCGGGCCGACGGTGCGGGGCGATCCCTCGACGACCGTCGGGAAGGCTCGCTCTCTCCTCCCAGGTGATCTCGACCGACGGGATCTCCATGGCCTCGGAGCTGCTCGGGCAGCGAAAGTGCTTGAAGCGACGGCTGCGCGTAGAGCTGCGCCCGATCCCGTGCATTCGGCGGCGTCGACTCTCAACCCGCCCTGCACCTTCTCGAGAGCGGTCGAGAGCCTGTAGCGGAGATTGTGGAACCTGGCTGCCGCCTGATCGTCCCTCGCCTCCCAGGCGAGATTCTCGTAGTTCCGGAACAGGGCGATCGAGGCGAGCAAGCTCCTTCTCCAGGGATTCCCGGCTGAGTTGAGGAAGGCGAATCGCCGCGTCGCGCAGCACGATTCGCTCGGCCTTCGACTCCGTCCACGCCCACTGGGTCCCGTGATGCGCCGACGCAGCGGCGACCACCACGAGGGATACGAGAACCACGCATGACACCTTCGAGTCTCATGGTGTGCTCCTTTCGGAGATCGCTCGCCTCCGAGCGCTAGGAGGTCCGAACTCCGCGGTCGTTCGCGCGCGCGACGTTGCAAATGTCACGTCCCTGACACACACTTGCGCGGTGGGCGTGGGACGAAGCACCGACGCGGTGGTCGGGAGCGAGCTCGCCGGCTACCACATCGAAGCGCTGATCGGCCGTGGGGGGATGGGCGCGGTATACCGCGCCGAAGAGCTGACCCTCGGGCGCAAGGTCGCGCTCAAGGTGATCGCGCCCGAGCTCGCCGAGGACAGTCGCTTCCGCGAGCGCTTTCTCCGCGAGTCGAGGATCGCGGCCTCCCTCGACCATCCCCACATCGTCCCGATCTTCAAGGCGGGAGACGACGACGGCGCTCTCTTCCTCGCCATGCGCTACGTCGAGGGGACCGACCTCGCGAAGCTCCTGCGAGAGGGCGGCGCGATGGCGCCGCGCCGCGCGATCGACCTGCTCGAGCAGGTTGCAGAGGCGCTGGACGCCGCTCACGAGAAGGGTCTCGTGCATCGGGACGTCAAGCCTTCGAACGTCCTGATGGCCGTCGCCGGCGGCAAGGAGCACTGCTACCTCGCCGACTTCGGCCTGACCAAGCGCACCGGCTCTCTCAGCGGCATCTCCGCGCCCGGAGACGTCGTCGGCACGCTCGAGTACGTCGCGCCCGAGCAGATCACGGGCGGCGACGTGGAGGCGCGGGCCGACCTCTACTCGCTCGGCTGCGTTCTCTACGAGTGCCTGACCGGGCAGCCGCCCTTCCCCCGCGCGACCGACGTCGCGCTGCTCTGGGCGCACGTTCACGAGGACGCGCAGCGCCCGAGCGAGGTGCGCCCCGAGCTTCCGAAGGCGATCGACGCCGTCTTCACTCGCGCGCTGGCGAAGGAGCCTGGCGCGACGATTCGAGACGGCAGGCGAGCTCGTGTCCGCCGCACGCTCCGCGCTCGGTCTCGTCGAGTCGGCTCACGCGCAGCCTGTCAGCGCGACTCGCTGGGCTCTCCCGGTCGGCAGCCGCACTCGCCGTTGCCGTCGCACTGGGCCTGGCGTTTCTGCTTCTTCGCGACTCGGGCGGAGGCCTCTCCGCGGTCTCGCCCAACGCGGTCGGCGTCGTCGATCCGGGGTCGAACAAGCTCGTGGCGGAGGTACCCGTCGGCATCGACCCGGAGTCCGTCGCGGTCGGCGAGGGGGCAGTCTGGGTTGCGAACGTCGAGGACGAGACGGTGTCCCGGATCGACCCGGTGACGCGCGAGCGCGGCCGGACGATCGACGTCGGCGACTACCCGAGCGACGTCGTCGTCGGGGCGGGACCGTCTGGGTGGCGCTCGGTGCGCTCGCGGAGCTGACGCGGATCAATCCGGAGCAGGACCAGGCGGCGAGCGCCGATTCCCGCTCTCGGGCAAGGGGTCGCCTGCGGCGCGCCGCGCGCGAGCGCTGGCGGTCGGCGGCGGGGCCGTGTGGTTCGCCTGCGAGGCCGGCCGACCTCGGGCCGCATCGACATCCGGACGGGCAGGCGCGGCGCAGGTCGGCCTGGAAGCGGGCCTCTGACGTCGCCGAACGCGGTTCTCCCCGAGTTCTCGGACATCGCCTTCGGGCTCGGAGTCGCTCTGGATCGTGAACCGGGCGGCGAACTCCGTCATCGAGGTCGACCCCGCCACGATCCAGCAGCTGCGAGACATCACCGTGGGGCAGGCGCCCGCGGCGATAGCCGTCGGCGCGGGCGCGCTCTGGGTCGCGAACTTCGAGGACGACACGGTGACGCGCGATCGCGATTCCGGGCCGGGGGCAGACCGTCGACGACCGACGACTTCGCGGTCGGCGACGGCCCGGTGGACGTCGCGTGTCGGCGAGGGCGCCGTCTGGGTCGTCTCGAGCTCGACCGGACGCTGACCCGGATCGACCCGAGACCGGTGAGGTGTGACGCGACGATCGAGCATCGGAAACGAGCCGCAGCGCGTCGCCGCCGGCGAAGGCGGCCGTCTGGGTGACCGTCCGCGCGCGCGCCGGAAGCCGGAGGCGGAAGATGGCTGAGCGGCCGGCAGGTCTGGAAGAGCGAGAGAGATGAGCGCGCTGGGTCGTAGCCGTGCTGGCCTCGCCGCCATCGCGGCGGCGCCCGCCGCGGGCGGCTCCGGAGCAGACCCCCGCGCGGCGGGACGGTCGTCGTCCGGGCGCCCAGTCCAGCCGAGCCCACCTGCCTGAATCCGCTCCTAGCTGGGTGTGTCGAACAACACCTGCTTCTGGATGACCGAGAAGGTCCTCGAGCCGGCCTTCATCGTCGGTCCCGACTTCACGCTGGCGGCCGAGGCTCGTCTCGGGCGTCACTTCACGAAGAAGCCGCCGTTCACGCTCACGTACCACATTCGCCGCGAGGCGCGCTGGAGCGACGGGGTGCCGATCACCGCCCGGGACTTCGTCTTCACCCTCGCGCGAGGATCGCATGAAGGCAGAATTGCCCGACTTCGAGATATCCACTCGTCGAGCAGTTCGAAGCTGTGCCGCGCCGTCGACGCGAAGACGGTCCGAGTCGTCCTGCGCTCCCGCTTCGCGGGCTGGCGCGCACTCTTCGCGAGCGTCCTGCCGCGGCACGCGCTCGCGGGCGAGGAGCTCGGAGCGGTCTGGACCGACGGGATCGACAACCCGAAGACCGGGAGGCCGATCGGCAGCGGCCCGTTCCTCGTCGAGCGCTGGGAGCGCGGCAAGCAGCTCACGCTCGTCCGAAACCCGCGCTACTGGGGACCGCACGCCGCCTATCTCGACCGGATCGTCCTCCGGTTCCGAGGTCGGCAAGTGCACGACCCGGTCGAGTGGTTCCGTCGAGACGAGCTCGACGTGGCGTAGGCTCGTCTTCGCACCTGGACCTCACCGCGTCCTCCGGAGCGGAGCCTCAGGCATCGCGAGTCCTCGCCGAGCCAGCTCCCAGGCTGGGAGCACTTCGCGATCAGGGTCGGGCCCGGCGGCCATCCCGCGCTGCAGGAACAAGCTCGTCCGCCGGGCGCTCGCCTACGGCATCGATCGGGTCGCGCTCGTCCGGCGCGTGCTGGGCTGAGATCGCCCGGACGCACCGGCCGCGCGACACAGCCTCTTCCTCGAGAGCCGAGCCCACGCTACCGGGCGAACTGGAGCGGCTACCGCTACCGCCCCGCCTCGCGCGCCGGCTGCTCGAGCAGGCCGGCTGCCGGCGGGGCGCCGACGGCATCTACGTCTGCGCCGGGCAGCGGCTCTCGCTCCGCTTCGTCACGAGCGCCGGGCATCCCGCCTCGAGCTCGATCATGTCGCTTGCCCAGGCGCAGCTCGACAGGTCGGCATCGAGGTCGTCCCACCTTCGCTCCGCCGCCGGCGTTCCTCGGGCAGATCCTCCCGAGCGGGGACTTCGACATCGCGCTCTTCGCGTGGATCTTCGACCCGAACGCGATCGGCTTTCAAGCGATCTTACGGCTGCGGGGGCGCCCAGAACTACACGCGGTTACTGCCAGAGGCTGGTGACGCGTGACCTCGACCAGGCCGACCGGATCCTCGACGCCGCCCAGCGGCCGCGTCCTCAACGGGCCGACCGGCAGATGGCGAGGGACGTGCCCGCGATCCCGCTCTTCCAGATGCCGTCTGCCCGCGGCCTCACGGACGACCGTTCGCGGCTTCGTCCACTCCGCCGTCAATCCCTTCTGGAACGCGGAGAACTGGTGGCTCGCGCGCTAGCGATCGCGATCGTCGTCTCGCTCCTCGCCGTCTCGGGAGCGGGCGGGCGCGCGGCGCGCAGACGCCGAAGCGCGGCGGCACCGTGGTCGTCGGGCACGAACGACTTCGCCGAGCCCCCGTGCCTCAGCTGGCGTCCCGTCTGTGACCCACTGCTCAGAGCAGAGTGGCGAACAAAGTCCTCGCGCTTCCCTTCGCGCCCGGCCCGCTCACGGCCGAGGCTCGATCTCGTGAAGCCATCGAAGCTGACGAAGGAGCCCTTCACGGACGCTACCGCATCCGTCCCGAGGCCCGTTGGAGCGACGGGGTCCCGTTAGCGCTCGGGACTTCGTCTTCACCCATAACACGTATCCGGAGGGCACTCGGAGAATCCCGACGCAGCGACCTCCCCATCCAGGACTGCGAGTCCGCCGCTAGGCGCTAGACGCCAAGCCGTCGGGTTGTCTTCCGGGCTCGCGCTACGCGGGCTGGCGCGGTCGCTTCCTCAACTTCCCGCCCTGCCCCGGCACGCGCTCCGCGGGCGAGAACCTCGAGCCGAGACCTCTGGACGCGATCGGATCGACAACCCGAGACGGGGAGGCCGATCGGGAACGGCCCCTTCCTCGTCGAGCGCTGGGAGCGCGGGAAGCAGCTGACGCTCGTTCGCAACCGCACTACTGGGGACCACACTCCCGCTATCTGGACCGAGTCGTCTTGCGCTTCGAGTCGGTGGCGACTCCCACGGTCGAGTAGCTCGCGTTGCTCCGGAGAGGTCGACGTCGGATTCTTCGGAGCTGGAGACCCGGAGCATCGTCCCCGAGCTCCGGCGATGCCGGGATCAGGGTCGTCCCGGCGCACGTCGATGACTGGGAGCAGCTCACGATCCGGTCGGTCCCGGAGGCCACCCCGCCCTGAGGGACAAGCGCGTTCGTCGGGCGCTCGCGTACGGCATCGATCGGGTCGCGATCGTGCGGCGGCTCTTCGGCTGCTCGGCCCGCCCGTCCAGCGACAGCGCCATCTTCCTGAGAGGCGAGCGCGGCTACCGGCCGAACTGGAGCGGCTACCGCTACCGCCCCGCGGGTCGCGGCGGTTGCTCGAGCGGGCGGGCTGCCGGCGCGGAGCGGACGGCATCTACGTCTGCGCCGGAAGACGGCTCGAGCTCCGCTTCTTCACGACCGCGGGCGCCGGGTGCGCGAGCGCACGATCGAGCTCGTCCAGGCTCAGCTCCGACGGGTAGGAGTCGAGGTGGAGCCCGGCTATCGCCCGCGGGTCGGTACTTTCGGCAGATTCTCCCGAGCGGCGACTTCGACGTTGCCTCTCTTCGCGTACGCGTCAAGCCGATGCGCCACAAGAAGGACATGGTGGTCTCCGGCTGCGGCGAGAATTGGAGCGGCTACTGCCAGCGGCTGCTGACGGGCGACCTCGACCAGGCCGACCGGATCCTCTTGCCGGCGAGACGGTGGTCGTCCTCAACCGCGCCGACCGGCAGCTGGCGAAGGACTGTCCCGTGATCCCGCTCTACGAGGTGCCGCACCGTGCTGGCCAACAGGAAGACGGTGCCAAACGTCGGCCGGCTCACGACCGGCAGACGCTCTGGAACGCGGAGGACTGGTGGCTCGCGCGCTAGCAGCCGCGATCGCCTTCTCGCTCCTCGCCGTCTCGGGAGCGGGCGGCGCGGATGCGCAGACGCCGCGCGTCGGGGGAACAGTTGCGTTCGGCCCTCTGGGCGAGCCCCCATGTCTCAACGTGCTGCTCGCGAAATGCACCCAGTCGGTGGAGGCGATCAACTACATCGCCGAGATGATTCTGCAACCGGCGTTCGACGTCAGTCCCGAGTACACGTACCGTCCGAGGCTCGTCTCGCGCGTCACGTTCACGAGGAAGCTGCCGTTCACGCTCACGTACCACATCCGGCGCGCGGCGCGCTGGAGCGACGGCGTGCCGGTCACGGCCCGGGACTTCGTCTTCACGCACCGGGCGCGGGTGGCAAGAAGTGCGGAGCTTCCGGAGTTCGAAAGACAGGACCTGCGCCGCGTCCGCCGTGTCAGCGCCGTCGACGCGAAGACGGTCAAAGTCGTCCTCCGCTCCCGCTTCTCGGGGTGGCGATCTCTCTTCGCGAACGTCGTTCCCGCGCATGCGCTTCGAGGCGAAGACCTGACGAAGATCTGGAGCGACAACATCAACAACCCGAAGACGGGCAGGCCGATCGGGAGCGGTCCTTTCCTGCTCGGGAGCTGGGAGCGAGGTCGCCAGCTCACGCTCGTGCGCAATCCGCGCTACTGGGGGGCGCACCGAGCGTATCTCGACCGGGTCGTCATCCGCTTCCGGGTCGAGAGCGAGAACCCGGTCGATTGGTTCCGGAGCGGCGAGGTGGACGTGGGGTACACGATCTTCCCCGATAGCGTCTCCGCTCTTCGTCGGGAACCGGGCGTGAAGGTGCTTGCCGGAACCCAGCGCCGGATACCAGGGCTTCGCCTTCAGGATCGGTCCCGGAGGCCATCCCGCCCTTCGAAACAAGCTCATTCGCCGCGCCCTCGCCTACGGCATCGACCGCGCCGCCCTCGTCAGGGAGGTTCCCGGAGAGATCAACCCGAACCTGCGGCCGCTCCAAAGCCTGCTCTTTCTCGTCCAGAGCCCGTATTACCGGCCGAATTGGAGCAGGTACCGCTATCGCCCCGCGCTCGCCACTCGCCTGCTTCGTGCAGGCGGGCTGCCGGAGAGGCGCGGACGGCATCTACTCGTGCGCCGGCGAAAGGCTCTCGCTTCGCTTCGTAACGAGCGCGGCATCCCTCCCCGAGCGCGGATCCTGTCGCTCGTGCAAGCACAGCTCAGACGATCCGGTGTCGAGGTCGTACCGATCTTCGCTCCCTCTCGCACCTTCCTCGCCACGATTCTGCCGAGTGGCGACTTCGACGTCGCGCTCTTCGGGTTTGTCAGCGCTCCGAATCCGACCGGGAACACCATCTTCGGATGCGGTGGCGGCCAGAACTACACCGGTTACTGCCAACGCCTGGTGACGCGAGACCTCGACCAGGCCGACCGGATTCTCGACGCGCGGCAGCAGGCGCGAGTCATGAATAGAGCGGACGCCCAGATGGCGAGGGACGTGCCGGTGCTCCCCCTGAACCAAATCCCGGTCCCGACAGCCGTGAGAGACACGGTCAGAAACTTCGCCCAGTCCCTCAATCCCCTGACGAACTCGGAGAACTGGTGGCTCGCGCGCTGAGCATCCGGTGCGCGAGGACGTCCCGAATGGCTGCGCTCGTGGCGATTCCGGTCGCACAATGATCTCTACGGATCTTCAAACCGTTCCAATGCGGAGAATCGGTGGCCGCGGTAGCGCGCGATCGTCGTCTCGCTCCTCGCCGTCTCGGGAGCGGGCGGCTCGGGCGCGCAGACGCCGAAGCGCGGCGGGACGATCGTCTTCGGCCCGCTGCCGAGCCCGCCTGTCTCAACTTTCTCGTGGCCAAGTGCAACGCTGCCGGGGACTCCTGGCATCGCCGAGAACGTGCTGCAGCCGGCGTTCGACGTCGGGCCCGACTACACGTTCCGGCCGAGGCTCGTCTCCGGCGTCACGGTCACGAAGAGGCCGCCCTTCACGCTCACGTACCGGATCCGTCCCGAGGCGCGATGGAGCGACGGGGTCCCGTAACCGCGAGGCGACTTCGTCTTCACGCACAACGTACGTGCCGGCCGCCGGGCAGCGTTGACTCCGGACGAGCAAGAACCGCTCGCCCACGTCCGCCGTGTGTCGGCCGTCGATTCGAAGACGGTGCGGGTCGTCCTCCGCTCTCGCTTCGCCGGCTGGCACACGCTCTTCCCGAACGTCCTCCCTCGGCATGTCCTCGAGGGCCAGAACATAGGAAAGATCTGGACCGGCCGGATCGACAACCCGAGGACCGGCAGGCCGATCGGAAGCGGGCCGTTCCTCGTCGAGCGCTGGGAGCGCGGCCGGGAGATGACGCTCGTCCGCAATCCCCGCTACTGGGGGGCGCACGCCGCCTATGTCGATCGGTTCGTCGTTCGCTTCCGCGACGGCAAGTGTGCAACGCGCCACCTGCGGGTGAAGTGCTCGAGTCGTCCGGAAAGGCGATGTCGACTTCGCCTTCGTCCGTCGCCACGGGCATCGCTTCCGACCTCCGGCGAGTCGCCGGGATCGGGTCGTCGCGCACCCTCGACGGCTGGGAGCACTCGGCGATCAGGATCGGCCCCGGCGGCCATCCCGCGCTTCGGAACAAGCTCGTCCGTCAGGCGCTCGCGTACGGGATCGACCGGACCGCGATCGTCCGAAGCTGTGCGGGGAGCTCGACCCGAAGTACGGCCGCTCGACAGCGCCGTCTTCCTGAGACAGCAGCCGCTACTACCGGCCGAACTGGAGCAGTTCGCTACCGACCGGCGCGTGGCGCGGCGGCTGCTCGAGCAGGCGGGCTGCCGGCGCGGCGCGGACGGCATCTACGCGTGCGCGGGCAGCGGCTCTCGCTTCGCTTCGTCACGACGGCGGGCATCCGCGCCGAGAGCGCTCGCTCTCAGCTCATACAGGCGCAGCTCCGACAGGTCGGCGTCGAGGTCGTTCCCACCTTCGCTCCGCGGCCGGCGCTCTTCGGCACGATCCTCCCGAGCGGCGACTTCGACGTCGCCCTCTTCGGCTGGCTCGATCCGCGGATGCCGCGACAAGAAGGAATCTTCGGGTGCGGGGGCCGACCTTAACTTCACGGGGTACTGCCAGCGGCTGGTGACGCGCGAGCTCGATCAGGCCAAGCGGATCCTCGACGCGCGCGCAGCAGGGCGCGTCCTCAACGGGGCCGACCTGCAGATGGCGAGGGACGTGCCCGTGATCCCGCTCTTCCAGATCCGCTCCCGCTCGCCCTCAGGACGACGTCCGCGGCTTCGTCCCTCTCCCGTCAACCCTCTGGAACGCGGAGGACTGGTGGCTCGCGCGCTAGCTCGAGCCTGACGCTCCGCCGCCGCGCGCCCGCTCGGCGTACTCGAACGCCTTCGGCAGGTTCCCGGCCTGCGCGTGGTAGTGGGCGAGCCGCTCGAGGTGGTCGTCGAGCGAGTCGGCGTACAGCGACTCGAACGCCGAGGCGATGCGCGCGTAGAGCTCGCGCTTCCGCGTCGGCGTCAGCGTCGAGAGCGCGGCGTCGTGCAGGAGGCCGTGCGTGAACGAGCACTCGAAGACGGGATACCGGCGAACCTCGCGCACGATCTCGGCGCGAAGCAGCGCGGTGAGGCCCGTCGCCGACGTCGCCGTCCGCGACCTCCTCGAGAACGGCCACCGGGAACGTGCGGCCGATCGCGGCGGCCGTCGGAGCGAGCTGCCGCGCTCCCGCGGGCAGGCGGTCGATCCGCGCGACGAGGAGGTTCTCGAGCGCGGGCGGAAGGAGGTCCGCGCGCACCGTGACCGTCCACGTCCTCCCGCGAGGCTCGAGGCCTCCCTCGAGGAACGCCCGCGCGAGCTCCTCCACGTAGAGGGGATTGCCCTCGGCCTCCCGCACGAGACCCATCCGCGTGACGGCGTCGACCTCGCTGCCGAGGATCACCGACAGCATCTCCTCGGCGGCCTCGTCCGGCAGCGGGCCGAGCGAGATCTCGGTCGTTCGGTGCCCGTGGTCGCCCGAGCGCGCGCAGGCGGAGCGCCGCGCCTTCCGAGCCGGGTGCGTGCTCCTGCGGTGAGGATGAGCGCGATCGGCGCGCGCTCGGCGAGATCGAGAACCGCCTCTGCGAGCTCCCGGGTCGACGTGTCAGCCCAATGCACGTCCTCGAGCGCGACGACGACCGGCCGTTCCCGCGCGAGCGCCTCGAGCCAGCGGACGTACGCCTCCCGGATCCGGTCGGCGCTCTCCTGCGTCGTCCGTCCCGTCGATCCGTAGGCGCAGGAGCCGCCCGAGAGCGGGGAGCACGCTCGTCGAGCTCGTCGCCGAGGAGTGCGCCGAGCCTCGCACGAGCCTTCGTCCGGACGGCGATCTCGGGCTCGCCGATCTCGGCGCCGAGCCAGCCGAGCAGTGCTTCGACGAACGGCCACGCCGCGAGCCCGCCGTACGAGAGGCAGTGGCCCTCGAGCCACGTGACCCGCTCTCCTGCGAGCGCGCGAAGCTCCCCGAGCAGACGCGTCTTGCCCATTCCCGGCTCTCCGATGCAGGAGCACGATCCGGCCACGTCCCGCGACGAGATCCCCGAGCGCGCCCAGGAGCTGTGCCATCTCGTCGTCGCGGCCCGACGACCGGCGTGGCTCCCGCCTCGGTCCCGCGAGCCTTCGGCCCGACGAGCCGGGATGCCGCCACGGGCGCCGTCGCGCCCCTTCACCTCGAAGTCGCCGCGCGGCTCGAACACGAAGCGATGCGCGAGGCGCCGGGCAGTCGCCTCGCCGACGAGGATCGTGCCCGGCTGCGGCGAGGGACTGCAGTCGCGCCGCGACGTTTGTCGCGTCTCCGAGCGCGACCGCTCCCGGGTCGCCGGCCGCCGACCTGTCCGACGGCCGCCTGCCCGCCGTTGATCCCGACCCGGACGGCGAAGTCGGCGAGCCCCCACGCGGCCTCGACGTCTCGCGCGTACTCGGCGACGACCTCGAGGATGCGAAGGCCGGCGCGGGCGGCGCGCTCGGGATCGTCGTCGTGCGCCGCGGGCACGCCGAAGTACGCGCAGATGCCGTCGCCCGCGTAAGCCTGCACCATGCCGCCGTACTCCTCGACGGCGCGGCTCATCATCGTCACGCACTCGCCGACGAGCGCCTTCACCTCGTCGGGCGCGAGACGCTCGCCGAGGGCCGTCGAGCCGACGATGTCCGCGAAGAGGACGGTGACCGGGCGAACCTCGTCGCCGGGATCGGTGCGTCGGTCATGGGCGGAAGTATCGGAGACGACGTTGCGGATGTCACGTTCGTGTCCGAGACTGGAGCCGTGGACTGGCCGCTGCTCGCCGATCTTCCCCCCGAGGACGTGCGCGAGCTGCTCTCGATCGCCCGCCGGCGGACGTTCGAGAAGGGCGAGGTCGTCTTCCATCGGGACGACCCGGCCGAGTCGCTCCACCTGATCGCGCGCGGTCGGTTCGCGGCGCGGCTCACGGCGCAGGTCGGGGACAGCGTGCTGCTCGAGGTGCTCGGCCCTGGACAGTCGTTCGGTGAGCTCGCGCTGCTCCTCCCCGACGCGCGGCGCTCCGCGACGGTCTCGGCGCTCGAGGACGGCGAGACGCGTTCGGTCTTCCGGGACGACTTCGCTCGTTTGCAACGGAGCCATCCCGGGGTCAAGGACGTGCTCCTCCGGCTCCTCGCCGAGCAGCTTCGCCGCGCGAGCGATCGCATCGTCGAGGCGCACCACGTGGACGCGGAGACGCGCGTGCGCCGGCGTCTCGTGGAGCTCTGCGAGATCTACGGCACCGACGAGCGGGCCGGCCGTGGTGCCGCTGACCCAGGAGGACCTCGCTGCGATGGCGGGCACTTCCCGCGCGACGGTGAACCGAGTCCTGCGCGAGGAGGAGAAGCGCGGCGCCGTCGGCGCTTGCTCGCGGCAAGATGTCGCTCCTCGACGCCGAGGCGCTCGCCAGCGCCGCTGCCGCTGGGCCGGGCTAGCGAGACAGGTCGTCGAGGAGCGCGCCGAGCAGCCGGTAGAAGCGCTGCGTGCTCGAGATGCCGAGGCGCTCGCCGGGCGCATGCGGCCCTTCGATGTTCGGGCCGATGGAGATCATCTCGACACCCTGGAGCTTGCCGCCGATGACTGCGCACTCGAGTCCTCCGTGGACCACCTCGAGCTTCGGCTCGGCGTCGAAGAGGCGTGAATAGGTCGTCGCGGGCGGTTGCGAGCAGCGCCGAGTCGAGATCCGGTCGCCACGGCGGGTACGACCGCAGGATCTCGACCTCGGCTCCGGCCAGCCTCGCCGCTGCCTCGATCGTGGCGAGGACGTCCTCGAGCGCTTCGGCGTTCGCGCTTCGCGTCATCGACGCGAGCGTGAGCACGCCGTCGTCGGTGCTCGCGACGTTCAGGCTCGTGCTCGTCTCGACGACACCGCTGAGCTTCGGGCTCATGGCGATCGACGCCGCTCGGTGTGGCAGCGACGAGATCGAGGGCGCGCGAAGTGGTCGCGTAGACGGCCGCGGCGGTGCGGGACCACGCTGCTCGACCTCGAGCTTTGCTCCGCCATCCGAAGCGGAGTACTGCTTCCGGAGCGCGGCAACTTCGGCATCGGCCGAGTCGCGAAACGTCGGGCTCGGCCGCCGGCCGCAGCGTCACCACGGCAGCCGCCTCGCGCGGGATTGCGTTCCGGCTCACGCCTCCTTCGAGGCTGACGAGCCGAAACGACACCTCGCCGCGCGCGCGGGAGAGGACACGGCCGAGCGCCTTGATCGCGTTGACGCGCCCGCTCGCGATGTCTCCGCCCGAGTGGCCGCCGCGGGAGCCGGACAGCCGGACCTCGACGCGTCAGGTCGCTTGCCGGCACGGGCGCGGGCTCGAGAGGCAGCCGCGCGAACGTGTGCGCGCTCCCCGCGCAGCCGATCGTGATGCCCGCATCGCTCGTGCCGTCGAGGTTGAGCAGGATGCGTCCCGAGACGAGCGCCGGGTCGAGCGCCTTCGCCCCGTCGAGCCCCTGCTCCTCGGACACGGTGAAAAGGAGCTCGAGGGGACCGTGCGCGATCTCCGGATCGTCCGCTGCCGCCATCGCGGCCGCGACCCCGATCCCGTTGTCCGCGCCGAGCGTCGTACCCTCCGCGAGCACCCAGTCGCCGTCGCGGACGACGTTGATCCGCCCCTCGCGCGGGTCGTACGGGCTCGACGGATCGCGCTCGCACACCATGTCCAGGTGCGCCTGGAGGACGACGGTCTGCGCGCCCTCCCGGCCGGACGAGGCGGGAATCTGGACGACGACGTTCCCCGCCGCATCCACGTCCGACGCGAAGCCTCGCTCTCCCGCCCAGCCCAACACGTGCGCGCGGGCCGCCTCCTCCTGCTTCGGGGGACGGGGGATACGGGTCAGCTCGAGGAAGTGCTCCCAGACGAGGCGCGGCTCGAGCTGTGTCAGGCCGCTCGTCACCGCCGCAGCGTCAGTGCGGCGCCGGCGAAGAGGAGCGCGATCCCCAGGAGGCGCGGCCACGTCACCGCGATCCGCTCGACCCCGAACCAGCCGTTCCGGTCGATGATGGTCGCGAGGCTGAACTGAGCCGCGATGAGCACGGCAGTCGTTGCGACGATGCCGATGCGCGGCCCTGACACGGTGATCGCCAGGATGATGAGGGCGCTCATCACGCCGCCGAGCAGCATCCACTTCGGCGAGCCGAGCGCCTCTCCGACTCCCGCCAGCGAGCGGCGCGCGACGAGCAACACCGTGAGCGCGACCGTGCCCCCGATGAGCGACGCCGTCGCGACCGCCTCGATGCTGCCGACCCGATCGCCGAGGCGACCCTGCACCGCGATCTGCACGGCGCCGCCGAAGCCGGCGGCGAGCGCCAGGAGGGCGGCAACTCCGGTCGAGCTCATGCGCGGACGCTATACGCTCCCCGCGTCCGCGACGAAGGGAGAGCGCAGTGGTCCGCGCGTTCGTCCTGTACGAGTCCGAGCCCGATCCCGAGCGCTATCGCCAGCACATCGACGAGTTCGCGCTCGAAGGTCTCATGCTCGGCGTTCCGGCACGGGAAGATCTTCGGGTCGCCGTTCGGCGAGCCCAAGTTCCGCTACTACGCGGAGTTCGAGTGGGACGACATGGACGCCTTCAAGGAGGGCGTGCGAACTCCGAGGAGTTCGCAGCATCGGGTAAGGACGCGATGGCGATGGGCATTCCGTTCACCGTGCACTTCGCCGAGATCGCCGAGGAGTGACCGAGCCGACGCATCCGCGACCCGCGCGACCCCGCGGAGCTCGGGTTCGAGTCGATCGTCTACGAGAAGGCGCCGCCGCGCGCGACGATCAGGCTCAATCGACCCGACGTTCTGAACGCGTTCGACTTCAGGATGCTGCGGGAGATCGCGCGAGCGTGCGAGGACGCTTCATGGGACGACGACGTGCGCGCGGTGGTCGTCACCGGTACCGGACGCGCGTTCTGCGTCGGCGCGGACCTGCGCTCGTGGGACGAGGACTACCTCGGCAAGCCGAAGGAGTACTGGAAGTGGTTCGGCGCCTTCAAGGACGCGCACGACCGGCTACGGGAGATCGGCAAGCCGACGATCGCGCGGATCAACGGGATTGCGGTCGGCGGCGGGCAACGAGCTGCAGATGGCGTGCGACCTCGCGGTGATGGTCGACACGGCGTTCATCAGGCATGTCGGCCTCGAGCACGGCTCGGTCCCCGCAGGAGGCGCGACGCAGTGGCTCCAGCTCATGGTCGGCGACCGCCGCGCGCGCGAGATCGTCTTCCTCTGCGAGGAGATTCCGGCTGCGCAGGCGGCGGAGTGGGGGCTCGTCAACCGTGCGGTGCCCGAGTCCGAGCTCGACGGCGTCGTGGACGACTGGGTCGAGAAGCCTCAGCAACGAAGCTTCCTCAGACGACGCGCTACGCGAAGCAGCAGCTCAACGTCTGGCGCGACCTCGCCTGGCACCAGACGGTCGGCCACGCCCGCGACTGGCTCTCGCTCTCGATGCTCGGGGACGAAGCGCAGGACGCGGTGCGCGCATTTCTCGAGCGGAAGAAGGGGTGACGATGGCTGACGAGGTGCTCACCGCACGCAGCGGATCGGTGCTCACGATCACGCTCAACCGGCCGGACGTCTACAACGCGTTCAATCGCGAGCTGCACGACGCGCTCGCGAGCCGCCTTGGCCGAGGCAGCCGATCCCGAGGTGCGCGCCGTCGTCATCACGGGGGCAGGGCGTGGCTTTTGCTCGGGACAGGACCTGAAGGAGTTCCAGGAGCTCAGCGGCACGATCCGGGAGCGTCTCGAGGAGACGTATCACCCGAACATTCGCGCGATTCGCGCGCTCGAGAAGCCGGTCCTCGCGGCCGTGAACGGTCCGGCGGCCGGCGCAGGCTTGTCGCTCGCGTGCGCATGCGACGTGCGCATCGCCTCGACCGACGCGACCTTCGTGCCCGGGTTCGTGGGGATCGGGCTCGTCCCCGATTCCGGCGGCACGTGGTTCATCCACCGGCTGCTCGGGTTCGCGCGGGCCTTCGAATGGATGGTCTCGAACCGGCGGTGGGGCGCGGATGAGGCGCTGGCCCACGGTCTCGTCTCGGAGGTCGTGGCGCACGAGCGGTTCGAGCAGCGGACGGCCGAGCTCGCCGAGTGGTACGCAGCGCTGCCCACGCGCGCCGTCGCCGGGACGAAGCAGCTCTTCGAGCATGCGTATACGGCGTCGCTCGAGGAGCAGCTCGAGCTCGAGGCGGAGCTCCAGCAGGCGGCGACGGGAAGCGAGGACTTCCGCGAGGGCGTCCAGGCGTTCCTCGAGAAGCGCCTGCCCGCCTTCCGCGGCCGGTAGCGAGTCGGCAGGAAGCGGCGCGCGCCTCTTCGTACTAGAGATGGTCTCTGACACCGGGATCAGCGCAGTCGACTACCACACGGGGGGAGAGCCGTTCCGGATCGTCACCGGTGGGGTGGATCTCCCGCGCGGCGAGACGATCCTCGACAAGCGCCGCGACGCGCTCGAGCGGCTCGACGACCTCCGTCGACTCCTCGTCTTCGAGCCGCGCGGCCACGCCGACATGTACGGGTGCTTCGTGGTCGAGCCGGACGACGAGGGCGCGGACCTCGGCGTCGTCTTCTTCCACAACGCCGGCTACTCGACGGCCTGCGGCCACGGAACGATCGCGCTCGTGACCTGGGCGCTCGACGAGGGGATCGTGGAGCGACACGAAGGAGAGAACCACGTCGTCGTGGACGTGCCTTCCGGGCGTCTGGACGCATGGGCGCACGTCGACGCCGGCCGCGTGCGCTCCGTCCGGTTCAGGAACGTCCCGTCCTACGTCTGGGCCGAGAGTCTGGAGATCGGCGGTCGCGCGATCGACATCGCGTTCGGCGGTGCGTTCTACGCCTCGCTCGAGGAGCGCGTCGAGCCACGGGAGCTACCGCGGCTCATCGAGCTCGGGCGCGAGCTCAAGCATCTGATCGAGGCGAAGCACGAGGTCGTCCACCCGCTCGAGCCCGAGCTCCGGGACGTCTACGGCGTGATCTTCTGGCAGGACGAGGGCGAAAGCCCGCTCACGCAGCGCAACGTCACCGTCTTCGCGGACGGAGAGGTCGACCGCTCGCCCTGCGGAAGCGGCACGTCCGCGCGCCTCGCGCTGCTCGATCGCTCCGGCCGCCTTCCGCGCGGCGAGGAGCTGCGGCATCTGAGCATCGTGGGGTCGGAGTTCCGCGGGCGAGTCGTCGACGAAGCAGACGTCGCAGGGATCCCGGCGGTCGTCACCGAGGTCGAGGGATCCGCGTACCGCACCGGAGCCCACGTTTTCCAGCTCGACCCGGACGACCCGCTCGGCGAGGGCTTCCTGCTCCGTTAGCGCGCCGAGCGGGTATCACTACCGCATCGCCAGCGATCTTCTTCCGCCGAGATACTCCTCACCGACGCTCCTTGCGCGCGGCGGGATGGGCGAGGTGTACCGCGCTACCGACACCGTGCTCGGACGCACGGTCGCCGTCAAGCTGCTCTCGGAACGCCACGCGGACAATCCGGACATCCGGAACCGCTTCGAGCGGGAGGCGCTCGCCGCCGCGCGGCTTTCGGGCGAGCCCAACGTCGTCACGGTCTTCGACGTCGGCGAGCAGGAGGGCCGCCCGTTCATCGTCGATGGAGTACCTCGACGGCGGATCCGTCGACGACCGTCTCCGGCAGGGACGCGTCGAACGCGAGCAGGCGCTGCAGTGGCTCTCGGAGACGGCGCGGGCCCTCGATTCCGCGCATGCGCAGGGCGTGGTTCACCGCGACGTCAAGCCCGCGAACCTCATGCTGGATCGCGATGAGACCATCCGCGTGTCGGACTTCGGCATCGCGTCCGCCGCGGGAATGGACACGCTCACGCTTCCTGGAACCGTCCTCGGCACCGCCGGGTACCTCTCGCCCGAGCAGGCGCGAGGAGAGCCCGCGACAGCCGAGAGCGATCGCTACGCGCTCGGGGTCGTCGCCTTCGAGCTGCTGACCGGCCGCCGGCCGTACGCCGGCGAGACCCCCGTGACCGAGGCGCTCGCTCACGTCAACGCCGCGATTCCGAGCGCCTCGACGATCGATCCGGAGCTTCCGACCGAGGTCGACCGCGTCTTCGCGCGGGCCCTGGCGAAGAACCCGGCCGATCGCCCCTCGAGCTCCGCCGAGCTCGCGCGCGAGCTTCGCGACGCCCTCGAGGAAGCGGTCGAGCCGACGCTCGTCAGCGCACCGGCCCCGAGCCGGCGCGTCGCAAGTGCGCCGCCACCGCAAGCGCCCGTCTGCGGTGGCGTACGCGGTCGTCGCGGCATCGTGCTGCTCGTCGGGGATCGGCGTCGCCGCGCTGATCGGCGCTGCGACCGGCGACGATCCCCACGGCCGAACGCAGCCGCGCGAGACTACGCGCCGACGACGACGACGACCGACCAGACGACGACAAGCGAGACGACTACGGAGGAGACGACGACAGAGGAGCCCCCGACGCCTCCCCCTGACGACGGCGTCGCTCTGGCGAATGCCGGCTTCGCTCGCATGCAGGCCGAGGACTACGCCGGCGCGCTCCCGCTGCTCGAGCGGGCGGTCGCCGCTCTTTCCGGCGTCGGGACGCTCGCGGAGGCGTACGCGAGCTACAACCTTGCGTTCACGCGCTTCGCGCTAGGGGACTGCAACGGCGTTGTCGAGCTCCTCGACCGCTCGGAGCAGGTACAGGGGCATCGCTCCGAGATCGACCGGTTGCGGCGAAGCGTCGAGCGGGAGTGCGACGGCGACCCCGGCAACGGGAAGAAGGACGAGGAGAAGAACGAGGGCTAGCGGAGCTTCGAGAGGATCTCGTCCTCTTCGGGGAAGCGGCCTTCAGCCTGCTTCGAGAAGAGAAGCGCGCCGTCCGCGAGGACGTCGAACTGGCCTGTTCGACCCTGGAATTGCGGTCGCTTCGAGGCCGAGCTTCGACGTGATCTCGCCCGCGAGACTCGCGGCGCGCGTGTCGTAGCCGCTTCAGGTGGGGCAGTAGTGGATCTCGACCGCCACGATGGACAAACACTATCGATCGGGCTCCGCGCGTTGTGCGTGCTGCGCGCCGCGCTGGCTGAGGGCGTAGCTCTGCCCGAGGGCGTCGAGGCGGCGTGGAGCCGTTTCTCGTCGCGTGGCGCGCCGAGACCGGAGGCGTCAAGCCGGCAGATCGACGATGACCGAGCCGAGGCTCGCAGGAGCCCGAAGACGGCTCCACCTTTGACCGATCGGCAAGGGGAGACTGGGCCATTCGGGAGAGATCCATGAGCAGGAAACTCACGGCGATCGTCGTTGGCGCTCCTTATCGCCGGCGGTCAGCTGTTACCACTGGCGCTCGCGACTCCGGCGTTGGGCGGCTTCCTGTCGACGCTGCTCGCGCGAGGTACGTTCACGACGCCGATCGACGCGAATGCAGATGGCGTCAAGCTGCGCACGCACGGTCACATCGACCATGCCGTATCGAGGATCAACATACCGCCCGGCGGCTCGAGCGGGTGGCACCGGCATCCGGGCGTCGTGCTCGTCACGGTTCAGTCGGGAACGCTTACTCGCTACGACTCGGAATGCAACCGGGACGAATTCACCGCGGGTCAGAGCTTCTGGGAGGCCGGCCTGAGTCCGCTGGTCGTCCGCAACGAGACCCACGCCGAGGTCATCAACTACGTGACCTTCATCGCTCCGACGGGCGCTCCGCTCAGGATCGACAGTCCGAACCCGTGCTGGTAGCGCCATGGCTTCGGGCGGTCGAGCACCGGGAACCTCGTCGACGCACTCCAGAGCGGTGAGGACGGTCGAGGACACGTCGCCGGTCGCCCCGAGTACGGTCGATGCCGCGCGCAGAGCGTAAGGCGGCGCGCGGCTAGATCGTCTTGAACTGCTCGAACGGCTGGCGGCAAGCCTCGCAGTAGCGGATCGAGCGACACGGCGTCGGTCCGAAAAGGTTGTCGAGCCGCGTGTCCGTCGAGCCGCAGTAGGGACAGCGAAACGCGCCGCGCTGGAGCTGCACCAGGTCGAGCTTTCCGGCCGACCGTGGCGAGGGCGGCGCGAATCCCGCCGCACGAAGCTTCTCGCGGCCTTCGGCGGTGATCTTGTCCGTCGACCACGAGTCGTCCAGGACGACGTCGATCCGCGGCTCGCCCCCCGCCCGCTCGATGGCGGCGGTCATCTCGACCTCCATGCGCTCGAGCGCCGGGCACCCCATGAACGTCGGTGTGAGCTCGACCCGGACTTGCCGCCCGTCCACCGCAACGCTCTTGATCACTCCGAGGTCGACGAGCGAGATCACCGGGATCTCCGGGTCCGGGATCTCGGCCAGTGCATCCCAGATCTTCTCGACGGTCACCATTGCGCACCCGCCGGCGCGGAGCGGCGCACCATCGTCATCTCCTCCAGGAGCTCGCGTAGCTCCGCCTCGTGCACGCCTCTGGACACCGGCTCGACCTCGGGAAGTGAGCGGCCGAGCCGCTCCTCGGCACGACGTCTGAGCTCGGGGCGCAGCTCGTCGTCGAGAACGCCGAGCGCATACGGCCAGAGCTCGTCGACCGCCTCGCTCAGCCTCCTGCGGCCCTCGTCCGTCGACAGCAGCCGGTCGATCCACATCTCCGCGTGCATTCGGTGGTATGCCTCCTCGCGGTCGATCTTCGCGGCGATGCCCGCGAGCTCCGACGTCGTCGGACTCCTTGAGCGTCGCGAGCCGGATCTCGTCCGCGGTCTCGTACAGCCAATGGCGCGCGATCGTCCGCGCCCACTCGAGACGGCGCAGCTCCACGAGCGGCGCGCACCGATAGTCCTCGGGCTTGCGATCGAACGCGAGCTCGTCGGCAGTCGTTCCCAGCTCGGCAGCGGCGACCTCGTACAGCGCCCGAGCGTGCCCGATCTCGTTTTGCGCGATCGAGGAGAACGCGACGTCCTCCTCGAGGAACGGAGCGATTCCGGTCCACTCGGAGTTCCGCCAGCCGAGGACGAGCTCGTCGTCGGCGATCGAGAGCAAGAGATCGGTGCGCTCGCTCATGCGCCGTCGCCGCCTCCGGGCGCCATCTCGAGCGTTCCTGCGCGCTCGCGCGCCTCGCGGAGCCGAGCCTTGATCGAGTAGCCGTCGACGCGCCGGTACTTGAGGTCGAACTCGTCCGGGAACTCGTCGATCTCGGTGAGCGCGTCGCGCCGGACGAGCCAGAGCGCGACCGACTCCTGCCGGCGGCCGTACTGCTCGCGCGCGTAGATCTCGGCGAACGCCTCGTCGGGTGCCGTAACGGTGCCCGCATGCTGGAACGGCTGCCCCTTGCGCTCCTGCCTGAAGACCTCGTAGAGCTCACGGCTTACGCCGCCTCGGCGAGGACGACCTTCTCGACCCACGCGACGTCCTGACGCGAGAGCCGCCGAAACGCGAGTCGCTCCGCGGACGCCGGGCCGTGGCCCGTGACGACCGCGCGCAGCTTGTCCCAGTCGGGCTCCGTGTAGAGCCAGACGCCCGTCTCTTCGTCCTTGCGCAGCGCGGGGTCCGGGATCTCGAGCCCGAGCTCGCGGATCTGCGGCACGTAGCCGTCGAGGAACTGCTGCCGCGCGTCCTCGTTCGCCTGGCTCTTGATCCGCCAGACGAACATCGGATCCTCCTCGGCCGGGATCACGTTCCCGTGGAACTGCATGAGCGGCTCCCACCAGCGGTCGAGCGCCTCCTGCACGAGCTCGAACTGCTCGGGCGTCCCCGTCACCATGGCGAGAATCACGTCGCGCCCGTGGAGGATGTGGAACGACTCCTCCCAGCAGATCTTCTTCATGATTCGCGCGTACGGCGCGTAGGAGCACTTGAGCAGCGCTTTCTGCGAGACGATCGCCGCGGCGTCCACGAGCCAGGCGATGACTCCGACGTCGCCCCACGTCTTCGTCGGGTAGTGGAAGACGTTGTGGAACTTCGACTTGCCCGAGACGAGGTCGTCAAGGCACGCGCTACGAGGCTTTCCGAGGTCCTCGACCACGCGATAGATCAGCTGCGCGTGTCCGACCTCGTCCTGGATCTTGGCGGTGAGGGCGAGCTTGCGCTGGAGCGTGGGCGCGCGGAGGATCCAGTCACGCTCGGGCAGAACGCCCATGAGCTCCGAGTTCCCGTGCATCTCGATGAACTTGACGAGCTTCGAGCGGTACTCGTCGGGCATCCAGTCGCCAGTCTCGACCTGCCCCCCTTGCTGGACGTACTCCAGAAACTCCCCAGTTCTCGTGTCCACGATGCTGGCCTCCCTACCGAACGGTCGTTAGCATCCAGTATATGGCGACGAGGAAGGGCGACCTCGCCCGAGAGGCCGCAAGGCTTTTCGCCGAGCGGGGGTTCCACGGAACCTCGATGGGCAACCTCGCCGACGCCCTCGGGGTGCAGAAAGGCTCGCTGTACTCGCTCACCGGATCGAAGCAGGAGCTGCTCTTCGAGACCATGCGGAGGGGTGCGCGCGCGTTCCACGCCGCGCTCGACGAGGTTCCGGACGATGCATCGGCCGTCGACCGGGTGCGGCTTGCACTGCGGGGCCACCTCCGCGTCGTCGCCGAGCAGATCGACGTCGCAACCGTCTTCACGCGAGAGTGGCGCTACCTCGAGGGCGACGACCGCGAGCTGATCCTCGCGGAGCGCCGTCGCTACGAGGACCGCTGGCGGAGGCTCTTCCAGGAGGGGCTCGAGTCCGGAGGCCTGCGGACCGACCTCGACGTGGGCGCCGCCGCCCTCCTCGTCCTCTCCGCGGCCAACTGGGCGTATACGTGGCTGACGCCCGGGCGCGACACGGACGAGCTGGCGGATCGGTTCGTCGCGATCCTCGTCGACGGTCTTCGCGGGTACGCGACTCCGGCGTGAGCGATGACCAGGGTGCTGATCGCAAATCCCTGGGCGACCGGCGTGGACGAGAAGCGGCTGCGAAAGGGTGCGCGCATCGTTGCCGGGCGACACGGAGCTCCGGCTGACGAGCGCTCGTGGCGAGGCGACGGACATCGCGCGTGAGGCTTCCGGCGGTGTCGAGGCTCTCTACGTGTTCGGCGGCGACGGGACGTACAACGAGGTCCTGAACGGAATCGACGCCACGACCCCGCTCGGTCTGATTCCGGGCGGGGGCGCGAGCGTCCTACCGCGTGTGCTCGGTATTCCGCGTAACGCGGCAGCGGCTGCCCGGCACCTCGCCGGGCGCGGAGTTGCGCGACGGATCGGGCTCGGGCGCGTGAACGGGCATCGCTTCGGGTTCGCCTGCGGGATCGGGCTCGACGCCGAGGTCGTCCGCGCCGTCGACGGGCTGGGGCGCCGCTCGGACGGGAGACGACCGAACAACGCGGCGTTTTTGTGGACCGGCGTGCGCACGCTTTCTCGTCACGGCTTCTTGCTCGAGCCGCTCCTCGACGTGCGGGGCCACGGTCGCGCGGCGTTCGTCCTCGTCTCCAACGGACCCGCGTACACGTATGCGGGCCTGGTGGCGGTTCGGCCGACTCCGCATGCGAGCTTCGAGGGCGGCCTCGATCTGTTCGCGCCGGCGGTCATGCGCCGTCGCGACGTTCCGAGGATCCTGCGCTACGTGATCTCGGGAGGCGATCCGGGAAAGGCGCGTGGTCTCGTCCACGCGCACGACGCCGATCGGCTCGAAGTCGAGTGCGACCGCCCGCTCCCGCTGCACGCGGACGGCGAGGATCTCGGCGACGTGGAGCACGCGGTCTTCGAGGCCGAGCGGGATGCCGTCACGGTGCTCGTCTGACCGGTTCTTTCGGCCGGTTTCTCTTCCCTCTAGACTGGGCCGCCGATGAGCAAGGTGCTGCCGGCGGAAGATGGCCTGCGCCGAGTCATCGGCGACGGCCACGATCTCCCCGACGGCGAGGTCGACCTCACGCCCGAGCAGCACCTCGACCTCTACCGGGATCTCGTGCTGCTCCGCACCTACGACGAGCGCTCGGTCGTCTACCACCGGCAGGGCCGGATCGGGACGTACGCGATCTTCTGGAACCACGAGGCCATGCAGGCCGGCTCGGCGTTCGCGCTCGAGGAGCGCGACTGGATCTTCCCGAGCTATCGCGAGTCGGCGATCGGGCTGCTGCGTGCGATGCCCGTCTCGACCGTCCTCTCGTGGTGGCGCGGTCATCCGGCCGGGTGGTGGAACCCGGAGGAGTGGGGCGTCGCGTCGATCTGCGTGCCGATCGCCACGCACATTCCACACGCGGTCGGGTTCGCCTGGGGCTCGCGGCTCAAGGGCGAGGATCGAGTGGCCATCGCGTACTTCGGCGACGGCGCGACGTCCGAGGGTGCGTTCCACGAGGGAGCGACGTTCGCGGGGGTCTTGAAGGCGCCCGCGATCCTCTTCTGCAACAACAACCAGTGGGCGATCTCGACACCGGTCGTCCGCGCAGACCGCCGCCCGCGACGCTGGCCGACAAGGCGATCGGCTACGGCATGCCGGGCGTGCGGGTCGACGGCGGGGACGTCCTCGCGGTGTACGAGGCGACTCGCGAGGCGGTTGCTCGCGCCCGCGCCGGCGACGGCCCGACCTTCATCGAGGCCGTGACATACCGCGCCGCGCCGCACGCGACCGCCGACGACCCGACCGTCTACATCGACGAGGAGCGGGTCGAGGAGGAGCGGGAGAACGAGTGCGTGGGCCGCTACGAGCGATACCTCAGGCGACTCGGCCTCCTCACGACGAGCAGGTGGAAGAGATCAAGGACGAGGCCCTGGAGCTGATGCGGACCGGTATCGCCGAGGCCGAGGCCGAGCCGCCGGCCGATCCTCGCCCTCGTCTTCGAGCATGCCTACGCCGACCCGCCCGCGTCGTTCGGCGACGACCTCGCCGAGCTGCAGGAGGATCCTCGGTGGCTGAGCTGCTGCTCGTCGAGGCGGTGAACGACGCGCTTCACGTCGAGATGGAGCGCGATCCGACGGTGATGGTCATGGGTGAGGACGTCGGCCGGCTCGGTGGCGTCTTCCGCGCCACGGCGGGCCTCCAGGAGCGCTTCGGCGCCGATCGCTGCGTCGACACCCCGCTGGCCGAGGCCGGGATCCTCGGTGCGGCGGTCGGGCTGTGCATGGCCGGGCTGGCGGCCGGTCTGCGAGATGCAGTACGACGCGTTCAGCTATCCGGCGCTCGACCAGCTGATCAACCACGTCGGGCGCTATCGCTGGCGCACGCGCGGGAAGATGGCGTTCCCGCTCGTCGATCCGCATGCCCTATGGCGGCGGCGTTCGCGCGCCCGAGCTGCACGACGACTCGCCGGAGACCTACTACGTCCACACGCCCGGCGTGAAGGTGGCGATCCCGTCGAATCCCGCCGATGCCAAGGGGCTTCTCGCAGCGGCGATCCGCGACCCGGACCCGGTGGTGATCCTCGAGCCGAAGCTCCACTACCGCACCGGGAAGGCCGAGGTGCCGGAGGGTGAGCACGTCGTCCCGCTGGGCGAGGCGCGTGTCGCGCGCGAGGGCACCGACGTGACCCTCGTCGCCTACGGCGCGATGGTGCCGCTCGCGGAGCGGGCGGCGGACGCGCTCGACGCCGAAGCGTCGATCGAGATCCTCGACCTGCGGACGCTGAAGCCGCTGGACGAGGGCGCACTGCTCGCGTCCGCGGCGAAGACCGGCCGCGTCGTCGTGATCCAGGAGGCGCCCCGCACCTGCGGGTTTGCCGCCGAGGTCGCAGCCGTGCTGGCCGAGAAGGCGATCTACGACCTGCAAGGCCCGGTCCTACGCGTGACGGGCTACGACGTGCCGTATCCGTACTGGCAGATCGAGGATGCGTACATGCCCTCGGTCGAGCGCGTGGTCGACGCGGTCAGACGGCTTCTTGCCGCCTGAATGCCGGAGCGTCTCCGCCTGTGGCTCGAGCGCGGCGCGCGCGGCTATCACCTGCGTGACGCGGCCACCGAGGAGCCCGTGCGTTGGGAGGACCCGAGGATCCGCGTGATCCCGGTGGCCGGTGTCTCGTATCGTCCGGAGTCGCTCGACGACCCGTCGTTCGATCCCGGACAGCGGCTCGCGCTCGTGCCCGAGCCCGAGAACGAGCACGACCCGCAGGCGGTCGGGATCTGGAACTCGGAGAGGACGCTCCAGATCGGCTACGTGCCCGCAGCTCTCGCGGGGGAGCTCTCGGGCGGCGAGCAAGCAGTCTCGCTCTGGCGTGTCGACGGCGGGCTGCGGGTTCTCCTCGCCCCGGGCGACGCGTGGATCGGGCTGCCGCGCTCCTGATGGCCATGCACGAGATTCCGCTCGAGCGACGGACGCTGCACGGTCATTTCTCCGCCGATCTCCCGCCCGTGCTCGCGATCGACTCCGGCGACACGATCGCCTTCTCGTGCCTCGACGCCGGCTGGCACACGGAGCCGGGCAGCAAGTTCGAGGCGCGTCACGACGACGAACGGGACGCCGGTCACGCGCTCGTCGGGCCCGTGGAGATCCGCGGCGCTTCCGTCGGGCAGACGCTCGAGGTGGCCGTCGATCGCGTCGTGGTCGGTTCCTGGGGCTGGTGTGCCGCGGGAGACTGGTCGTCGCAGCTGAACGAGCGGCTCGGTCTGACGACCGACGGCATCTACCTAAGGTGGACGCTCGACGCCGAGGCGGGGGTCGGCCGCGACGAGCGAGGGCGCGAGCTCGATCTCAGCCCCTTCCTCGGCGTCATGGGGATGCCTCCCCCGGATCGGGGCACGACGTGGCCCACGGCGCCGCCTCGGATTTGGGGCGGCAACATCGACTGCAAAGAGCTCGTCGAGGGGACTCGGCTCTACCTGCCGATCCCGGTCGACGGCGCGCTCTTCTCCGCAGGCGACTGCCACGCGCGGCAGGGGGACGGCGAGGTGTCACAGCTCGCGATCGAGTGCCCACTCGAGCGCGCGGAGCTGACGCTGACCGTCCGCGACGACCTCGAGCTGAGCACGCCGATTGCCTGGACTCCCGAGGCGTGGCTCACGTTCGGCTTCGACGAGGACCTGGACGAGGCTGCCGCGATCGCGATCGACGCGATGCTCGAGCTGATGGGGCGCGACCACGGTGTCGGGCGGGCGGAAGCACTCGCGCTCGCGAGCCTCGTCGTCGATCTGAGGGTCACGCAGATGGTGAACGGCGTCAAGGGTGTTCACGCGGTCCTGCCGCATGACGCGCTCAGGTTCACGAGAATCTCCTGACGTGGCCCAGGAGTTCCGGCTTCCCGATCTCGGCGAGGGCCTGACCGAAGGCGAGATCGCGCGCTGGTTCGTCGCCGAGGGCGAGGAGATCGCGGAGGACGATCCGCTGGTCGAGATCCAGACCGACAAGGCGACGGTGGAGATTCCGTCGCCGTACGGAGGGACCGTTCTGACGATTCGCGTCGCCGAAGGGGCAGTCGCGCCTGTTGGCGCTGTCCTGGTCGTGATCGGCGAGCCGGGCGAGGAGCTACCCGACGTGTGCCGAAGCAGCCAAGCCGGAGGGTCAGACCCAGGGACGCGTCTCCTCGGGACCGGATGGTCCGAAAGGAAGAGTGGCGGCGACTCCGCTCGTGCGGAAAAAGGCGGAGCAGCTTGGCGTCGATCTGGCCACGATCTCCGGCACCGGGGCGGGAGGACGCATCACCGAGGACGACGTCAACCGCGCGTCCGAAGCGGCCGTGTCTGGGGGTCTGACCCCGGAAGGCCGCCGCGAGCCTCTACGCGGCGTGCGGCGCGTCATCGCCGAGCACATGGCGCGGGCCCATCGCGAAGTGCCCGCGGTCACCTGGGTGGAGGAGTGCGATTTCGAGGCCGTCGAGATGGACGCGCTCTGGGCTCGGTCGTGAAAGCGTGCGCGGACTCGCTGGCCGAGCTTTCCCGAGCTCAACGCGCGGCTCGAGGGCGACGAGATCGTCTATCTCGACCGCTACGACATCGGCGTCGCCGTCCAGACGGAGCATGGCCTCGTCGTGCCGGTGGTGCGCGGCTGCGACCAAAAGCCCGCGGCCGAGATCCAAGCCGAGATCGCAAGTCTCGCGGACGGTGCGCGTGCGGGAAGCCTCGCGCCCGACGAGCTGCGCGGCTCGACGTTCACCGTGACGAGCGCGGGGAAGCTCGCCGGCCTCTTCCAGACTCCGATCGTCAACTACCCGGAGGTCGCGATCCTGAGCGTGGGCAGGGTCGCGCCGCGCCCGGTCGTTCGTGACGGCGCAAGTGGTCGTCCGTAAGACGGGGACGATCGCGGTGACCTTCGACCACCGTGTCGTGGACGGAGCGCGCGCCGCAGAGTTCGGGCTGGCGGTGATCCGGAGGCTCGAAGCACCGTAGAGCGGCGAGAGCCCGGCGCACGCCGGGCTCTCAGGCACTGGCCGAAGCTGTCTAGCGGTGCCTAGTCGCCGTCGCCGCCTCCGCGCACCTGACCGCGGATCTCACCCTCTGGATAGCTCGGCGTGGCGCCGTTCGAGTGGACGTTGATGTACACCGCGCCGGCTCGCAGCGCGCGCACGAACTCCTCGAACGACCCGGCCTCGACACCCTGGCCCGCCGGCCCGATGACGTCAGCGGCCGTCCAGGTGCCTTCCACCGTGCCCCCCGGCGTCGGACATGCGGGCTTCGGGCCGCCGCATAGGAATCCGAAGACGCTTCCGCCGACGTGCTGCTGCGCGAAGTGCGGATGCGCCTGCGTCACGGTCCCGCCCTCCATGCCCGAGTACGTCAGCGTGAACTCGAGTGCCGTCCCGTGGTTCGTGGAGCTGGGCCCGGATGGTTCCGTGGGCGCCCGTGGACACCGAACCTGAGTCCGTCGCGGAAGACGATCCGACGACCTCGTTGTAGCCGTTCAGCGTAGCCTTGAAGCTGTTCTTCCCCTCGTCGTCGCCAGCGAATGCGACGGAGGCGGCCACGACGGCCACGAGGCCGGCGGCCACTAGCAAGAGTGCGCAGCGCCTTCCTCATGCCTCTCGCCTCTCTCGGTTTGCGGCGCATGCGTAAACCTCCCTCTCCGTAGGTCTACGTTCGCGTACGAAGCGCGACGGAAATCGGATTTCCTAGACTGGCGAGCGATGGGAGACTGGTACACGATCGGCGCGGTTCTGGGCGTGGCTCTCGGACTCGGCGTCATCGCCGCCGGCATCCTGGGGACGAGCACCGTCGGGATCGGTGCCGCTGCCGTCTTGGGCGCGGTGGCCGGGGGAGCGCTCGGCCTGGCTTTCGGCGACACGGCTGAGATCGTCGCGGGCGCGCTCGGAGGCGTGCTCGGCGCGGCTGCCGCGGCAGTGGTCGTACGCGGTGCGATGCGACGCGGCGGCACCCGCCTCGGCCTCGCCGCCTACGTCGGAGCGGTCGGCCTCGTGGTGATGCTCCTCGCGCTCATCCCTATCGCGGGCTACGTCGTGGCCGTCGTCTTCCCAGTTCTCGCGGTGCGGATGCGGGGACGGCAGGCGGCGCGCTTTGCCGGGCTCCGGACGCTCGCCAAGTGAGCCGGCGGACGTCGCGCGGTGCCGACTGACTTCGACGCGGCGCGCCGTCTCATGGTCGACCGCCAGCTCCGGCGGCGCGGGATCTCCGACGAGCGAGTCCTCGAGGCGATGAGCCGCGTGCCGCGCGAGCTCTTCGTTCCCGAGAGCATGCGCGAACTCTCCTACGAGGACGGTGCACTTCCGATCGGCTTCGGTCAGACGATCTCCCAGCCGTACATCGTGGGCGCCATCGCTACGCTCCTCGAGCTCTCGGGCGACGAGCGCGTCCTCGATGTCGGAACAGGCTCCGGCTATCAGGCCGCGGTGCTGGCCGAGCTTGCTTCCGATGTCGTGACCGTCGAGCGAGTTCCAGAGCTCGTCGACTGCGCTCGCGCTGCCCTCGCACATACCGGGTACGACCGGGTCGAGGTCAGGCTCGGAGACGGCTCGCTCGGCGTGCCGGAGCGAGCTCCGTTCGACGCCATCGCAGTCGCGGCGGCGGCGCCGAGCGTCCCCGGGGCTCTCTACGAGCAACTCGCGGAGGGTGGGCGGCTCGTCGTGCCGCGCGGCTCGAGACTTGGCCAGGAGCTCGTCCAGGTCGTGAAGACCGAGGACGGACCGGTCGAGCGAGCTTCCGTCCCGTGCCGTTTCGTGCCGCTCGTGGGTGCGGGCGGGTTCGGGCGCGAGTGATCTCTTCGGGGGTTGCCACGACCGACGTTCCGGCTACTCTCGCTGATAGTGGAGTCCTCGTCGGCGGAGGTAGGGCTTTCGCGCGCACGCGTGCGCGCAGCGCTGGGCCGGAAACGGAACTGGGAGCAGCTCGTCAAGTTCTGTGTCGTCGGGGCGACGGGCTACGTCGTCAATCTCGCCGTCTACACGCGCTCTGCTCCACGGGTTCGACGTCTTCTATCTCCTGGCCGCGTTCGTTTCGTTCCTCGTCGCGGTCACGAACAACTACCTCTGGAACCGGATCTGGACCTTTCGAGCCGAGCGGGGTCACATGGGCTACCAGGGGATGCGATTCCTGATCGTCTCGACCTTCGCCCTCGAGGCGAATCTGCTCGTACTGCACCTGCTGGTCCGGCTCGGACTCGACGAGGTCGCCGCCCAGGCGATCGCGATCGTGGTCGTGACGCCGATCAACTTCGTCGGCAACAAGCTCTGGTCGTTCGGGCCGCGACGCTGACGCTCGCGGTCGCCGCGATCAGCGGCCCTCGCCCTGGCGCTCGCCGGTCCGGCCGGTGCGGCGACGAGCTCGGGGGAACAGGCCCCGCCGCTCGAGTCGCCGGTAGGGTCGCTCGCGGAGGACGATCCGCCGCGGCTCGGGGAGGACGAGGCGACACGAATTGCGCTCGAGCATCCCAAGGTCGCGGCCTGGCTCGATCGCTATCCGCCGGATCCCACCACGTCCGCGACCTTCCGCTCCGAGCAGCGCACCTGGGTGGTGAAGGCATGGTCCGGCGACGCTGGACAGATCGCGCTCGCTACCGTCGAGGACACGAGCAGCCGCGTGACCGAGGCGTGGACCGGGCCTCAGGTGGCATGGAAGATGGCACGCGGGCGAGAGGGGGCGTTCGGCGGCAAGACACTCGGCAAGTGGTACGTGTGGCTCGGCTTCTGTCTCGTGTTCCTGGCCGGTCTCGCCGATCTGCGGCGGCCACTCTCGTTGCGAAACCTCGACCTCCTGGCGCTCCTCTCCTTCTCCGTCTCGCTCGCGTTCTTCGACCGCGGAGAGATCTTTCGAAGCGTGCCGCTCGTCTACCCGCCTCTCCTCTACCTGCTCGGCCGTGGGCTGTGGGTCGGCGTTCGCGGACGTAAGGCTCTGGGGCGGCCCACCATCCCGGTGTGGCCGGTATGGGCGCTCGCGGTCGCGGCCGTCTTCCTGCTCGGCTTCCGTATCGGGCTGAACGTCGAGTCGCCTCGCGGCGTGATCGACGTCGGCTACGCGGGTGTCATCGGCGCGGACAGAATCGTGGACGGGCAGGCGCCGTACGGGCACATGCCGGAGCGCGGCGATCTCGAGGACTGCGGCCCGAAGGACGCCGAAGGAGACGTCCGCGACCGGATCCAGACGAACGGCCGCTGCGAGTCGGCGAACGAGCACGGCGACACCTACGGGCCGGTCTCGTACCTCGCCTACGTACCCGGGTATCTCGCCTTCGGCTGGAGCGGGAAGTGGGACTCGCTGCCGGCCGCGCATGCAACCTCGATCGCGTTCGACCTGCTGACGGTCCTCGCGCTCGCGCTCGTCGGCCTCCGCTTCGGGGGTGCGCGGCTTGCGGCAACTCTCGCGTTCGCCTGGACCGCGTACCCGTTCACGGCGTACATGCTCAACTCGAACACGAACGACGCGCTGATGCCCGCCTTTCTCCTCCTCGGCTTCTGGCTCGTCACCTCGGCCTGGGCGCGCGGCGGGAGCCTCGCCCTCGCCGGTTGGACGAAGTTCGGTGCGCTTCTCTTGGGGCCGCTCTGGGCCACGTACCCGACTGCGCGGCTTCCGAGCCTCGCGCGCTTCGCGGCCGCCTTCGCGGCCGTGACCGCGGCAGTGTTCACCGTGCTCCTGCTCGAGCCGAGCCTGTGGCGCGCGCTCCGCACGTTCTGGGAGCGGACGTTCCAGTTCCAGCTCGAGCGCGACTCGCCATTCTCGCTCTGGGAGTGGGGGCAGTACCACGCCGCGGGCATCCCCGACCTCGGGTTCGTGCAGCCCGTGCTCGGGGTCTTCGCTGTCGGACTTGCGCTGGCCGTCGCAGTCGTCCCGCGGCGGAAGGGCCCCGTCGAGCTAGCGGCGCTCACCGCCGCCGTGCTCGTCGCGTTCCAGCTCACGCTGAGCCACTGGTTCTACCTGTACCTCCCCTGGGTCTTCCCGTTCGTCGTGCTCTGGCTGCTCCTCCCGGACGCGCGCTACCAGTCGAATGAGTCGAGGATCGGGAACGCGGTTCTCGAGTCGAGGCAGTCGGCCGCGAACAGCGCCGCGCCGATGTCGCCGGTGAAGAGCGAGTAGCGGCCGCGGCCGAGCTCCGTCCTCGCTCGCACGACTTGCTCGAGCGCGTGCACGGCAAAGCGGCGTGCGCGCTCGAGCCAGAGCTCGTCGCCCGTGCGCTCGAACGCCTCGAGCAGCGCATAGCCGTTCCCGGCGGTGCCGTGACAGAGCCCGCCGCCCTTCTCCATCCCGTGCGGGCCGGCTCGCCAGATCAGCTCGGCTCCTGCGAGCAAGAGCTCCTCGTCCAGGTAGCTCGCCGCCGAGGTCACGATTCCGGGAGCTCCGTGGCACCACTGGAGCCGAATCTGCCCGTCGGGACCGGGTAGCTCGGGCCTCTCGAGCGGCGGCCAGTTCGCGAGACCGTCTTCCACGAACGCGCTCCGGGCGAGCACCTTGGCGGTGTCGTTCTCGAGCGCGTCTCGTCGAGCCGCGTCGATGAGCGCCCCTCCCTGCAGGAGTGCGAGCACGTTTCCCGGTGAGCCCGTGCGCCGGTCCGAGATAGCGGGTCTCGTGGCCGTGGAGGCGCTGAATCCATTCACCGCTCGGATCGCGGCGCGACCACAGTGCGTCGGCGCTCTCGCGCCATGCGCTCTCCCACCGCTCCTCGCCGGTCCAGTCGAGCATCGCGCGTGCCGCGAGCAGCGTTCCCGGCGTTCCCCACATCAGCTCGTCCGCCTCGTTCGAGACGTTCGCCTGCACGCACGCGAGAAGCGCATCCGCCAGTCCCGCGCTCGGCGCGAGACGCCACGCGACGAGCAGGATCCCGGTCTCGCCGAAGCAGAGCGACGACTCGCGCGGATCGGGCAGCTCGATCCCTCTGCATGTAGTCCGGCCGCTTCCGAGAGAGCTCGAGGTTCGCGATCGCGAGGTCGCCGAGATCGAGCGCCGACTCCGCGTGCCCCCGTCTGCCGCAGGGCGTCGAGCGCCCAGATCACGCCTGCCGCGCCGCAGTAGAGATTCTTCATCGGGCTCGTCGCCTGCCAGCTGTCCCACTCGTGCGCCCGCCAGAGCAGCCGCGGCCCTCGCAGCGCGCGGTCCGTGTCGGCGACGATCTCGCGAATCGAGGCTCGAACGTCATCCGAATCCCACGGCGCGTCCGTGAGGGGCTCGAATGCTTCCGGCCGGTAGAGCACGGCCCGACTCTACGAAATGGGTACCCGGAGCGGCTCGATCGAGGTCGCGCGCCCGGTTTCGGGGTCGCACTCGACGACGGCGCCCTCGATGCGGACGTCCCCGCGGGCCGTCGCGAAGCGCACCGGCATCCCCGTGCGCATTCGCTCAATTGCGAGATCCGACTCGACCCCGATCACCGAGTCGTGCGGGCCCGTCATCCCGGCGTCGGTGATGAAGGCCGTCCCTTTCGGCAGCACTCGGGCGTCCGAGGTCTGGACATGCGTGTGGGTGCCGACGACCGCCGTCACCTTGCCGTCGAGCCAGTGCGCGAGCGCGATCTTCTCGCTCGTCGCTTCGGCATGAACGTCCACGAGGACGACGGGTGTCTCCCGCCGCGCGTCCTCCACCAGCCCGTCGATCACCTCGAACATCGACGTGGCCGGCTGGAGGAAGAGGGAGCCGAGGACATTCACGACGGCGAGCCGCGATCCGTTCGATCCCGGCACGATCGTCAAGCCCCGCCCCGGCGTCGCCGTCGAGGTGTTGGCGGGCCGGATCACCCGCTCGGACTGCTCGAGGTAGGGACCGATCTCCGCGCGCCGGAACGCGTGATTGCCGAGCGTGATCGCGTCGGCCCCGGCAGCGAGCAGCCGCTCGGCGAGGCGGGGGGTGATGCCGACTCCGTCGGCGGCGTTCTCGCCGTTCACTACGCATACGTCGATCTGGAGGTCGGCCCGGATGCCGGCGAGACGCGCGTCGAGCGCACCCCGACCGGGGACGCCCGACGACGTCGGCGACGAAGAGAATCCTCAAGTGGTGGACACTACGGAACGCCGAGCGTGGCCGAGGGAAAGACCTGGATCGCGACGTTGTTGCCGCCGTCCGTCGCGTAGCGCGCGAGCGCCTGCCGCTCGATCCGCCGCATGTTGACGACCGTGCCGAGCTTGGACGAGCCGGCCGCGACGTTCGCCCCGACGCTCAAGGACGGATCGGCGCGAACGTGCTGGATCTCGACGACGAGGGACGGAGCCGAGGAGGGCCGGAGCTCGATCTCGGCTCCAAACTGGCGGCCCGAGACGATGTGGTCGCGGATCGCCACGACCGTGCCGTCCACCGGCGCGTAGACGTCGGTGTCCGCCGCGGCGCCCACGTTGAGCGTCCGCAGAGCACCGCTCTCGAGCTGATACCAGGGCAGGCCGCGGTGCTCGGAGCCCGTGATCCGGTGCCAGAGGCGGGCGAGAATCCCCTCGTTCGCCTGGGGACCGACCGGCTGCAAGACGAGCGCGCCGACGCTTGTGCCATGGAAGCCGATGGCCGTGACCGCATCCTCGGCGACTGGAGACTGCACACGCAGGTTGCCCACCGTCGCGAGCACGAGCGTCTCGGGCGGAATCGACGGCACGGGGTTGACGATCGGCGAGGACGCCGGCTGCGTTCCGGAGGGCCCGTCGTCGGCGAAGGCGGTCACGCCGAGCGTCACGACGAGCAACGCACTGACGGCGATCGCCAAGCGCGAGCCAGCGCGCGCGAGCCTGCGCACGCCGCCGATGTGCACGAAGCCGGGCAGCGTGCCGTGAGCGTGGCGTGTCCACGCACGTGACCGTAGCAAGCTCCCAGGCGCACGACCTCTCGGAGCTCAGGCGCGTTCTCGCCGACCGCACGATACGATCCGCCCGATGGCCGGCCCCGGCCCGACGATCCAGATCCCGCGGTGGGTCCAGCTCGTCGGCCTCCCGGTGCTCCTGGTGCTCGCGTTCCTGCTGGCCCAGACGCTCGGCCACGTGCTCTTCCTCTTCCTCACGGCTTCGGTGATCGCGTTCACGCTGAACCCGCTCGTCCGCGATCTCACGCGCCTCCGTCTTCCCCGCGGACTCGCCGTCACGATCGTGTTCGCGGTCTTCATGGCCGCGGTCGCCGCGCTGCTCATCGCGGTCGGCATCGTTGCCTTCAACCAGGTTCAGAACGCTGGCGAGCGGGTCGACGCCTACGTCACCGAGGAGCGGCCGAACGGGCAGACCGCGGCCGAGGAGGACATCGACCGCTTCCAGGTGTGGCTCGACGACCACGGCTTCGAGAGCATTCAGGTCCGCGAGCAGGTGAACGACTGGATCGACTCGCTGGGAGCGGGAGAGATCTCGGGGTACGCGCAGGAGGCGATCGAGTTCGCGCGCGGGGCGGCCTTCTCGGCCGTGCTCCTTCTGTTCTCGCTCATCCTCATCATCGTCATCGCGATCTACATGCTGCTCGACATGCAGCGGCTCGAGCAGTCGATCGACTCGCGCTTCCCTCCGCACGGCGGCCCACCGCTCACGCAGCAGATCGAGAGCGCCCTCTGGGGATACGTGAAAGGCCAGGCGATCCTCTCGACGGTCATCGGGACGAGCGCCGGCGTCGGGATGTTCGTGCTCGGGAAGACGGGGCTCGTCGAGAACGCGGACGAGTACGCGCTCCTCTTCGGCCTCTGGACCGCGTTCATCGAGGTGATCCCGTACATCGGGCCGTGGCTCTCGGCCGTTCCGCCGGCGATCTACGCGCTCTTCGTCGATCCCGTCAGCGTCATCTGGGTCGGGCTGCTCTTCCTCTTCATCTACCAGGTGGAGGGCCACATCGTGGTTCCGAACGTGATGGCAAGCGCGCTGCGGCTCCATCCGCTCCTCGTCATCTTCGGTCTCCTCGCGGGCGGGGCGCTGTACGGAATCGCGGGCGTGCTCATCGCGCTTCCGACCATGGCGGGGCTACGCGCGATCTGGGGGTTCTTCAGCGAGCGCGTCCGGCTCGAGCGCTGGGACGAGGGCGCGGCGGAGATCCCGGTCGAGGTCGAGATCGAGCCGCCGGCCGAGCCGCCGCGGGCCGCCAGCGGCTAGGTTCCGAGCGTGTGGGAGACGATTGCTCGGGAGGCGGCGGCGGAGAGTCCGCTGTGGGCATCCGCTCTGCTCGACAGCCGCGAGCGACGTGCCGAAGCCGTCTTCTCCCCTCTCGGACCCGAGGAGCTCGCGCTCGGAGTCGAGACGATCTACGAGGGCTATCTCGTCCACTACGGGCGGTCGCGGCTCTTCTCCCCCGGCGACGAGGACACCGCGTTGCTCCTCGGCGACTACCTGTACGCGCACGGCCTCGTTCGCGTCGCGGAGAGTGGGAACGTGGCCGCGGTCTCCGATCTCGCGGAGTTGATCTCGCTCTGCGCCCAGGGGCGAGCGGAGGCGCCCGCGGACGGGCGCGACGGCGACGCGGCTGCCTGGGCCGCGACTGCCGCCCGTCTCGGCGAGGGCGGGCTCGGGGATGCGCGTGACGAGCTTCGCCTGCGGGGCCGGCACGCGCTACTCGAGAGCGCAGCGCGCGAGGCGGCCGGTGACGAGGCGTTCGAGCTCGCACGTGCGGCGCACGCCCGCCTCGTCGGGTAGAGTCGCCCGCGATGAGCAGCGTGCTCGCTCCGGTGCTCGCGGACGCCGCGGAGGAGGGTAAGAACATCATCCTCTCGATGCTCGTCGTCGGCCTCGTGTTCCTCGCAGTGATCGGGCTCGGCGAGCTCAACGAGTGGCGTGGCCGCCGCTCGCGCTCCAACTCCTAGCTAGAGCAGTACGGAAAGCCCTCGCGCCGCGGCGGCGAGCGGCGAGCCGAGCGTCCAGCGTGACGAACGGCAGCGGGTCGTCGGCCCGATCACCTCCGGCAGTCGATGCTCCCGCAAGCTGCAGCGCATCCCCAGCTCGCAGCTCGTGCACGCGAACGAGGCGCTTGGCAAGCTCACGAACCCTCTCGCTCGGTGGAACCTCTGCCCACTGGCTCCAGAGCTTGTCGGCTTTCGCCGCTCCCCTCGCGACTTCTTCCGCTGTCATCTCACCGGCTGCGCTCTCTTCGGGCCATTGCGGACTGGCACTCCACAGGTGTCGTCCACCAGACAACGACGGCCGGATCCTCCGCCAGCAGCGCCTCGATCCGAGAAGACTCGCTCTCGGCGACGAGCAGCGCCACGATCCCCGAGCTGTCCCAGAATCTCACCGGGTGTCTTCTCGCCGCTCCTCGAGAAGCGCTTCGACGACACTTGCGCTCGCGCGGGCCTTCGGCATCGCGAGGAACTTTTCGACGTCGAGCTTCTCCTTCGGCAGCCGAACCAGGCCGGCGCGCGCGAGCCGCTGCATGCGAGCATCCCAGTCGACCTCGCTCGACTCGGTCAAGGGGACGATTCGAGCGACGGGGACGCCCCGGTCGGTGATGGTCACGCTCTCGCCTGCCTTCACGCGATCCAGAAGCGCGCTCAGTTTCGCTTTGGTTTCAGAGATCGACGCGGTGGTCATATGACTATTCTAGTCATATTAAACTGACTATCAAGGTCTGTTTGAGTCGTGCGCGATTCGGACGGATGATCTCGCCGTGCGGGCGGACCTTCCCAGCGGCACCGTCACCTTCCTCTTCACGGACGTCGAGGGCTCGACTAAGCTCCTGCACGAGCTCGGCGCGGAGGGATACGCCGCGGCGCTCGCCGAGCACCGGCGCGATCCGCGTGAAGCGTTCGCCGCGCAGAGCGGGGTCGAGGTCGACACGCAGGGAGACGCCTTCTTCGCCGCCTTCCCGACCGCCCCCGGAGCGCTCTCGGCAGCGCAGGCCTTCACGGACGCACTCGCCGCCGGCCCCATCCAGGTGCGGATCGGCGTCCACACCGGTACGCCCCTCGTAACCGAGGAGGGCTACGTCGGCGCGGACGTGCACCGCGCAGCCCGCATCGCCGCCGCCGGCCACGGCGGCCAGGTGCTCGTCTCTCGCCTCCACTGCGCGCTCCCTCGTCGAGGCTCAGACAGCTTCTCCGCGACCTCGGGGAGCACCGCCTCAAGGATCTCTCGGCACCCGAGCGCGTGTATCAGCTCGGGGAGGGCAAGTTCCCGCCGCTGAAGACGCTGTACCAGACGAACCTGCCGGTTCCCGCCACCGCTTTCCTGGGACGGGAGCATGAGCTCGCCGAGGTCGTCGAGCTCCTTGCGCGGGAGGACGCTCGCCTCCTCACCCTCACCGGACCGGGTGGCACCGGCAAGACCAGGCTTGCGCTGCAAGCCGCAGCGGAGGTCTCCGACCGCTTTCCGGACGGAGTGTGGTGGATTCCGCTCGCTCCCTTGCGGGATCCGGCGCTGCTGCTCCCGACCGTCGCGCAGACGCTCGAGATCAAAGAGGAGCTCGGTGTCGAGCTTCGAGAAACGATGGCATCTCGTCTCGCCGGCAAGCGGCTGCTACTCCTGCTCGACAACCTCGAGCATCTCCTCCCCGCGGTAGCCGGCCGAGATAGCCGTACTCCGGAACATCTCTGGTCCGGAGCTCCTCGTCACCAGTCGAGAACGTCTCCAGCTTCAGGGCGAGATCGAGCTCTCGGTGGCCGCTCTCGCGGAAGAAGACGGATTCCAGCTTCTCGCTGCGCGCGCCGCTGGCGTCGGGGTATCGGTCGAGCGGACGAAAGCCGCTAATGAGCTCGTCGACTCACTCGATCGTCTGCCGCTCGCGATCGAGCTAGCGGCTGCACGGCTTAAGCTCTTCTCCCCCGAACAGCTCCTCGACAGGCTGTCAGAACGCCTCGACCTGTTCAAAGGAAACCGTGACTCGGACCCGCGGCAGCAGACGCTGCGGGCGACCATCGAGTGGTCGCATGATCTGCTCACGCCGGAGGAGCGACGGCTCTTCCGCGGCCTTTCGGTATTCGCGGGAGGGTGCACGTACGAGGCAGCCGAGGCGGTGAGCGGCGCAGACGCCGACCTGCTCCAGTCGCTTCTGGACAAGAGCCTGATCCGACGCCGCGAGGGGACGTCGAGAGAACCACGCTACTGGATGCTCGAAACAATCCGCGAGTTCGCAGCCGAGCGTCTCTCCGAGGACGATCGCGCGGAGGATGTGCGCGACGCCCACGCCCGGTGGTACGCGGAGAACGCGGCCTCGATCGCGCTGGACACTCGTCGTTACCAGCCCAGAGCCCTCGCGGCAGCCACCGACGAGCTCGGGAACATGCGTGTCGGGATTGCGCGAGCCATCGGCGCGCAAGACGCGGAGCTCCTCGGCCTCTTCCTCTTCGGAATCTGGTTCGCCTGGGTGATAGGCGGCAATTCTCGGGAGGCCCGGGCCGCCGTGAAGCACTGGCTTGCGCTTGACCGCGAGCCGATCGACGCTCTCATCCGCTGGGGCGGCCTCTTGGGGGCAGGTGAGATTCTCGCGATGACGGAAGATCTCGAGAAGGCCCGTGAGCTCAAGCTCGAATTGATGGCGATCGCACGAGCGCATGGCAATGCGTCCTTATATGGCTGGTCGCTCGCAAGCTCCGTCCCCGCGACGCTTTCCGACATCAGCTACATCGACATCGACGAAGGGCAGCTCGACAACGCTCTGGCGCATGCCGAAGAGGCGCTCTCCTTGCGAATTGCGGATGGCGCCCCGCACGGGATCGCTCATGCACAAGCCGCAGTCGCGAATGCAAGGCTTGCTCGCGGTGAGCACAGTGCGGCACTTGAGCTGTTTCTCGAGGCCGAGTCGGGCTGGCAAGCGGTAGGAGGACTGGGCGATTCCGCTGGCGCGAGCCTCAAGGCGGCAAGCATCGAGATCGAGCTGGGCTCCGTGGATTCCGCGCGGCGCCGGATCGCAGGGCTCGTGGACGGGCTGCCCGCCCTCCGAGACCTCACGCTCATCGCGTATGCCGCCGGGACGGTCTCCGCGATCGCGGCCGACGACGGAGACGCGGAGGTTGCCGCACGTCTCTTGGGCGCTGCCAATCGGCTGGCCGAGGATGCTGGAGTCCCGTTCTTCGGAGCTGGAGAGCGGGAGATCTGGGGCCGGCGGCGATCTCTCGTAGAGAGCGCTCTCGACGGCGAGGCATTCACGCGCGCCTATGAGATCGGCGCCGCGTACGAGGAAGACGAGCTGTTGGGGGGCATGCGTGCGGTCCTCGCGGGGAACCCGAGACTGGAGGATGTCGCCGGTGCTTGACCTCCCGAGCGGCACCGTCACCTTCCTCTTCACGGACGTGGAGGGCTCGACCAAGCTCCTGCACGAGCTCGGCGCTGAGGGCTACGCGCAGGCACTCGCCGAGCACCGCCGCCTGATCCGGGAAGCGTGTGCTCACCAGGGAGGTGTCGAGGTGGACACGCAAGGCGATGCCTTCTTCTTCGCCTTTCCGACTGCCTCGGGAGCGCTCGCGGCCGCGGAGGAGATGACCGAGGCGCTCGCCGTCGGGCCCATCCAGGTGCGGGTCGGCCTGCACACGGGTACGCCGCTTTTGACCGAGGAGGGCTACATCGGCGACGACGTCCACTTCGGCGCGAGAGTCGCAGCGTCTTCGCACGGCGGCCAGGTCGTCTGCTCGCAGGCGACCCGAGAGCAGGTCGACGACAGCTTCGCCCTCACGGACCTCGGCGAGCACCGCCTGAAGGACATCGCCCAGGCCGTCTCCATCTACCAGCTCGGGGAGGGGAGCTTCCCCCCGCTCAAGACGATCTCGAACACGAACCTCCCCCGCCCGGCGAGCTCCTTCCTCGGCCGGGAGCGAGAGCTCGCAGAGGTGCTCGCCAGGATCGAGGCAGGCGCGCGCCTGTCACCCTCACCGGGCCCGGCGGCACCGGCAAGACCCGGCTGGCGCTCGAGGCCGCCGCCACCCTCGTCCCCTCCTACAAGGCGGGCGTCTTCTGGGTCGGGCTCGCCTCGCTCAGAGACCCCGCCCTCGTCGGCGAGACGATCTCCCAGACCCTCGGAGCCAAGGACGGCCTCGCCGAGCACATCGGCGAGCGAGAGATGCTGCTCCTGCTCGACAACCTGGAGCAGGTGGTGGAGGCCGCCCCCGAGCTCTCCGAGCTCCTGCAGGCCTGCCCCAACCTCACCTTGCTCGTCACGAGCCGCGAGCTCCTGCGCGTCGCCGGCGAGGTCGAGTACCCGGTCCCCCCGCTCGCCTCCCCCGAGGCCGTCGCCCTCTTCTGCGCGCGCGCCCAGCTCGAGTCCTCCGACGAGATCGCCGAGCTCTGCGCGCGCCTGGACAACCTCCCGCTCGCCGTCGAGCTCGCCGCCGCCCGCACGAAGGCGCTCTCCCCGGCCCAGATCCTGGAGCGCCTCTCCTCCCGCCTCGACCTGCTCAAGGGCGGCCGCGACGCCGATCCCCGCCAGCAGACCCTGCGCGCAACCATCGAGTGGAGCTACGACCTGCTCTCCACCGCAGAGCAAGAGCTCTTCGCCCGCCTCTCGGTCTTCGCCGGGGGCTGCACGCTCGAGGCAGCCGAAGTGGTCTGCGACGCCGAGCTCGACACCCTGCAGTCGCTCGTCGAGAAGAGCCTCGTCCGCTTTACCCAAGAGCGCTACTGGATGCTGGAGACGATTCGGGAGTTCGCGGGGGAGCAACTGCCGACGGAGGATGGGCTGACGCTCGCTCACGCCCCACGCGCGCTTTTTTCTGCAGCTCGCGGAGTCGTCGGAACCTGCGCTTTGGGCGCAGCACACGGACGTCTGGCTCCCCCGCCTCGATCCCGAGCAGGCGAACTTCAGGGCGGCGCTCGGTTGGAGCATCGACGAAGAGCCGGAGTGGGCTGTCCGGCTGTCGGGTGCGCTGTATCCCTACTGGGAGATCCGTGCCCGACAGAAGGAAGCGCGGCTCTGGCTCGAGCGGTCGCTTGAACTCGGCGGCGCAGTCGCCCCGGATCTGCGAGCCAAGGCCCTGATCGCCGCCGGCCGCGTCGCTGGATGGGATTCCGACTGGCCCGCGTCGAGCGCGCTGCTCGAGGAGGCGGCCGAGCTGTGTCGTGAGCTCGGCGACACGGCAGGCATCGGCCGCTGCCTCGGATTCATCGGCCATGCCCGCCTCTTCCAGGGCGACGTTGCCGGAGCGGCCGCGGCGCTTGACGAGGGTGTCGAACTGGCCAGGAGGACGCACGATCGTCAAGGCCTCGCGAGGGCGCTCAGCAACGCGGCGTTCGCGGCCATCGAAGAACGAGACTTCGATCGTGCGCGTCGGATGTGGGACGAAGGCGCCGCGATCAGCCGGACCATCGGAATGAAGCCGGGAGAAGCGCTCTGCGTCGCCCACATCGGCTATGCGGAGGCTCTCGCAGGCGACTTCGACCGGGCGCTCCGCCACCTGGAGGAGAGCCTAGTCCTCTTCGAAAAGCTCGGGCAGACCACCTGGACACCGGTCGCCCAACGCTACGTCGGTCTGGTCGCGCTGCTAGACGGGAACGCCGACGTCGCCGAGAAGGAACTCCGCGCGAGCCTGCTCCGAGGACGTGAGGACGCACCGCAGTTCCACCTCGTCTACTGGCTCGAGGAGCTGGCAGCAGTCGCGGCCGCGAAGGGCGAGGCAGAGAGGGCGGCCACCCTCTGGGCAGCCGCGGATGCGCACTACGAGCGACTCGGGATGGCTGTCATCGAAGAGGGGCGGCAGGTGCGCGCGCGTTACCGGAAGGAGTCCGGCCTCTCGGACGACCAGAGGGCGGACGCTCGCGCGCGTGGCCGCGGCTTGACGCTCGAGCAGGCTGTCACGTACGCGTTGGGGAACGACGAGCCGATGCAGGCATGAGTGGGTCGGTCGAACAGCCCGCGGGCGAGGTGACGCTCGTCTTCAGCGACATCGAGGGCTCGACGAAGCTTCTCGAGGAGTTCGGCACGGACGACTACCGCGAGGCCTTGGCCGAGCACCGCCGCATCGTGCGCAAGGCCTACGGGCGCTATGCGGGCTACGAAGTCGACTACGAGGGCGACGCCTTCTTCTACGCATTCTCCTCGGCGAAGGACGCGATTACGGCGGTCTCGGAAGCGATGTCGGCCCTGGAGGAGGGACCCAATTCGCATCCGGGTCGGGATGCACACGGGCACCCCTGCTCTCGACCCACCCAAGTACGTGGGCATGGACGTCCACTTCGCGGCCCGGGTAATGAGCACCGCCCACGGCGGGCAGGTCGTCTGCTCCAAGGCCACCGCTGACCTCGTCGAGGCTCGAGCTCACCGATCTCGGCGAGCATCGGCTTAAGGACATCGAGCGGGCAGTCCCTCTCTTCCAGCTCGGCGAGGGTTCGCTTCCCCCCGCTCAAGACGATCTCGAACACGAACCTCCCCCGCCCGGCGAGCTCCTTCCTGGGCAGGGAGCGAGAGCTCGAGGAGGTGCTCGCCAGGATCGAGGCAAGGAGCGCGCCTCGTGACCCTCACGGGCCCCGGCGGCACCGGCAAGACCCGGCTGGCGCTCGAGGCCGCCGCCACCCTCGTCCCCTCCTACAAGGCGGGCGTCTTCTGGGTCGGGCTCGCCTCGCTCAGAGACCCCGCCCTCGTCGGCGAGACGATCTCCCAGACTCTGGGAGCCAAGGACGGCCTCGCCGAGCACATCGGCGAGCGAGAGATGCTGCTCCTGCTCGACAACCTGGAGCAGGTGGTGGAGGCCGCCCCCGAGCTCTCCGAGCTCCTGCAGGCCTGCCCCAACCTCACCTTGCTCGTCACGAGCCGCGAGCTCCTGCGCGTCGCCGGCGAGGTCGAGTACCCGGTCCCCCCGCTCGCCTCCCCCGAGGCCGTCGCCCTCTTCTGCGCGCGCGCCCAGCTCGAGTCCTCCGACGAGATCGCCGAGCTCTGCGCGCGCCTGGACAACCTCCCGCTCGCCGTCGAGCTCGCCGCCGCCCGCACGAAGGCCCTCTCCCCCGCCCAGATCCTGGAGCGCCTCTCCTCCCGCCTCGACCTGCTCAAGGGCGGCCGCGACGCCGATCCCCGCCAGCAGACCCTGCGCGCCACCATCGAGTGGAGCTACGACCTGCTCTCCGCCGCAGAGCAAGAGCTCTTCGCCCGCCTCTCCGTCTTCGCCGGCGGCTGCACGCTCGAGGCAGCCGAAGAGGTCTGCGACGCCGACCTCGACACCCTGCAGTCGCTCGTCGAGAAGAGCCTCGCTCCGCTTTACCAAGAGCGCTACTGGATGCTGGAGACGATCCGGGAGTTTGCGCTGGGAGCTCGATGACTCGGCGAAGGCGATGCGCTCTGCAACCAGTTCTTCGTCGATCTGGCACGCCGCGAGATCTCCCACGCCTCCGGGTCGCCGCCGAAGCACATCGAGGCGGTGTCCCGGCTCGAGCCCGAGCGCGCGAACATCCGTGAGGCGTTACGTTCGCGCTCTCGGTTCGGCGCGCTGAGGACGCGTACGCTCCTCGCCATCGCGTACGCGTACCTGTACTGGTTCGCGCGAGGACGTTACGTGAAGGGCGGTCCTGGATCGAGCGCCGTCCTCGAGGGGACGGAAGTGTCGATGACTCGCTTCGCCAGCGGGCTCTTCGAAGCTGCCGCGATCACTCGTGGACTAGTGGAGATCTCGATGCCGGCGCGGGCGTACGCCGAGGAGAATCTCGCGCTCGCCCGCGCGCGTCGCGCACCCGAGGCGATTCGGCAGGCGCTGCACGATCTTGCTGGGAGTCGCGGAGGAGCGCGAATTTCGAGCCGGCGAAGGAGTTGAGCGTGAGGCGACTCGACATGTTCGTGGCCGAGAGGGGACTGACCCGCAGACGCGCGCACTTTGGGCTCTCGCCAATGATCGCCATTGCGCAAGGGAAATACGCGCAAGCACAGGACTTGTGCGAGCGGGCGCTTCGGCTAAGTCTTCCGCGAAGCGGGTGACGAACGCGGTTGGTCACGCGTCGGGAACCTCGGACACGCCTCGCGCGGCAAGGCGCGCTTGCTGCGGCGATTTCGTCTGCAGTGCGAAGCCCTCGCCGTCGCTGCGTGCGCCGATCCGATCTGAGTGAGCTGCGCGACGGTACGCTCGCAGTTGCCTGCTTGCGCGCGTGTGCTGCGATCCTCGCCCGCTCGAATGAGCCGCCGATGCTCGTGCTTTCTCGGTGCAGTCGATGCAGCTTCACGAGGAGATGCGGTCGATCCTCGAAGTCTACGGAGCAGGGATGCACGAGGAGACGAGGCGTTAGCCGAGCTGCAGATGAGAGATCGACGAGGAGATTGCGGTCGCGAATGGCATGCGGGAAGGGCACTGTCGGTCGACGAGGCTGTCGCGAGTTTGCGCTCCCGTACCTAGACTGATCGCGCCGTGGCGCGCCCCCCCGCGATCTCCGCGACTGGATCGCGCTCCTCGAGCGCGAGGGCGAGCTGCGCCGCATCTCCGCCGAGGTCGACCCCGACCTCGAGATCACGGAGATCGTCGATCGGGTCGTCAAGTCGGGCGGGCCCGCGCTGCTGTTCGAGAACCCGAAGGGCTCGCAGCACCCGCTCCTGATCAACCAGTTCGGCACCGAGCGGCGCATGTGCCTCGCGCTCGGAGTCGAGAGACTGGACGACGCCGCGGCAAAGCTCGGCCGACATGCTCGACATGCAGCCGCCGCAGGGAATCGTCGAGAAGGTGAAGGGCCTGCTCAAGCTGAAGTCGGTCGCGGACTCGATGCCGAAGACGGTCTCGAAGGGGCCGTGTCAAGAGGTCGTGCTCCAAGGCGACGACATCGATCTCGGCCGGCTGCCGATCCAGCGCTGCTGGCCCGGCGATCCCGCACCTTTCATCACGCTGCCCGCGGTGATCACGAAGGACCCGAAGACCGGCATCCGCAACGTCGGCATGTACCGGATGCAGGTGATCGACCGGGCCTCGACGTTCATGCACTGGCAGATGCACAAGGACGGACGGGCGGATCTGCTCGCCTCCGAGGACGGGCGGATCCCCGTCGCGGTCGCGATCGGGCTCGATCCCGTGACCGCCTACTCCGCGAGCGCGCCGCTCCCGCACCACCTCGACGAGCTCATGCTCGCGGGCTTCCTGCGCGGCGAGCCGGTCGAGCTCGTCCGCTGCAAGACGATCGACCTCGAGGTGCCCGCAAACGCCGAGATCGTCCTCGAGGGACATGTCTCAAGAGACGACGTGGGCATCGAGGGCCCGTTCGGCGACCACACCGGCTACTACTCGCACGCGAGAACCGTTCCCGATCTTCCGCATCTCGGCGATGACGATGCGGCGCGACGCGATCTACGCCTCGATCGTCGTCGGCAAGCCGCCCGCCGAGGACGCCTGGCTCGGCAAGGCGACCGAGCGGATCTTCCTGCCCGCGGTGCGGATGACGCTGCCGGAGATCGTCGACTACGACCTCCCGGTCGCGGGCGCGTTCCACAACTGCGTGATCGTCTCGATCCGCAAGGCGTTCCCAGGGCACGCGCAGAAGGTCATGCACGCGCTCTGGGGGCTCGGGATGCTCTCCCTGACGAAGTCGATCGTCGTCGTGGACGAGCACGTCAACGTGCACGACTACGCCGACGTCTTCTTCCGCGTGACCGCGAACGTCGATCCGAAGCGAGACGTGCTGATCAGCGGAGGGCCCGCTCGACCACCTGGATCACGCCCCCGGGCGGCAGTTCTACGGCGGGAAGCTCGGCATCGACGCGACACACAAGCTGCCGGAGGAGGACGCTCGGCATCTGGCCCGAGGAGATCGTGATGTCGGAGGAGATCCGCGAGCAGGTCTCGCGCCGGTGGTCCGAGTACGGCCTCGACCCGTTGTCCTGACACCCGTCCTCCGCAAAGTGCAGAATCCTCGCGTCGCGACAGTCGTCACGTCGTTGACAGGCGCAGCGGTCGAACGATTGAATCCCGGTCAGGGTCCGAGTTGAGCGAATCCTCTCACGACAGCCCGCATCTCCCGGCGCCGAGCCTGTGGCCGATCGGGTTCGCGATCGGGGTCGCGTGTCTGCTCCTGGGGCTCGTCATCAGCTGGATCGTCGCGGTCATCGGAGTGGTTCTCGCCGTTGCGTTCGGGTTGCTCTGGGCCCGTGACGTCACGCGCGACGTTCGCGGGGACGTCCCCGACGGTAGCGCCCGAAACCCGTGCGGTCGCCGACGAGCCCGCGCCCGCGGCGGCCGCCACCGAGGAACGGCTGCCCGGCTTCACACGGTCGAGGTTCCTCGAGGCGTCGGTGATCGGGATCAACGTCGCGATGGGCGGCTTGCTGACGCTGCCGGTGATCGGCTTCATGGTGCTGCCTGCGTTTACGAACGTCGACGAGGAGGAGGTCGATCTCGGGCCGATCGACAACTTCCCCGAAGGGGAATTCGTCATCGCCACCTATCTCTCGAACCCGGCGCAGGGCGAGGTCAGCCGGCGCACCGCGTTCGTTCGGAACAACGGCGCCGCAGACTCCGGCGAGCCGAGCTTCACGATCCTCTACAGCCGCTGCGTCCATCTCGGCTGCCCGGTGCAGCCGAACGGGCCGATCGACGAGGACGCGCGAATCGAGCTCGAGAACGCCGCGCTGCTCCCGGTGCTCGCGCAGTCGTTCGGCTGCCCGTGCCACGGAGGGCTCTACGACGCGGAAGGAAACCGCCGAGCCGGCCCGCCGGTCCGGTCGATGGACCGGTACACGTACTCGATCCGCAACGGGCGGCTCGTCCTCGGCGAGCTGTACGCGGTCGGGAACGTCAGCGGGACAGGCGCGAGCGCGACGATCTCCAAGTACCCGTGGTCGACGCCAGGCACGCACGTCGACGGGATCGAGTCGTGGCTCTACCCGATCGTCCCCAGCCAGGTGACGGGCTAGAGGCGTCGTGGCGCAGCGGAAGACGAAGCGGCAACTGCTCGTCGACACGGCGATCCTCGCGCCGATCGACTGGCTCGACGAGCGGACCGCTGTCGTCGGAGGCACGAAGTACTTCCTCTTCCGCCATGTGCCGCGCGACGTCAGCTGGGCGCAGACGCTCGGCTTCGCGACGCTCATGGCCTTCATGGCCCAGGCCCTGACGGGAGCGATCCTCGCGATGTACTACGAGCCGTCGGCGGCGATCAATCCCGAGACGGGCAAGCCCGTCGCCTATTCGTCGATCGAGATGATCACGAACGAGCTGACGCTCGGCTGGCTCGTACGCGGCATGCACCGCTGGGGCGCGAGCGTCTTCATCATCCTGCTCTTCCTGCACATGGGCCGAGTGTTCCTCTTCGGCGCGTACAAGTACCCGCGCGAGCTCACCTGGATCACCGGCGTGCTGCTGCTTGCGACCGGAATGCTCATGGGCTTCACCGGCTACCTGCTGCCGTGGGACCAGACGGCGTACTGGGCGACGGTCGTGGGGATCAACCTCAACGGCACGGCGCCCTTCGCCGGGCCGTGGCTCGCGCAGTTCCTTGCCAGCGGCCCCGAGATCGGAACGAGCACCCTGGCGAGGTTCTACGCGCTGCACATGCTCTTGCTCCCAGGGGCGATCTTCGCGCTGATCGGCGTCCACATCTACCTCGTCACCCGGCTCGGCGTCACCTCGCCGCCCTGGTCGAGCGAGGCCGCGGGTCGTGAGCGGGCAGAGGTGCAGCCGGCCGGTGAGCGCGCCGGACTCGTCCGGCGAGGCACGGGCGGAGGAGCGAAGTAATGGGTCGCGACCTGGGTGAGCGGAATCGCGAGGCGTACGCCCGCTACAAGGACGACGTCAAGAAGGAGGGAAAGCCCTTCTTCCCGCGAGCGATCCTGCACGACACGATCATGGCGTTCGTCGTCGTCGCCATGATGATCGCGCTCGCGATCATCTGGTACTGGGACGCAGGCGACACGCCGGAGGGGAAGGGACTCGAGGCAGGAGTCCTCGGACCGCTCTACACGCTTCCCGCCGACGCCGGAACGACGGACTTCATCCCGCGGCCCGACTGGTACTTCTACTTCCTCTTCTACCTCCTCCGCATCTTCGAGTGGCCGGAGACCGTGTTCATCGCGACAGTCGGAATCCCGACGATCGCGCTCGTTCTGCTGCTCGGGTTGCCGTTCTACGACCGGCGCCTCGAGCGCCGGCCGTCGCGTCGCCCGGTCGCGATGATCGCGGCCGTTCTCACCGTCCTCTCGATGGGGGTCTTGACCTACAAGGGCGCGACGGCGCAGGAGGCGCTCGGCTCCGAGCTCATCAAGCTCGTTCCAGACTGGGCGGAGGAGCAAGGGTTTACCGGCGACGAGCAGGCAACCGAAGGGCGCGAGGCTCTTCGCCGTGACCGGCTGCCTCAACTGCCACATCTACTTGGGATCGGGCACGGGCGCGCTCGGTGCACCCGACCTCTCCGACGTCGGCGATCGTTATGACCAACAGACCCTCGTCCGGTACCTGACGAACCCGGCCGAGTTCGGGAACACGGTCATGGGCTCGTACGCCTATCTCGGCCAGGAGAACCTCGAGAAGCTCGCCGCCTTCCTCGACGCCTCGACCGGCGACAAGTAGCCCACCCCACGTAGCCTTTCCCCGTGCGCGTCTTTCTCGGCGTAACGGGAGCTTCCGGCGCCCCTTACGCCGAACGCTTGCTGCGCGCGCTGGCCGCAGCGGACTGCGAGATCGGACTTGCCGCGTCCCGTTCCGGGATCCAGGTGCTCGCGACCGAGCTCTACCGCGATCCGTCTCTCTCGCGCGAGGAGGTGCTCGACCGCTTCGTCGGCGGCGCCGAGCAGGTGACCGTCTACGGAGAGAACGACTTCTCGAGCCCGTACGCGAGCGGCTCGGCGAAGGTCGACGCCTACGTGATCTGTCCCTGCTCGATGGCGACCGTGGGAACGCTCGCCTCGGGGGCGATGCAGAACCTGATCCATCGCGCCGCTTCCGTTGCGCTCAAGGAGCGGCGGACGCTCGTGCTCGTTCCGCGCGAGACTCCTCTCTCGTCGATCCACCTGCGGGGGCTCGCGACCCTGAACGAGGCGGGCGCGGTCATCCTCTTCGCCGCTCCCGGCTTCTACCACGGGCCCGAGTCGATCGGCGACCTCGTGGACTTCCTCGTCGCGCGCTGTCTCGACCAGATCGGAATCGACAACGCGCTGGCCGGCCGGTGGGGCGAGTGACCTCCGAGTGCCGATCTCCAAGCAACAGCCTGTTGCGAAGTCCTTCGAGAGCGGCCGTCTTCCGCCGGAGGACGTCCGCGGCATGTTCGACCGCATCGCGCCCGTGTACGACGTCATGAACCGGGTGATGACGATGGGACTCGACCGCCGCTGGCGGCGGCTCGCCGTGCGCGAGGTCGTGTGGCCGGGAGACCGTGTGCTCGATGCGTGCTGCGGCACCGGCGATCTCGCGGTCGAGGCCGAGCGTCGCGGCGGCCGTGTCGTCGGGCTCGACTTCTCCGAGCGGATGCTCGAGCGCGCGCGACGGAAGTCCGGGACGATCGAGTGGGTGCAAGGGGACGCGCTCGCGCTCCCGTTCGCCGATGCCGAGTTCGACGCCGTGACGGTCGGCTTCGGCGTTCGCAACCTGGACGATCTCGAGGCAGGGCTGCGTGAGCTCAACCGCGTGCTTCGGCCGGGCGGCCGCTTGGCAGTGCTCGAGATCACGCGGCCGCGAGGGCTCCTCCGCCCGTTCTTCCGCGTCTGGCTGGACGTGCTCGTCCCGATCGCCGGGAAGATCCTGCCGGGCGGGAAGGCCTACACGTATCTGCCCGCGAGCATTCGTCGCTTTCCGGGGCCGGAGGACCTTTCGCGCCTGCTCGAGGCCGCGGGATTCGGCGACGTGCGCTTCCGGCTGCTCGGGGGTGGGAGCGTGGCCCTCCACACGGCGGAGCGCGCGCCATGACCGCGCTCGAGACGCTTCGTGCGGCGGCTGGTCTCGACCCGTATCTCGAGGAGGTGGAGGAAAAGCTTTCAGAGGCCGTGTCCGGGCACCCCGGTCTCGTCGCGCGAATCTCAGAGGACGCACTTGCTGCCGGGGGAAAGCGGCTCCGGCCGACGCTCGCGTTCCTCTCGTCTCCGCGTGCCGCCGACCCGCCCGTCCGCGCGGGCGCCGCCGTCGAGCTCGTCCACATGGCGACGCTCGTCCACGACGACCTCGTGGATGGAGCACGGGTGCGGCGCGGACACGCCGCGGCGTGGACCGAGTACGGGACTGCGGGGGCGAAAGCCGCCGGCGACTTTCTCTTCGCTCGCGCGTTCGCGGTCCTCGCCGAGGAGGGCGAGCCGGGTCGAATCCGGGTGCTCGCGGATGCCTGCCTCTCCCTCGCGCGTGGCGAGGCGATGCAGCGACAGCAGCGCTACGACCCCGACACCCGCATCGAGGACTATCTCCGGCGCTGCGCACTGAAGACCGGCGCGCTCTTCGAGGCGGCGTGCCTGCTCGGCGGGGGGAGCGGCGAGTACGGGGTCCACCTCGGCGTCGCTTTCCAGATCGCGGACGACATCCTCGACTGCGCCGGGGAGACGATCGAGACGGGGAAGGTGCCGGGAACCGACTTGCGCGACGGCACCCCGACGCTGCCGCTGCTCCTCGCCGCCCGCGACGACCCGGCGGTGCGGAGCGCGCTCGCCGGCGGCCCGCAGGAAGGCGCGCTCGTCCGCGTTGCCGACACCGGTGCCCTCGAGCGCTCCCGCGAGGTGGCGCGCGACTACGCTAGGAGAGCCCGGGCGTGCCTCGGCGGCGCCGACCGGCGCCGGGAGCTCGAGGCCATGACCGAGGCCGTCGTGGAGAGGAGCTTCTGATCGCCGTTTCAGCGCCGAAAGACCTCCTGGAGCCGGTCCGGGAGAAGGTGGAAGCCGGAGAACGGCTGGACTTCGAGGACGGTCTCGCCCTTCTCGAGTCCGACGACCTGCTCGCGCTCGGCGAGCTCGCCGACCTCGCGCGCCGGGTGCGCGGCGGGACGGACGAGGTCTACTTCGTCCAGAACCTGTACGTGAACCAGACCAACGTCTGCCGGGTGAAGTGCAAGTTCTGCGCCTTCGCGGCCACGCGGAAGCAGGAGCAGGCGTACACCTTCACCGCCGAGGAGATGGTCGCGGACGTCCTCCGGCAGCGCGAGGCGACCGGTTTCACCGAGATCCACATGGTCAACGGCGAGAACCCGCACGTCGACTTCGACTTCTACCGGGACACGATCGCGCTGCTTCACGAAGCGCTTCCGGACGTGCACCTCAAGTGCTACACGGCGTCGGAGATCCATCACATGACGACGCTCTCCGGGCTGACGCACGAAGACGTGCTGCGAGAGCTCAAGGACGCGGGCCTCGGCTCGCTGCCGGGGGGAGGCGCCGAGGTCTTCGCCGACCGCGTGCGCCGGCTCGTCGCGCCGGGCAAGGAGAGCCCGGAGATCTGGTTCCACGTCCACGACACGGCGCACAGGCTCGGGATGCCGACGCACTGCACGATGCTCTACGGCCATGTGGAGACGTACGAGGAGCGCGTCGACCACATCATCCGGCTCCGGGAGCAGCAGGACCGCACGGGCGGGTTCCTCGCCTTCATCCCGCTCGCCTTCCATCCCGAGAACACGGTCTTCGAGCGGCGCGGCTGGCGTCACACGACCGGCACGGACGACCTGAGGATGCTCGCGTTCTCGCGCCTTATGCTCGACAACGTGCCGAACATCAAGGCCTACTGGATCATGATGGGAATGCCGCTCGCGGCCGTCGCGCTGCACTTCGGAGCGAACGACGTCCAGGGCACGGTGGTGCGAGAGGAGATCTTCCATGCGGCGGGCGCGCGCACGGAGACCGAGCAGAAGATCGAGGAGCTCGTCCGCTTCGTCGAGCGAGGCCGGCCGCATCCCAGTCCAGCGCGACACCCTCTACAACGAGCTGCGGCGATGGTGACGCTGACTCAGACGATCCCGGCAATGCCCGTGCGCGATGCGGCCGCGGCAGTCGACTTCTACCGTGAACGCCTCGGCTTCGAAGTGCTTCACCACGACGGCGGCTTCGCGGTGCTGAGCCGGGACGAGGCCGTCGTGCACCTCTGGGAGGCGAGCGACGAGAGCTGGCGTGAGAGGCATGGCTCGAGAATCGCCCGTGTGCTCCGGTGCGGAGTCCTTCATCGCGGGAACCGCCAGCTTCCGTGTACGGGTCGACGGTGTCGACGAGCTGTACGAGGAGCTCCACCGCGCTGACGTCTTGCACCCGGTCGCGACGAAGGGTGTCGACGAAACCGACTTCGGGACTCGTGAGTTCGCCACGCTCGACCAAGACGGCAACCTCGTCACGTTCTTCCAGTGGATCCGCCAGTGATCCGCCTCGGGCGCATCTCGTACGTGAACATGGCGCCCGTCTTCTACGGGCTCGAGGCCGACGTGGAAGAAGTACCGGGAGTCCCCACGGAGCTCAACCAGATGCTTCTCGACGGAGAGATCGACATCGCGCCGATCCCGTCGATCGAGTACGCCCGGAACGCCGACCGGCTCCGGATCCTCCCTCGGCTGTGCGTCTCCTCGGAAGGCGCGATCGACTCGATCCAGCTCGTGACGAGAATCCCGTTCGGGCAGATCCGTTCGGTGGCGGTGACTCCCGAGAGCGCGACGAGCGTGGTCCTCATCCGCATCTTGCTCCCGAACGCCGAGATCGTGCCGCTTGGAATGGATGCGGACGCGACGCTCCTCATCGGAGATGCAGCGCTGCGGAGCGCGTTCGAGGACCCCACCCCTCACTTCGACCTCGGCCGGCTCTGGCTCGAGCGGACGGGTCTCCCGATGGTCTTCGCCGTGTGGGCGGCTCCGGAGCCGCTCGTCGAGGGCCTCATCGAGCTCGAGCACTCGCTCGTCGCGTCCGTGCGGCTCGCCCGCGCGGAGCCGGAGCTGCTCGCCGCGCGGGCGAGCGGGGCCCACGGCTATCCGCAGGGATTCCTCGCTCGCTACTTCGAGAAGCTCCGCTACAGCTTCGGCCCGCGCGAGCGTGCGGGTCTCTACACCTTCCTCGAGATGGCCCGCGACGCGGGCGAGCTCGACCACGTCCCGGAGCTGCGGTTCGTGCGCGAGGAGGTACCGGCGTGACCGTCACGGCGACGCCGCAAGTGTCGATCAGTGGCAAGTTGCCGCTAGGCGAGGTTCTCGAGAAGGCGCTCGACGGAGAGCGGCTCGGGGACGAGGACGCGGTCTCGCTGCTCCGCTCTCGCGACCTCGTCGCGGTCGGTCGCGTCGCGAACGAGATCCGCAACCGGCTCACCGATCCCACGCGGGTGACGTTCATCGTCGACCGGAACCTGAACTACACGAACATCTGCGTCACGGACTGCGACTTCTGCGCCTTCTACCGACGTCCGGGAGATCAGCGCGAGGGCTACCTGCTCCCGAAGCCCGTGATCTTCAAGAAGATCGAGGAGACGCTCGCGATCGGCGGCACCGGAGTCCTCATGCAGGGCGGGCACCATCCGGATCTCGGCGTCGACTACTACGAGGATCTCTTCAGCTCGATCAAGGCCCGCTACAAGATCCATCTACACGCGCTCTCTCCGCCCGAGATCCAGCACATCGCGAGACGCTCGAAGCTCACGATCCCGGAGACGCTCGCCAGGCTACGGGACGCAGGGCTCGACTCGGTGCCCGGGGGAGGCGCCGAGATCCTCGTCGATCGGGTGCGCAAGATCATCGCTCCCAAGAAGACGAAGACGGACGAGTGGCTCGACGTCATGCGCCAGGCGCACCGCCTCGGCATGTCGACGACCGCGACGATGATGTACGGCCACGTCGAGACGGTCAGATCGAACCAAAAAAAGCTGCGCCTCTCCGGTGTGCGGGGCAACCCAGGGCTGGTGCCGTAGCCGACGAAGTAATTCTGAAAAGAAGGTAGATTGTCGGGCGTCACCCCGCCGGCGAAAAATCCACCAGTTTGGGTCGCCGAAATCGAAATGGCGGCGCTCTGACCCGAAGTGGCAACGAGCAAGAGCGCGGTAACCGCTAGCAGAAATCGCATAGAATCTCCGTCATTGAGTATACGGAACGACGTGAAACTATGCTGAGATTAGGAGGTTAATAGTACCAGGGCCACAGCTAGCCGCAAATAATCAGTTTCATCAGGTATTTCATTTTTCGCCCGAAAACATGAAAAAGGACGCAGCGCGACTGTACGCGCCACGTCCCAGAGGGAAGAAACCGGGTCAGCCTTACTTGACCGGCGATGAAAAGCCCGCGTCGCCAAGCAACACTTCCGGCCCAAGCGCAGTATACCTGCACCTTGGCGATGTCCTTCACGTAGGCCGGCACCGCCACTTCGCGCTTCTCGCCGCCCTTGATCTTGAAAGCGTCGAGCGTGTAGATGGTCCCCTTGGAATCGACGATCCGCCAGGTCGGAGCCGGCGTATCGGGCACTTTGAAATCCTGCGAGACACGCAGGATGCTCTTGCCGTTCTCCGTGATGTGCGAGACTGTACCGGTGTTCGCCTTGGGACCCTGGAAACCGGAGGACTTGTGCGCCTCCGTATGGCTGGCGGCTGCTAGCGCCAACGCCGTAAGTGTTAAGACAGACAACATGCGTTTGATTCGTTTCATTTCTCTCTCCTGTGTATTTGATTGATTTACTGCTCTACAATTTCGATGGCGTGACCATCCGGATCCCTAACGATCACCGCTTTTCCTGATCCGGTTTGAACAACTCCCGACGAAACAAAGTTGCGGCGCGACTTCCGGAGCTCGCCCGCCGCTTCATCCACGCTGGCTGCGGCGAGCCGCGTCTGCCAGTGGATCGCGTCGTTCGACTTGGCGTCGGCCGGATAGGGCCGCCCGTCTCGCGGAGCCAGATACTCCAGAAATTCGATTCCCGGACCCTTCACTGCTCGCACAGCCGTGATCCTTAAACGCGCGCCGAAGACGTTGTTCAGACGCTCCTGCTCGGGGCCGTAATTCTCGCTTTCGCCGGCCACTTCCAGTCCCAGCGTCTCACGATAGAAAGCCAAACTCGCCTCCGTGTCTGAAATGACGATTGCCGTGTGATCTATTCCAAGAAACAGCTTGTCCGTCTCGGTGTTACCCGCCATTTCGGAGTCTACGCCGTTGCGCAACCCATCACGCGCAAGATTGCCGAAGCCTGTGCGAGGAGACGCTCGCCGCGTTGCCGCCTGATGCTCGCCACAAAACATAAAACACGACCGTGGACTGAAGACGGACCGGCGGCGGCTCTCCAAAAAAGGCATGGACGAATATTTGCAGCAAAGACGAAGCTCCCGATTAAAATCGCGGACGAGCCGCGCTTTGCGACCGTTCGCGGACTGACTCGTATGTTTGACGAGCCGCTCCTGCTGCGTCGCGTGGCGCGCAACGAGCAATCAATGCTGGAGACGGAAAACAACACGTACGATATTTTGTGAATCGTAAATCGTGAATCGTGAATAGACGAACGGGCTTGTCTTTCTATTTACGATTCACGATTCACGATTCACGATTCACGATTTATGAATCTGAGCGGTTTTTTAAAAAGCAGATTACGGTCGCGCGGGTCTACGGCATACCCGTGCGGATTGACATCGCTGGTTTTTCGCCTTCGCCCTGAGCGTGTGGCTCGTTGCCGCCAACTTGCGGCACGGGACAAGCGGCATTCCGGCTACGTCGTCTGCTATGGCCTGGTTTCTGGGAATCGTGACGACGCTCGCGCTCTTTCTCTCGGTCTTCGGCCACGAGCTGTCGCACGCCCTGATGGGACGCGCCGAAGGCATAGAGATAGAAGAGATAGTCCTTATCCTTTTGGCGGGCTGGCGCCCTGCGGTCTGAGCCGGAGAACCCGCGCGCTGAATTTCGCATCGCGGTTGCCGGACCGGCAGCCGTTTTCTTTCGCTATGCTCGGTTTTGGCGCGATGGTCATCGCGAACATGGGCGGCTACAGCACGACCGTGGCGGTTTTTTCCTTTCTGGTGGTTCGGCAATCTGCTCGTGGCGGTGTTCAGTCTTTTTCCCGGCTATCCTTTGGACGGCGGTCGTATCCTGCGCGCCTTTCTTCTGGCAACGCAGCGGCAACATAGCGGAAGCCACGCGCATCGCCGGACGCTGGGGCAGTCGATTGCGTGGGCGCTCATCTGCGTCGGAGTGCTCATTGCGATTCAGCGACGCGACCTCTTCACAGGGCTCTGGACTGTGCTCATCGGTCTCTTTCTGCTGGACGCGGCTTCGAGTGTCGTGCGTCATGCGAGCACTTCTAAACAGAGAACCGTGGCGGACGCGATGATTGCTCCGGCCACGATTGCGCCCGACGTTTAAATCACCATTTTGTAGACTCGATTCTACCGCGCTATCGCCAGACGAGTTTCCCCGTCGCGCATGAGGGACGCTTGCACGGCATCCTCTCGCTTGAGGATTCGAAACAGCTTCCGCGCGAGCGCTGGCGCACGACGCGCGCACGCGAAGTGATGCGCCCCATCGCGCCTGCGTTCTTTGTCGAAGAGGGTGTGCCTATGTCGCGCGCCAACGACATGATGCAGCGCAACGGTCTAGGCTCGCTGGCCGTCATAGACGGCGCGGGCAATCTCGTCGGCTTCCTCCAACGCGGAATTAAGAAACGACGTAAATAACGAGACACGGAGAGTGGGAGCACTAAGGAAGTGCTGCTGCCCGAAGACTGGGCTGACTTAGTAGGGTGGCAGGAGCCAGTCATGGCACTTCCGCTTGCAATCGGAAATTATCCGCAGGCGGTGAGGAATCTCTCGCCGTTGATTCAGACCGACGATCTTTCAACACTTCAACTGCGGGTGGCATCCACGGCGACGCCCCATGCTCTCGAATCGAAAGAGAAAAGTACCCGTGCTTTCCCGACGTCTTCGTCGCGATTAGCATGGCTCCGATCAGCCAAGCGTTTCGATCGGGCTTGAAAGCCAACTCGATGCCATCCGGTCCAAAGTGCCGGCGGCGTGGCGAGAGGTTTTCAGAAACGAAGTAGCGGTACTGGCGTTGGCACAAAGGAGACTCTGCCTCGCGACAAGAATTTGGCAATCACTTTTCGATACCATTCCCGCATTCTTCAACCGTCGGCATGGCGGCACTCTTTAGCGGCCGCCACGCTGACGCACGCACTAACCAAGCCGCGCCGTGGATCAGATTTCCGAAGACAGCGGCTGGCATCACCTGGGCAAGTTGTATCTGGCGTTGGCGGAGATGCGAACGGACTGAGTTCCGTCATGCGGATCGCCGATCCAAGTGCCCCGCCGAAACGAGAGCTCCGCTTCTCTTCATCACCTCTCAAAAAACCGTATCCGTTCCCCACTTTCCCGGCACTATAGATGGGTGAATCGGAGCACAGGTTCATGGACAACGGTCGGCTCGGACACGTTGTTTGGCATTTTCTCGCCAACTGGTCGGCGGGCCGACGAGTTCGGGCGTGAGCGATGGGCAATTGCTCGAACGGTTTGCCGTGGCCGGCGAGGAGGCGGCGTTCGATGCGATCATGCGGCGACACGGCCGCATGGTGCTCGGCGTATGCCGCCGCGTTTTGCCCAACGAAAACGACGTCGAGGACACATTTCAAGCAACTTTTCTACTCCTCGTTCGCAAGGCCAGGTTAATTCGTAAGCGAGAGACGGTGGGGAGTTGGTTGCACGGCGTGGCCTATCGCTTGGCGGTGCGTTCTCGAACCGACTACATCCGCCGTCGCATCCACGAGCAACGTGAAATCAACTAGTTGCCCCCGAACCGGCATATGTGGCGGCTTGGCGGGAGAGCCGGGCAAGACGTCTTAGACGAAGAATTGCAGCGGCTACCGGAGAAATATCGTCTTCCCCTGGTCCTGTGCTATTTGGAGGGCGAGACGCAGGAGGAAGTGGCCCAGCGGCTGGGCTGGCCGGTGGGGACGGTGAAGGGCCGGGTGGCGCGGGTTGGGAATTACTTCGGACTCGGTTGGAGCGTCGTGGCCTCACGCCTGTGCCCTGCCCTGGCCACACTATTGGCCGTGCACACCACGTCGACCGCCGTGCCGGTGTCGCTAGCGACGGCCGCGTGCAGTCGGCATTTGCAACGGCGAGTGGGCAGTTGGCGACTGTCGTTCCGTTGTGCGTCGTGGCACTGGCGGAAGGCCTAGCTCGTGCCTGGTTCGTGACGAAGTTGAAGATCGCCGGTGCCCTGAATTTTAACGGTTGGTCTGTTGGCTGATTGGTGGTGGGACTCGTCGTGCTAAGCCAACGAACGCCTGGCCCCGAGGAACCGGCCAAGCCGAATTCATTGCCGCTGGAGGCTGCGGAAGCGCCGCCCAAATCTATCCCACGGCCGGTAGCCGGTGATATACTCGGCGACCCATTGCCGGACGGCGTAGTGGCTCGAATGGGAACGACTCGCCTGCGCGGGGCTGACAACTCTACGGCATTACGTTTTCGCCGGACAGCAAGTCCGTCGCCGCGCCGGGCGAAGATGGTGAGCGATTGTTTGGGACACCTCGACGGGTAAGGAGCTCCGCCGCTTTCAAGGCCATGAAGGGCGGGTGTTTCCCGTTGCGTTCTTTGCGAGCGGCGCAATAGGCTGGTCATGGGTCGACTCGACAAGACCGTTCGGCTGTGGGATGTGGCCACAGGCGCGGTAACTTAGCCGCTTTGAGGGACACAGCGGCCCAGTTAGAAGTTTTGGGGTAATCTCGCCTGACGGAAAAACGCTGATTTCAGGAGCACTCGATAAGACCGTACGGGTATGGGACGTGGAGTCCGGTCAGGAAGTCCGACAACTGGGCCGTCTTACTTGATCCGCCGCTCGATCACCTGCCCACTAGATTCCTTTTGGACAATCGGACCGTCGTCACGCTTGACCCAAAGCACACGGTGCATCTATGGGATGCAACCACCGGCAACGAACTTGGTAGCTTGGATGCCAAGTTGAACACAACCGACCGAGTCGCCGTTTCTCCCGATGGGAAGCTGTTCGCAGCAGCAGTGCGTGGCCGAAGTAACGTTCGGCGTTGGGACGTGGCCAGCGTGCGCCTAACTTGCTTCGTATGAAGGCCATCGCGGTGACATTAGTTTGCTGGCGTTCTTCCGCCAGATAGCAAGACATTAGCGACTTCGGGTGTGGACAAAACACTGCGTTTGTGGGACGCCGACTCCAGCGCCGAACGACGCCGATGGGAAGTGGACCGAATCCAGGGTGAGGGACTGGCGTTCTCGCCAGACGGTCTGATCCTGGCGTCGGGGCAAGACGGCACCATACGTCTGTGGGACATCGCATCCGGACGGGAAATACTACCGTTCGACGCCCATCAGTCACAGGTCAGGATGGTCGCGTGTACGCCCGATGGCCAGACGGTGATTTCTGGCGGACGAGACAACACGCTTGGCTGGTGGGATATAGCTACGGGTCGGCTGGTCACGCAATGGCGGGGCGAACAACGGAATCATGTTTCTCCCATCCCGCTAACCCCAGATGCCGGGACGGTGGCATGCGGCGGCAGCGTTAATGGTGTGATTTCCCTTCGGGACGCACGAACGGGAAAGGAACAAGTTGCACTTCGCGGTCACAAAGGAATTACGACATCGATGGACGACACATTTGCGGCCTTTGGGCCCGATGGGCATACCATGGTGTCCGGCGGATTCGACAAAACCGTGCGGTTGTGGGAAACCGCAGATGGCCGTGAGCTTCGGCGGTTTCCCGGCGAGGTTCCGCAGGTATCTGCGGTGGCTTATTCACCTTGCGGACGCGTTGTTGCTGCCGGTGGTCTGAAACGGTGTCATTATCTGTTGGGACGTCACCTCCGGCGATGTATTACACAACTGGGGTGCCCATGCGGATTCCGTACGGGCACTGGCATTCTGGCCCGATGGACGAACTTTGGCGGCGGCCCATGGCCGTCATTTCTCGGGTGGCGACGGAATCGTAAATCTCTGGGACGTGAGCGATGGCTCACTTCGTAGACAACTTTCGGGTCATCCCATTCGAACCCAAGCGATTGCTTTTTCGCCGAACGGAAAGTTACTCGCAACCGGCGGTGCCGACTGTAAGATTCGTCTCCGGACCCCAATGTCGGGCTCGAACTCGCAGCCCTTGATGAACATCGCCCATCAGCTTGCTCCCCGTGGCCTTTGCCCCGGACGGCCGCCATCTAGTTTCCGAAGCCTTGATACAACGGTCCTCGCCTGGCCGATACGCGATTCGATTTCCGGCGAATACGCAGGCCGGACGAAGTCGTCCGGTAGTTCCGAATAAACTTTTCTGAGAGGGTTAGTCATGAAGTCACCTCGTCGGTCCCGCCATTGCTGGTCGTTCGAAGCGCTTGAGGATCGCTGCCTGTTGTCGGCCACGCTCGCGGCCGATGTCAATCCCGGCACCGAGGACGCGGACCTCGATGACGCGGTCGATTTCAACGGCGCATCGTATTTCGCGGCCGACGACGGCATCCACGGCCGGGAGCTCTGGTGCAGCGACGGCACGCCGCAGGGCACTTACCTCGTTAAGGACATTCAACCTGGGCCTTCTCAGTCGTACATCAGCGGGCTCACTGTCATGAATGGCACACTGTTCTTTGCGGCCAAGGGCGACGACGCGGGCATCGAGTTGTGGCAAAGTGACGGCACAGCTAACGGGACATCCATGGTGGCGGACATCGCTCCAGAGCAACACTTCGGATCGAGCCCGCAAAGTCTGACGGCTATGGGCAACACGCTTTTCTTCACCGCACAAACATCTGAATTCGGGCGTGAGCTTTGGAAGAGCGATGGCACGGCGGCCGGCACGGTGATCGTCAAAGACATTAATCCGACCGGATATGGCTCACCGACTTGGCTGACGGTCGTGAACGACACCTTGTTCTTCGCGGCCGAGGATGGCGTCCACGCTA
>CAVVAZ010000004.1:0-39541 GCA_963746435.1 uncultured Actinomycetes bacterium
GGACAACCCGAGGCAGCTCTTCTTCCTGATGAACAGCGCCTTTTGGGGTTTTTTCCTGGCGGCGCTCTATGGTGCTTCGACGTCGGCCGTGCTCTGGTTTCTAGCGCCGGCCGCGGACTTTATGGCCTATCACCGGGCGTTCTTCGTCACCTTCAACTGCGCCGTAGCCGGCGGACTGGCCGGAACGACGGCTATGCTCGTTCTCAGGACGCAAGCCTACATACCCGAGATCATCGAGCGCGCCTTTACGCAACGGGAGCTGGCGACGACGGCCTATTACCTCAATCGAGAACGGTTTTTCTCACTGAGGCGCTCGCTCACCTTCGCCTCGTCATTCGCCATTGCTGCATTCGCCATCTTCTATCTGGCGCGATTTCCGTTTCGGGGATTGGCGGAGTATTTCATGATCGTCTTCGGCTGCATGGAATACGCTCTGGGCGTGTATGTCGGAAGGAAGCTCTTTTATATCGCCCAGATGCTTCGATCGATTGACGGGCTGAAGGTCACCAAGGATCTGTTCGAATCCGACAGGCTTGCCGGGATCTCGACCTATGTGAACTCCGTCTCCACGCTCACCGTTATCCTCGTGTTCGTCGGTGTGCGCACCTATTATTATGCGCCGTTCGAGTACGATTTGATCTTCGGGGACTTAGTCAGGGCGCTGATGCTGCTACCCGCGATTATCGCGATTCCCGTCCTGGCCCTGTTCAACTATTTTCCTCGCAGTGTCGTAAGACGCCTCTACGAGCATTCCATCAAATATTCACGCCGGCGAATTGAGGGAAAGCTCAAGGCTAAGGACTTGTCGGAGTTCGAGAAGCTTTCCTACCTTGTCGAGTATGAGAGGATATCCCGGGACGAGTTGAAGCACCGGCTGAGGATGACGTTGAACGACCTGCCAATGGCACTCACCCTGGCGATCGCCGTGGTGAGCGTCGTCATGCGCATCTAGAACAGGAAAACCAGGGCGGCCACGAGCTGCAGCTTCATGACGCTGATGAGGAATGGCCGGCTCGCGGCCATTTCCCAGCGCGCCACGACAAAGGCAAAGACCGCCAAAATCAGGGCGAGCGAGATCATTCTGGCTGGATTGGACAGGTGCAGTCCCAGCACGCCCATGGCGGCAGCCTGAAGCGCGAACGCAACGATGCCGATGGTCCTGGCCGAAAATGACTTGGCGAGCGTCAGGCCGTCTCCCGGCGCGTCCTGAAGGTCCATGAGGATTTCCCGCCCGAGTACGAACAGGAATATGGCCGCGGCGATGGTTATCGGGATCACGACCACTCCGGCCGCGGTATTGACAATGAAAATGGGTATCGTCGTGGTGAAGGCGACGTACGGAGTCTTCAGCCTGGGGAGGTTATTGACGATCGTGCTGTAGTTGATCGCCAGCAGGAAGCCGAGGAGATAGATGTAGTGGGCGTTGCTCTCGATCAAAACCCGGATCAATGCGAGCGACACCACGAACAGCAGCAAATAGACGATGGCCGCCGTGTCGATGGTGATCCAGCCGGCCGGGATCGGCCGTCGGGGATGGTTGATGCGGTCCCGCTCAATGTCGTTGATGTCGTTCAGGATGAACATGCACATCGCGATCGAGAAAATCGGGATGGCAAGAGCGAGGCTAGGCCAGAATTCCCCAGTGTGGAAATAATAGGGCAGGAAAACCAGAGCAAATGCCAGCGCGCTGGTTGAGGCTCGAGAAAGCTTCAAGACGGTGGCGACGAGCGAGTGGCTCATAACCCTGAATTATCTATCACTGGTCCAAGCGGGCGGCCGCGCCCGCCGTCAGGAGGTGACCATACTCCCAGTCGGTAGACGGATAGTCATCATTTCTCTCCAAATGGCCGCATGGCCAAACCGCGTAAGCCCAGCGGGCTCAAAGAGATCATCGCGAAGAATATCGCGCGGCTGCGGGGCGCCATGGGGATTTCCCAGGAGGAGCTGGCGCATATCTCCGGCTACCACCGAACCTATGTCGGCATGATCGAGCGCGGCGAACGCAATATCAGCATCGCCACGCTCGAGGCATTGGCCGGCGCCCTAGGCGTGGACCCGCATCGGTTGTTGATGCGCGACTAGCTCTTCACGAGACCCATGGCGAAAGCTTGAGCGCGGCGGACAGATAGTCGCGCATTCGGTCGGCCCCCTCTTCGCTGAGGTCGATCAGGACAACGCGGTCGTCCCGGGGATCGTCCGAGCGCAGGAGCAGCCCGCGGTCGAGGAGGCGTCGGATCCATTCGTCCGCCGTCGTCTGCGACAAACCCGCTGCGGTGCCGAGCTCGGTCATGGCGATCTGCCGTCCCTCCAGCCGGGTGGCATAGGCTTCGAGCAAGAGCGCCCAAGCAGCCTCGCTGTTTGAGTCGCCAAGATATTCGTAGCGTAGGCTACGCGCCGCGATCACGGAGCGCACCGCTCCGCTGGTAATCTCGGGCCGATGCCCGAACGCCAGATCCCGCAATACCACGGCTTCAACCATTCGCCGGATTAGCGCGACCAGCCCCGCAAGATCGCGGCTGGCGGCACTCAGAACTTCCGCCGAATTGGTAAGCGCTTCTGCCTCCCCGACCTCGCCACCCACCGCGAATCTCCCGACAACCTCCGGACGCCATGCATCGATTAGCGCAATTTAGATGACTATAGTATTCTTTTTCGACGGAGCCAGTAATGTGCGCAGGTGCCCGTGACGATCGGCCGCGTGCTCGTCGAGCCGGGCGACTGGGTGGTCGGCGACGACGACGGAGTCGTGGTCGTGCCGCACGCCCTTGCGGAGGACGTGCTCGCCGAGGCCGAGGAGAAGGTCGGGACGGAGAGCGAGATACGAGCCGCAGTCGCAAAGGGCATGCCACCGCTCGAGGCCTTCGAGCGGTTCGGCACCTTCTGAGCTCCTGCTAGCCGATCTCGAGCACGAGCTTCCCGAAGTGCTCGCCCGCGACCATGCGGTCGAGGGCCGCCTCCGCTTCGGCGAGAGGCCGGACGGAGTCGATGACGGGCCGCCAGGTCGACTCCTCGAGCATTCGCAGCAGACCCTCGAAGTCTCGCGGGCTCCCGATCTGCGTGCCGTACAGCGACTGCTGCCGGAAGTAGAACGGCCGCACGTTCAGCGTCACCTCCGTTCCCCCGGTTCCGCCGAAGACGACGACCCGGCCACCCGGCCGGACTGCGTCGAGCGACTGCTGCCAGGTGGAGCCGACCGAGTCGAGGACGAGTCGATCGGGCCGAGCTCCTGCACTGCGGCCGGCCAGTCTTCCGTGGTCGCGTAGTTCACGCCGCCGTCGGCGCCCGAGGGCCTTCGCGCGCTCGATCTTTTCGTCGGAGGACGAGGTGACGAGGACGCGCGCTCCTGCCTGCGCGGCGAGCTGGACGACGAAGGTCGACACGCCGCTTCCCGCCCCGAGCACGAGGACCGTTTCGCCTGCCTGCAAGTCCGCCTCGCGTGAAGAGCCCGCGGTACGCGGTCAGCGGCGGCGAGCGGGAAGGCTGCGGCCTCCGTCCAGGTGAAGCTCGCCGGCTTCGGGAACAGGTTCTCCTCGGGGAGCGCGATCAGCTCCGCGTACGTGCCGTCGCGCGGGCCGCCGAGGATCCCGAAGTTCGGTCCCGGCGCGTCTTCACGGTCGCCCCAGTTCAGGCCGCAGTAGATGACGACCTCCTCGCCCGTGTCCCGCCGCACGCCCGCGCCGTCCGAGCCGGGGATGAGTGGGAGCGGGAACGGGTACGTCCCGGTTCGCACGAGCAGGTCGCGGCGGTTGAGCCCTGCGGCCTTGAGCTCGACCAGCGCCTCGCCAGCCCCCGGCTCCGGATCGGGGACGGTCTCGTATCGAAGCTCCTCGCCCTCGTGTACGCGGATCGCCTGCATTACTCCTCCTCTCCCGCCGGCACGGGGTTCCAGACCGGGCTCGAGTCGTTGTCTGCGCCATCGGTGATGCGGTCCGCGGCCTTGCCCGCCGCGTCGGTCAAGTAGATCGCGCCCCCCTCCGAATACGCGATCGTCGTCCCGTCCGGAGACCACGAAGGCTCGAAGGTCTCGTCCTTGCTGACGGTGAGGCGCCGGAGGCCCTTGCCGTCGACGCCGATGGTGTAGATGTCCAACTGCGTGCTGTCGACGTTGGTCGCGAACGCGATCCGGCTCGAGGTCGGGGACCAGGACGGGCCGTGGCTCGCCCCGCCGAGGTCGGTCAGCGCGTGAGCACCGGTTCCGTCCGGTCGAACGAGCCAGAGCTCGCTGATCTCGGTGCCCGGCGTCTTCCGCACGTACGCGATCCAGCGGCCGTCGGGCGACCATGCGGGCTGAGTCTCCGCGGCGGCATCGTCCCCGATCGCGTGGACCCCTGAGCCGTCGGCGTTCATGACGTAGATGTCCCCTGCGGTACCGCGGTCGAACGCGATCCGGCCGCCGTCGGGAGACCACGTCGGGTGTCCGTCGTCCGCGCGCACCGAGGTCAGACGACGCGTCCCCGTCCCGTCCGCATTCATCGCATAGATGTCGAGTGTCCCGCTGCGCTTGCTCGCGAACGCGATCCTGCGACCGTCGGGCGACCACGCGGGCTCGACCTGGAACAACAGCCGCCGGGGGGACGTGGGATCGATGTCGGAGTCGGTCAGCCGCTTCTGGCTCCCGCCGTCGGCGTTCAGCGCATAGATCGCGTACTCGCCGTCGCGAGTGCTGACCAGAAGAAGATCGGGCCGCGGGGCCTCCTCGCCTCCGCAGGCGGCGAGAAGAAGCGCGACACCGCCGGCGAGAGCCGCGCGCAGGAACGGCTGTCGCGTCATCAGGCTCGAGCGACGGGCTCGACGCCGAGAAACCTCCGTTGCATCTCCGTGTCGCGCGCGAGCTCCTCGGCTGTGGTCTCGAGTGCGATCTCCCCGCCGACCATGATCAGCTGGCGCGTCGCGAGCGACGTAGCCACGTCCAGCTTCTGCTCGATCAAAAGGATCGCGAGGCCCTCCTCCTCGAGCTTCTTGAACGTCTCGACCATCATGTCGACGATCGCGGGCGCGAGCCCCTCGGAGGGCTCGTCCATGATCAGCAGCTTCGGGTTGCCGAGCAGTGCCCTCCCGATCGCAAGCATCTGCTGCTCTCCGCCCGAAAGCTCCGCGCCCCCGTTGCGCTTCCTCTCGCCGAGCCGCGGGAAGAGCTCGTAGACGCGTTCCCGGTTCCAGCCGTCACTGCCGTTCCGGGCGGCGATCCTGAGGTGCTCGTCGACCGTGAGCGATGGGAACAGGCGTCTTCCCTGCGGGACGTAGCCGAGCCCCGAGCGTGCGACCTTGTACGACGCCTTGCCCATGAGCTCGGTGCCCTGGAACTTGACGGATCCGCTCGTACGAGGCGGTGTGAAGCCCATGATCGCCGCGCACAGGGTGCTCTTCCCCATGCCGTTGCGGCCGACGATCGCAACCGATTCGTTGCCGAGCGTGAACGTGACGTCATGCAGGACGTGCGCGCTCGAGTAGTACGCGTTGAGGCCCTCGACCGCGAGGAGGGGATCAGCCATCGGCTTGATGGTGGCGCCCGAGGTACAGGGCGTGGACGAGCTCGTTCGCGCGGATCTCGTCGGGTGTGCCTTCCACGATCACGCGGCCGTCGTGCATCATCGTCACCCGCTCCGCGACAGTGAGAGCGACGTCCATGTCGTGCTCGATGAGGATCAGGGTGATGCGCTCGTCGAGCGCGAGCAGCAGCTCGGTCAGGAGCTGGCGCTCACCTCGCGAGAGTCCTGACGCGGGCTCGTCGAGCATGAGGATCTCCGGCTCCGCCGCGAGCGCCATCGCGAGCGCTACCTGGCGATGCTCGCCGTGGGAGAGGTTCCCGACGAGCTCCGGGAGCTTCTGCTCGATGGCAGCCCGGCGCGCGGCCTCGTACGCACGTTCTCGCAGAGCCGCGTCTTTCCGCGGGAGCTTCACGGGCCGGAGATGTCCGGCGCCGACACCGAGGACCGAGAGGTAGATGCTGTCCTCGACGCTCAGTCCGAGGAGCATGCGCGACTGCTGGTAGGTCCGGGCCAGCCCGAGGCGGGTTCGCTTCCTCGCGGGGGTGAGCGTCACGTCCCGGCCGAAGAGCTCGACCGTGCCCGACGACGCTCGCAGGTCGCCCGAGATCACGTTGAAGAGGGTCGTCTTTCCCGCCCCGTTCGGCCCGAGGATCGCGTGGCGTCCGCCGGCCGAGACATCGAGATCGACGTCGCGCACGGCCACGAGCCCGCCGAAGCGCCGGCCGACCCCCCGCAAGCGGAGGGTCGGCGCGGCACTCGTGGCGGTCGTCGGTGCTTCCGTCACTGTCCTACTTGATGATCTGAGTCGTGATGACGCCGTTCTTGACGGCACGGATCTTGCCCTGCCACGGCGTCTTCCTCTTCACGCACTTGGGCTGCGTGCGACTCGGTGCCGGGCTCGACGATTTGAACAGACCGCCGAACGACTGGTCGACATTGGGGATGTACCCGACGACGCCGGCACCGACGGAGCCGTCCTTGTTCTTGACGATCTGAAGCATGTACTGGTCTTGGATGGCCTGCCGGTTCTTGTCCAGCCGGATGAAGCCGTTGCTCGCGACCTGGAAGGGCGCCTTCAGTGCCCGAGGCATCGACCGCTGCAACGCGGCTCCCACAGCCCCGTTCGACTTCTTCAGACCCTCCACGAGCGCCTTGGCGGCCTGGAAGTAGTTCGAGACGAAGAGGTCGTCGGCGGGCAGCTGCCGGGTGAGTACTTCTTCATGATCGCGCGGTACTGATTCATGGACTTCGTCTTGACTCCCGGAGCAGTGCCGGTGCCGCCGACGTAGGCGCCGACCACCTTCGGAGCGACGACCTTGTCCGCCCCGAGGAACGCGAAGAACAGGTTCCCGGCGAGCTCCTTCGGATTAAGCCGGCCATATGCCTGCTCGAACGCCTTCAGGCTGGCTCCCGTGCCGGTTCCGCCGACTGCCCAGAAGTAGCCGTCAACGGTTCCCGGACGCGGAAGCTGGCGTACGAAGGCCGAATAGTCCGTCGTGTTCAGCGGCGGGAACACGCGCTTCGTGATCTTGCCGCCGTTGGCGCAGAAGTCGGCGATCATTCCGGCCGCCGACGTCCAGCCGAAGCTGTAGTCGTCGATGATGATCGCGGCGGTGCGCCAGCCGTTCCTCTTGTAGACGACCTCGCCGAGACCGGCGTTCCATTGGGCACCGTCGCCGTGGTAGCGGAACATGTTCTTCGGCGCGATCTGCAGCGTGGGATCCTGCGACCCCGCGGTGCCGATGATGAAGGTCTTGGTCGGGTGCGTCTTCGCGTAGTTTGCGACCACGACCGCCTCGTCGCCGGAGAGCGGACCGACCATGACGTCCGCCTTGAGCTGCTCCATCAGCCGCCGCGTCTCCTTGATCGCGGTCGGAGCCGTGTCGTCGCCACAGCCGTAGCCGACGATGTTGACCGGAGCACCGGCGGTGACGCCCGAGATCCCGGCCGACGGCTTCTTCTTGTTCTTGATCTTGCCCCCGGCGTACTGGGCGAATGCGGCGTTGGCACCGCCGATGTCAAACTCGAAGCCGAATGCGAACGCTCCCTTGCAGTCGGTCATGATCGCCACCCGGACGGGTGTCTGACCGGTGGAAGCGGCCGAGCCGGACACAAGGACCGAGCCGGCGGCTACGAGCGCAGCGAGTGGAAGCACGAGCTTCCAGCCACGCATTCTTTTCATCTTCCCTCCTTGTTGACGTGCAGAGAATAGATCGGGCGAGCCTAACCCTCAGTTCGTCGTGTTCCTACCCCCTTTCACGGCGAGCTCGCCTCCGGAGCCGCGTGCGACGCAGTTGGTGCGACATCGGACGGGCCGCCGTCGCGCCTGCCGAGAGAACGCCAGAGGCGGTCCCAGATACCCAGAAGGCCGTCCGGAGAGACGATGACGATGGCGAGGAAGATCAACCCGATGATCGTGTTGAAGCTGCCACCGACCACGGGCAACTCGACGTCGCGCACATAGTTGTTGATGACGATGAAGGCAAACGCCCCGAGCCATGCGCCCTCGACTCGCGCGAGCCCGCCGATGACGCAGATGACGAGCAGCTCGATCGTCGCGTTGAGGCCGAGGTTGCCAGGAGCGATCTGCCCGTCCCACCACGCGAGAAGAATCCCGGCAAGCGAGGCGATGAACGCAGCGAAGCCGAATGCGAGGGTACGGTGGAGAGGCACGGCGAAGCCGAGCGAAGTCATGCGGAGCGGGTCGTCGCGCACGCCCTGCAAGGAAAGCCCGAACGGCGTGCGTGCGATGTAGCGGATCAACACGTACACGACGACCGACGTGCCGAGGGCGATGTAGTAGAGCTTGTCCGGGGAACCGACGATGTCGCCCACGAATCCGGGCGTGTACTGGTTGATTCCGGCGATCGGGGAGAAACCGCCGAACTGGGTGACCTGCCCGAAGAAGTAGTTGGCGATGACCCCGTACGTGAGAGTCAGCATCAGGAAGTAGATTCCGATGCTTCGTGACGCCACGGCACCGAAGGCGAGGCCGACCGCCGTCGTGCCGAGAATGGCGAGCACGAGCGCGAGGGTCGGATCCCAGCCGAGGGTCAGTCCCTTGGTCTCGCCTCCGGGGGCCCCCTGCGTGACCATGTTTCCGAGCATGTAGGCCGAGATGCCCATGAGGGCTGTCTGGGCGAGCGAGATCATTCCCCCGTAGGCGAACAGGAAGATGAGGCTCGCCGCGGCGATGCCGAAGATGAAGGTCTGGGTGAGGATCGTGTTCACCCAGTAGTCGTCGAAGATCGCGGGGCCGGCGGCCACGAGGACGAGGACGCCCACGCCGATGACGCGCTCGACGAGCGTCTTCGGGCCGAGGTTGCGAATCATCCCGCTCTCCCGAACAAGCCCTGCGGGCGGAAGGCGAGGACGAAGGCGAGCAGGCCGAAGGTGAGCACGATCGAGTACTGCGTGGCCGAGATCGGGAGATAGGCCGCCGAGAACGTGAGCACGAGTGCGTAGAGGAGCGATCCCGCGGCCGCGCCGAGGAGCGAGCCCATACCGCCGACGATGACGACGACGAGTGAGTTCAGCAGCCACTGTGCGTCCTGGCCCGGCGCGACGATGCCCTGCGACGCGCCGACGCTCGCCCCGACTCCGGCCAACGCGGCGCCGACGACGAATGCGATCGCGAAGGTCTTCTGAATGTTGAGCCCGAGCGCCGAGGTCATCTGCTGGTCGTCCACGCCGGCGCGGATGACCATGCCGGTCTTCGTCCGGTACAGCCACATCCAGAGCGCGACTCCCACGGCGACGCCGAGCGCGAGCATGACGAGGCGGGCGAGCGAGTACTGGACGCCCCAGACCTGCAGGTCGATCCGGCGCTCGGTCCAGCCGGGCCAGGTCATGCTGACCGCGCTGCCGCCGCCGGCCTGGAACACCCCCGTCCTCGGGAAGTGCGCGATGACCTGATCGGCCACGATCAACGACACGGCGATCGTGATCAGCGCCTGGCGCAGGTCCTGTCCCTGGTTCCAGCTCAGCAGGAACTGCTGCACGAGGAGACCGACGACGGCCACGCACCCGGCGGCGACCACCATCGGAACCACCCACTCCCAGGTGTTGACTTCCGTGCCCGCGATGGCGAAGCCCTCCCCGGTCATCTTCTGCTGAATCTCGTACGCGATGTAGCCGGCGAGCAGGTAGAACGACCCATGGGCCATGTTCACCACGCGCATGAGGCCGAAGATCAGCGAGAAGCCGCTGGCCACGATGAAGAGCAGGCCCGCGAAAGTGAGCGCGTCGAGCAGGATCTGAAGAAACGAGCCAGGGTCGTGAATCGCGGAGCCGAACGTGGTGGTCCGCCAGCCGCCGTCGCCGATCTCGGGCGGCGGCTGCGTGATCACGACGACATACAGGATCGCGAACGCCACCAGCGCGCCCGCGACGACCTTGGGCGCCAGCTGACCCACATCTCCGTGGCGGAGCCTCTCCAGCACCGGCGGGCTCGAACGTACCAAGCTCGTCAGCGACTTTCAACGAGCTTCGCTCGATAATCGATTAGTCGGGTGGTTCCTGGGAGGCTGACGCGTCTTCGATCACGACGGCACGAGGGCCACGCACTCGACCTCGACCTTCGCGCCCTCCACGGCGAGGCGCGGGACCTCGACGAGCGTGCTCGCAGGTCGTGTTGCGCCGAAAATCTCCTGGCGCACCGGATTGATGCTCGGCCGGTCGTCGGCGTTCGTGAGGTAGACCGTGACCTTGACGACGTCGGCGAAGGTGCAGCCGGCGGCGGCGAGAACGTCGCCCATGTTGCCGAACACCTGTCGTGCCTGGGCGACCACGTCGTCGCCACCGACGAGACGCCCCTCGGCGTCCACCGCCACGATGCCCGAGACGAACAGCAGGTCGCCTGCCTGGACGGCATGGGTGAAGTGCGAGATCGGCTCCGCCTGGCCCTCGACGCGAAACTCGCGGCGCGTCATGGCGCCTGCGCCCGCAGCTCGCTGAGCTTGACCCTGGGGCTGATCCGCTCGGGATCGACGGGAAGCTCGAGGAGCGCTGGCTTCCCCGAGGCGAGCGCCCGCTCGAAGGCGCCCTCGAAGTCCTCGGTGCGCTGGACGCGCTCTCCGAAGGCGCCGTACGACTGCGCGAGCGCGGGAAAGTCCGGGTTCTCGAGGTCGGTCCCGATCACCCGACCCGGGAACTGCCGTTCCTGGTGCATGCGGATCGTCGCGTACATGCCGTTGTTCACGAGCAGCACGACGATAGGAAGCTCGTACTGGACGGCCGTCGCGAGCTCCGGCGAGCTCATGACGAAATCCCCGTCGCCGGTGAAGCAGACGACGATCCGGTCCGGATGGACGAGCTTCGCGGCGACGGCCGCCGCGACGCCGTATCCCATCGACCCGCTGCGGGGGCAGACCTGTGTGCCGAATCGCGTGAACTCGGCGAACCGGTGCGCCCAGACGGTGAAGTTGCCGGCACCGCAGGTCTGGATCGCGTCGGGAGGAAGCCGGCGGCGGAGGATCGCCATGACCTCGCCCAGATCGACCGGCCCCTCCATCGGCTCGTGCCGGAGGTTCGCCTCGTAGTCGGCTCGCGCGGCCTGCAGTCCACTCGCGCCAGCGCGGCTCGACGGGTGCGAGCCCGCGGAGGGCGACGGCGAACTCTTCGGCGTGCGAGACGATCGGGAGGTCGGGTTCGTAGACGAAGCCGAGCTCGCGCGGATCCGGGTGCACGTGGACGAGCGTCTGGCGTGGGTTCGGCGGCTCGAGCAGCGTGTAGCGCCTCGTCGGGACCTCCCCGAGGCGTCCTCCGATCGCGAGCACGAAGTCCGCGTCTCGCAGCCGAGCCGCAATTCGCTCGTCCATCGCGACGCCGAGCACGCCCGCGTAGCACCGCGAGTGGTTGTCGACGAAGTCCTGGCAGCGGAAGGCGCAGGCGACGGGTAGCTCGTTCGCCTCGCAGAAGGCCAGGACGTCCTCGCCGGTCCGCTGCGTCCACCCGCCCTCGCCGACGACGACGAGCGGCCGCTCGGAAGCTTCCAGGAGACCGCGCAGCCGGTCGATGTCCTCCTCGCGAGGCGTCGACCGGCCAACACGTACGGCAGCTCCGTCGGCGACGTCTGCGGTCTCGGCGAGGACGTCCTCCGGAAGCGCGAGCACGACCGGGCCCGGGCGGCCCGAGAGCGCGAGCGAGTACGCCCGCGCGACGTGCTCGGGGATGCGCGCGGCGCTGTCGACCTGCCATGCCGCCTTTGCGAGACCTCCGAACACGCGCCCGTAGTCGACCTCCTGCCAGGCGTCGCGGCCCTGGATCTGCGCGCGGAACATGGCCGACGAGGAGAAGCATCGGCGTCGAGTCCTGCATCGCCGTGTGTACGCCGACGGCGGCCTGGGTCGCCCCGGGGCCGCGCGTGACGATGCAGATCCCCGGCCGCCCGGTCAGCTTTCCGTACGCCTCGGCCGCATTCGCCGCTCCTTGCTCGTGTCGGCAGGTGACGAGCCGGATCGGCGAGTCGTACAGGGCGTCGAGCAGTGGCAGGAAGCTCTCTCCGGGGAGGCAGAAGGCGAGGTCCGCACCGTTCAGCTCGAGCTGGTCGGCGAGGATGCGGCCGCCGTTTCTCACAGCCGTAGCGGCTCCTCGAGCAGGACCGTCGCACGCTGGAGCTTCGGCCGCTCCTCGTCGGCGGCGTCGAGATACCGGATCGTCCGCTTGCCTTCCCATTCGCGCGGCAGGAGCAACACTCGGACAAACGCAGTGTCCTCGCTGTCCGACGCGTCGCCAGCACCGGGTAGTCGGCGCCCTCGAACCAGGCCTCGCCCGGCGCGGTACGTGTGCGTGCCGACCTCGGCCTCGATCGTCAGCGCGCCGAAGAGGAGACGACGAATGCCGGGGCCCGGATGGACGTGCCGGTAGGCGACGGAGCCTGCGCGGGAAGTCGACGCGATCGCAGCGCATGACCCAGTCCGCCTCGGGGTCGAGATCGAGCTCCGCGGCGAGAGCTGCGCCCTCCTCGTCGCCTCCGAGCTTCCAGACGAGGCCGGCGCCATCCACCCGAGCCGCCCCGAACGAGGCCGCGCCGCGATCGAGGTCGTAGACGACGCGTGGTCCGTCCTGGGTCGGCCACCCCGGCCGGCTGCTCGTGCAGCGCGAAGATCAATGGAAGAACTGACCGCCGTCGATCACCATCGTCTGGCCGGTGATGAAGTCGGCGCCGGGGCTGCAGAGGAAGACGACCGCGCCGACGACGTCCTCGGGCACCTGGTCGCGCTGGATCGTGCGCGCGGCGATCGAGACGTCGCGCAGCTTCTCGATCACCTCGGGCTCTGCCATGACGCCGTCGGACATCGTGAAGCCGGGCGCGACGCAGTTCACGTGGATCGCGTCCTTGCCGAGCTCCTTCGCCAGCGCGCGCGTGAGCGCGACGATCGCGCCTTTGCTCGTCACGTAGTGGAGCAGGAAGGGGACGCCGCGAAACGGCGTGCCGGAAGAGATGTTCACGATCTTGCCGCCGCCGCGCTCGCGCATCACCGGGACGACCGCACGGGTCGTGAGGAACATGCTCGCGACGTTGACGTCCATCACCCGCCGCCATTCCTCGAGCGGGATCTCGGTGAACGGCCGCATCTCGAGCGAGGCGTAGAGCCCGGCGTTGTTCACGAGGATGTCTATCCCTCCGCAGCGCTCGACGACCTCGCCCGTCATTCGCTGCGACGTCGTCCTCGGCGGCGACGTCGACGGTCAGCCCGACGCCGTCCGGGTACGCGGAAGCGGCCGCCTCGGCTCCCTGAAGATCCGCGACGACTATGCGCGCCCCCGCGCTCGCGAGCCCGTCGGCGATTGCGCGGCCGATGCCCTGCGACCCGCCGGTGACGATCGCGACCTTCGCCTCGAGCCGCCCCATCAGCGAAGCGGAGAGAACGAGGTCGGGACGAGGACGCGGTTCTGCTGCGTGTGCATGAGCGGCTGCACCTTGCGCAGGAATGCCTGCCAGCGCTCGTCCGCCTGCAGCTGGGCGCGCTTCGCTTCCCGCTCCGCGTAGGAGTCGTAGCGCCAGAGGGTCGTGTAGGTCGAGAGCGCGCCGATGTCCGTCGTGAACGCGCCGACGAGCCCGCCGAGGATCTCCTCCTGGAGCGGGATCCCCTCGGCCTCGTACAGGCGAACGAGCTCGGGGAGCTTGCCCGTGTGGACGTGGTAGTCGCGCTGCTCGACGATCACAGCGGCTCGCCCATTCCGCCGATGGCCCAGTACTTGAGCTCGAGCCACTCGTCGATCCCGTACGACGAGCCCTCGCGCCCGATCCCCGACTCCTTGACGCCGCCGAACGGCGCGACCTCGGTGGAGATGAGGCCCGTGTTGACCCCGAGGATCCCGTATTCGAGCGCCTCGCCCACACGCGTGACCGGCGCGAGACCCTGCGAGTAGAAGTACGCAGCCAGGCCGTAGGGCGTGTCGTTGGCGATCCGGACGGCCTCTTCCTCCGTCGCGAAGCGCGCGATCCCGGCGACGGGGCCGAAGGTCTCCTCGCTGCTCATCGCCATGTCGGCGGTGACGTCAACGAGAACCGAGGGCTGGAAGAACTGCCCTTCCAAGCGGCTGCCGCCGACGACGATCTCCGCACCGCCGGAGAGCGCATCGGCCACATGGCGCTCGACCTTCTCGAGCGCCGGCGCGTCGATGAGCGGCCCGACGTTCACGCCCTCCGTGAAGCCGTCGGCGACCTTGAGCCCGCGCACCGCCTCCGCGAAGCGCTCGAGGAACGCGTCGTAGATCCCCTCCTGCACGAGCATCCGGTTCGCCGAGATGCAGGTCTGCCCGGAGTTGCGGTACTTGCAGAGCACCGCCCCGGCGACGGCGTCGTCGAGGTCCGCGTCGTCGAAGACGATGAACGGCGCGTTCCCGCCGAGCTCGAGCGAGATCTTCTTGAGCTGCGGCGCGCACTGGCGCATGAGGATCTTCCCGACCTCCGTCGAGCCCGTGAACCCGAGCTTCCGGACCGCCGGGTTCGAGGTCATCTCGGCGCCGATCGCGGGCGCATCCTCGGCGGCCCCGGTGACGATCGAGAGCACACCGGGCGGGATCCCCGCCTCCTCCGCCAGCGCGGCGATCGCCAGAGCCGAGAGCGGAGTCTGCTCGGCCGGCTTCAGCACCATCGTGCAGCCGGCGGCGAGCGCGGGGGCTGACTTGCGGGCCGGCATCGCAGCCGGGAAGTTCCAGGGCGTGATCCCCGCGGTCACGCCGACGGCTTCCTTCGTGACGAGGATGCGCTTGTCCGGCCACGGCGTCGGAATCGTGTCGCCGTAGACGCGCTTCGCCTCCTCGCCGAACCACTCGTAGAAGGAGGCCGCGTACGCGACCTCGACGCGCGCCTCGGCGAGCGGCTTCCCCTGCTCGAGGACCATGAGCCGAGGCGAGCTCGTCCTCGTGGTCGAGCATCAGGTCGGCCAGCCGCGCAAGCATGTGCGCCCGCTCCTTCGCCGTCCGGTGCTTCCAGTCCGGGAGCGCGCGCCCGGCGGCCTCGATGGCGCGACGGGTCTCGGCCGCGCCCATGCGCGGCACCTCGGCGAGCACCTCGCCGGTGGCCGGATTGACGACCGGGAACGTCTCTCCCGAGTCCGAGTCGATCCACATGCCGTCGACGAAGCCTTGCCGACGGAGCAGCGGCAGTTCGACGGCGGTCACCGCAGCGAACGATAATCGAGCGCATATGGAGCCACAGTTCGTACGACTCGACGCCGTGCGCGCCTTCGAGCTCGCCGCGGGCGTGAGCGGCCGGCCGCTCTTCGGCGAGGGCGCGATGCTGAACCTCATCCGCTTCGAGCCGGGGGCGACCGTGCCGCTGCACAGCCATCCGCACGAGCAGCTCGGCATCGTGCTCGAGGGGATGCAGGCGCTCGTCGTCGACGGCGTCGCGCACGAGCTCGGGCCGTTCGAGGCGTACGTCCTCCCCGGCGGCGTGGAGCACTCCGCGTACTGCGGACCGGACGGCTCGCTCGTGCTCGACGTGTTCAGGCCGGTGCGCGAGGACTACCGCGAGCGCTGGCAGGCGGAGAGCGAACCGGCGTAACCCGAAGTGCTCCTATTCGTAGGCCCAGCCGATCGGAAGCGTCAGGCTGACAAGGCCGCGCGGACACCCGCGGGGAGCGGCTCCGGCCGTCCGTCCTGATCGACGTTGACGACCGTGTGGCGCCCGGCGACGTGGACGTCGGCGTCCTTCGCGATCGTCCACGTGTAGGTGATCGACGTCCGCCCGACGCGCTCGACACTGATCGCCACCTCGATCTCGTCCTCGAAGCGCAGCACCTTCAGGAACTCGGCCTCGACGTGCTTGCGCGGGTAGTCGCCCCAGCCGTCGAGCAGCGCCAGGCTCCGCAGCAGACCGGTCTCGGCGAGCTCCGCCCAGCGGAACGCGTTCGTGAAGTGGATCCGGCCGCCGGCGTCGGTATCGATCCAGGCGACGCGCAGGCGCTCGATGTGCTCGACGCTCATCGAGGTGCTGGGTGACCGAGGCCTGCCGGAGCGGCGGTCACCCGTTCCCTCATCCTCAGACTCCTGCCGGGACGCCGGCGAGCGCTTCGGTGACCGCCCCGCACGTCGTCACGGTCGAGACGTTCTGGAGCGCGTAGTTGATCGACGCGTTGTGCCAGTCGGCGTTCATCGTCGAGCAGCCGTCCTCCGGCACGACCATGAAGAAGCCGTAGTCGGCACCCGTCCGCGCGGTGTGCTCGACGGACATGTTCGTCCACGCTCCGGTGACGATGATCGTGTCGCGGCCGAGGCCTGCGAGAAGCGTGTGCAGCCTCGTCCCGTGCCACGCGTTCATGCGCATCTTCTCGACGACGAAGTCGCCGTCCTGCGCCTCGAGCCCCTCGGCAGGGGCGGCGCCCCAGGTGCCGCGGACGAGCGCGTCCCGTGTCCTTCACGCCCTGGTAGAGCGCCGGCGTTGAGCTTCAGTCCCGGGGCGCCCTCCTCGACGATGTACCAGACGTGGATCACCGGAATGCCCTTGCTCCGGCAGGTCTCGGCGAGCGCCTTTACGTTCTCGACGACGTTCTGCTCCTTCGCGTGCTCGGGCGCGCCCGTCTCCGCGAAGGCGCCGCCGTCGATCATCACGTCGTTCTGCATGTCCTGGATGATCAGCGCGCAGCGATCGGCATCCAGGGTGAGGCCTTCGTCGTTCATCTCCACCTCCTAGCGCATGTAGGGCTCGTGCCGCGGTCCGACGATGGTGCGGATCGCGTACAGGGACGTCGAGCTCGGGATGTACACGGTGTGCCAGTCCGTCGCCGCCCCAGGTGGGGTTGCCCGTGTTCTCGGGAACCTTGATCGTGCCGAGGTGCTCGCCTGCGGCTGAGATGATCCAGATCCCGCCGGGCCCCGTGACCCAGATGTTCCCGCGCTCGTCGCACTTCATCCCGTCCGGGATGCCCTCCTCGATCACGCCCGAGCCGATGCCCTCGAAGAACATGCGGCCGTTGGAGAGCGAGCCGTCGTCGCCCACGTCCCACACCTTGATGTGGGCCCGCGGCGTGTCGTTGATGTAGATGAGCGACTCGTCGGGCGAGAAGCAGAGCCCGTTCGGCATGTCGAACTCGTCGCGCTCGACCACGAGCTCGAGGTCGCCACCGCCCGGCGGGATCCGGTAGACGCCCTGGAAGCCGAGCCGCCGCTTGCGCGGATGGCCGAAGCCGGGCATGCGCCCGTACCACGGGTCGGAGAAGTAGATCGCGCCGCTCGAGTGGACGACGACGTCGTTCGGGCTGTTGAGCTCCTCGCCCTCGAACTCCTGGGCGATGATCTCTCGTGCTCCCGTCCGGGCTTTCGCGGACCAGGCAGCTCGTCACGTGCTCGCACACGAGCAGGTTCAGGTCGGCGTCGTAGGTCATCCCGTTGCACTTGTTCGAGAAGTTCCTGACCTCGACGACCTTGCCGTCCGGCGTGTACTTGCGGCGGACGTCGCCCGGCATGTCGGAGAACAGGAGGTAGTGCTCGGTCGGGTGCCAGATCGGCCCCTCCGTGAACGTGAACCCGGTCGCGAGCCGCTCGACCTGCAGCGCCCTCCTCGACCAGCTCGTAGATCGCATCCGACTTCGCCTCGATCCCGAGGCCGGTATCGATGCTCGTCAACGTGCCCCCTTTCCGTCAGGGAGATGTCGAGCCGACTCTAATACGCGTGCGGCGGGGCGTGCTCAGGATCATCGATGATCGAGCGTTGCGAGCAGACGACGGCGCCCGCCGGCGGCTCACTCGACCTCGACGTGGATCCGCTGCTTCGCCTGCTTGAGGAAGCCGCCCTCGCGCCGCGCGCGCACGGCGAGGATCTCGCCGAGGATCGAGAGCGCGGTCTCCTCCTGCGTGTCCGCGCCGATGTCGAGGCCGCACGGGCCCATGATCCGGTCGATGTCGGCCTCGGCGACCCCGGCCTCCAGCAGGCGCTCGCGGCGCCGTTCCTGGTTGCGACGGGAGCCGAGCGCGCCGACGTAGAACGCCTCGGTCGCGAGCGCGCCGATGAGCGCGGGCTCGTCGAACTTGTCGTCGTGGGTCAGGACGACGATCGCGGTCTGGTGGTCGGGCTCGACCTGCGCGTAGGCCTCCTCGGGCCAGGCGACGATGAGCTCGTCGGCCGACGGGATCCGCTCGCGGGTCGCGAACTTGCCGCGGGCGTCCGCGACGATCGACCGCCAGCCGAGCAGCTTCGCGCCGCGGCAGAGCGCCTCGGCGGTATCGACGGCGCCATAGACGAAGAGCCGCGGCGGCGGCCCGTACACCTCGGCGAAGACCTTCGTCCCGTCCTCGAGCACCAGCAGGCGGTTGCGCCCCCGCCGAATGACCTCGTCCGCGAGCGCGGCAGCTCCGTCAGGGCCCTCGCCGATGCGTCTCGCCGCCCTCGAGGACGAGCAGGTTCGAGCCGACTCCGTCTCCCTCGACGACCGTGAGCAGCACACCGCGGTCGCCCGAGGCGGCGAGCGCGGCGAGCCGCTCGACCAGGCTCATTCGACGGGCTCGACGAAGACGTCGATCTCGCCCCCGCAGGGGAGGCCGACGCTCCAGGCGAGGTCGTCGGAGATGCCGTAGCTCAGGAGCTTCGGCTCGCCGGTTCGGAACACCTCCTGGGCGTTCTCGAACACGTCGCTCTCCACGCACCCGCCGGACACGGAGCCGCACATCTTGCCGGACTCCGAGATCGGCGAGGCTCGTCCCGATCGGTCTCGGCGCCGACCGCCTCGTCGCGACGACGGTCGCTACGACGACCCGCTCGCCGTCCTTCTTCCAGGCATCGATCTCGGGAAGGATCTCTTTCACCCCGCCATTATCACGATCGCGACAGGGGCCCTGCGGAGCGGGGCGGCACGCTAGCCTCCTGCCCATGACCGATCAAGCCGCGGTCAGCCTCCTTCGCTGGCTCCGGCGACAGCTTCGGCAACCCGTCCCGTTTCGCGAGCATCTGGAGGCGGCTGTCGCGAACGACGATCCGGCGGAGGCACGGCGACTCGTCGCGCTCGTCCCGTTCACCGATGCCCAGCGTCGCCACGTCGACGGCCTCATCGACCGCTGGGAGGGCTCGCGTGGCGGCGGCTGAGAACGAGACGCTCGTCCGCCGGATCTTCGAGGCGTTCGCGCGCAAGGAGGGATTCGCGCTTCGAGGCCTGTTCGCCGAGGACGCGACGTGGACGGTGCCGGGCCGTGGGGTCATGGCAGGCGAGCACCGAGGGCGGGACGCGATCTTTCGCTTCCTCGGGCGACTTCCGAAGGAGACGAACGGGACGTACGGCTCCGAGCTCCGCGACGTGCTCGCGAGCGACGGCCGCGCGGCCGCTGTGTACAGGGCCAACGGAGCCAGGCGCGGCCGCACGCTCGAGCTCGACCAGGTCCTGCTCTTCCGAATCGAGGACGGCCTCGTCCAGGAGGTGCTCGCGCTCCCGAGCGACCCCGACGCGTTCGAGGCGTTCTGGGCTCCGTAGACTCGGCGACCGTGGGCATCGACGCGGCCTTGGTCGACGAGCTGCGGCTGGCGCTCGGGGCGGAGCACGTGATCACGGAGCCGGAGCAACTCCGGGTGTACGAGTGCGACGGGCTGACGGGACACCGCGCCGTGCCTGCGCTCGTCGTCCTTCCGGGCTCGACGGACGAGGTGCAAGCGGTCGTCCGAGCCTGCCATCGCGACCGGCGTGCCGTTCGTCGCACGCGGAGCGGGAACCGGGCTGTCGGGAGGCGCGACCCCGATGGCCGGTGGGGTCGTCGTCTCGCTCGCGCGGATGAACCGGATCATCGAGGTCGACCTCGACAGCCGCCGCGTCGTCGTCGAGCCGGGAGTCGCGAACCTCGACGTCACGCGGGCGGTCGCAGGCGACGGCTACTTCTACGCGCCGGATCCTTCGAGCCAACAGGTCTGCACGATCGGCGGGAACGTCGCGGAGAACTCGGGCGGCGCTCACTGCCTCAAGCACGGGTTCACTGTCCACCACGTCACCGGCCTCACGCTCGTGCTCCCGGACGGCGAGGTCGTCGAGCTCGGTGGCAAGGCGCTCGACCCGGAAGGCATGGACCTCCTCGGCGTCGTGGTCGGCTCGGAGGGAACGCTCGGCATCGTCACCGAGATCACGCTCCGGATCGTTCGCGTGCCCGAGGTCGTTCGAACTCTCCTCGCGGCGTTCGAGACGATGGACGCCGCGGGCGCAGCGGTATCGGCAATCGTTGCGGCGGGGATCCTGCCGTCTGCGCTCGAGATGATGGACCGGCTGACGATCGAAGCGGCAGAGCAATCCGTCGCGCCCGGCTATCCCGAAGGAGCGGGCGCAGTGCTCATCGTCGAGCTCGACGGCGTCGCCGTCCAGGTCGAGGAGGATGCTGCGGCGGTCGAGGACATCTGTCGCGAGCGCGGGGCCTTCGAGCTCCGTACCGCGTCCAACGACCTCGCGCGAGCGCTCCTCTGGAAGGGCCGCAAGTCGGCCTTCGCCGCGATGGGTCGTGTGGCGACGGACTACTACGTGCAGGACGGGGTCGTGCCGCGTACCCGCCTTCCCGAGGTCCTCCGCCGAATCGAGGAGCTCTCCACCGAGCACGGTCTCCGGGTAGGCAACGTCTTCCACGCAGGAGACGGAAATCTGCACCCCCTCGTCCTCTACGACGCAGGACAGGGCGAGACCGAGCGGGCGCGAGTGCTCGCGGAGGCGATCCTCGAGGCGTGCCTCGAGGCAGGCGGCTCCCTCACCGGCGAGCACGGGGTCGGGATGGACAAGGCCTGCTCGATGCCGAGGATGTTCTCGGAGCGGGATCTCGAGGTCTTCTCGCGCCTGCGCGGCGCCTTCGATCCGGAAGGTCTCTGCAATCCCGGCAAGGTCGTTCCGACGCCCCGGCTCTGCGGTGAGGTTCCCGGGCCGTATCGCGTTCACGCGCTCGAGAGGATCGGCGTTGCCGAGCGTCTCTAGCCTCGACGAGGCGTCGGCGTTCCTCGCCGACGCAAGCGCAGGGGGACGTAAGGTCCGGATCGGCGAGGACTTGACGACGGACGGCCTCGCTCGAGTCCTCGAGCACGAGGCCGGAGACTTGACCTGCACGGTCGAGTCCGGGGTCAGGCTCTCCGAGCTCGACGCGGCGCTCGCCCGCCACGGGCAGCGCCTGTCGCTCGACCCACCCGGCGATCCCACGATCGGCGCGCTCCTGGCCGAGAATGTGTCCGGGCCGCTGCGACACCGCTTCGGCGCCCCGCGAGATCTCGTGCTCGGAGTGACGCTCGTGCTGGCGGACGGGACGATCGCGAACGCCGGAGGCAAGGTCGTGAAGAACGTCGCCGGCTACGACCTCGGTCGTCTCGTCTGCGGATCGCGAGGCAGGCTCGCGTTCATCGCGCGGGCGAGCTTCCGCCTCCACCCTCTGCCCAGCGCATCGCGAACGCTCGTCGTGGAGACCGAAGAGCCCGCCGCCGCCGTCGCTGCGCTGCTTCGCTCGCAGCTCGAGCCGTCCGCGCTCGACGTCCTCCATCCCGGGCGAGTGGCCGTGCTCTTCGAGGGCTCGCCGCTCGCGGTGCAGGCTCAAGTCGCAACCGCCCTCGCGCTCGTCGGCGGACGGGAGAACGGCGCCGAGGTGTGGGCCGAGACGAGCGACCGGCAGCGAGCGGCAGGCGGGCGCGTCGACTTTCCCCCGGGTGAGCTCGCTCGGCTCCTCGGCGGTCTGTCCGAGGCGATCGTTCGTCCCTCGGCCGGAACGGCCTACACGCCCCACCCCGAGCCAAATGGCTCCGGGCCACGAAGTGACGAGGGCGCGGCGGCGCGGCGCCGGCTCGAAGAGCACATCCGTCGTGCGTTCGACCCGAACGGGATCTTCTCGCCGTGATCCGAGAGCTCACCTCCGACTGCGTCCATTGCGGGTTCTGCCTGCCGACCTGCCCGACGTATGTGCTCTGGCGCGAGGAGATGGACTCGCCGCGCGGCCGCATCCATCTGATGGATGCACGTCTCGACGGAGCGCTCACCTTGAACGCCACCGTTACCACGCACTTCGACCGCTGCCTCGGTTGCATGGCATGCGTCAGCTCGTGCCCGTCCGGAGTCCGCTACGACCGCCTGATCGAGTCGACACGCGACGCCGTGGAGCGCGAGTACGAACGGCCGCTCGGCGACCGGCTGCTCCGAGGGTTGCTCTTTCGGGTTCTCCCCTATTCCGGCCGCATGCGGGCCGCGCTGAGGCTCGCCCCCCTCGGACGCGTTCTGCCGCTGCCGAGGCGGTTCCGGCCTCTCGTCGAGATGGCGCCTCGGTGGCGCTCGCGCGGCGATGTCCCGGCCATCACGCCCGCGTCAGGCTCGCGCAGAGGGCGCGTCGGCCTTCTGACCGGCTGCGTCCAGCGCGCGGTGTTCACCGACGTGAACCAGGCGACCGCGCGCGTCCTCGCCGCGGACGGTTTCGAGGTCGTCGCCCCGCCCCAGGGCTGCTGCGGCGCACTTTCGGTGCACGCGGGACGGCTCGAGGAGGGAAGGGCGTTCGCGCGCCGGCTCGTCGAGGCGTTCGACGACGTGGACCTCGTCGTCGTCAACTCCTCGGGCTGCGGCTCGCACCTGAAGGAGCTGGGGTGGCTGCTCGAGAGCGAGGACGCCGAGGCCTTCGCGGCCAAGGTACGAGACGTGGGCGAGCTCCTCGCCGAAGTGCCGCCACGCGCGCGCCGCCACCCGGTTGCCCTCACGGCCGCGCTCCAGGACTCGTGCCACCTCCGGCACGCGCAAGCCCTCCCGCTGGCGTCGCTCGCGTCGCTCGCGCGCATCCCGGCGCTCGACGTCGTCGAGCCCGCGGAGCAGGACCTCTGCTGCGGCTCGGCCGGGATCTACAACCTCGTCCAGCCCGATGCCGCGCGCGAGCTCGGCGACCGCAAGGCCGCGAACGTGCTTGCGACCGGCGCGCAGGTCTACGCAAGCGCGAATCCGGGTTGCCTCGTGCAGATCTCGAGCGCGCTCCGGCGCTCGGGCCGGCCGCTGCCGGCACTCCACCCGATCGAGCTCGTGGACGCCTCGATCAGAGGAGTGCCGGCAGGCAGCGTGCGAGCGAGCGCGCGGCGCTAGGAAAGCTTCCGGCTTCCCGGTGGTGCTGCTTCTTCGAATCCCTACGGAGCGTCAAGCGCGACGGGCCGCAGCTCGTCGAGCCGGTCGACGCGCGCGAGGGACGGGAAGAGCTTCCACCAGACTCCGGCGACGACGATCGTCGCGACTCCACCGACCACGACGGCCGGCACGACGCCGACGAGCGCCGCCGCGACCCCCGACTCGAACGCCCCGAGCTCGTTCGAGCCGCTGATGAAGACCATCTCGACCGCGTTCACGCGTCCGCGCACCTCGTCGGGGGTGACGAGCGGGAGGATCGTCGAGCGCAGCACGACGCTCACCATGTCGACCGCACCGCCGAAGCCGAGCGCCAGCATCGAGAGCCACATCTCGCGCGAGAGGCCGAAGACGACCATGCTCGCACCGAACAGCGCTACGACGACGAACAGCGTCGGCCCCGCGTGCCGTCGGATCGGGTGCCGCGCGAGCCAGACGGCCGCGAGAAATGCGCCGAAAGCGGGTGCGGTGCGGAGAAAGCCGAGGCCCGTCGGACCGACCTCGAGGATGTCCTTGGCGAAGATCGGTAGCAGGGCGACGGCTCCTCCGAGGAGGACCGCGAAGAGGTCGAGCGAGACGGCGCCGAGCAGAACGTTCGTCCTGCGGATGAGGCGGACGCCCGCGAGCACCTCGTGCAGACCCTGCACGCCCTCGGCGGCCGGCACACGCCCGCCGCGCAACGACAGGAAGCACACGAGCGAGATCAGTGTCAGGCCGACACCCACGCCGTAGACGAGCTCGGGCTGAGCGCGAACAGAAGACCGCCGGCGGCCGGGCCGGCGATGACCGAGATCTGGATGCCGACGGACCGCTGCGCGAGCGCGCTGACGAGGATCTCCCGAGGGACGAGCGACGGCGTCAAGGCTCGGCCGGCAGGCGCTCCGAGCGCGCTGGAGACGCCGAACAGAAAAGCGAGCACGAAGAACGGCCAGACCCGATCCGCACCTGCGACCGTGACGCCGAGGAGCCCGAGCAGGAAGACGACGTCGAGGACGACCATCAACGCGAGCAGCCGCCGTCGCGGAACGCGGTCGGCGAGCTGCCCTGCGGGAAGCGCCAGCAACAGGAGCGGAAGGAACTCCGCAAGTCCGATGAGACCCAGATCGAGCGGGTTCTCGCGAACCGAGTACACCTGCCACCCGATCGCGACGAGCGCCATCGAGAGCGCAAACGCCTCGGTGACGACCGCGACCCAGTAGACCGCGAAGTCGCGGTGACGGAAGGGCGAGTCGAGCCCGAGCCTCACGCGCCCGAACCTACCGCGAGACGGGCCTAGGCGGCCTCAGGTGTCGCCCGCGGGCGTCTTCTCGACCCCGAACTCGACCTCGATGCGGCCGATGCGGGAGCCGTCCACCTCGACGACCGTCAACCGCAGCCCGTCGGCGAGCACCTCGTCGCCGACCTCCGGCTGGCGCCCGAGCGCGCCGAAGACGAGGCCGGCCATCGTGTGGTAGTCGCCCTGCTCGAGATCGGTGCCGAACTGCTCGTTGAAGTCGTCGATCGTGAACGTGCCGTCGATCCGGATGTGAGTGTCGTCGATCCGCTCGACGGATTCATCCGGGAGGTCGAACTCGTCCTCGATCTCGCCGACGATCTCCTCGAGGATGTCCTCGAGGGTGACGATGCCCTCCATCGCACCGTACTCGTCGATCACGATCGCCAGGTGCTGCTTCTCGCGCCGGAAGTCGGCGAGCAGGGCGGCGAGGTCCTTCGTCTCGGGAACGACATGGGCCGACCTGACGATCGACTCGAGCTGCACGGCTGCCATGCCGACGTCGTGCATCGCTGCGAAGAGATCGCGTACGTGGAGAATGCCGACGATCTCGTCGAGCGAGCCCCGGTACACGGGGTAGCGCGTGAAAGGAGACTCGACGACGGTGGTGAGCGCGTCCTCCGGCGGCATGTCCACCGAGATCGCGACGACCTCCGGCCGCGGCACCATCACCGCCGAGACCTCCTTCGAGGCGAAGTCGAAGACCTTGTACAGCATCTCCTCCTCGGCCTGGTGCAGCTCGCCGACGTCCTCGGCCGCGGCGACGCTGTGGCGGATGTCCTCGCGGGTGTAGGCGATCATGCCCGCAGGAGCGGGCTTGACCCGGAGCAGGCGGAGGACGACGTTCGCGGACACCTGCAGGAGCCAGACGAGCGGGTACGTGATCCTCGCGAGCCAGTCGAGCGGGACCGCAAGCACGACCGCGAGCCGCTCGGCTTTCTGGAGCGCGACCGCCTTGGGCACGAGCTCCCCGATGACGACCGAGAGATACGAGAGGATCGCGAACGCGATCAGGAAGGCCACCGTGTTCGAGAGCGGAGGCTGCATCAGGTCCGAGATCAACGGCTCGCCGATCGCACCGAGGAGGATCGCGAAGACGGTGATCCCGACCTGGACGGTGCTGATGAAGCGGACCGGGTCGTCCATGAGCCGCAGCGCGGTGCGCGCCCCGATGCCTCCGCGCCGCGCGCGTTCCTCGAGCCGGCTTCTCCGCGCGGTCACGAGGGCGTACTCGGCCGCGACGAAGATCGAGTTCCCGAGCACGAGCAGGAAGATCACGACGATGCGGAGAGGAGTGCTCACGCGGAGAAGGTCGGGGTCGACACAAGCGGCAACGCCCCCGGAGGGGCGCTGGTACTAGGCGGTAGGTCGTCGCCCACGTAGATCAAGTCGCAGTATAGGTAACCGCCCCGTCGTCCTCGTGTCGCTCGGCAATACCCTCCCACACGAGGCGTTCGGCGTGCGAGAGGGACTCGGCGACCGCGAACCGCCTGGCCGCGGGCTTCAGATCGTCGCCGAAGAGCGCGAGCGAGAGCTCGAAGCCCGTGCGCGGCTCGCTGCCGAGCGCCGCGACCGTCTCTTCGAGCCGCACGCGGTGATGCTCCTGTAGCTCGCGCACGCGGCCCGCGGGGTCGTCGAGCACGTCGCCGTGGCCCGGAAGCGCGACGCGCGGCGCGAGCTCGGCCGTCCGCTCGAGCGCCGCGAGATAGTCGCCGAGCGGGTCCGCGCGGCTCGCGGGCCAGAGGCCGACCGTCGGTGTGATCCTCGCGAGCAGGTGGTCGGCCGCGACGAGGATGCCGTCCTTCAGCAGGCAGAGCTGGCCGTCGGCGTGGCCGGCAGCCCCGACGAGCTCCCACCCGTCGAGCATCTCCCCGGCCTCGACGAGGATCGGATCCTTCTGGTAGCGGATGAACGGCCGGTACACGGAGCTCTGGCCGACGAGCTCCTCCGTCACGTCGTCGGGCGCCCCGTGCAGGCGAAACCACTCGAGCAGCCGTTCCGACCAGGCCGGGTTGCCCCAGACGAGCTCGCACTGCGCGTAGTCGAGAGCGCCCTGGTAGACCGGAGCGCCCGTCAGCTCGTGGAGGTCGGCGGCGGCGCCGACGTGATCCGGGTGGAAGTGGGTCACGAAGATGCGCGCCACCCGGCCTCCGGCGCGCTCGAGCTCGGCGCGCCACTGCTCCTTGGCGTCGGGGAGGCCGACGCCCGTGTCGACGACCGTCCAGCCGTCTTCGCCCGGCAGGAGGTACGCGTGCACGTGCCCCGGCCGCGTCGGCAGCGGCAAGGTGATCTGCCGGATTCCCCCCGGAAGCCCCTCCATCCCGGCGACTCTAGATGCCGCGGCTCCGGTGCTCGTAGGATGCCGCTCGATGGACGATCTCGAAGTGCGGCCCTACCGCGACGCCGACGAGCGCGGTTGGATCGTGTGTCGGGTTCTCTCGTTCCTCGACTCGGCGTTCTTCGACGACGTCCGTCGGGAGAAGGAGCGCTACGAGCACCCCGCGATCGAGCTCGTCGCGGAGCGGAACGGCGAGATCGTCGGGCTCATCGACGTCGAGTGCGAAGAAGAGCCTGCGACTGTCTGCGAGGACCGGCCCGGGCTCGGGGGAATGATCTGGCACGTCGCCGTGCATCCCGATCATCAGCGCCGGGGCATCGGGACGGCACTGCTCCGCGAGGCGGAGGCGATCGCGAAGCGGCGCGGTCTGGCGCGCTTCGAGGCATGGACGCGAGACGACCGGCACGTGCAGGCCTGGTACGAGTCCCGCGGATTCGTGCGCGTCTCCTCCTACCTGCACGTCTACGTCGAGCTGGACGAAGGGTTGCGGGACGTCTTCCCCGTCACCGACGACGGCCTGAGGCCGGTGAAGCTCTTCGCCCACTACGTCGGCGACCGGCCCGACGACATGCGGCGACGCTTCGCCCGGGTGCACGACGACGTCCTCTACGAGCGCCGATTCGTCTGAAGACGTGGAGCCGGACCTCGATCTCGTCGCCGAGGCCATCGGCTCGCCTGCGAAGTCCTGGGAGCCGGCTCCGATCGGGCTACACGCGGAGTCGAGCATGGCGGATGGAGTCGCCCGACGGCCCCGTCTTCGTCAAGGAAGCGGCGGACGAAGGCTCGCTCTCCATGCTCAGATCCGAGGCGCTCGTCTACTCGAACGTCTCCGGCGGTTTCATGCCCCGGTTTCATCGGCTTCGCGGACCGGGGCTCTCGGGCCGCGCTCGCGATCGAGTACCTCGACGACGCCCACTGGCCGCCGCCTTACCCCGACCCCGTCGACCCGCTCTTCGTTGCGCTCGAGACCGTGTCGGCGGCGCGAGCCCCCACGGGGCTTCGCGTCCAGGCGAAACAATGGTCGCGCTGGGAGCGGGTGGCCGCTGACCCCGAACCGCTCCTCGGCCTGGGAGTCTGCTCGAGGGACTGGCTGGAGCGCTCGCTCGGGCTTCTGATCGCAGCCGAGGCCGGCGCTGACTTCGAGGGCGACGCGCTCGTCCACAACGACGTCTACAGCGGCAATGTCTGCTTCGCCGGTCGAGGCGCGGTGCTGGTCGACTGGGGAGCGGCGGTTCGGGGCTCGCGCTGGATCGACACGGCGTTTGCGGTCCTGAGCGTCCGCGTCGAGGGCGGCCGCGTGCCGATCGTCGACTTCCCCGATGAAGGTCCGTTCGCGGCTGCGCTCAGCGGGCATCTCGCGGTCGAGGCGCCCGAGCCGCTCCCCGACTGGGCGGAGCCGGGCTCGACACTTCGAGCTGACATGGCTCAGGACCTACGCCATGCCCTGCGCTGGGCGGCCGAGAAGCTCGACCTCGAGCCTCTGGGCCAGACGAGCCCACGCGCGCGTGATCCCGGATAGGGTCCGACGACCCCGAGCAGGGAGGATCGCGACATGAGCATCGTTGCCCGCTTCAACCCCACAAACCTGACGGCCGAGAAGTACGACGAAAGCCTCAGGCGGCTCAAGGAGGCTGGAGAGTTTCCTCCGGATGGACTCGACTACCACGTGTGCTTCGGGTCGGAAGGAAGCATGCGCGTCAGCGAGATCTGGGACTCTCGTGAGCAGATGCAGAACTTCGGCGAGCGGTTGATGCCCCTGCTCGCCGACGTCGGTATCGAGTTCTCCGGCGACCCCGAGATCTTCGAGGTTCACAACATCGTCAAGCGCTAGACCCGAGCGAGGTCCGCCGTCACCTCACCAGACGACGTGACAAGAATCACCGCTGCACGAACATGTGTTCTATATTTACCCGTGCGCGCGGAGTACCGACTCGAGCCGTGTAGAACCGCGCTGAACGCTGTCCGCGGGATGCCTTTCCGCTGGTCGCTGAACCCGTACATGGGCTGCGTGCACCGCTGCACGTTCTGTTACGTCCGCGGATTCGAGCGTCGGGCCGACCGGCCCTCGGACGACCGCTACGGACGCTCGATCCGCGTGAAGACGAACGTCGCCGACGTGCTCCGGCGGGAGCTGGCCCGTCCGTCATGGGAGCGGGAGGAGGTGGCCGTGGGCACCGCGACCGACCCGTATCAACCTCCGGAGGGCCGCTTTCGGCTGACGCGGGCCTGCATCGTCGAGCTGGCCCGAGCCTGGACGCCGTTCTCGATCATCACCCGCGGGCCGCTCGTCGTCCGGGACGTCGACGTGCTGCAGGAGGCTTCGGCGCGCGTCCCGGTGACGGTGACCGTGTCGCTGCCGACGCTCGACGACCGCGTCTGGCGCACGACCGAGCCCGGGACCGCGCCGCCGCGCAGCCGCCTCGAGGCGGTGCGCCGACTCGCCGCAGCGGGCATCGACGTCACCGTCGGGCTGGCGCCCGTCCTCCCCGGTCTCTCGGATGCGCCAGGACTCCTCGAAGCCGTCGTTCGCGCGGCGAAGGCGGCCGGCGCACGAAGCGTGTGGACCGCGCCCTTGAATCTCCGCCCCGGCGTACGCGAGCACTTCCTGGAGGCGCTCGAGCGGGACTGGCCGGACGAGGTTGCGCGCTACCGGGAGCTCTTCGCCGGGCGTGCCTACCTGCCGTCCGAGATCGCTCGACCGCTTCGCAACCGCGTGCGCGAAGCCGCCCGCTCCGCGCCGATCTTCGAGGGCAACCGCCCGGCGACGCCCTCCGCTGCCGACCCCGCCGACGCAGCTCACGCTCGCGGTTTAGCGCTCACCAGGGAGGATCAAGCCGGACTGCCCCGTAGTATCGCGACGTGGCCAACGAGATCACCTGCCTGATCGCCGACGACCACGAGGTCGTGCGCGAAGGTCTACGGCTGGCGCTCTCCCGGTCTCCGCGAATCCGCGTGATCGGCGAGGCAACCGACGGTCGCTCGGCGGTGACCCTGACCGAGAGGCGACGCCCCGACGTCGTGATCATGGACCTGCGCATGCCGGACATGGACGGCCTCGAGGCGACGGAGAAGATCCTCGAGAAGATGCCCGGTACGGCAGTGCTCATCTTCACCGCGTACGGCGAGCGCTCGCTGCTGCAGCGCGGCCTCGAGTCCGGCGCGCGCGGCTACATCTTGAAAGAGACGCCGCACGAGACCCTCATCCGCGCGATCGAGAAGGTCGCGGCCGGTGACACGTTCGTCGACCCGGGGCTCATGGCGGAATTCGTGGCCGGGCGCGGTCAACTGGACATTCTCACCCCTCGCGAGCGCGAGATCCTCCAGCTCCTGGCGGACGGGATGTCGAACGTCGACGTGGCTGCAAAGCTCTTCATCAGCCAGGAGACGGTGAAGAGCCACGTCCGCCACATCCTTGCGAAGCTCGAGGCCGATACCCGCACCCAGGCGGTGGCCATCGCGCTGCGCGAGGCGATGATCGACTGAGATGCTGCGACTGACCGGGATCCAGTGAGCGCCGAGAAAGCCGAGCGCGCCCTCCTCGCCGAGCGGATCATCGCCGAGCAGGACGAGCGGCGGCGGCTCGCCGAGCTGATCCACGACGGGCCCGTCCAGCATCTCGCGGCAATCTCGCAGATGGTCGATGCCGCTCTCGATTCCGTCCGCACGGGGGATCCGGCGCGCGCGGCCGAGATCCTGACGCGAGGCCTCGTGCTCGCACGGGAAGCGGCTCAGGATCTCCGCTCGCTCTGCGACGACCTCGAGCCGCGCGCGCTCAGCGAGCTGGGATTCGCCGCAGCGATCGAAGCGGTCGCGCGGCGGATCGCCGCGCGCAGGCACATAGAGATCCACCTCGAGGTCGATCACGGCGACGAGCTCGGCGAGCACGCCCAGACCGGCCTCTTCCAGATCGTGCGCGAGGCGATCGAGCAAGCTGTCCGTCGAGGCGCTCTCACCCACATCGACGTGACGATCGTCCCGCTCGAGGGAGGCGGTGCCGCGCTCTCGGTCTCGGACGATGGATCGCCCGAACGCCGCAGCGCGGTGCTCGAGATGCTCGCCGAGCGAGCGGCGACGCTCAACGGGCGCTTCAGCTCGGAGGCGCGCTGGCCGCGAGGATCGACGATCCGGATCGAGCTTCCTCCCTCGGCGGCGCGCCGCTAGGATCGCGAACGTGGATGCGGCCACGAACGGCAGGAGCGGCTTCCTCCTCTTCGTCTGGTCAACGACGGGCTACTCGCTGGTCGAGCAACCGGGAGAGCCGCCCCAGGTCGGCGCCGAGATCGAGGACGGCGAGCGGCGCTATCGCGTCACCAAGGTCGCGCCGTCGCCGCTCCCGGGCGACTCACGCGTCTGCGCCTACCTGCTCCCCGCCTGACCGCCGCGCGCCCTACTCGAGCGGCTCGTTGTGGACGTCGTGCTCCTCGGCGTACGTGTCCACGAGCGGGTTGATCTTGTCGGCCTCCGGGAACGCGTAGTTGATCTCGACGAACGCGTTCCACTTGTCCGGAAGGGCGTCCTCCGGAAAGATCGCCTCCACCGGGCACTCGGGTTCGCATGCGCCGCAATTTCTGGTGGTGACTCCACCCGCCAGCGCGAACTCGTGCTTGCCGGGTACGACCGCGCAGAAGGTGTCGGCCTCGTCGGCCTCCTGCGATTCCACTCGCATCACCCGCCAGAAGACCTCCCGGGTCGCCAGATAGAGCCAGCGGATCGGCCGGCTGCGCACGCCGAGGTTCGTCTCGAGGCTCCCTTCCTGACCAGAACCGACTGCCACATATCCCGCGAGCGGAGCAGCGCGCTCGAGCCAGGCGAGCGCCTCGTGGTCCGTCGACCGGAGGCGCCAGGAGCCGGCTTTCACCGGATCCCCGTCTGCGGCGAGCCAGCCGTCGACGAAGCCGGCGATGTACTCCGCGTCCGCCGTCTCGGGAAGCAGGCGCTTCAGGTTGGCGCAGGAGCGCACGACGCCTGTGCCCGCATATCCGGGATGGACGTCGAGACACGGTGAGAAGTTCACCTGGTCGAAAAAGCCTCGGTACTCTGCCATCCGCTCGCCGTAGAGCTGCACGTAATGGAGGTGCTCGCCCGAGCGAACTTCCTGCTTGTTCCAGGCTCCGTCGCCGAAAACCAGGCCGTGCAGGATGCCGAGACGATACGTCTCGGAGTCCCGCGACGGCCGCGCACTTACGGCCGGAACGAACTGCCCGACTGCCAGCGAATCCGTTCTCTGGCCGTCGTTGAGGATCCATTGGTGTGTCGGCGTCGCCGAGATCGTTCGCCGAAACCTCGAGATGTTGCGTGTCGTGAGTCGTGTGCCGCCGTAGCGATCGCGCTCCTCGAACGCAGGCGCCAGTTCGATCTCCACGAGCGGCCTCCGCCGGAACCGCTTCACCACCGCGGGCTTGAAGCCGGAGTCGGTCAGGACACGGGTCGACTTGTTCTCGAGCTCTGCGAACGTACGCAGGCCGTGGGAGGTGATGAGCTGCTCCGACGGCGCGAAGCAGTCGATGCACTCCTCCGGGTCGATGATCAGGATCCGTGCGAACTCGTGGATGCAGTCGACCGGGCAGACGTCGACGCACGACTTGTCTTTGATGTCGATGCAGGGCTCGGCGATGATGTACGTCACGCGGGCGAGTCTAGCGAGACGGCTTGCTGTCCCAGACCCCAGCGCGAGGCTGCTAGGACACGCCGATGAGCTCGGAGACGAGCTCCGGCGCGCGCTCCACGAGCGCGGATTTCACGATGACCTGGTCGAAGCCCGCCGTGTGCGCGCGCCGGAGCCCGGCACGGTCGGTGTGGTTCGTGAACCCGATGATCGGGATGTCCGGCCATGCGTCGACGACCTCGTCGGGCTCGACCCGAGCGATGTCGGTGATCACAAGATCGGGCGTGTGCACGCTGTCGCTCGTCACGAACCGGTGCCCGGAAAGAAGCCCCTCCAGCTTCCCTCGGAAGAACAGGTCGACCCCGATCAACAGGATCGTCGCCACGCGCCGACACTCTAGTCATTGCGCAAGACCGCATCCGCTCTCGAGCGCCGCGAGCGCCGATAATCGTGTAATGAGCCTCCAGCACGGTCTCGAGCTCATGCGCGCCGGCGCCTACTTCGAGGCACACGAGGAGCTGGAGGACGAGTGGCGCGACGCCCGACGGAGGAGCGCGACTTCCTGCAAGGACTCGTCCACGTGACCGTCGCGTGGCATCACGCAGGCCGGGGAAATCGGCCGGGATGCGAGCGGCAGCTCGAGAAGGCGGCACGCAGGCTCGGCCTCGTATCCGCCGGAGCATCGCGGCGTCGATGTCGCAGACGTTCTGGAGCAGGTGGCACGTGCCGAGGCAGAAGGCCGCCGGAGCGACGATCTCGATCGCGGGGTCAGGTCGACGTCTAGAACGCCGGCTCGATGCCGAGCCAGTTGAGGAACCGATTGAGGTACACGCGCAGCACGTAGAAGCGCTCGAAGAAGAGGAGCAGGCCGAGGGCGACCATGATCGCGCCGCCGCCGACCTGTATCGCCCGGTAGTGGTCGCGGATCCAGCGAAACGCTCCCATCGCGCGGGTGAACACCGCAGCCGTGAGGACGAAGGGCACGGCGAGACCGAGCGAGTAGACGCCGAGCAGCAGACCGCCTTCGACAACCGTGTCGGCAGAGCCGGCGAGCACGAGGATGCTCGGCGAGAACGGGCCCGATGCACGGTGCCGCGCACACGGCGAACGCACCGCCGAGCAGGACGCGAGAGCCGCGGCTGCGCGCTCCCTGGAGCAGCCCTGCCCCTACGAGCCGCTCGGGCCATGGGAGAAGCCCCATGAATGCGAGGCCGAACACGACGAGGATGAACCCCGCGACCTTCTCGAGCAGGAACTGGTCGTCGAACAGGCTTCCCCCGACGAGCGCGGCGCCGATGCCGAGCGCGACGAAGAACGCCGGTGAAGCCGAGAACGAATGGCAGGCTCGCGACGACCACGCGGCGGCTCGTTCCCGGTTGTCCGAGCCTGTCCGCTTCCACCGCCGACACGGCCGACAGGTAGCCGGGCACGAGCGGGAGCACGCAGGGAGCGAGGAAGGAGACGAAGCCGGCGAGGAACGCGACCGGTATCGAGCCGACGTCCATCTCAGCTCAGGGCTCGAAGCGTGCGAGCTCCTCGTCGAGGCGGCGCTCGAGCATGGGATCGAGCGGCTCCTCGCCCGCACCGGGTGGCCCGCGACGCCTGCTCCAGCCGCGGACGAGCACGGCGAGCACTATCGCTCCGACCGCGAGCGCAGCGAGCGGCAGGAACCAGGCGAGCAGGCCGAACCCGCGCTTCGCAGGGGTCGCGAGGACACCCTCTCCGAACTCCGAGACGAGCGCATCCTTGATCTCCTGCTCGCTGTCGCCGGCCGCGATCCGCTCGCGGATGAAGAGCTTCATGCGCTCGGCGACAGGAGCGTTCGACTGGTCGAGCGTCGTCTCGCAGACGGGGCAGACGAGCTCCGCCTCGAGGTCCGCGGCCCGAGGCGGGTCGGCCGCGACCGCCGGTGCGGCGGCAGCGAGAGCACAGACGACGACTGCGGCAAGCCGGGCGTTCATTGCCCGAGCGCGCCAGTCACGGCACGACGTAGGCGCTCTCGATCCTCGTCCGAGTTCACCGCGCCGACGAATGCCTCGGTGACCTGCCCTGCCCGGTCGACGACGAACGTCTCGGGAAAACCGGTGATGCCGTAGGGCTCGAGCGTGGAGCCCCGACCGTCGAAGACGGTCGGGAACGTCAAGTCGAACTTGCGGACGAACGATCGCGCGTCGCGCTGAAAGTCCTTCGCGTCGACGCCCGACCACGACGAGACCGTGGCCCCGGTGCTCTCTCCACACCTGCTCCAGGAAGGGTGCCTCCTCCTTGCACGGGATGCACCACGAGGCCCAGAAGTTGACGACGACGGCCTTTCCGCGAAGCTCCGTCAAGCTGAGCTCTCCCTCGCGATCGAGCCGCTCGAGCGTGAAGTCGGGCGCCGGCGGCAGGTCACCGCGAGTCGCGGCACGAGCGAGGCCGCCGCCTTCGTCTTCGACGAGCTTCCAGAGGAGAAGCGCGAAGAGCAGGACGACGAGCCCGACGGCCACGCCCTGGGCCACGAGCAGCAGCCTCCGACCCATGCGGCTACCTGGAGAGGATGAACACCGGCGTCCCGACGTCCACGTGCCTGAAGAGCCACTCGGCCTCGGGGATGCGCATCCGGATGCAGCCGTGCGACGCGGAGTAGCCGATGGACGCGGCGTCCGGCGTCCCGTGGATGCCGACGTAAGGCGCCGACAGACCCATCCAGCGCGTGCCGAGCGGGTTCCCCGGGCCAGGCGGCACGGGATCCGCGTCGGCCGCCCAGTCGGACGGCGGCGGGTACCACCACGGGTTTCGCTGCATGTTCACGATCTCGTAGTCGCCCGTCGGAGTCGGGTACGACGACTGCCCGGTCGCAATCCCGAACTTCCGCACCAGCTTTTCCTTGACGTAGTAGAGCAGCGTCTTCGACTCGCGGAGGATCACGATCGACGGGCCGAGCTTCGCGTTCAGGACCTTGGGCTTCAGGGCCTCGAAGTCGAGTCCGATCGGCTCCCGGAGATGCCTCGCGAGTGCTTTGCGGATCATGAGCGCATTGCGGAGCACCTTGAGCCGGCGCCCGGGCTCGGCCTCGATGACTCGCGGCTTGACGCCGCGCAGCACGACACCCGCGTCGACCGCCTCTCGATCGAAGCGAGCGGCCGTGCGCTCGAGATAGCCGCGGAGCTTCGCCCGCGAAATCTCGACGTCGAGCGGAATGTGCACTCCGGGCCTCGCGCTCTTGGCCCGCAGAACGGCCTTCTCGATCCGGGCCTGGGCCCCGAGCTCCTGTGGGGCGGCGCGAACGCGACGGGTCGGGCTGACGACGAGAACGAGCGGCTTGGAAAACCGCCTCTTCAAGAGCTCGCCCGCCGTGCGCGGGGTCATCCAGCCGACTGCAAGATCTCCGACCGTGACCCCGGATGCGATGAGCAGCGGCTTCGGCGGGTCCGGCTCGGGGTCGCTCGGCGGCGGATCGGTCGTCGTGGGCGGCGGCTCGGTGCTCGTGTCGGTGGTTCCCGTGTCGGCACCGGCCGACGACGCCAGCGCAAACGCCGATGCGAACCCGACCAGCGCACAGGCTGCGAGCAGACCGACGACAACCGCGACGAATCCCCGTCTCACGGTTGCAGTGTAGAGGCGAAGATGGCCGGATTGTCCACCACGATCGCGTCCACGCCGGCCGCGTCCAGCCGTTCGAGATCGCGGGGAGTCTGAACCGTCCAGGCAACGACGGGTACGCGCCGTTCGTGCGCGCGCCCGACCGTCCTCGTGCTCACCAGCAAGTGGTGCAGAACGACGGCTGACGCACCGGATCTCGAGAGCAGCGTGCCCACGAATGCAGGAACGATCGGGCGGAGAACGCGCAACCCCAGGGCGATCATCGGCTCCGACCCGCGGCGACCGGAGATTCCGATTCGATCTCTGGGAAAGGCAACCCCGGTTCGGACACGCGGCTCGAGCGTGCGCAAGGCGACGTAGCGCCGCCACGTGGAACGAGCTGACGAACGTCCGCTCGAGTCAGGCCTCGGCGACGGAGGGCGTCCAGCGTCCCCTCGACCGCTCGCGGCGACTTGAGATCGACGTGAACGCCGACGTCCGGAGCCTCGTCGACGAAGAAGTCGAGCGCGTCGTCGAGCGTCGGGAGCTCGGGCGCGGTTTCCCGTAGCGCGGCGAGCGTCTGGCCGCGCATCGTGCCGCGGGCCGCGCCGTGGCTCACTTCGTGCAGGTCGTCCGAGTGCGCGAGCACGAGCTCGCCGTGCTCGAGCTCGAGCACGTCGAACTCGATCAGGTCCACCCCTGCCTCGACCGCCGCCCGGAAAGAGCGCAGCGTGTTCTCGGGCGCGAGTGCGGCGGCTCCCCGGTGACCGATGCGCAGAGGACGGCCCTCTCGTCGCTCCAGCGAGATCATCGTCTCGAGAGTTACGGCCTCGTGGGGAGGTAATCCTCCTCGAGCCGCCCACCGCGCGCGGCGAACGAGACGATCATGCGGTCCGTCACCCACTCGACCGGAGCCCGGTCGTCCGTCCACGCGCGCCCGGTCGCCTCGAGCGGGCGGGCATCCCGTGCGAGAAGCTCCCGCAGCGGAGCGAGCACGCCGGGTCCGGTCTCGAGCCGGGTGCGGAGCGCAGCGGGCGAGACGGGCTCGGTCAGGCCGAGGACGATCGTGTTGAAGCGAAGCACGGGCCACTCGAGCACCTGCGTCAGCTCGGCGGCGAGGGTTCGCCCGATCGCTCCCACGAGCCGCTTGTCGCCGGGGACGGCAGCGACGTTCAGCGCCACGATCCCTCCGGGCGCAAGTCGCTCGCGCACCAGCGCGAAGAACTCGCGGGTCGCGAGGTAGAACGGCACGTACGGCTGGTGGTAGGCGTCGACGACGATCAGGTCATAGCGCTCGTCGGTCGAGCGCAGGAAGGGCCGCGCATCCGCGTCGTGAACCGTCAGCCGCGGATTGTCCTCCAGCCCGAAGTAGCGGCGGCCGACGCGGCTGACCGCGGGATCGAGCTCGACGCCGTCGATCTCCGCCTGCGGGTAGTAGACGCCGAGCGCACGCGCGGTCGTCCCCGCAGCGTTCCCGAGGATCGCAACGCGCTCGAGCTCACGACCGAGGAGCGGAGGCAGCGCGAGGTAGGCATCCCACACACCGCCGGTCAAGACCGAGTCCGGCCGCCACACCGAGTGCACGGCCACGCCCTCGTTGAGGTAGAGAAGCCGTCGCCCGTCCGAGCGCTCGACCACCTGGATGTACTGGTGGTACGACGTCTCCTCGTGGATGAGCCCGGACTTGGCCTTCACCGCCCCCGGGGGAACGGCGACGAGCGCAGCGAGCGCAGCCGCCACGACGAGGTATCTGGCGCCGAGCAGGAAGCAGGACGAGGCCGCGAGCAGTGCCGCGATCACGAGGAACGTCCGCTGCGTCCCGATGGCGGGAATCAGCACGAGTGCCGGCAGGAAGGTCCCGAGCAGCGATCCGGCGGTGGACAGCGCGTAGAGCCGACCTGCGACCGCGCCCGCCGTCGCGATGCTCGAGACCGCGAGCCGAATCGCGAACGGCGAGACCATGCCGAGCAGGACGACCGGGGGCGCGCAGAGCAAGAGGACGGCGACGAAGCTCCCGACCACCGCTCCGGCGGAGGCTTCGTCGAGTCCCTCGACCGTGAGGTCGAGGAACGGCCTCGCAACGAACGGGATCGCGGCCACGAACACTGCGGCGCCGAGCACGAGGAGCCCGAGGAGCGGCGGCTGTGGCCGGCGGTCCGCCACGCGGCCGCCCAGCCAGTAGCCGAGCGCGAGGGCAGCGAGCACGATGCCGATGAGGTTCGCCCACACGATCGTGGACGAGCCGAAGTACGGAGCGAGCAGTCGCGACGCCGTGATCTCCGTCCCCAGCGCGCCGATCCCGGCCCCGAAGACGAGCGCGCTCAATGCGAGGTCGCCTCGCCTTCCGGTCACGGACGTCACCGGGGGCTTACAGGCCGAAGATCCGCTCGATCTCGCCCAGCGTTCGCGCGGCCAGGAAGACCGCGGCCGCGAGCACGAGCAGGAAGACGAACCAGAATCGAAAGCTGGCCCAGCGCCGCTCGCGATGGCGTCGTTCGCGCGCCACGCGCCGGGCGCGGTGAAAGCGGTACGCGCGGTCGATCGCTCCCGGATCGTGCTGGGGCGCTTCTTCGGGCGCGGCTGTCTGTCCCACCTTCGCCACGCGAGAAGTGTAAGAGGAAGCGCACAGCGTGCGAGCACGCTCAGCTGGGCGAAGCGCCTGAGCTCGCTGCGCTGCTCGACGCTGCGGTAGAGGCCATCCGGCCGCCCGGAACGCAATACTCTTCGCTTCATGGACACCTCCGAGGGACGCTCCAGCCGCTCACGGCTCCCGCTCGCGGCTGGAGGCATGGCGGCGCTGAGCGGTCGGCTGACGTTCCTGTTCGGGCTTCTTCTCTCGGTCTCGACGCTCACCGGCTGGTACACGGGCGAAGGGGAGGGGACGACGGTCTCGGTCATCGGCTGGCACACCGGGACGATCGGGAAAGTCGTCCTGTTCCTCGGCCTCGCGGCGGTGCTGCTGGTGGCCCTTCGAGAGTTCGGCGTGGAGACACCCGCCGCGGTCCCGGCGAGCCTCGTAGCAATCGCGATCGGCTCGGTGGCGACTGTCCTCGTCCTCGTGCGGCTGATCTCCATCCCCGAGGACTTCTTCTTCGCGAGTCGCGGCCTCGGGATCTGGATCAGTCTCGTCTGCGCGGTCGGGATCATCGTCGCGGGCCTGCTCGAAGCCTCGGAAGACCTCTGATTTTCGGCAAGATCGGGAATCGGCTAGCGCCGACTCCCGATCGCCAGAATCCTGAAGCGTGGCCGCGGAGCGGCCACGGCCGCAGCCGCTCTCCATGCTGCGCTGCGCAACTCGGGAATCGGCTAGCGCCGACTCCCGATCGCCAGAATCCCTGAAGCGTGGCCGCGGAGCGGCCACGGCCGCAGCGCTCTCCATGCTGCGCTGCGCGACTCGCGGAATCGGCTAGCGCCGGTTCCGCCTAGCGGGACTTCGATAATGGATCAGGGCGCCGTGACCGTGACGGTGACCGTGCGCACCGGCTGCTCTTGCGGAAGGGGCTCGAGCGTACGGACGAAGGTCGTGACCTTGGCCGGACTCGGGGGCGTCGTCGAGCGCTTGCCCGAATGCGACGCCGATTGCGAAGACAGCCACGAGAGCGAGTCCGAACGCGAGCCAACGCGGAAAGAACCGATGGCGCCGAGCGCTCAGCCGGCCTGCACGGCTCGGCCGTTCGAGCATGCTCACGCGCGCTCCTCGGCGGCGACGGCTCGCGGCCGGCGGAGCCGGCCTCCGCC
>CAVVAZ010000005.1:0-89950 GCA_963746435.1 uncultured Actinomycetes bacterium
GTTCTCACACGTGGCAGCGCATCACCTGCTCGCCGCCGGGGGCGCGGAGCCCCACGCGTGGAAAGAACTCGTGGGGCTCAGCGCTTCGGCGAAGGATCTTAATTTGCGCCGGCACCGCTCGCGACCCCGAGTCACCCCCGATTAGCGGCGGGTGAACGCTTGGCCCAAAGCCACAGGACACTTGCCTGAAGCGCGCCGATCTTGTAGGACACCACCGTTGTGCCGTCAAAACGGGTGAGCGATGCGGCTTTCAATAAGGCGGTCCGCCAATCCTAAGGAGGAACTCAAAGGGGCGCCGCCGCGCTCCGAGCGGGCTAAGGCCGCAACCGCGGTTGACGCGCTAGGCATCTCCCGCGCAGCTTTCAACGAGAAGTTGTCCGCCGCGATCGCAGCCAACGCGAAGAAGGATCGGGCCGCGGCTCAGGAAGCAGCTCGGGACCTTGCGGAGATTGAAGCGATCGCCAAGCAGACTGCCGCTGCTCATGCGCGGCTGGTGAAGCGGGCGAAGGAGGAAGGGGTAGAGGCGCCGCCCGCGCCTACCGACTGGGTTGCGGTGAGCAAGAAGCTAGCCCAGGGTGTTCCGCGCGTCGTCACCGATGTTCCTTGACAATTTGGGAACGCGCTCTGCGTATGCGGCCGTCCAGTCCGTCTATGACCATAGAGCAAAAGAGCGTGCGAAGTTTTTACTCGAAACCGCGGCCGAGATTGCGGCGATCGCCGGAGGCTTGGCACTGGCTCCAGCTGGGGGCGCAACTATCTCGGCCTTGCTGTTCGCAAGAAAGATTGCGAGCGGCGCCTTGCGGCGCTCGAAGGAGGCGGGCACGTGCGGAATCCGAGCTACTCGAGGCGGTTGATCTGCTCGAAAGCACGAACGGGATTCTCAAGGCATGGCTGCGCGTGCGCTGGTAGTCCACTCCGGCTACCACCCTCCCTTGAGTTGCAGCTCGCGGAGGCGGCCATGCAGTCCTCTCGTCGTCGGCGCCCGGTGATAACTGCTCAAAAGCCGGATCGAGGTGGGCGGCGTTCGCCCACCCCTCGCAGCCCTGGGAGCTTCAGCTCGCAAACGTGCTGGTCTCGCTCGAGCACGGCGGCACGGATGCGCCGCCAGCGCCGCGGTCGACCGCCCGCTCGGCGCCGACGCTCGCCCCGGGCGGCGTTGTGCGGCTCCGTTCTGCTCGGCGAACGCTCCCGATCCCTGCCCGGCCCGCGCGTCAGCCTTCGGCGTGCAGCGAATCACCCTGCGCGCCGAGCACAAGATCCCGCTCCGAATCCGGCACGTGATCGCGGAGCACCGGGGCGAGCGCCTCGACGAACGTGATCCCGCCCTCGGAGTACAGCTCGTGCTCGACACCGCGGTTCACTACGACCACGTCGCCCGCGCCCAGCGTCCGCGTCTCGTCCCCGACCGTCATCGTCACGTCGCCGTCGACGATCCACATGACCTGTTCGGCGGTCGCGTGCGAGTGCGCGCCACCACTGTGCCCGGCTCATAGGACAACGTGGCAGAGCATCACCTGCTCGCCGCCGATGGCATGGAGCCCCACACCCGGGAAGAGGGGTGGGGCTCCACGCCGTTCCAGCTCCTGAAGGGCGGGCTCAGGCGGGGGACCTCGAACCGCATCCCGCCGTTCGAGACGGAGCTCACGGAGAGCTCCTCGTCGAAGACGACGACCTTGCCCTCCCACGACGGCTCGGCCTTCGCCTCCAGCGCCCGCAGTACGCGCTCGGGCGTGATCGGGAGCTCCGTGACCCAGACGCCGATCGCGTCGTAGACCGCGGCGGCGATCGCCGGGGGCTGCGGGTTGTTCGCCATCTCGCCGATCCCCTTGGCGCCGTACGGGCCGCCCGCGGAGGGGTTCTCGATGATGATCGTGTCGACCTGCGGCAGGTCCTCCATGCCCGGGGCGAGGTAGGAGCCGAACTGCCCGCCCCGGTTCTCGACGCTCGGGTAGTACGGGTAGCAGTTCTCGAGCACGCCGAGCCCGAGGCCCTGCATCGGCGCCGCCTTCGATCTGCCCCTCGACGAGCGTGGGGTTGATCGCCGTGCCGACGTCGAAGCACTGGACGAGCCGCGTCACGCGCACGTTGCCCGTCTCGTCGTCGACCTCGACCTCGGCCGCGCACGCCGCGTACGAGATGGCCGCGTGGGGAGGCAGCTCGACCTGGCCGGTCTCGGGATCGACGATCGGCGCGTACGGGTTCAGGTGGGCGCCCGTTCCCGTGATCAGCTCGCCGTGCGTCCACGTCGCGGCGGCCGCGACATCGGCGACCGAGATCTTCTTCTGCGGCGCACCTTTCGCGACCACCTCGCCGTCCGCGATCTCGAGGTCGGCGGGGTCGATCTCGAGCTCCTTGCCGGCGATCTCGAGGATCTTCGTGCGCACGTTGTCCGCCGCCTTCTTGACGGCCATGCCCGCGACGAAGGTCGCCCGCGACGCGAACGTCCCCGTGCACAGGGGAGACGAGTCGGTGTTGGAGTTGTCGTAGGTCACCCAGTCGTAGGGCACGCCGATCGTGTCGGCGGCGATCTGCGACTGGATCGTCTTCGAGCCGTTGCCGATGTCGGATGTCCCCGAGAAGACGTCGACGCGGCCGTCCGGCTTCATCTTGATCCAGGCCTGCGACGGGTCGCCGTTCTGGTTCATCCCCGTCGGGTACTCGATCGCGGAGATCCCGCGTCCCTTGTGAGTCGCCATCAGTGAGCCTCCGGGGTTCCGAGTTGTCCGACGAGATGCTCGGGCAGCAGCTCGCCCTCGCGCTTCTCGCTCGACATGGTGCGGTAGTCGGCCGGGAGCTCGTGTCCGAGCTCGTCGGCCACCGCGAGGATGGTCGGCACGGTCGACGGGATCGCTGTAGGCGATGCCGTTCGGCGACGTGTCGCCGATGCGGTTCGCGTTCTTGAGCCGGATCTCGAACGGGTCGAGGCCAAGCTCCTTGGCGATCCGGCTCATGTGCGTCTCGACCGCGAACGACACGGACGTGACGCCGAAGCCGCGCATCGCGGTCGTCGGCACGCGGTTCGTGTAGACGACGTAGCCGTCGAACTCGAGGTTCGGGATCGTGTACGCGCCCGTGTGGTGGAAGCTGTGCTTCGTCAGGCCGTACGGCGAGAACCGCGAGTACGCGCCGGAGTCGTGGAGCGTCAGCATCTTCCGGCCGAGGATCCAGCCGTCCTTCGTCACCGCGTCCGCGATCTCCATGTGCCACGGCGCCCGGGTGGACGAGCAGAGGAACTCCTCCTCGCGCGTCCAGCGCCACTTGATCGGCTTGCCGGACTTGAGCGCCAGGAGCGAGCACATCGTCTCGGTCGCGGTGTCGACCTTTCCGCCGAAGCCGCCGCCGACGGTGCCGCCGACGAATTTCAGCCGGTTGAGCGGTACCTGCAGGTGGGCCGCGACGACGCCCATCGAGAAGTAGAGCGCCTGCGTGCAGGAGTAGATCGTCAGCCGGCCGTCCGCCTCGGGCACGACCTGGCACACCTGCGTCTCGACGGGAACGTGCTCGATCGCCGCCGGGCGGTAGACGCCCTGGACGATCACGTCCGCCTTGTCGAAGGCGTCGTCGATCGAGCCCTTGCGGATCTGCCGGCGGTCCATCTCGCCCTCGAAGTGCGGGTACCAGTTGCCCCACTCGTGGACGACGGGCGCGTCCGAGTCGAACGCCTTGCGGACGTCGAAGAGCGCGGGCTTCTCCTCGAGCGTCGAGCTCGATGGCCTCGACGGCCAGCTGTGCCGTCGTCTCGTCCTCCGCCGCGACGAGCGCGATCGGCTGGCCCTTGTAGCGAACCTCGTCCTTCGCGAGCAGCGGCTCGTCGGCAGGGATGCCGAGCGCGGAGAGGTGGCCGTACTCGAGGAGCGGGACGTCCTGCCACGTGATGATCGCGTGGACGCCCTCCATCGCCTCGGCCTTCGACGTGTCGAGGCGCTTGATGTCCGCGTTGTGCGCGGGCGAGCGGAGCGCCTTGACCCAGAGCGTGCCGGGAATGCGGACGTCGTCGACGAAGGTCGTGCGCCCGGTGACGTGGGCGACGCCGTCGTAGCGTGGAAGTCGTGCGCCGACGGCCTTCATGCGGGTGCTCCCGGGACCTCGACGGGCGACTCCTCGCCGGTCTGCGGCAGCCACTGCTGGCGGGAGGTGATCTCGCCGCCCGCCGCCGCGGAGACCGCGTCGATGATCTTCACGTAGCCCGTGCAGCGGCAGACATGGCCGGAGAGCGTCTCCTGGATCGACTCGCGCTCCGGCGTGCCGCCGTGCTCGAGGTACGCGTGAGCGGCGAGGAGCATGCCCGATGTGCAGAACCCGCACTGCGCGGCGTAATGCTCGTGGAACGCGGTCTGGATCGTCGAGAGCGCCTCGGGTGCTCCGAGGCCCTCGATCGTCGTGATCTCGGCGCCGTCGACCGCGGCGACCGCGAGCAGGCACGCGCGCCGCGCCTCGCCGTCGACGAGCACGGTGCACGACCCGCAGCCGCCCTGCTGGCAGCCGGCCTTCGGGCTCGTGATGCCGAGCTCCTCGCGGAGCACGTAGAGAAGCGGCGTCAGCGGGGCGCTCTCGATCCCCCGCTCGATGCCGTTGACCGTCAGTCTCATCAGGCCTCCTGGAGCTGGGTCAGCGCCCGGCGCACGAGCACGGGCAGTGTTTGTCCTCGGTACCACGCCGAGGCGAGCGCGTCGTCTGCGAACGTCGCGTCCGCTGCGGCCGCCTCTCCCGCTGCCTGCGGGTCGTCCGCCTTCGCCTCGGCCGACGGCAGCCGTACGGCATGCCCGGCGACGCCGGAGACGGCGAGCCGGGTGGTGCCGTCGGCCGCGCGTGCGGCGGATACCGCGAGCGCGGTGTAGTCGTGCGTGTGCGGCCGGTCGAGCGAGGCGAACGCGCCCGCCGCGGGCTCGTCGTACGAGACGTCGAGCAGGAGCTTGCCCTCGCGGTCGGCGAGGAACTCCTCGAGCGGCTGCGTCGTCTCTCCGCCGCTCCCGGCCGTGCGCACCGTCGCGCCGACCGCGAGCAGCGCTCCCTGCAGATCGCCGCGGGGAGCCTCGGGCCCGATGCCGGCGCAGAGGTTCCCGCCGACGGTGCCCTGTGCCCGGATCTCGGAGTCGGCGACGTTCGCCGCGCAGGGGCCGATCGGGGCCGGGAGCTCGGTGAGCTCGACGACAGGGGTCGTCGCGCCGATCGTCACGCGGGAACCGTCGCGGGTGATGCCCGCGAGGCCCGCGTCCTTCAACAGGATCGCCTTCGAGGGGCGAAGCCTTCCGTACGTGATCTCCGGCAGGACGATGGTGCCCCCGGCGATCACCGTCACGCCGTCACCGTCGCCGTACGCGGCGACGGCCTCCTCGGGCGAGGACGGTACGAGCACGTCGAGTCCGGTCATGAACCACCCTTCGGTAACGGGTCCGATTCGTCCGGTCGAGTCTAGAACGGGGCGCGGGGTCCGAACAAATGAGAATCGATTATCCGGCGAGCCGTTGCGAGCAGCTACGGTCGCCAGCCGCTCGACGTACGCTCTGCCCGTGAGCTTCCGCACGATCGACGAGCTCGAAGGCGCGCTCCGCGACGCGGACTACCTCCCCGATCGCGGGCTCGCGACCGCGCTCTTCCTCTCGCTGGCCCTCGAGAAGCCGCTCCTGCTCGAAGGCGAGGCGGGAGTGGGGAAGACCGAGGCGGCGAAGGCGCTCGCGACTGCGCTGCCCGCTCGGCTGATCAGGCTCCAGTGCTACGAGGGCCTCGACGTCTCGCACGCGGTCTACGAGTGGAACTACCCGCGCCAGCTGCTCCACATCCGCGCGGCGCAGGAGGGAACGGTCTCCGAGGACGAGCTGTTCGGCGCGGAGTTCCTCATCAGGCGGCCGCTGCTCGAGGCGATCGACAGCGACGAGCGGGTCGTGCTCCTGATCGACGAGGTCGACCGCGCGGACGAGGAGTTCGAGGCGTTCCTGCTCGAGGTGCTCTCGGACTTCCAGATCACGATCCCCGAGCTCGGGACGATCAAGGCGCGGCGCAAGCCGGCGGTCGTCCTCACCTCGAACCGCACGCGCGAGCTGCACGACGCGCTCAAGCGCCGCACGCTCTTCCACTGGATCGGGCACCCGTCGCTCGAGCGCGAGGTCGACATCGTCCGCCTGCGCGTGCCGGGGATCCCCGAGCGCCTCGCCGCCGAGGCGGCCGCGTTCGTGCGCGGGCTCCGCGGCCTCGATCTCGCGAAGCCGCCCGGAGTCGCCGAGACGATCGACTGGGCGCAGGCGCTGGCCGCGCTCGGCCGGGAGGAGATCGACGCCGAGGTCGTCGAGCAGACCCTCGGCTCCGTGCTCAAGTACCGCGAGGACATCGAAGCCGTTCGCGACGAGACGCTCGTCGGCCTCATCGAAGAGGCGCGCGCGCGACCGCGAAGAGCTGCATGCCGGGCACGGCCATGGTGCGGCACGTCGTCACCTTCGGCCGCGTGCTGCGCGAGGTCGGGATCGAGGTCGGCCCGGGCCGCGTCGCGGACGCGGTTCGCGGGCTCGGCTCGGTCGACCTGACCCGCCAGGAGGACGTCTACTTCACGCTGCGGCAGACGCTCGTCTCGCGCCGCGACGAGCTCGAGCTCTTCGACCGCGCCTTCACCTCCTGGTTCCTGCGCGGCCCGATCGCGCCGCTCGTGCGCCAGAAGCAGGAGCGCGGCGAGGAGAAGCTCGTGAGCGTCACGCTCGGTGCGTCCCCGCCGACGAGGAGCCGGCCGACGGCGCTCCGCTGGAGCTCGGCGCCTCGGGGCACGAGCTGCTCCGCGAGAAGGACTTCGCCCAGATGACCGCGGAGGAGTTCGAGCGGGCGCGCAGGCTGCTCGCGGAGATCGCTCGCTCCCGGCCGCGGCGCACCTCGAGGCGGCGCACGCCCGACCCTCGGGGCGACCTGCTCGACATGCGCAGGCTCATCCGCCGCTCGCTGCGTAGCGGGGGCGACCCCGTCGACCTGGCCTGGAAGGCGCGCAAGGCCGTGCCGCGCAAGCTCGTCGTCCTCTGCGACGTGTCGGGGTCGATGGACGCGTACGCGCGCGCGCTGCTCCTGTTCCTGCACGCGATCGTCGGGTCCGGCGCGGGCGTGGAGGCGTTCGGCTTCGGGACGCGGCTCACGCGGCTCACGGGAGACCTCGAGACGCGCGACCCGGAGGCGGCGCTCGCCCGGGCGACGAACGTGGCCGTCGACTGGGGAAGCGGGACGCGGATCGGCGCCTCGCTCAAGGAGTTCAACGACGTCTACGGGCGGCGCGCGCTTTCCCGTGGTGCGGTCGTCGTCATCGTCTCCGACGGATGGGAGCGCGAGGACAACGAGCTCGTCGCGCGCGAGATGGCGAAGCTCGGCCGGGCCGCGTACGCCGTCGTGTGGGTGAATCCGCTGAAGGGCGACCCGGACTACCAGCCGCTCGCCGGAGGCATGCGCGCCGCTCTGCCGTTCGTCGATCGCTTCCTCCCGGGCCACAACATCGCGAGCCTGGAGGAGCTGGCCGGCGTTCTCGAGGGGATCGAGCGGAGGCACGCGGCCTGATCCTGGCTGAGTCGCGCGGGCTGCGCGCGTGCGAAGAGCGCCGGGCGGCCTCAGCGGTTCCCGCGTCCGCGTTCTAGCTCTCGTCCTCGTCGGCGCCTTCCGGAGGCTCCCCGTTCTCGTCGGCGACGGTGTACGCGCTGAGCCGCGTCGAGAGACCGCGCATCCAGTCGACCTCCTGGCCTTCCTCGCCGGGCTCGGGATCCGACTTTCGCGCTCGGGACCTCTTGGCCGCCGCGGTCGTCGCTCGCTTGCGCTTCGGGGGCGTCGGCTTGTCGTGATTTGTCTCCGCGGCGCTTGGCGTGGGAGCGACGAGGTCCGGAAGCTCGGCGAAGGTCGGTCGTCCGTCGGACTCTTGCTCGACCGGCTCGTCCGCCGCCGGGGGCTCGGGGTCGGGCTCGGTTGACGGTTGCGGCGGAGGTGCGGGCTCGAGATCGACAGCGGGCTCGGGCGCGGGTGTGGGGTCCGGTTCCGGCACGACCTCGGGCTCGGCGGGCTCCTCCACGGGACTCTTCGCCGGCGCGGACACACGCACGACAGGAGTAGAGACCACTGTCCAGGTCGGCTCCGGCTCGGATTTCGGCTCGTCCTCTGGCTCGGGCTCGGCTTCGAGCGCCGGCACGACGTAATCCGGAAGCGGGGTCTCGGGCTCGATCTCGGGCTCCGGCTCGGGCTCCGCGAGCGGGATGTCCCGGTAGTCGGAAGCCGGATGGGCGATGTAGTCCGGAAGCGGCGCGTCGGCGGGGGCGACCTCTGCCGGCGGATCAGGGTCGGGGTCGACGACGGGGATGGACTCGTAGTCGGAAGCCGGATGGGCGATGTAGTCCGGAAGCGGCTCGTCGGCCGGGACGATCTCCGCCGGAGGCGCGGGATCCGGCTCGACGACGGGGATGGACTCGTAGTCGGAAGCCGGATGGGCGACGTATTCCGGAAGCGGTTCGTCCGCGATCTCCGCGATCGGCTCGGCGACGGGGGCGGCTGGAGGCGCGGGCAGCAGTTCCTCGACGGTCTCTTCCTCGACGATCTCCTCCACGGCCTCGGCTTTCGGCGCAGCCACCGGTTCCCGGAACAGCATTCCCGCTCGCTCGGGCTCGGGCTGGGGCTGGTCTCCGGCACGGCTCGGGCTGGCGCTGGATCTCCGGCACGGGCTCGGGCCGGCGCTGGATCTCCGGCACGGGCTCGGGCCGGCGCTGGATCTCCGGCACGGGCTCGAGCACTGGCGCGGGTTCGAACGCCGCCTCCGCGGTGAACGGCGGTGCGGGGGCCGGATCCCAGACGGGCTCCGGTCCGAGGACGAGCCGCTCGCGGAGCTCGAGCCGACGGAGCTTGCCGTTGTGCGTGGTCGGAAGCTCTTCGACGAACTCGACCTCCCGCGGGACCTTGTAGTCGGGGAGCAGCTGACGAACGTGCTCACGAATCTCGGCGACGAGCCGGTCCGACCCCTCGACGCCCGGTTCGAGCCGGACGAAGGCTCGGACGAAGTGGCCTCCACGCTCGAGGTCTCGGATACCGACGGCGCCGGCCTCGGCGATGCCCTGGATAGCCGACGAGCGCTTCCTCGATCTCGAACGGGCCGAAGCGGCGGCCGCCGCTCATGATCACGTCGCGCGCGCGTCCCAGGAACCAGAGGAAGCCGTCCTCGTCCGCTGCGGCGATGTCGCCCGTCAGGTACCAGTCACCGCGAAACGCGAGCTTCGTCTCGTCCGGAGCGTCCCAATACCCGGCGAAGAGCGAGGGCGGACGACCGCGCACGGCAAGGTCGCCCTCGACTCCTGGCGGGAGCTCGTTTCCGTTCTCGTCGATCACCGCGACTTCGAAGCCCGGCAGTGGCAATCCCATGGACCCGCTGCGGAAACCGGTGCCGACACCGTGCCCGGCGATCATGCCGCTCTCGGCCTGGCCGTAGCCGTCGTGAATCGTGAGCCCCCAGACGTCCTCGTAGGCGGCGATCAAGTCGGGGCTCACGTGATCTCCGGTCGAGAGCATGCGCCGCAGGCGAAACGGCCGGTAGCGCCTGAGCGTCCGCTCGCCGGTCTCGAGCAGCGCTCGGTACTCGGCGGGCGTCTGGCAGAGAACCGTGACCTCCATCCGCTGGATGAGGTCGAGCCGCTCGAGGGCGTCGAACGGGCCTTCGTGGAGCACGATTCGGGCACCTCGCGACCACGGTCCGAGAAGGACGTTCCAGACCGCCAGCGCCGAGCCCGTGTCGCTCGTGCACCAGACGACATCGCCAGGTCCCGCGTCGAGCCAGTGAGCGGCTTGCACCCGAGCGGCGAACGTGGACGCATGCGTGTGCGTCACACCTTTCGGCCCGCTCGCCGTGCCCGAGGTGGAGAGAACGAAGGCGAGATCGCGCGCCGAGGTGTCGTGTGTCGGGCTCTCGGGCGGTTCGTCGTGGGCCGCTCGGTGGGCGTCGTCGACGTACACGATCGCCGGACGCTCGGCCGTCTGGAGCAGCTCGGCCTCCGAAGCGCGTCCTGCGACGACCACCTTTGCTCCCGAGCTCGAGATGCGGATGTCGAGCGCGGCTGCCGAAAGCGACTCGGGGCACGGCACCGTGACCGCGCCGACCTTGATGCCCGCGAGCATCACCTCGATCCAGTGGGTGTTCCGCCCGATGAGCACGAGGACGCGATCGCCCGGCTGGACGCCCTCCGCGCGGAGGCGCTCGGCCCAGCGTGCGGTGTTCTCGGCGAGCTGGTGGAACGTGCGAGGCTCGATGACCCCGTCACCGCCGAGGAGCACGAGCGCCTGGCGCTTCCGGTCGCGAGCGAGGATCTCGACGACGTCCCGTGTGAAGTTGAATCGGTCGGGGACGCGCCAGCGGCCTTCGACGAATGCAGGCGCCAGAGCAGCGTCGACGGAGCCCGGCGCCTCGTGGGCGCCCGCGCGTTTACGACGGCCGAAGGGGACGAACTTCACGGCGAGACCATTATCGGCCTAGATCGGCAGCAAACTGAAGGTTTTTACCCGATTGACGATTCGGCGCTCCCGGGCGGTCTCGAGCTAGGTGAGGCCCAGCTCTATGGCAAAAGAGCTCATCCGAGGGTAGCTGCTCGGCCAGGCGGAACCCGCCGGCCTCCTCGAGCGCGGCGATGCGGTCCTCGAGCGGAGGGTGAGTGTTGAACAGGCTCGCCATCGCGAGAACGCCCGATCGCTCGGACTCGAGTCGGTCGGTCGGGCTCTCGACCCAGAGGTGCGCGACCGATGCCTCGGCGTAGCGGATCGTGGTCGGGTCGAGCTGGAGCCGACGGAGGGCCAGCGCCATGGCCTCCGGGTCGTTGAGGATCTCCGCCGATCCTGCGTCCGCGAGGAACTCTCGCCTGCGGGAGAGGCTCAGGCGCAGGAGCATGGCCGCGTAGGGCGCCAGCAGGAAGCCGACGAGTGCCGCGACGAGGACGATGATCCCGCCCTTCCGCGACCTACCGCCGTAGGCGATCGAGCGGAAGCCGATGTCTGCGATGAGCGCGATGACGCCGGCGAAGACCGTGGCCATCGTCATCAGGTAGGTGTCGCGGTGGCGGATGTGCGAGATCTCGTGCGCGATGACCGCTTCGAGCTCGCGCTTCGGCATCCGCTGCAAGAGCCCGGTCGTCACCCCCACGTAGCTCTTCTCCGGCCTCAGGCCGGCGGCGAACGCGTTCGGGGCAGGGTCGTCGATGAGCCGCAGCTCGGGCGTCACGGCGAGGCCCGCGCCGATCGAGACGTTCTCGATCAGCCTTCGAAGCGGGCGCAGCTGCGCCTCCGGAACCTCTTGCGCGTGCGTCATGCGCGCCACCAGGCTGCGCGACCGAAGGAGGGCGAAGAGGCCGTAGGCGGCCGCGAACACGAGAGCGAAGATCCCGAGCGAGATGTCGAAGAGCAGGCCGATGAGTGCTCCGATGACTCCGAGCAGGAGCACGAAGCCGAGGACGACGATGATGCTCCGCAGCCGGTTGGAGCGGATCTGCTCCTGGAGAGTCATTCCGTCGGCGTGCCGAACGAGACCTGAGGCACGGCGGTGTCGCCTTCGGCAGAGAAGAACTCGCGCTCGCGGAATCCGAAGGGTCCCGCGAAGAGCAGCCACGGGAAGCTCTGGACAGCCGTGTTGAAGTGCATGACGGTCGAGTTGTAGTAGCGGCGAGCCGCGCTGATCTTGTCCTCGGTGTCGGTCAGGTCCTCCTGGAGCTGGAGGAAGTTCTCGGAGGCCTTGAGCTCGGGATACGCCTCGGCCACGGCAAAGAGACGTCCGAGCGCCGCGCTCAAGCCCTCGTTCGCCTCGGCCGCCGACCCCGGGCTCCCGGCACGCTGGAGTGCCGCGCGCGCCCGCGTGACCTCCTCGAACACGCCGCGCTCGTGCGCTGCGTACGCCTTCACCGCCTCGACCAGATTGGGAATGAGGTCGGTCCTGCGCTGAAGCTGGACTTCGATGTTCGCCCAACCCGTGTCCACCTCGTTTCGCAGGCGGACGAGCCGGTTGTAGCCCAGCACGAGCAGGATCGCGAGCAGCGCGACGACGCCGAGCAGGATCCAGAGCCAGAGCATCGCTGAGCGAACCTACTTGAGCGCCGCCCGAGGGCGGCGCTCCCGCCTTCGAGGACGGGTTCGCCGTGCGAGACGAGCACGCGCTCGACCGGAAGCTCGAGCAGCGGGCGGAGCGACTCCGCGAGCTCCGTGTGACCGATGGTGCCCGGGAGCCACGATTCCGGGCACATCCGCACTCCCCCTGCGTCGTCGCCGAGCAGGACGTCTCCCGGCACGAGCGCGCGGTGCTCGGGAAGCCAGAAGACCACCTCGGCTGCGGCGTGCGGTGCGGAACGCCTCGAGCCCGCCCGGCAGCGGGTCGCCGGGGCGGAACGCGTCCGTCACCGAACCGGCGCGGCGTGCGACAGCTGCACGCGAGGTCGTCGGCGCCCAGATCCGGGCCCCATAGCGCTCGAGCATGGCCGCGGCACTTCGGACGTGCCAGAAGATCGAGACCAAGACGTGCACGGTGCCGCCCGCCCGCTCGACGTCGCGGTCGAGGGCGCTCCAGAATCGCTCGGCTTCGTCTCCGGGCACGAGCGGGTCGATGAGGACGACGCCGTCGCGCGTCTCGCAGTACACGCAGCCGACGTCTTGCTTCCATTCCTCGTGGTATGCGGTCCAGCGCCAGAGACCCGGCGCGAGCTCGAGCACGACCATGGCGCGACAGTACCGCGAACCGTCGAGGGGTCCCTTTGCGTATCTTCGGGACGAGAGCGAAAACGGAAGAAACGGAGGATGGGAATATGAGAGGAACACGCTTGGTGCTCGGCATCGGCCTCGTCGTCGCGGCGCTCGCGCTCGCGGGCTGCGGAGGCGACGACGACGACTCGACCGCGACGGACACCGACACGGTCACCGAGACCACGGATACGACCGAGACCACCGGCGAGGCCGGCGGCACGTTGACCGGCACCGTCGGACCTGGATTCACGATCACGCTGACGAACGAGGCGGGCGATTCGGTCTCGACGCTTCCTGCAGGGAGCTACACGATCGAGGTGGACGACCAGTCGGACATGCACAACTTCCACCTGACGGGCCCGGGCGTCGAGGAGACGACCGACGTCGCCGAGGTCGGAACGCAGACGTGGGACGTCACGCTCGAAGCGGGGACGTACACGTACGTCTGCGATCCGCATGCGAGCTCGATGAGCGGGAGCTTCACGGTCACCGGCTAGCGGCGATCACGTGACACGGGTCGACGCCGCCGCGCGAGTCGCGGCTGACCTCGAACGTCCCGAGAGGGCGAGCTGGTTCCGCGCGCCGGGGCGGGTCAACCTCGTCGGCGACCACACGGACTACTCGGGCGGTTTCGTTCTGCCGTTCGCGATCGACCGGTCGTGTGTGGTCGCCGCGCGCCCTGGGGGCTCGGTTCGGGTCCGGTCGCTCGACGCCGGCGGCGTGGTCGAGGTGCCCGCCGACCGGGAGCGCCGAGCCGGCGTCCGTGCGTCCGGCGTGGGGCAGGTACGTGGCCGCCGTCGTCGCCGAGCTCGCGGCTCTCGGCCGGCCGGCGGTGGGAATGGACGCCGTGCTCGCCTCGGACGTCCCGCTCGGGTCCGGCCTCTCGTCGAGCGCCGCGCTGGAGGTCTCCTGCGCCGTGGCGCTCGCGGGCGTTGCGGAGTGGGAGATCGGCGTGGAGGCGCTCGCCGAGGCGTGCCGTTCCGCCGAGGAGCGTGCGACTGGCGTCCCCTGCGGGATCATGGATCAACTCGCATCGCTCGCCGGCCGCGCGGGCGATGCGCTCCTCATCGACTGCCGCTCGCTCGAGATCGAGCCCGTTGCGCTGCCGGACGGACTCGCCGTGCTCGTGGTGCACTCCGGGCTCTCGCGCAGCCTCGACGCGAGCGCGTACGCCGATCGCCGGCGTGCGAGCGAGCTGCTGGCCGCGAAGCTCGGGCTCGCGGCGCTTCGCGACGCCACGGAGGCCGATGTCGCGGACGAGCCGCTCGGGCGGCATGTGGTGACGGAGAACCGGAGGGTCCACGCCGCGGTACAGGCCCTCACCGCGGGCGACCTCGTGGAGCTCGGCCGGATCTTCTCCGAGAGCCACGCAAGCCTGCGAGACGATTTCCGCGTCTCCACGCCCGAGCTCGACGCGCTCGTCGAGTCGCTCGTGCACGCGGGCGCGTACGGCGCCCGTCTCACGGGAGCGGGCTTCGGAGGCTGCGTCGTCGCCGCGTGCGACGAGGCCACGGTGGCCGACGTCGCAGAGGCCGCGACGACGAGCTACCGCGCCCGGACCGGGCTGGAGCCCGTCGCGTTCCGCTGCCACGCCGCGGATGGCGCGGGGGTCTTCCAAGCACCTTCGTCCCAGTGCGCGTAAGCTCCAGTGTGCGCAGTTCCCCTCCGTTGAGAGACGTCGGGAACTGCAGGAAAATCCTCTTGACAAGCCATCGACCATGAAATTGACTCGGGCTCGTTAGCCCTAGTAGACGAGGGAGGGACTCATGTCTGAACCGATGCGTACGCGTCGCCCACGGCTCTCGCGCAGGATTGCGCTCAAAGCCGTTCTCTTCGGGCTGCTCGTAGCTGCACTCGTCGTGCCGGTCGCGGGGTACAGCGGCCAGAGCACGGCGGCGCAGTCCGGCGAGCTCGAAGTGTTCTCGTGGTGGACAGGCGGTGGCGAGGCCGCCGGTCTGACGAAGGTCATCGGGATCTGGAAGAAGGAGAACCCATCGATCAAGTTCGTCAACGCGGCCGTGGCCGGCGGAGCCGGCACGAACGCGAAGGCCGTCCTCGCGCAGCGACTTTCCGCCAACGACCCGCCGGACTCGTTCCAGGGTCACGCCGGAGCCGAGCTGCAGGACTACATCAAGGCAGGGGATCTCGAGTCCATCGACTCGCTGTACAAGTCGGCGGGCTTCGGCAAGTTCTTCCCCAAGTCGCTGGTCAGCCAGATCAGATACCGGGGCAAGCTGTACTCGGTGCCGGTGAACATCCATCGCGCGAACGTGCTCTGGTACAACCCGAAGGTCCTCAGGGACGCCGGCATCAACAAGGGTCAGCTGAAGACGTGGCCGCAGTTCGTCGCCGCGCTGCAGAAGGCCAAGGACGCGGGTGTCATCCCGCTCGCGGTCGCGGAGCAGTGGACGAACAAGCACCTGTTCGAAACCGTTCTCCTCGCGACGCTCGGGCCGGCGAAGTACGCCGCCCTCTGGAAGGGAACGGGTAGCTGGACGAGCGCCGGCGTAAAGACGGCCGTGAGCCGGTACCAGCAGTTGCTCACGTTCACGAACTCCGACGCAGCGTCTCTGACGTGGCAGGACGCGTCGAAGCTCGTCGTGGACGGCAAGGCCGCCTTCAACATCATGGGTGACTGGGCCAACGGCTACTTCACGGAGCTGAAGCAGAAGCCGAACGTGGGCTACGGCTGGGCCCCTGTTCCGGGCACCGCCGGGGTCTACCAGTGGCTCTCCGACAGCTTCACGCTGCCGAAGGGCGCTCCGAACCGTGCTGCTTCGATCAAGTGGCTCACGCTGCTCGGCTCGAAGAGGGCACAGGACGCGTTCAACCCGGTCAAGGGCTCGATCCCGGCCAGGCAGGACGCGAACCCCAAGCTCTACAACGCGTACCTGAAGTCAGCGCTTCGGGACTGGAAGACGAACAAGCTCGCCGGTTCGTTGACCCATGGCGTCGTTGCTTCGAATGCATGGAATACCGCCATCGACACGGCTCTGGGGCAGTTCCTCCAGAGCAAGAACACGACGAGGTTCCAGTCGGGCCTCGCTGCGGCGGCGAAGAAGTACCGGTAGCACTCGAAACCAGTGGTCGCGACCGCATAGGCTTGAGCAGGATGCGGTCGCGACCGCTGGGAACCCCGAGGTGGCAGCGCTGACGCCGGACGCGGTCGTGGGCGCTTCGACGCCATGAAGGGTGCGCGGAGATGGGGGCCCGGGCTGCTCCTCCTCGCCCCTTCGATCTTCCTGATCGCCGTCTTCGTCTACGGGCTCATCGGCTGGAACGTGAAGGTGTCGTTCTCCGACTGGCGCCAGGCGCAGGAGACGTCGGGCTTCGACACGGCCGCATACTCGGAGCTGTTCCCTCCGGGCACCGACGCGGCGTGGACGGAGGCCGTGAAGCACGTCCTGCTCTTCACCGGCGCGTTCATGGTGGGCACGCTGCTCCTCGGCGCCGTCCTCGCGCTGCTCCTCGACAAGGGAGTGAAGGGCGAAGGCTTCTTCCGCGCGATCTACCTCTTCCCGATGGCGGTGTCGTTCATCGCCGCCGGCGTCGTGTGGCGCTGGCTCATGAACCCCGCACCCGGCGACCGCGGCACCGGGCTCAACCTGCTGTTCGAGAAGATGGGCCTCGGGTTCCTCGGGAACGAGTGGTACCTGAACCCGACCTGGGGGGCGTCCGCACTCGCGATGCCCGCGATCTGGGCGCTGACGGGATACATCATGGCGCTTTATCTCGCGGGCTTTCGGGGCGTTCCCGACGAGCTGCGCGAGGCGGCGCGCATGGACGGGGCTTCCGAGTGGCGCGTGTACCGGCACGTCGTGTTCCCGCACCTCACCCCGGTCACGCTGTCCGCGCTCATCATCCTCGGGCACATCTCGATCAAGGTCTTCGACCTGATCGTGGCCATCGGCGGCAAGCAGTTCATCACGCAGACGCCGGCCGTCTACATGTGGATCCTCATCTACGACGCGCGCGACTACGCGAAGGGCGCGGCGATCGCCACGCTCCTGCTCGTCGGCGTCTCGGTGCTCGTGATCCCGTACATGGTCTACACCATCCGCACGGAGCGGCAGTCATGAGCGCCGCTCGCTTACAGCTCGCTCTCGTGGGGGAAACCATGTTTCCCCGACGAGCCCCCTTCTTCCGGAGAGCGTGGGGAACCTCCCGGTTCCCCACCCCCCTCCCCGCTCATAGGCCAGAGGGCGGCCTATGAGCACGACCGCCGCCCCTCCCGCCTCGGTCCCGGTCAGGCCGACGGTGACGAGGAAGCCGGTCGGCCGGGTATCGGCCCTCGGCTTCAAGTACCTCGCGCTCGTCTTCTTCGCGATGGCCGTGCTCACGCCCCTCTACATCGTCCTCGTCGCGAGCTTCAAGGGCACCGCCGAGGCCGACCCCTCGAACGCATGGGCTCTCCCCGACGTCTGGACGTTCGACGCCTGGCGCCAGGCGTGGGACCAGCTCCTGCCCAACCTGAAGAACAGCCTCTACCTCGTGATCCCGGCGACGCTGATCTCCACCGTCCTCGGCTCGCTGAACGGCTTCGTGCTCTCGAGATGGCGCTTCCCGGGCTCGGACGTCGTCTTCCTGTTCCTGCTCTTCGGGATGTTCATCCCGTACCAGGCGGTGATGATCCCGCTCGCCCAGCTCTTCGCGGACGTCGACTTCCCGACCGGCATCCCGCGGCTCGCGTTCGCGCACATCGTCTACGGGATCCCGATCACGACGCTCATCTTCCGGAGCTACTACGCGACGATCCCCGAGGAGCTGATCGAGGCCGCGCGCATGGACCGGGCCGGGATGCTGCGCACGTACTGGTCGGTCGTCCTGCCGCTCTCGGCGCCGGCGTTCGTCGTCACCGCGATCTGGCAGTTCACGTCGATCTGGAACGACTTCCTCTTCGCGGTCTTCCTCATCACAGACCCGTCGAAGTGGCCGGTCACCGTCGCGCTGAACAACACGACCGGCTCTTTGGTGACGCCGTACAACCTCCAGATGTCGGCGGCGCTGCTCGCGTCGCTCCCCACTCTCGTCGTCTACATCCTGCTCGGCCGCTACTTCATCCGCGGCCTCATGGCGGGATCACTGAAGGGGTAGCCGCCCATGGCCGAGATCGTCCTGGATCACCTGAACAAACGCTTCCCCAACGGCTTCGAGGCCGTGAAGGACCTCTCTTTCGAGATCGCAGAAGCGGAGCTGCTCGTGCTCGTCGGGCCGTCCGGCTGCGGGAAGACGACGGCCCTCCGGATGGTCGCGGGGCTCGAGGACATCAGCTCCGGCGATCTCTTCATCGGCGGTCGCCGCGTCAACGACGTCCCGGAGAAGGACCGCGACATCGCGATGGTCTTCCAGAACTACGCGCTCTACCCGCACATGACGGTCGCCCAGAACATCGCGTTCAGCCTCAAGCTCGCGAAGCGGCCCAAGGCGGAGATCAAGAAGCGAGTCGAGGAGACCGCCCGCCTGCTCTCGCTCGAGGCGCTGCTCGACCGCAGGCCGAAGCAGCTTTCCGGCGGACAGCGTCAACGCGTCGCCATGGGCCGCGCGATCATCCGGGAGCCGAAGGCGTTCCTCATGGACGAGCCTCTCTCGAACCTCGACGCGCAGCTCCGCGTGCACATGCGAGGGGAGATCGAGGCGCTTCAGAAGCGGCTCGGCGTCACCACCGTGTACGTGACGCACGATCAGGTCGAGGCGATGACGATGGGCGACCGGGTGGCGGTTCTGCGCTCCGGAGAGCTCCAGCAGATCGACACGCCGACGAACGTCTACGACCGGCCGGTGAACCTGTTCGTCGCCGGCTTCATGGGTTCGCCGCCGATGAACCTCGCACGCGCGACGATCGAGGCGGATAGCGGGAGGTTCGCGGTGCGGCTCGGAAGCCTCGCGATTCCCGTTCCCGACGAGGTCGCGCGAGAGCGAAAGCTCGAGGAATGGGCCGGACGCGAGGTCATCGCCGGCATCCGGCCGGAGGATCTCGAGGGACCGCGCGAGGACGGAACCCTCGTGGGAAGCGTGAAGATCGCAGGCGACGATCGATCGCGTCGAGGCGCTCGGCTCGAACCTGCTCGGGTTCTTCACCGTCGATGCGGAGCCGGCCACATCGAAAGGGATCGTGGAGGCGACCGGAGGTGGCCTCGAAGAGGTCGCGCTGATCACGCGCGAGGGGACTCCGTTCTGCGGGACGTTCGAGCCTCGCTCGGCAATCCGCCTGGGGGATCGGGTCGACGTCAGCGTCGACACGAGGAGGCTCCACTTCTTCGATCCCGAGAGCGAAGCCGCGATCCGCGGCTAGTGACCTGAGTCCTTAGTTCGCAGGAACTCGCGGATCGGCCGCGAAGTCGTCGTCATCAACGGCGACGATAGGGGCGATCATGGCGCAGCGTGCAGAGGTCGTGCTCGACGATGAGGAGCGGAAGGTACTCGAGCGCTGGGCTCGGCGACCGAAGAGCTCACAGGCGCTGGCGTTTCGCTGTCGGATCGTGCTGGCGGCGGCTGAGGGACGGTCGAGCACGGAGATCGCGGCCGAGCTGGGCTGTAGCCGGCTCGACGGTCGGGAAATGGCGGGGCCGCTTTGCGCGCCGCGGCATCGATGGGCTACACGACGAGCCGCGGCCGGGCAAGCCGCGCTCGATCTCGGATGCAGACGTCGAGCGGGTGATCGTGAAGACGCTCGAGGAGCAGCCGGCGAACGCTACCCACTGGTCGACCCGCTCGCTCGCGGCCGCGACGGGGATGAGTCAGAGCGCGATCAGCCGCATCTGGCGTGCCTTTGGGCTGAAGCCACATCAGACCGAGGCCTTCAAGCTCTCCCCGGATCCGCAGTTCATCGACAAGGTGCGCGACGTCGTCGGCCTCTACCTCAACCCGCCCGAGGCAGCGGTCGTGCTCTGCGTCGATGAGAAGTCGCAGATCCAAGCGCTCGATCGCTCGGCGCCGGTGCTGCCGCTGCTGCCCGGTGTACCCGCGCGCCAGACCCACGACTACGTCCGCAACGGCATCACCAACCTGTACGCCGCGCTCGACGTTGCCTCCGGGCAGGTGATCGCGGAAATGACGCCACGGCATCGCGCCGAGGAGTTCCGTCGCTTCCTCAACCTGATCGACAGCTCCGTGCCGGCACACCTCGCCGTGCACGTCGTGCTCGACAACTCCTCGACCCACAAGACGCCCTCGATCCAGCGCTGGCTCGTCCTCCACCCACGCTTCACGCTCCACTTGCACGCATGGGGCAGACCCGCTTCGGCTCGGCCTGCTCTCGACGGCCCGTATCAACCGCTCCATCCTCGCCGCCGCCGCCGCAGGCGGACGCGCGACGGTCGTCGCGGTGGCCAGTCGCGATCTGGCGCGCGCCCAGGCGTACGCGGCCGAGCACGGAATCCCCCGCGCGCACGGGTCCTACGAAGCGCTACTCGAGGACACGGACGTCGACGCCGTCTACGTCCCGCTCCCGAACCGTCTCCATCACGAGTGGACCATGCATGCCCTGGAGGCCGGCAAGCACGTGCTCGTCGAGAAGCCGTACACGCGTCGCCCGGCCGACGTGGACTGAGGCGTTCGGGGAGGCAGACCGCCGAGGGCTCGTCCTGATGGAGGCGTTCATGTACCGCCACCATCCGCAGACGGGGATCGTCGCCGACCTCGTTGCGAGCGGAACCATCGGCCGGCCGCGCCTCCTCAAGGCCGACTTCAGCTTCAGCCTCGACAACCCGGAGGACATTCGGGCGAAGCCGGAGCTCGACGGCGGCTCGCTGATGGACGTCGGGTGCTACTGCGTCTCGGGACTGCGGCTGATCGCCGGTGAGCCCCGGGAGGCGACCGGCGAGCAGCTCCTCGGGCCGACGGGCATCGACATGTCCTTTCGCGGGGCGCTTCGGTTCGCCGACGGAGTGGTGGGCCTGCTGCACTGCTCCTTCGAGAGCGCTCGTACGCAGGAGCTCGAGGTGGTGGGCGAAGACGGGAGGCTTCGCGTCGAAGCGCCATGGCGCCCAGACTGGGGAGGCGCGGTCCTGGTGACGCGAGGCGACGAGGTGACCACGATCGACGTCCCGGAGGCGGACTCGTTCGTGTGCGAGCTCGAGAACTTTGCGGACGCCGTCGCGGGGATCTCCCCGCCCCTGCTCGGCCGCGAGGACGCGCTCGGGCAGGCGAGGGCGATCGACGCGCTCTATCGTGCTGCCGAGTCCGGCGAGACCGTGTCACTCTGATAGCGCTCGCGTTCCGCCAGCGCGAGCGGCTCGATGCTGCCGTCCTCGATGCGCCAGGCCGCGAGCTCGCGCGTGCGGACCGTGAGGATCAAGTACGGCCGCCCGCTCCAGAGCCCGATGTTCTCGACGTCGGTCCGGGACGGGCGAGGCGGAGCGGAGAGATGCGAGTGGAACACGGCAAGCTCGTATCCCTCGTCCTCGAGAAACCAGGTCTCCGGGTCGACCTCCAGCTCGAAGCGGTAGGGAGAAGCGGCGGCGTTGCGTCCCGGGACGTAGCGCTCCGCGACTCCCGCGCGCAGGACGACGAGCCCGCACGCTTCGTTGGGCGCTTCGGCGCGCGCGTGCTCCTCGAGTGCCTCGCGAACCGCGCCCGGAACTACCACCAGACGGACCGCTCCATGGACGACTCGACGTCGTCCGCCTCCCAGAAGTCCGCGGACAGGTATTTCCAGCCGCCGTCCGCGAGCACGCACGCGATGACGCCCTCGTCGAGCTCGTCGGCGAGGCGCAAGGCCACGTGAATCACGGCGCCGGACGACACGCCGCCGAAGATGCCCTCTCTTTCCAGCAGGAGCCGGAGCCCCGCGATTGCCTCCTCGTTCGAGACGAGGAGCTTCCGGTCGAGCTTGGACACGTCGAGGATCGGGGGCACGTAGCCGTCGGTCAGCGACCGCAGGCCCATGACCTCGTCGCCCGGCAGGGGCTCGGCTGCGGCGATCGCGATCTCCGGGAAGGTCTCGCGGAGCCGCTCGCCGGCCCCCATCAGCGTTCCACCCGTCCCGAGCCCCGCGACGAACACGTCGAGGCGGTCGAGCGAGGACGCGATCTCGGCGCCCGTCCCCTCGTAATGTGCTCGCGGGTTCGCGGCGTTCGCGTACTGGAACGGCATGTAGAGACGCGGGTCGCGCTCGGCGAGCTCGAGCGCGAGCCGAACCGCACCGTTCGAGCCTTCCTCGGGCGGCGAGTCGACGATGTCCGCCCCGTAGAGACGAAGGAGGCGCCGCCGCTCCTCGGTCACGTTGGCCGGCATGACGCAGGTCAGCGGGTAGCCGCGGAGCCTGGCGACGAGCGCGAGGGAGATCCCGGTGTTGCCGCTCGTCGGCTCGAGCAGGCGACGGCCCGGCTCGAGCTCACCGGTCGCCTCCGCGGCGTCGATCATCGCCTTCGCCACACGGTCCTTGATCGAGCCGGTCGGGTTCTGGCCCTCGAGCTTCGCGAAGAGGCGGACGGACGGCTTCGGCGAAAGCCGCTCGAGCTCGACGAGCGGCGTGGAGCCGATCAGGTCGAGGACGGACCGGGAGACTGCCATGACTCGTACGAGCGTAGCGCGAGCATGCGGGCCAACTGCGGGCGCGACGGAGCCGCCGAGGGATGCCAGTATGAGAGGGAGATGACGCTCCTCGACCGGGTCAGGAAAGAGGCCGCCGAGGCGAACCGAGCCACTCCGTTCCTACGGGACGACGCGGTCGCCGAGACGCTGCGTCGGGCAGCCGCCCTCGCGCGTGAGCGCCGCGCGGCAATTCTCGCGGCGAACGCCGCGGACATCGAGGCCGCCACGGGGCGACTTGACGAGGGGACGCTCGATCGGTTGCGGCTCGACGCCGGAAGGGTGAACGACCTCGCCGGGCAGGTCGACGCAATGGCAGAGGTCGAGCCGCTTGAGCGCGAGGCCGGCTCGTGGACGCTCGCGAGCGGCCTCAGCGTCAGCGAGCGGAGGATCCCGATCGGAACCGTGGGCGCGAACTTCGAGGCGCGACCGAACGTGGCGCTCGACGTTGCCGGCCAACTTCTGAAGAGCCTCAACACCACGGTCCTGCGAACGGGCGGGGCTGCGCTCCGCACGGTGACCGTGCTCGTGGACGAGATCCTGCGCCCCGCGCTCGAGGCTTCGGGGCTACCGGCAGGTGCGGTCGGCCTCGTTCGTTCCGACGACCGCGAGGGTGCTCGAATCCTCGTCTCGCTGCCGAGACAGATTCCGTTGGTGATCCTGCGGGGAAGCGGGCGAGACGACGGCTTCGCTCGCCCGCCTCGCCGCGGAGAACGGCGTCCGGACGCTGGCACACGCCGAGGGAGGCGGTGTGCTCTACATCGACGGTGCCGCTTCGGCGACGCAGATCTTCGCTCTGGTCGATGCAAGTCTCGACCGGCTCGGCGTTTGCAACCGACTCAATCTCGCACTGGTCGACCGTGACGCCGCGGCGTTCGTCCCCGAGCTACTCGACCGATTTCGCGCGAAGGGCCTCGAGGTACGCGGGACGGTGGAGGGGGCGCTCCCGCTGGACAAGCCGATCGGCCATGAGTGGGCCAATGACCCCGAGCGGGTGGCGACGGTGACGGTCGTGCTCGTGGAGGGGCTCGAGGAGGCGCTCCGAATCGCCAACGAGGAGACCTCGGGGCTTGCGGCGGGAATCGTCACCGAGGATTCCCTCGCGGCTGAGCGCTTCCTCGACGGCTACCGCGGCACGGCTGCGTTCTGGCATGCGCCGACCCGCTTCGCCGACGGATTCGAGCTGACCGGGGCACCCGAGACGGGCATCAACGTGGATTGGATCCCGGGCCCGCGGGGTCCGGTCACCTACCGGGACCTCTGGCTGCGCCAGTATCGGGTCATCGGTGACGGCACGCAGCGCCGGTGAGCGCCCCGGTCGTCGTCAAGCTCGGCTCGAGCCTGATCGTCGGCCCGCGCGGGCGCGTGCGGCGGTCCGTGCTCCAGTCCCGCGCTCGTGAGATCGCCACGGTCGTGCGCGGCGGCTCCCCCGTGTGCGTCGTCTCGTCCGGCGCGATCGCGCTCGGTCTCTCGCGGTTGGGACTCGATCGGAGGCCACGGAGCTTGCCAAAGCTCCAGGCTGCCTCCGCCCTCGGCAGGCGCGACAGCAGCGGGCCTGGGAAGAGGCGCTCGCGGCCGAGGATCTCGCGGCTGCGCAGATCCTGCTCACCGCGGGTGACGTGGCGGACCGGGCCGCCTACGTGAACGCAGGGAACACCCTTCGCGCCCTCTTTGCCCTCGGTGCTGTGCCGATCGTCAACGAGAACGATGCGACTGCGACCGACGAGATCACTTTCGGCGACAACGACGCGTTGGCCGCACAGGTCGCCGTCCTGGTTCGCGCGCGGATGCTGATACTCCTGACCGAGGTGGAGGGCGTCTACACGCACGCACCTGGAACTCCTGGCGCCGAGCTCGTCGGCGAGGGCGGGCGGGTCCGCGACGCGGTGCTGGGTGGGTCGTCGGCACTCGGGCGCGGTGGGATGCAGAGCAAGGTCCTCGCGGCAGAGATGGCTGCTGTCGCCGGAATCCCGACCGTGATCGCGGCTGGGACGGGCAGCTCGGTACTCGGGCCGCTTGTCGACGGCGACGTGCGCGGCACACGCTTTCAGGCAGCGCCGCAGGCGCTTCCCGCATACAAGCTATGGCTTCGGTTCGGCAAGCCTGCCGCCGCGAGGCTCCACGTCGACGAAGGCGCCTGGCGGGCGGTTGCGGAGGACAGAAGAAGTCTGCTGGCTGTCGGCGTCGTTCGCTGCGAGGGCAGCTTCGAGGCCGGAGACGCGGTCGAGCTCGTCGAGCCCAGCGGTTCGGTGTTCGGCAAGGGAATCGCCGCGGCCGTCCAGGATGAGATCGCCAGCCGCGCGCGTGGGGTGGAGGTGGTCCACAGGGACGGGCTGGTCGTCTACTGAGGCACCGCCGGCCATCGCCGGCAGGAGGATGACGGTCTCACTCTCGTAGACCGGGGTCTCGAGACCGTCGAGCGTGCGGATGTCCTCGCCGCCGAGGTACACGTTCACGAACGACGCGAGCTCGCCGCCGGCGTAGAGCTGGTCCGCGAGCGCGGGATACCGCTCGACGAGGTCCTCGATCACCGCGCCGACGGTGTCGCCCCCGACTTCGAGCTCGCGAAGCCCGCCGACCTCGGCTCGGAGCGTCGGGGGAATGCGAACGGCTGCCATCAGTCGAGCCCCACGGGTGCGTTGCAGAACTCGACGTAGTCGATGTACTCCGTGATCTCGGGGTTGTCGCCGCAGACCGGGCAGTAGGGATCCCGCCGCACGTTGACCTCGTCGAGGGTCGTCCCGAGCGCGTCGAAGAGAAGGAGCCGTCCTGCGAGCGAGTCGCCTCGCCCGAGCACGAGCTTCAGCGCCTCGTTCGCCTGGATCGAGCCGATGATTCCGGGAAGGACGCCGAGCACGCCGCCTTCCGCGCAGCTCGGCGCGAGCTCGGCCGGCGGCGGCTGGGGGAAGAGGCACCGGTAGCACGGGCCTTCCCCGGGCGCGAAGACCGTGACCTGGCCCTCGAAGCGAAAGATCGAGCCGTGCACGACCGGGATCCCGTGCCAGACGGAGGCGTCGTTCACCAGGTAGCGCGTCGGGAAGTTGTCCGCGCCGTCGACGATCACATCCCAGCCGTCGGCGAGAATTCGCTCGACGTTCTCGGAGGTGAGCCGCTCCTCGAACGGGACGACGCGAACGTCGGGGTTCAGCGCCTCGAGCGTGCGCTTCGCGGAGAGCACCTTCGGCTCTCCGAGCCGATCGGTCGAGTGGACGATCTGACGCTGGAGGTTCGACTCGTCGACGACGTCGGCGTCGACGATGCCGAGCGTTCCGACCCCGGCGGCCGCGAGGTACAGCGACGCCGGTGAGCCGAGGCCGCCCGCACCGACGAGGAGAATGCGTGCATCGAGCAGCCGCTGCTGGCCGTCCTCGCCGACTTCGGGGATGAGCAGGTGGCGGCTGTAGCGCGCGCGTTGCTCGGGAGTGAGGACTCGTGGGATCGTCACGTCGAAGCCGTTGCGCTTCCAGTCGGAGAAGCCCCCGGCGAGGTTGACGACGTCCTCGTAGCCCAGCTCGGCGAGGGCCTTGGCGGCGAATGCCGATCGCGAGCCGGCGGAGCAGTAGACGACGAGAGGACGGCTCTTGTCCGGCACGAGGCCCTCGATCCGCTGCTCGAGGCGGCCGCGCCCGGTGTAGAGAGCTCCGGGGATGTGGCCTTCCTCCCATTCGTCGGGCTCGCGCACGTCGACGAAGAGCGGGGCATCGGGAGTGTCGAGGAGCTCGTTCGCCCGGACGGTCGAGATCTCGTCGATCTCCTCCTTGACCCGCGCGAGCAGCTCTCGGTACCCGGCCATTACTTTCCGAACTATAGCGACGACGTCTCGCCGGACCGCGACGCCTGGCGCCAGCTACCCCAGATGGTGCGTTGTCGCGGCTATCGTCGGCGGCGTGAGCGCCCGCAGTCGTGTCGTCGCGCTCGTCGCCTTCGCCGCCCTCGTTGCCGTCGGGATCGTCGGCGCCGCAGTCGTCTCCGCACGAGACGGCGCGGGGCCGATGCCCGAGGCCGAGGTCGAGCCGCGCCCGGGAAGGCCACCGCTCGCGTTTGCGCTCGGCTTCCGCGACGACCTGGAGGCGCGCGATCTTGCCCGGGCCCGCAGCCTCTACGAGCGCGGGAAGACCCACGCGGCGGGAGCTCTCTTTGCGCGTCACGACTCGCTCGAGGCCAAGGTCGGCGTCGCCTTTGCGTCCTGGCCGGACGCGACCCTCGACCGCCTCGAGCAGCTCGGCAAGCTCTACCCGACGACCGGCGTCGTGCAGCTTCACCTCGGGCTGGCGCGGCTCTGGGCACGCCAGGGCGATCCGCTGGCCGCGTGGCAGATCTCTGCTCGAGGAGGAGCCCGACACGCCGTACGCCGTCCTCGCCGGCAACCTCCTCTTCCCCAAGCTCCCGCGTGGGTTGCCGGCCTTTGTCCCGTCGTTCTCGGCTCCCGTCGAGGTCACGGAGCTGCCGGCGCGGGATCAGCTTGCCGCACTCCGACGCCGCGCCGATCGCGGCGGAGTGCGCGAGCTCCTCCTGTACGGCATAGGACTCCAGCGAGTCGGAATGCCGGCTTCGGCGGCGGCTGTCTTCGAGAAGGCAGCTCGTCTCCGCCCACAGGATGTGGAGGCGAGGGTCGCTGCGGCCGTAGGGCGTTTCGACAAGCGGCAGCCGGAGGTCGCGTTCGGGCGGCTCGGCCCGCTCACCCGGAGCTTTCCGGGCGAGCCCACCGTCCGCTTCCACCTGGGCGTGCTCCTGCTGTGGACCGGGCGGATCGACGGGGCCGAGCGGCAGTTCCGGCTTGCCTCGCGAATCCGACCGCGGTCGCCCCTCGCCCGTGAGGCCGCCCGGTATCTGAAGACCGTGCGCAACGCGCAGCCCTCGGGGGGTTGACGAGGGCGACGAGGATGCGTGCTTTGACGCGGGCCGCTCGCGTGACTACGGTGTGACGGCCGAGCGACCAAGGGGGGCGGTTGGCTACAGCCGAACCGGAGAGCAAGACCCGTCGAGCGCCGATCGAGGAGGTGCTCGCGACCGACGAAGCACAAGCGTCTGCTCGAGAGTGGACAGCAGAGCGGTCGTCTCGATGCGGACGAGGTGGCTCTCGCTCTCGACGAGCTCGGACTCGACGCCGGTCAGCTCGACGAGTTCTACGCCGCGCTCGACGAAGCGCAGATCGAGGTCGTCCACGTCGAGGAGGCCGAGAGCGAGCCCGAGGCCGCTGCGGCGGAGATCACCACCGACGCGCTCCAGCTCTTCCTGAAGGACATCGGAAAGGTCCCTCTGCTCACCGCCGCCCAGGAAGTCGAGCTCGCGAAGCGGATCGAGCGCGGCGACCACGGCGCGAAGCAGGCGATGGTGGAGGCGAATCTCCGTCTCGTCGTGTCGATCGCGAAGCGGTACCGCAACCAGGGTCTTCCGTTCCTCGATCTGATCCAGGAGGGCACCATCGGGCTGGTCCGAGCGGCCGAGAAGTTCGACTACCGGAAGGGCTTCAAGTTCTCGACCTACGCGACCTGGTGGATCCGCCAGGCGGTGGCGCGCGCGATCGCCGACAAGGGCCGGACGATCCGTATGCCCGTTCACGTCGTCGAGAAGCTCAACCGCATTCTGCGAGCCGAGCGCAAGCTTCGTGCCGAACGCGGCCGCGAGCCGACGATCGAGGAGATCTCCCGCGAGCTCGAGATGTCGAGCGACGAGGTCGAGCACATCAGGCGAAGCGCGCAGACCCCGGTATCGCTCGAGAAGCCGGTGGGCGACGACGACGAGTCGGAGTTCGGCCACTTCCTCGCCGACGATTCGGCGCCGCTCCCGGACGAGCTCGCGGAGACCGCGCTCCAGCGCGAGGCGCTGAAGACGATCCTCGGCGCGCTGTCCGAGCGCGAACGCCGCGTGCTCGAGCTTCGGTACGGGCTCGACGGTCAGCAGCCGCGGACGCTCGACGAGGTCGGTCGGGCGTTCAACGTGACCCGCGAGCGCATCCGCCAGATCGAGCACCAGGGGCTCAAGAAGCTCCGTGCGCTTGCAGACGCGCAGCGCGTCCGCGACGTCGCCTGAGATCCGGAGGGCCATTCGGTCTCGGCGGGGCTCGACGGGTACGAGCATCTAGACTGCCCGCCCGTGAGCGCGACGTATGAGGAACTTCGCGACCAGCTCGCCGAGCTGATCGCCATCCCGTCAGTGAGCGCCGACCCGGCCCACGCCGGGGACGTCGAGGCGGCCGCGGACTGGGTCGCCGAGCGCATCAGAGCCGCAGGCGGCGAGGCGGATGTGGTGCCGTGGAACGGCGGCCGGCCGCTCGTGATCGGCGAGGTGCGCGCATCGAAGGACGCCGACTCGGCGCCGACCGTCCTCACCTACGCGCACTTCGACGTGCAGCCCCCGGACCCACTCGAGCTCTGGGAGTCTCCGCCGTTCGAGCTGACGGAGCGCGACGGCTGGCTCTACGCACGAGGGGTCGCGGACGACAAGGCTCAGCTGCTCATGCTCGTCGAAGCCGCGCGCGAGCTCGCTGCAGCGGGCGAGCTCCCGGTGAACGTGCGCTTCGCGCTCGACTCGGAGGAGGAGGTCGGCGGGCAGTCGATCGTCGAGTGGGTCGCGGCCGACGAGGGCCGGGCGGACGCGGCGATCGTGTTCGACGGCAACACGGAGGAGCCGGGGGTGCCTGACCTTCAACACCGCGCTGCGCGGGCTCTGCTACTTCCACGTCACCGTTCGTACAGGCGACCGCGATCTGCACTCGGGACTCTTCGGTGGCGTGGCCTTGAATGCGCTGCACGCCCTCATGCAGGCGCTCTCCGCCGTCGTCGCCGAGAACGGGCGAGTTCCCGAGCCGCTGCGGGTCGGGATCACTCCCGCCGACGCCGGAGGAGATCGAGGGCTGGCGCGCGCTCGCCGAAGGAGCCAGCCTCCTGGCGGGCGTCGGCGCGCGACCCTCCGACGCCGGCGCGTTCGACGACTACTACGTGCGCACCTGGGCGGAGCCGTCCGTTGACGTCCATGGAATCGCCGGCGGCTCGCCGGACCTCGTGAAAACGGTTCTGCCGGTCGAGGCGAGGGCCAACGTGTCGATCAGGATCGCACCGGGCCAGAACGTCGCCGACGTGAGCGCTGCGTTCGAGCGGCTGCTGCGGGATGCTGCGCCGGAGGGCTCCGATGTCGACGTGAAGCTCCAGTCGGCGGCCGAGCCGGGGCTCGTCTCGCCCGACGCTCCGGCTCTCGGGCTCGCGCGCGCGGCGTTCGAGCAGGTCTTCGGCAGGCCCTCGCTTCTCGTTCGCGTCGGTGGATCCGTGCCGGTCGTCGCGAGCCTCGCCGCGCGTGGCATCCCGACCATCTCGACGGGCATCGCGACGAACGACGCGGGCGCGCACTCGCCGAACGAGAAGTTCCCGGCCGAGTACCTGGCCCGAGGGGTCGAGGCGGTCTGCGAGACCTACCGTCGGCTCGGGCAGCTTGGCTAGCGCGCCGTTCGCGAGCGAGCTCGCGCGTGAGCTCGCGGACGACGTCCTCGAACGCTTCCTGCGCTATGTCAGGATCGACACGCAGGCCGCTTATCGCACCGCGAAGAGGCCAAGTACCGAGAAGCAGCTCGAGCTCTCCCGCCTACTCGTCTCCGAGCTTCGCGAGCTCGGGCTGGACGACGCCGAGCTGACCGAGAGCGCGACGGTCTTCGCGACCCTGCCGGGAACCGTCGAGGCCCCCGTCGGTGGGCCTCATCGCACACGTCGACACGACGCCTGACGTCACCGGAAGCGGCGTCTCGCCCATCGTTCACCGCGCCTGGGGCGGCGATCCGATCGAGCTGCCCGGGGACGCGCGCCAGGTGCTCGATCCCGAGCAGCTTCCGGCGCTCGCCGCACGGCGCGGCCACGACATCGTGACGAGCGACGGGACGACGCTGCTCGGAGCGGACGACAAGGCAGGGATCGCGGAGATCATGGCCGCGGTCGCCTATCTCGCTCGTCGTCCCGAGCGACCGCGCGCCCGCGTACGCGTCGCGTTCACCGTCGACGAAGAGGTCGGCCGCGGTGCGGAGGACTTCGATCTCGACGCCTTCGGCGCCGACGCCGCGTACACGCTCGACGGCTCGGATCTCGGGGAGCTCGAGGTCGAGACCTTCTCGGCGAAATCGGTCCGAGTCACGATCCGCGGTCTCTCCGTCCATCCCGGCACCGCGAAGGGGAAGCTCGTGAACGCCGTGAAGCTGGCCTCCGAGCTCGTCATGTCCATGCCAGCCGGCAGGCTCTCGCCGGAGACGACCGAGGGTCGCGAGGGGTATGTCCACCCGCACCGGATCGCGGGCAACTCGGAGGAGGCGGTCGTCGATTTCATCGCCCGCGACCACGACGATGCGCTGCTCGAGGAGCACGTCGAGCTCCTGCGCGGACGAGCCGAGGACGTCACACGCCGGGAGCCGCGTGCGCACGTCGAGGTCGAGGTGCGCGACTCGTATCGGAACATGCGCCCGTACATCGAAGAGAACCCGCGCGTGGTCGAGGCCGCGCTCGAGGCCATTCGTCGCGCGGGTGTCGACCCGAGGATCGCGATCACCCGGGGCGGGACCGACGGCGCCGTGCTCTCCGCCCGCGGGCTCCCGACGCCGAACCTCTTCACGGGCGGCCAGGAGTACCACTCCGTGCGGGAGTGGGCAAGCGTGCAGGACATGGCCGCCGCAGCCGCGACGATCGTCGAGCTCGTCGGCGTCTGGGCCGAGCCGGCCTAGCAGCTCGGCTGTCCGGCCGTGTTCGACCATGTCCCGGGGTCTGACCCCGGAGTCTGATCTCCGGCGCTGGCTACGCTGCGCCCATGGCCAGGATCGTCGGTATCAACCACCTGGCGGTCGAGGTGCGCGACATCGACGAGATGCTCGAGTTTCTCGAGCGCATCTTCGACGACGTTCCGCTCCGCGGGCGCGCCGGGAATATGGCGTTCGTGGACATGGGCGACCAGTTCATCGCCCTGGAAACGGTCAAGAAGGGTCAGACCCCTGGACCTGCCTCCGGCGGCCACGTCGGGCTCGTCGTCGACGATCGTGAGGAGACGGTACGGCGGGCGCGCGAGGCGGGGGCGCAGATGGTCGGCGGCCACGACTTCCTCGATCCGTCGGGGAATCGCTGGCAGGTCGTCGACTACCGCGACGTCCAGTTCTCCAAGACGCCACGCGTCCTCGAGGGCATGGGGCTCCCGGAGCTCGACAAGTCGGAGCGAGCGCTCGAGGAGCTGCGCGCGAAGGGCCTCGCTGACTGACCACTGGCGACGCATCCCGCGACGGGTTCAAGCGGTACGACCGATGAGTTTCGCCCGTCCTCAGAGTCTGAGCTAGGAAATCTCCGAAGAGGAGGGCCTACTGATATGACCACGCGTATCGATGAGAGGTTCACGGCGGTCTTGCAGAAGAGTCCTGCCAAAGGTGGCTGGACGTATGTCGTGTGGCCTGCGTCAGTCGAGTTCTTCGGCAGTCGCGGACTCGTGAAGGTACGCGGCTCGATCGACGGGCATCCCTTCCGAAGCTCGTTCATGGCCATGGGGGACGGCACGCACAAGCTGCCTATCAAGGCGGACATCCGCCGGGCGATCGGCAAAGAGGCTGGAGACACGGCAACGGTTCGGTTGGAGGAGCGGCTGGACGGCTAAGCGCGATGGGTGTGGTCCCTGTGGCCGCCCGTTAGGCAAGCTGAAGCACTCCTGCGCGGGGACGCGTGATGGAAAGCGGAGCGCCAAGGCCGCGAAGCGGCCGTCTTTAGGGATGTTCGCGCGATCGGAATCCGCGGAGTGGATTCCGATCTTGCGCAAAGGTCAGGTCTGATGAACTCCGCAGCCCATCCAGTCGTGGCCGAAGCGGCGCATCTCGTGGACGATCGGGAGCAGCGCCTCGCCCTTCGCCGTCAGCTCGTACTCGACGCGGGGCGGGGACTCCGGATAGCTCCGGCGGACGATCATCTCCTCGGACTCGAGCCAGCGCAGTCGCTCCGCGAGCGTCCGCGGGCTGATCCCGGCGCATGATCGCTCGAGCTGCGTAAACCGCCGCGGGCCTTCCGAGAGGTCGTGGACGATGAGAACGGTCCACTTCGAGCCCACGATCTCGGCGGCACCCGCGACAGAGCACGTCGGCGCCGCGTGGATCGGGAGCATCGTGCGACTGTCCACGATCGGATTGTAGGAGGTGCTCCGCAGAAGATGCTGTGGTTCTACGAACGGGCGTCGTGCGGTGTAGAGCGACGTGAGGAGCGTGCGCTCGACGCGACCCCCGAAGTCGAGCTCCGCGATGCGCGCGACGGCGTCGAGAATCTCGGTCTTCCGCTCATCCTCGAGTCGCGCAATCGGGGAGAAGGTCGCGTACAGCGCGCGAATGCCCTCCGTGTCCCAACTCGCCTGCCAGGCGACCACCTCGTGCTCGACGGTGCCGAACCCAGCCCTTTCGAGCGCGGCGAGGCGTGCTTCGCTGTCGAGGGCATGTGCCGGTCGTCCCGCTTCGCCCGCGGTCGGGCTTGCATCGAGGCCGGCGAGCAACGGACTGGTCGCTGTTATGAAAGCGTCGGGCCTTCCGGGCTCCCCGAAGAGCGTCCACCACATCGCGAACCACCCGCCCCGGTTCAGGGCCGCGAGGACTTTCGCCAGCCCGATCTCCTCGTCCACCCAGTGGAACGACGATGCGGCGACGGCGAGAGCGAAGTGTTCGTCGGGAGCTGCGCGTCCTCCAGCGTGGCGACGCGCACGTCGACACGGTCCCCGAGCGACGTCTCGAGATAGCCGGCGAGCGCGGGATCGGGTTCGACGGCGACGAGCGGGTTCGCGCCGAGCCCGAGCACTCGGCGCGTCGCCTGACCCGTCCCGGGGCCGACCTCGAGCACGCTCGTCGGCGGCCCGAGACCGCATCGCTCCACCAGGATCTCGTAGACGCGCTCGCATGTCCCGGCCGGGCGGAGTCGTACGCCGCCGGATCCAGGCCGAACAGTCGACGCCCTTCCTCGCGACCGATCCGCGGCATCTTCAGTCCCAGGGAGGCGGGTTGTGGACCCAGCGTCCACCGACCATCGTCGCGACCACCTCGAGGGTCTCGAGCTCGTCCGCCGGGCACTCCAACGGGTCGCGGTTCAGGACGACGAGATCCGCGAGGAACCCGGGGAGCAGCTTCCCGCGCGAGCGCTCGTCTCGGGCGAGCCAGGCCGGGTTGACCGTGGCTGCAAGGAGCACCTGCTCCGACGGTGAGCGTCTGCTCGGGATGCCAGGCCGGCCGGTCGTCGATCGTGCGCAGCACGCCCGCGCGGATCCCTGCGAGCGGGTCGAGCTCCTCGACAGGCGCATCCGAGCCGTTCGCGACGAGCGCTCCCGAGTCCCAGAGCGACCGGAACGCATAGGCAAGCTCTGCGCGCTCGCCCCAGAAGCGGTCGGCGAGGTCGCGGTCGGAGGGCGCATGGCTGAACTGGACCGAGCAGGCGACTCCGATGGAGGCGAACCGGGCGACGTCCTCGGGTGCGAGACATTGCGCGTGCTCGATGCGCTGCCGGAGGCCCCGCGGCGCCCACGCGTCCCGCGTCGCCTCGAACGCGTCGAGTGCCTCGCGGTTGGCACGGTCTCCGATCGCGTGCACCCCGACCGGCCAGCCTGCTCGGGCGGCGTCGCGGATGATCTCCTCCAGCTCCTCGCCGCTCGTGATCTGCACTCCCGAGCCGTCGAGCATCCACGCGGTCTGCGAGCCGAGCGTCCCGTCCATGAACACCTTCAGGTAGCCGATTCGGAGGAACTGGTCGCCGATACCCGGAGCGGACTCCGAGCGACTCGAGCTCCGGCAGGCGCTCGTACGGCACCGACTGCCAGACGCGCAGGGTCAGGCCTTCCTGCTCCGCGATGCGCTGGAAGATCCCGGCCGCGCCGAGCCAGCCGTCCTTGTCGTGCACCGCGGCAACGCCGCGAGTTGCGGCAAGACGCATTCCGGCGCGCGTGGCCTCGACCCACTCGTCCTCGGAGACCGCTCCGAACCGCTCGCGGAAATGCCACGCCGACTCTTCGCGCAGCACGCCGGTCGGCTCTCCGTCCTCGTCGCGCTCGACGACGCCGCCATCGATCTCGAGGTCTCCGCGCGCGAGTGCGAGCGCGGCGGAGTTGAGCCAGAGCGAGTGGTAGTCCTTCGCCCACAGCGCTGCCGGAGTCGAGCCCGTGACCTCGTCGAGCGCCTCCTTCGTCGGCTGCGCGTCCCACTCGGCCGAGCGCCAGCCGGTACCGCGAATCCAGTCTCCGCGACGAGGGTGCGAGCGGACGCGCTCGAGCGCCTCGGCGAGCGTCTCGACCCCTTCGAGCCGCACGTCCCGCTGGGCGAGCGACCAGGTCGGGAAGTGGACGTGCGAGTCGGTGAACGCGGGCAGCACGCAGCGCCCGCGCAGATCGACGACCTCGGGGCTCGGCAGGGCGGTCTCGTGCGTCCCCACGCCGCCGGCGATCCGGTCGCCCGCGATGGCGAGCGCGCGGGCGAGAGGGAGCGCCGGGTCCATCGTGCGCACGACGCCGTTTTCGAGGATCATGGGCGGCGACTGTAGCGTCGAGAGGAGGGAACATGATCGACCACGCCGCGGTGAACGTCAGCGATTTCGAGGCCGCGAAGAGTTTCTATTCCAAAGCACTCGAGCCGCTCGGCTACTCGGTGGCCATGGAGGCCGGACGAGTTCGCCGGGTTTGCGGACTCGTCCGGCTTCAGCTTCGGCATGTTCCGCCGCGATCCGGCGGGCGGTGCTCATGTGGCGTTCAAGTGCGACGACCACGCCATGGTGGACGCTTTCCACGAGGCCGCGATGGCCGCCGGCGGCACGGAGAACGGCGCCGCCGGGGATCCGAGCCCATTACCACGAGAACTACTACGGCGCCTTCGTCCACGACGCCGACGGCAACAACATCGAGGCGGTGTGCCAGAAGCCACAGTGACAGGGGCGCTCCCGGCCTAGACTCCGCGCGTGGCCTGGGAGCAGCTCTCGGACGATCAGCTCGAGATCCGCGATCTCGTGCGCACGATCGCCCGCGAGCGCATCGCGCCGCGCGCTGCCGAGATCGACGCGTCGCACGAGTTCCCGTGGGACGTCGTCGAGCTGTTTCGCGAGCATGGCATCTTCGGCCTCCTCTTCGACGAGCGCCACGGAGGCACCGGCACGGGAACGCTGCTCGCGCTCGTCGCGATCGAGGAGGTGTCGAAGGTCTGTGCGACGAGCGGGCTGATCCTCGCCGTGCAGGAGCTCGGCTCGCTCGCGGTCAAGCTCGCCGGGATCGGAGGAGCAGCAGGACCGGTTCCTCCCGAAGCTCGCGTCGGGCGAGTCGCTTGCCGCCTACGCGCTCACCGAGGCCGGCTCCGGATCCGACTCGGCCGCGATGCGCACGACCGCGCGACGCGACGGCGACGAGTACGTCCTCGACGGCTCCAAGCGCTTCATCACGAACGCCTCCGTGGCGAGCGTCTACACGGTCTTCGCGAAGACCGATCCAGAGGCGGGGCACCCGGGCATCTCCGCCTTCGTCGTCGAGGCCGACACGCCCGGCTTCGAGGTTGCACGGCTCGAGCCGAAGATGGGTATCTCGGGGTCGACGACGGGCGAGCTTCTCTTCGACGACGCCCGGATTCCGGCTGCGAACCTGCTCGGCGACGAGGGCGAGGGATTCAAGATCGCGATGCGCGTGCTCGACCGCTCGCGTCCCGGAGTGGCGGCCCAGGGGCTCGGCATCGCGCAGGGCGCGACGGACTACGCGCTCGAGTACGCCCGCACGCGCGAGACGATGGGGAAGCCGATCGCGGAGCACCAGCTCGTTGCGGCGAAGCTCGCGGACATGGAGACCGCCTGCGAGGCCGCGCGCGGGCTGCTCTACCGCTTCGGGCGCATGGTGGACGAGGGCGCATCCGAGGCCGAGCTGACAAAGGCCTCGGCGATGGCCAAGCTCTACTGCACGGACACGGCGATGTGGGTCACCACCGAAGCGGTGCAGGTCCTCGGCGGCTACGGCTACATCAAGGAGTACCCGGTCGAGCGCATGATGCGCGACGCGAAGATCACGCAGATCTACGAGGGCACGAACGAGATCCAGCGGCTCGTGATCGCGCGCGAGATGCTCAAGGAGAGCCGCGCCTTCCTGCTTGCCGGCGTCGGCTGAGAGGTGCGCGCACGAGATCTCGGGATCGCGGTGGGCTCAGGGGAGCCGGGCCCGGCGAACGCGATCACGGACGTACGCGGCGTTCGGGTCGGTCACACGACGCTCGTCGCAGGCGACGACGTGCGCACCGGGGTCACGGTGGTGTTCCCGCACGACGGCGATCCCGGCTCGGAGCCGGTCTTCGCGGGCGCGCACCGGCTGAACGGGAACGGCGAGCTCACGGGCCTCGAGTGGATACGTGAGTCCGGGCAGCTGGAGACGCCGGTCGCGCTCACCAACACGCACTCGGTGGGCGTCGTCCGCGACGCACTCGTCCGCTACGCCGTGGCCCAGAGTCTCGGAGCCGACGAGGAGCCGTGGAGCCTGCCGGTCGTCGGCGAGACCTGGGACGGCGTGCTGAACGACGTCAACGGCTTCCACGTCAGGGCCGAGCACGTCGACACAGGCGATCGAGGCCGCCTCTGACGGCCCCGTCCCGGAAGGCGCGGTCGGCGGCGGCACCGGGATGATCTGCCACGGCTTCAAAGGCGGGATCGGGACCGCATCCCGCGTGCTCTCCGAGAGCCACGGCGGCTGGACGGTAGGCGTGCTCGTGCAGGCGAACCACGGCGCGAGGAGCCGGCTCCGGATCGAAGGCGCGCCCGTCGGCCGCGAGCTCGGGCCGGAGCGGATTCCGCTGCCGGGGCGGGCACCGGACGGGTCGCGAGCCGGCTCGATCATCGTCCTCGTCGCGACGAGCGCGCCGCTCCTGCCGCATCAGTGCGAGCGACTCGCCCAGAGAGCCGCGCTCGGCATCGCGCGCACGGGCGGAGCGGGCGAGAACTCGAGCGGCGACCTCATCCTGGCCTGGGCGACGGGGAACCGCGGCCTCGGCGGCGCACAACCGACCCGAGACGTGACGATGCTCGCCAACGGGCGCATCGATCCGCTCTTCTACGCGGTGATCGACGCGACCGAGGAGGCGATCCTGAACGCGCTCCTCGCGGCGGAGACGATGACCGGCCGCGGCGGAGTGACCGCGCACCGACTCGATCCCGACCTGCTGCTCGAGGTGCTGCGCCGATACGGCGTCGTCGAGGGCTAGGGCGCCGGCGGCTGCGGTCCGCCGGCGCCCGCTCCGGTTGCTCTAGCCGCTCGAGCCCTTGCCGCAGTGGACGAGGGCGTTCAGGCAGCCCTCGACGAGCTTCTTCAGACTGGCCGGGTGCCACGCGTTCACGAAATCGGCGTGCGCGCTGAGCTGGCCGCCGGAGGCAAGGGAGAAGCCCTCGCCGCCGCGGGTCGGGTAGCGGTAGATGAGCGCGATCGCCGGTACCGAGACCGGATGCGTCGAGGGGCAGCTCCGCGCCCCGCAGCGCGTACGCCATGTGACTCTTGTGGTCGGCGCTGTCGAGGCTCCGCCCGTTCCAGCAATTCGGGAAAGCGATGTGGAGGCGCAGGAACGAACCCCGCTGGTCGGGGCATGTGGGCACCGTGCTCGAGGGCTCGACGCCCCCGTTCACTCCGCAGTTCCAGAACGTGACACGCCGACCCTGCGGGCTCGTCGCCGTCTGGTCGCCCGCGATCATCCGCAGGTTGTTCGGGAACGTGTGCACCTGGTCGAGCGTGCCGCGCCGGTAGTAGATCGTCGCTCCCATCGGCAGGACCGCGTTCGCGCCCTCGTAGAGCGTCGGCACCCAGTACGCCGCCGTATCGGCCTCGCGCTCGCACGACGTCGCACCTGCGCGGAGCGACGCGTAGGTGGACGACGCGCTCGTCGTCCGGTTGCCGACGAAGCTGTGGTTGTGCGAAGCGCCGGCCTTGCCCGGGAACACGATCGGGTCGTCCGACGCCGCATGGCTGAAGCGACAGCTCTCGATGAAGTTGACGCCGCGGAGATCGGCTCGCGTGATGCCTTCGCGCGGCTCGGGCTTGGCATCGGTCCCGGCGAACGCGGTGGAGCCGATGAGGCCGGCGACGATGGCTCCCCCGGCGACGATGATCAGCAGTCCTCTCACTTCTGGCCCTCCCTGTGGGATACGGGCGAAGTCAGACACCGAAGCGTTGTTTTTCTTTGAGCGATATGTGACGTGGCGGTAAGCATTCCGTTCGGAACGAACCGTCGCGTCCGGGCCTAGGTCTAGGGGCTTAGTGCCGGTGTCTCGCCGGGTGGAGTCGCAGCGCGGGTAGCGCGCGCGGATCTCGTCGACGAACGTCGCCAGTCGATCGGCGATCGCCGCGTGGCGGATCTCGAGGACGTCCTCGGCGTTCTGCTCGCCGGAGCGGGAGAAGTTGAAGCTGCCGAGGAAGGCCGTGTCGTCCGCGACGACGACCTTGGCGTGCATGAAGTCGTGCACCGACTCCGGCGTCCACGGGATCGACACCTTGCCGGAGAACGAGCCGCCGGTGATAACCGTGCGGAGAAGGGGGATCTTCCACGCGCTGACCCCGTTCGTCCGCCACTGGTGGAAGACCTGGTCGATCTGCGTGTCGTCGACGACCCCGGCCACGTCGGACCGCCCCTCGTTGACGACCTCTACGAGCGTCGCGAGTATCGGACCCGAAGTGAGCACCGGAGATGCGATGCGCACTCGCTCACGCGCGTTGCCGATGAACTTGGCCACTCGGTGGGACAGCGCTTCGCCGTGCCCCGGGCAGAACCACGCGCGCACGCGTGCTCCGTCCACCTCCTCGGGGCGCGGATCGACCCGGCCGGTTCCTTCGACGTTGCCTCGTTCCCAGAGCTGCTCGAACGCGAGCGTGTAGGCGTACGCGATCTCGGGCGAACGGACGATCGCGATGACGTTCTCCTGGCGCGACCACGAGTCGTCGGTCCAGTTCGTCGATCCGGTCCAGACCGCTTCGCGATCGCGGACGACGAACTTGTGGTGCATGAGGTCGGGGATCCCCGCGATTCCGCGGGTCGCGACCGGGAGTGCCTCGATGGCCTCCGGGGCGGTCTCGGGTGGAGGAGGGACCGGGATCGGGCCCGGGTGCGCGACGTTGTAGAGCAGCCGCACGTCGACGCCTCGCTGCACGGCCGCGAGGAGCGACGCGAGGACGACTCCGCCGGCGCCGGTCTCGAAGCGCACGTCGTACAGCGCGAGGTCGAGGGAGCGCTGCGCCTCGGCGAGGAAGCCCGCGATCCCCCGGGCGATGTCGGCAGGGCGCTGACCGCCTTCGGTCAGCGTCGTCAGCTCGATCGCCGAAGCGCTTCGGCGGCTCGTCGATCAGCTGCTCCGAAGCGACGCCTTGTACGCGCGCTTCTCCGCCTGGTAGGACTCGAGCGCCTCCGGGGAGTCGACGTCGCCGAGCGTCTTGATGGGCGGGGACGAGACCCTGGGCGGCCTCGACGCCGAAGCGCTTCGCGAGCACGGAGCCGAGCGCCTTGACCTTCATCTCGCCGAAGCCCGGAAGCTCCTCGATTCTCCGCCGGAGGTCGTCGGCGTCGGTCGCCTCTCGCCAGACAGCGGAGGCATCGCCGTCGTAGCGCTCGACGAGGAACGACGCGAGCTCCTGGATGCGACGGGCCATGTTGCCGGGGAAGCGATGAATCGCGGGCTTCTCGCGGAAGACCGCCTCGAGCCGGGCGGGATCGGTCGCCGCGATCTCGGCTGCGTCCAGGCGCCCGAGCCGGCGCTGGAGCTTGAGCGGACCGACGAATGCCGTCGGGACCGAAACCTGCTGATCGAGCGCGAACCCGATCAGGAGCGCGAGCGGGTCGCGGGCGAGCAGCGCATCCGCCTCCGGATCGCCCGTGAAGTGGAGGGCATCGGGCACGGGTTCGATACTAGATGGTGCCGCGCTACCCTCACTCTCGTGGATCCGCTGGACGTCTTCTCTCCGCCGACGCGGGACTGGTTCGAGCGCGCGTTCCGGGCGCCCACCGCCGCCCAGGCTCAGGGCTGGCCCGCGATCGCGCGAGGCGGGAACGTCCTCATCCAGGCACCGACGGGCTCCGGGAAGACGCTTGCGGCATTTCTCTACGGCATCGATCGGCTGAACAGGGCTCCCGGCGAGGGTCTGCGCCTCCTCTACGTCTCTCCGCTCAAGGCCCTGAACTACGACATCGAGCGCAATCTCCGCAGCCCGCTAGCGGGCTTGGGCTCGACGCTCGCCGTGGGCGTCCGCACCGGCGACACCCCTGCGGACGAGCGACGCCGCATGCTCAAGTCGCCTCCCGACATCCTGATCACGACGCCCGAATCGCTCTTCTTGCTCCTCACGTCGCAGGCTCGGGAGACGCTGACGGGCATCGAGACCGTGATCCTCGACGAGGTCCACGCCGTTGCGGGCACCAAGCGCGGGGCCCACCTCGCGCTGTCGTTGGAGCGCCTGCGAGCGGCTGATCGGAGCACCGATCCAGCGAATCGGGTTGTCGGCGACCCAGCGTCCGCTCGCCGAGATCGGCCGCTTCGTCGCGGGCACGGGCCGCGAGATCGAGCTCGTCGACGCCGGGACGCGGAAAGCGCTCGACCTCGAGGTCGTCGTGCCCCTCGAGGACATGCGCGAGCCCGAGCGCGACCGATCTCCTTCGACGAGCCTCCCGTCGCCGACGGGAGCTGGCATCACGACCGGCACCGGCCCGGTGTCGCGCTCGATCTGGCCCTCGATCTATCCGGCCCTGCTCGAGCTCGTACGGGAGCACCGCTCGACCATCGTCTTCGTCAACAACCGGCGCCTCGCCGAGCGACTCGCGCTCCGCCTCAACGAGCTCGCCGGCGAGGAGCTCGCGCGCGCGCATCACGGCTCGCTCGCACGGGAGCAACGCGTGCTGGTCGAGGAGCTGCTGAAGGCCGGGAAGATCCCGTGCCTCGTCGCGACCTCCTCGCTCGAGCTCGGTATCGACATGGGCGCGGTCGACCTCGTCATCCAGGTGGAGAGCCCGAAGTCGGTCGCCCGCGGGCTGCAGCGTGTGGGCCGCGCAGGGCACTCGCTCGATTCCGTCTCCAAGGGGCGGATCTTCCCCAAGTTCCGTGGCGATCTGCTCGAGTCCGCGGTTGTCGCGAAGGCAATGCGGGAGGGGGCGATCGAGGAGACGCACATCCCGAGGAACCCGCTCGACGTGCTCGCGCAGCAGATCGTCGCGATCTGCGCGGACGAGGACGTGAGCGTGGACGAGCTGCACGAGCTCGTGCGCCGGGCGCATCCGTTCGCCGAGCTCTCGCGCGCGTCGCTCGAGAACGTCCTCGACATGCTCGCCGGCCGCTATCCGTCCGACGAGTTCGCGGAGCTGCGGCCTCGGATCGTCTGGGACCGCACGGCCGGGATCGTGCGAGGCCGCACCGGAGCTCGGCGGCTCGCGGTCACCAATGCGGGAACGATCCCCGACCGCGGGCTCTTCGGCGTCCACCTCGTCGAGGGCGGCGGACGGGTGGGCGAGCTCGACGAGGAGATGGTGTACGAGGCGCGTGAGGGGCAGACCTTCCTGCTCGGCGCCTCGAGCTGGCGGATCGAGTCGATCACCCGCGACCGCGTCCTCGTCTCGCCGGCGCCGGGCGTACCGGGCGTCGCGCCGTTCTGGAAGGGCGAAGGCGTGGGGCGCCCTGCCGAGCTCGGCGAGCGCATCGGAAAGACGAGCAGGGAGCTCGTCGCTCTGAGCGACGCCGCCGCCGACGCACGACTGCGCGAGGAGTACGGACTCGACGAGCGGGCTGCCAAGAACCTCGTCGACCTACCTCCGCGAGCAGGAGGCGGCCACCGGCGTCGTGCCCTCGGACCGGACGATCGTCGTGGAGCGTTTCCGGGACGAGATCGGCGACTGGCGCGTCTGCGTTCTCACCCCGTTCGGAGGCCGGGTGCACGCTCCGTGGGCGCTCGCGCTTGCCGCGAGGCTGCGAGAGACCCTCGGCAGTCGACGCCCAGTCGCTCTGGTCGGACGACGGCATCGCACTCCACTTCCCGGACGCGGACGTGCCCCCGCCGCTTGCCGACCTGCTGCTGGATCCGGACGAGGTCGAGGATCTCCTGCTTCCCGAGCTCTCGCAGTCGGCCCTCTTCGGGGCGCGATTCCGGGAGAACGCGGCCCGCGCGCTCCTGATCCCGCGCCGCCGCCCGGGGCAGCGGACGCCCCTCTGGCAGCAGCGCCTGAAGGCTCAGAGCCTGTTGCAGGTGGCCCGCGGCTACCCGCAGTTCCCGATCGTGCTCGAGACCTATCGCGAGTGCCTCCAGGACGTCTTCGACCTGCCCGCCCTGCGGAAGATCCTGCGCGGGATCCAGACGCGCGAGCTCGATCTCGTGGAAGTCGAGACGGCTTCCTCCTCGCCTTTCGCGTCCTCGCTCCTCTTCGACTACATCGCCACGTACATGTACGAGGACGACACGCCGCCCGCCGAGCGGCGAGCGCAGGCGCTCTCGCTCGATCGCGACCTCCTGCGCGAGCTGATGGGCATCGAGGAGCTCCGCGAGCTGCTCGACGCCGACGCCATCGCCGACGTCGAGCGCTCGCTTCGACCGGTGCCCCGCAACGGCGACGAGCTCCACGATCTGCTCCGGCGGACCGGGCACCTGCCGGAGGGCGAGTTCGATCGCGGGTTCGCCGAGACGCTCCTGCGCGAGCGGCGCGCGATCCGGGTTCGGCTCGGTGGGCGCGAGGTGCTGCTCGCGGCCGAGGATGCGGGGCTCTACCGAGACGCGTTCGGTCTCGTTCCTCCGGGCGGGTTGCCCGATGCCTTCCTCGAGCCGGTGGCGAGTGCGCTCGCAAACGTGCTCGTCCGCTTCGCTCGCACCCACGGCCCCTTCACGACGGCGGAGGCCGCCGAGCACTTCGACCTCGATTCCGGACGCGTCGAGGACGAGCTCGCGCAGCTCGAGGCCGCCGACCGCGTCGTTCGTGGAGAGCTGCGCCCCGGAGGCAGCGAGCGCGAATGGTGCGACCCCGACGTCCTCCGGCGTATCCGCCGCGCGACGCTCGCGGTGCTCCGCCGCGAGGTCGAGCCGGCCGAGCAGACGGCGCTCGCGCGCTTCCTGCCCTCGTGGCACGGCATCGGCCGCCGCCAGACGCTCAGAGAAGCACTTGTCCCGCTGCAGGCGCTCGCGCTTCCCGTTCCGCTCTGGGAGAGCGACGTGCTGCCGCGCCGAGTGCCCGGTTACCGCCCAGCGGATCTGGACGCGCTCTGCGCCTCCGGCGAGGTGGTGTGGGTGGGGGCGGGTCTCGATCGAGTCGCCGTCTTCTTCCGCGAAGACGCTGCGTCCCTCGGTGCGCCCCCTGCGGAGGCTTCGCCCGAGGGCTCGTCCCAGGTCGCGATCCGCGCGGCGCTCGCTCAGGGAGCGCTCTTCTGGGCGGATCTGCTCGCTGCAACCGGCCTCGACCCGGCAGAGGCGCTCGCAGCGCTCTGGGATCTCGTGTGGGCCGGCGAGGTGACGAACGATGCCTGGGCGCCGCTGCGGGCGAGCCGGCGCTACGAGGCGCCGCGACCCGAGCGTCGGGCGCGCCGGTTCTCGCGCGCGCGAGCGAATGTCGCGTCGCCGACCCAGGGTCGCTGGTCGTCGGCAGCGCGGCTCTTCTCGCCAGGCGGATCGGAGCCGGAAGGTCCCGATCGCCGAGCGCTCGCCGAGCTCCTGCTCGAGCGGCAGGGAATCGTCACGCGTGACGGCGTCCGCGGCGAAGGGGTGCGCGGAGGGTACGGCGCGGTGTACGGCGAGCTGCGCACGCTGGAGACCCTCGGCGTCTGTCGCCGCGGATACTTCGTCGAAGGCCTGGGCGGAGCGCAGTTCGCCCCGCCGGGGGCCGTCGAGAGGCTGCGCGAGCTGCGTGCCGCCGGCCGCCGCGCGGAGCGCGCGGACGCGCTCGTCCTCGCCGCAGCCGATCCGGCGCAACCCTACGGCGCAGCGCTTCCCTGGCCTCGCCGCGCGAGTGGGCGTGCCGCGCGGGTCGTGGGCGCGTGGGTCGTCCTCCTCGACGGCGAGGCGGTGCTGTACGTGGAGCGCGGCGGGCGGTCGCTCGTTCCGCTGCGCGAGCCGGATCCCGAGGTGCTACGCCCGGCCCTCGACGCCCTGGTCGAGCACGTCCGCTCGGGCGGTGCGAAGCGCCTGGCGGTCGAACGCTTCGACGGCGTGCCCGTCGTCGAGTCCGAGGCGATGGCGCTGCTCGTCGAGGCCGGGTTCCTCGCCGGCCCGCGGCGTGCGGTCCTGAGGCCATAACGCCACGTTCCACTTGGCCACTTGAGCATTTTACGTAGTTCTGTAATACGTCAGAATCCAATGGAGCATCGAATCTCAGCGACGGAGCTTGCCCGCAGGCTGGGCGACGTTCTCGCAAGAGTCCGGTATCGCGGAGACACGTTTCTCGTCGAAAGAAACGGCGCTCCGATCGCACGCATGACTCCTGCCCCGGAGGGCTCGCCGACGACCCTGAGAGAGGCCTGTCGAAGCCTGGGACTCTGCCGGCGAACCCGAGGAGGCGTTTGCCGACGACCTCGAGCGCGTTGGAGCAGCTGACCGACACGCCCCAGAATCCGTGGGACTCGTAATAGACACGAGCGCATTGGTTTCCCGCGAGACGAGCCGGCTCGAGCTGGGAGAGTGTGCTCGCGGATCTGGACGAAGCTGTCGTCGTGCCGGCAATTGTGTACGCAGAGCTACTCGTAGGAGCCGAGTTGGCGCTCAGCGCGGGTCGAGGGAGGATTCGCCGCGCAAGGTCGCCGCGCTCGTCGGGCCGCGTACCGCTCGTCGAGTTCGGGCGAGAGGTCGCCGAGCGTGTGGGCCGAGCTGTTCGCGCGAACTCAGTCGCGGAACAGGTCAGCTCATTCCGGCGAATGACCTGGCGGTGGCAGTCGACAGCACTCCACCTCGGCTTCGGTGTCCTCGTGGGCGAGTCGCGACGAGCAGCATTTCCGCCGCGTCCCGAGCGCTCCGAGTTCAGACACTCGACTCGGCCCTGAGAGAGGAGAGGCGAGCCGGCCGCGTAACGGGGAGTCGTGCCCTTACGCGCGCCGCATCTCTATCCGTACCTCCGCGGCTTCGTCCTCGGGGCGTTCGTCGTGCTCGGCCGCGAGCTCGAGGAAGGCGCCGATCTCCCGTTCGCGTTCGAGGAGCATCGCCAGCGCCGCGGCCCCGCGCTGTACGAGCTGCGCCCGCTCGTTCGCGCGTTCATCGAGGAGCGCGAGCCGATCCTGCGAGGACGCGAGGACGCGCGTGTCGCCGTCGAGGAGCTGCGCCGGGAGCCGGCCGCCGCGATCTTCGCCCACGCACATGCGGGGCCGCGCGCCACGGAGGACGACGCCCTCTTTCGCACCGTCCTGCTCGGGCTGCTCATCTCGACCGCGGAGTCGTGCGGCGGCTTCGACTGGGACGACGAGGCATTTGAGCGCTCCTACGCGAGCCTCGAGTCGTCGCTCTTCGGCGAGCGGCGGCGCTACACCGCCGTCGCCCCCCTCGTCGGCCTCTCGATCCCGAAGGCGACCGAGCTTGCCGCGGGTCTCCAGGTTCGTCCGTACGCGCCGTCGGAGCTCAATCGGCACTGGCCCGAGTCGCGTGGGCTGCTGCCCCCCGGATTCGGCGCCGAACCCGATCGCTTCAACTTTCTCGAGCTGAGACGCGACCTGGAGGAGGGCGAGGACGCACCCGACGCTCCAGCCGAGATCGCGGATGCCGTCAGTGCGCTCCGGCTCACCACGTCCGCCGCGCTGGCCGCCGGGCCGGTGCTCTTCGAGACGCTGGACGGCCGACCGTTCGGCATCCGTCCGGTGCTTCCGATCGCTGCGACGCAACCACCGGGCGAGCCATCCAGACTCGATCCGTATCGCGCGCCGATTGCCCGGGACGTGCTCACCGCGCTCGCCGACGCCGACGGCGACCCCGAGCTGGCCGAGGCGCTCGACCGCTGGGAGCTGTCGCTCTTTCAGAACGATCCTTTCCGCGCCGAGCAGCTCCGGGCGTCGCTCCGCGCGCTCCTCGGCGACACCTGGCCGCTCCGCTGCGCGTTGCTCCTGGAAAGAGACGGCGCGGCCCGGGAGTCGCTGCACGCCGAGCTCCAGGCGTTGGGCTCGGGGGAGGCCGACGAGCTCGGGCGCTCTCGACGCAGTGCGCCGCTCGCTCGTGGCGGCTCTCCGCTCGGGCGATCGTCCGGCGCTCGTCCACGAGCTCGACCGTGAGCTCCTGGGACTCGAGCGGCGGCCGCTGCTCCGCGCCGCGGTCTGACGCGAAACGCACTCGTCACACATCTTCGACAGAGCCGTTTCCCATCGGTGACGGTCTCCCGGCTACGGTCGAGTCATGGAGGAAGCCGGCGCCGTCCTGGAACGGCTCGAGCGGATCGAGCGGCTCCGGCGTGAAGGCGCACTTGCCGCGACGCTGCTCGACGAGCTGCGCGCGCTCCTCAGGGAGGCGGAGGACTGGGCGAGTGTGGAAGGGGGTGATGCCGGAGAGCGTGCGGTTGCAGGGCTGCGAGAGGCGCTGGCTCGGGACCTGGTCGCGTCGTAGCCCACACCCGGGTCGGGTATGACGGCGTGATTGCTGCGAGCCGCCGAGCGTCTAGGATCGCCCCGTGCCCGCTCTCCGCACCTCGCCTGGCATCTCGCACTGGGACGATGTGAAGAGCAGTCGCGGCGAGCGCGGGCACATCGCGGGCACGTGGCAAAGCCTCACCGGCCGCGCGTCGCAAACGGTCGGCGTCAAGCGGATCCAGGTCGATCCCGGGATGTGGGCGACTCCCCTCCATCTGGAAGGAGCCGAAGAGGAGATCTTCTACGTCCTCGGCGGTTCGGGTGTCTCGGTTCAGTCGGAGGGCGAGGACGCCGAGGGATACGCGGTGCGCCCGGGCGACTGCATCGTGCATCTGGCGCTCGAGAACGCCCACACGCTCTCAGGCGGCGAGGAAGGCGTCGACGTGCTCGCCTTCGGCCAGCGCTCCTACGCCGGCGGCGTCACGTGGATTCCCGCGGGCCGGCGTCGCGTGGCTCGGCGAGACCTGGGCGCCCGTCGGCGCCGAGGAGGACCACCCCTGGACGCGCGAAGCGGCTGCCGGAGCGCCCGAGATCGGCGAGCTCTCGACGCGTCCCGGCAACATCGTCAACGTCGAGGACGTCGAGCCGGTCGAGCGGGATACAGAGACGGTCGGGCGGCGGGTTCGAGACCTCGGACGCGCGGCCGGGTCGCAGCGCACCGGCCTCCGCCATGCAGAAGTGCTGCCCGGCAAGCTGAATGCACCTCCGCATTGCCACTCGGCCGAAGAGGAGATCTTCGTCGTCCTCGACGGCGACGGCCATCTGCTCCTTTGGGAGGAGGAGGGCGTGGAGGAACACGCCGTGAGGCGCTGGCTCCGTCGTCGCTCGGCCGGCCGGAACCGGCGTGGCCCATGCCTTCCGTGCGGGCGACGACGGCATGACCCTGCTCATGTACGGGACACGGGACCCGAACGACATCTGCTTCTACCCGCGGTCCGGGAAGGTGTTCTTCACGGGCTCGGTCTCGTCGCGCGGTGTGGGCGAGCCCTGGATTACTGGGACGGCGAGGAGTAGCAACCGCCCCGTCGGCTACGGTGCCGCGGAGTTGAAGGAGTTTCCTCGAGAGGCTGGAAGGTGAGACCGTCATGGCCCTCTCACCCCTCCGGCCGCGTCCGGCGCAGTCGCGACTCGTCGCCGGGGAGCCCGAGCTCGATCCGGACGGAGGATCCACGCATGCGTCCGGTCCGCATCTGCAGGCGTTGCCGCCGCCTGGACCGGCGCCCGTTCCCGAGGAGCAGGTGATGGCGAAGGTCATCGCCTTCGCCAACCAGAAGGGCGGCGTGGCGAAGACCACGACGACGCTGAACCTCGGTGTCGCGCTTGGCGAGCTGGGGCACCGCGTGCTCCTGATCGACCTCGACCCGCAGGGCAACCTGACGATGAGCCAGGGCATGAACCCGGACGCGATCGAGCGCTCGATGTTCGACGTGCTCGTGCACCGGGTCCCGATCTCGGACATCGTCCATTCCGTCGAGGTGGACATCGCCGTCGCTTCGATCGATCTCGCCGGCGCCGAGCTCGCGCTCTCCGCGCTCATCGGGCGCGAGCGGGCGCTCGACAAGGCCCTCGTCGAGGTTCGGGACAAGTACGACTTCATCCTCATCGACACGCCGCCTTCACTCGGCTTGCTGACGATCAACGCATTCGTCGCCGCCGACTCCGTCATCGTCCCGGTGCAGTGCGAGTACCTCTCGCTGCGAGGGCTCGTCCAGCTCGAGAACACGCTGGCGATGGTGCGCGAGAACCTCAATCCGACCGTTCGCGTGGAAGGCATCGTCCCGACGATGTACGACGGTCGCACGCTGCACGCCCGCGAAGCGATCGAGATCCTCGAGGAGCACTTCGGCGACCTCGTCTTCGCGACGCGCATCCGCAAGACGGTGCGCTACGCGGAGGCGCCCGTGAAGGGCAGCTCCGTCCTGCGCTACGAGCCGGCGGGGCCTGCGGCCCAGGCATACCGCGATCTCGCGAAGGAGGTGCTCGATGGCGCGAAAGCGCGCGAGCATGCGTGAGGGACCGCTGGCCGAGCTCTTCAAGCGCACGGAGGCGGCGCAGCGCGCGCAGGAAGCCGAAGGCCCGGAGGAGAAAACGCCCGTCGTCGAGCCGGATCGCCGGCACCAGGCCGCGCTCGAGGAGACGGTGGAGCACGTCCACGGGTTCGTCGAGGAGCCTGCTCCCCGTCGAGGTGACCGCTCCCGCCGAGTCGCCGAAGCCCGAGCCCCCGTCCGAGGCTGCGGCTTCGCGAGGCGCGGCACGGTACTTCGAGACGATGCTGGAGCCCGCACCGCGCCTTCATCGCGTCCCGCCGCCGAAAGGCGCGGCCTACATCGCGGCGATTCGCGTAGTCGGCGTCGGCGGCGCGGGTCTCAACGCGCTCCATCGCATGATCGACGCCGGCATCTCGCAGGTCGACTTCCTCGCGGTCAACACGGACATGCAGGCGCTCGCCGTCTCGGACGCGCCCGTGAAGATCCACATCGGCCAGGACGTGACCCACGGCCTCGGCTCCGGCGCCGACCCGGAGGTCGGACGACGCGCCGCCGAGTCGGCCGCGGACGAGCTTCGGGCGACGCTTCGCGGCTCGGACATGGTCTTCGTCACCGCGGGTGAGGGCGGTGGCACCGGAACCGGCGCCGCTCCGGTCGTCGCGCGGATCGCTCGTGAGCTCGGAGCGCTGACCGTCGGGATCGTGACGACGCCTTTCCGCTTCGAGGGCACGCGCAGGCGCACGGCCGCCGAGCGCGGCGTCGAGGAGCTACGCGCCGCGTGCGACACGGTGATCGTCATCCCCAACGACCGCTTGCTCGAGGTGCTCGACCGCTCGACCTCGATGATCGAAGCCTTCAAGATCGCGGACGACGTTCTCCGCCAGGGCGTGCAGGGGATCTGCGACCTGATCACGACGCCGGGACTCATCAACCTGGACTTCGCGGACGTGCGCACCGTGATGCAGGACGCAGGGTCCGCGCTGATGGGAATCGGCTACGCAACCGGCGCAACGCGGGCACGCGACGCGGCGGAGCGTGCGCTCGGCTCTCCGCTCATCGACACTGGAGATCGTCGGCGCGCGCGGGATCCTGCTCTCGATCGCAGGTGGCGACGACCTGTCGCTCGTCGAAGTCCATGACGCCGCCGAGGTCGTTCGGGCCGACTGCCACGGACGACACGAACATCATCTTCGGGGCGACCGTCGACCCGCGGCTCACGGGCCAGGTCTGGGTGACGGTGGTCGCCACGGGACTCGGTGGGACGCGACGTCGCGCCACGGCGCCCACGTTCAGCGACGCGGAGTCCCGCGGGTCGGACCGGGCGTCCGAGCTGCCGAGCTTTCTGCAGTCGGAGTAGTCCGAGCGCGCAAGACCGACTTGGAGCTCCGAGCCACGGGCTCGAGAGCACGTCGGGACGGTGACAGAGGCGCTCATGCGCCCGCAGTACGCTCCCACCATGCGCGGAGCCGTCGCAGCAGGGCACCCACTGACCGCGGCCGCAGGCGCGCGCGTTCTCGCCGAAGGCGGGAATGCCGTCGATGCGTGCATCGCCGCAGCGTTCGTCGCAGCTGTCGCCGAGGGCCCGTTGACCGGGCCCGCCGGTGGCGGATTCCTCCTCGTGCACGAGCCCGGCGGAGAGACGGTCGTCCTCGACTGCTTCTTCGCCTGCCCGACGGAGCCGCTCGGCGAGCTCGTCGAGGTCGTCGTCGACTTCGCGGGCGCAGGCACGCAGGCGTTCCGGGTGGGGGAGGGGTCGGTCGCGGTTCCCGGGCTCCTCGCGGGTCTCGACGAGGCTCACCGGCGATACGGCAGCCTCACCTGGGAGGAGCTCGTCGAACCGGCGATCGAGCTCGCGCGCACCGGAGTCGACGTCGACGCGCCGCGCGCGTTCTTGCACGGAATCCTCAGCGGGATCCTCCTGCGGACGGAGGAAGGCGCACGTGTGTACGGAGACCCTCGGCGGGTCGCGACCGATGCGCTTGTCGCGACGCTCGAGCGTGTGCGCGATGCGCGTGCGGGCGCCGTTGCCGAGCTCGTGCCCGAGCTGGCGTCGGATCTCGCGGCGTACCGGGTACTCGAGCATGTGCCGCTCGACAGCGACATGCTGGGAACGCAGGTCTTCGCGACCCCCGCTCCGTCTCGCGGCGGCGCGGTCGTCCTCGAGATCCTCGGCGCTCTGTCCGCACTCGACGCCTGGTCGCTCCACGAAGAGGCCCGAGCGGTGAGGACGGCATACGAGCGCTCGTGGCCCGGGGCGCTCACGGGCACGACGCACATCTCGGTCGTCGACGAAGCGGGAGCGGCGGTCGGGCTCTCCTCGACCCTCGGGTCCGGGTCGGGTGTCTTCCGAGGCGGGACGCAGCTCAACAACATGCTCGGCGAGCTGGACGTGATCGGTCCAGGCGAGCGGGTTCCCGGCGAGCGCCTGCCGAGCATGATGACGCCGACGCTCGTCCTCGAGTCCGGCCGGCCTCGGCTCGTCATCGGCAGCGCGGGGTCCGTTCGCCTGGCCGGTGCGATTGCCCAGGTGACGTGGCGGATCCTGCACGGCGTCCACGTGGCCGCCGCAATCGAGGCGCCGCGCCTCCACGTCGAGGGCAGCACGCTCCATCTCGAGGGTGGCTGGGCAGACGACGCCGTGGAGCGGCTCGGCTCCGGGTGGGACGTCGTGCGCTGGGAGGGGCTCAACCTGTTCTTCGGCGGCGTGCAGGCGGTCGAGCGGTTCGCCGACGGCACGCTCGCCGCAGCGGGCGACCCTCGACGGGGAGGGGCGGGAGTGGTCGTCTCGTGATCTCCGTGCGGCGGGCGGCCCCGGGCGATGCCGCCGCACTCATCGCGCTTGCCGAGGAGGTCGGGCGCGAAGACGGCCGGTGGATTCTCGCGACAGATTCGTGGCGCTCGCCCGGCGAGGAGCGGAAGTACCTGAGAGTCGTGCGCCGCCATCCCGACGCTGCCGTCTTCGTCGCCGTCACCGACGGTCGCGTCGTCGCCCGCCTCTCGCTCGCCCGAGATCCGCACCCGGCGAGCAGACACATTGCCGACCTCGGGCTCATGGTCGGCTTGGAGTATCGGCGACAGGGAATCGGCACCAGGCTTCTGCACGAGGCCGTGGCCTGGGCGCGCGCGTCGGGCATCCTCAAGCTCGAGCTGCACGTCTTTCCGTGGAACGAGCCCGCGCTCGAGCTCTACGAGTCGTTCGGGTTCGAGCGCGAGGGCTACCGCAAGGGCCAGTACGCTCGCGACGGCGGGTACGTCGACGCGATCCTCATGGCGTACCACGTCTCGTAGGGCTTCTGCGAGACCGCGGCCAACTCGCCCGCGTGCGGTGCCTTGGCGGCTACCGGCGACGCACTCTCTCGTCGTCCGCGGCGACGACGCTCTGGAGGAGCCGGTACGCGAGCAGCCCGCGGACGCGCGCGCTGCGCCGCTTGAGAATCAGTTCGAGGAGCCGCAGCATCTTCTTCGTCCCGGCGCGTTCCGCGAGCGCTATCCCTCTCCCCGGGCCTCTGCCCTGATCGGCACGACGAGGCCGAGCTCGCGAGCCGGCGCGCGCTGCTCCGGCGGCGCGACGCGGTCTGGGGTCTCGAGTCGCTGGAGCCGCCACTCGACTCGCGACGCGAGCCGTTCGAGCTGCGTGAGAACCGCCTCGCGACTCTCGCGTGCCGCCTCTTCCGCCTGCTCCAGGCGGAGCTCGAGGGCACGAAGCTCCACTCGGAAGCGGCCTTCCCCCGCGATGGGCAGGATGGCGACCGACGCCGCGCCGCCGCTCTGCTCCAGCAGTCGAGGCGCCGGGCGAGCTCGTCGATTCGAGCAACGACGTCGTGGGAGCCCGCGCCGGCAGTCAGCTCTCGCTCGTACCCCGCGAGCCGCATTCGCAGTCCGTCGACGACGGCGTGGATCCGATCGAGGTCGACGTCGTCGGGCTTGGACTCCACGGCGTCGAGGCGCGCAGTGAGGTCGGCGGTGGCGGCCACGCTCGACGATCCGGCGCGCTCGAGGAGGATCGCAATCGCGTCGACGCGCATCGCGAGCGAGCCGATCTCCGCGCCGAGACCTGCGACGCGCTCCTCCAGGGCCGGGATCCGTCTCGCCCTCGGACGTCCCACCGTCGTGACCGGCTACCTCCGCTGAGAGCGCTGCGAAGGACCGTCGGAGCTCGCCGGCGACCGCATCGAGCTGTGCCCCGCGATCGTCGAGGCTGCGACGGAGCGTCGCCAACTCGCCCTCGCGTCCCGCGAGTCCGGCCGCCGTCGTCGCGACGGTCTTCGCCAGCGTGTCGATCCGCTCGGCGAGGACCTCCGCCTGCGCGGGCATGACGTCGTCCCGCGCGTTGCCGCCGCGCCGCGCGTCTCGCTCGACGGAGAGAGCGGCGACGGCATTCCGTAGCTCTGCGAGGTCGGGCGTCGCTGCTCCCGTGCGGCGCAGCTCCAGCATGGCGGTCTCGAGCGAAGCTTGACCGCGGCTGAGCTCTCGTCGCAGCGCCGCGATCTCGCCGTCCCTGGCTGCCAGCGCCGACGCGGTCGCACTGACCGTGCCCGCGAGCGTCGCGAGACGGTCGGCGAGGACGTCGACGCGGTTCGTCAACCGCGACTCGAGCTCGGGGTCGTGCTTCGACCAGGCGTCGAGCACGCTCGCCAGCTCCTTCAGCTTCGGAGCATCCCCCACGGCGGTGGCCGAACGCACCAACCCTTCGATCTCCTGGATCCACGAGGCGAGCGCGTCGACGCGCTCGGCGAGCACATCTCGCGGGTCGCTATCGGTGAGCTCCAGCACGACCCCTCCGGTACGAGAGCCGCCCGTCGCGCGTTGCTGCAGGTCGCAGAGGTGCGACGAGGCGCGCGGAGCCGGCGGCGGCAGCGGACATGCTCAGAACGCGTATCGGAGACTGGGTTCGGCGTCTCGCTCACCCGTATCAGTGACTCGGCTCGCCGGGGGCGACGCACCGGCACACGGGTCGTCGCGGCCGTCGTTCGTTCCAGCCGGACGAGACGACGTCCTTCTCGGGTTGTCGCCCCGAACGAGCTACGCCGCGTCGCCCTGCCAGAGCGCGTCCGCGAGCCCCCGCCACTCGTCGCGGAGGTCCGTGCGACCGGTCACGCGCTGAAGCTCCCAGTAGGCGCGGACGAGCGTGCCCAGATCGGCCGGGACGCCGGCGCCTTTCGTCTCCTCGAGGACACGGAGGTACCACGCGCCACCATCGATCCCGAGCTCAGCGGACAGCGCGAGCGCGCGCTCACGCAGGGCGTCCAGCTGGGTCTCGATCCGGTGCATGCCCGAGCTATCGGCAGCCGCGCCGGGCCGATTGAGCAACGTCCACTCGGACGAGGTAGGAGCTCTAACGTGATGATCGCCGACATGGCCGCTCATTGCGTTCGAGAGCTCCAAAGGGTCGGGGAGGGCGGAAAGTTGCCGTCGGACCCGGGCAGTAAGCTGGCCCTCCCGTGGGTTCTTCCTTCGTCCACCTGCACGTCCACTCGGAGTACTCGATCCTGGACGGGGCGTGCCGGGTGCCGGCGCTCGTGGAGAAGGCGGAGAGGCTCGAGATGCCCGCAGTCGCGCTCACCGACCACGGATCCCTGGCCGGCGCCGTCGAGCTCTACCGCGAGGCACGCAGCCGTGGCGTGAAGCCGATCGTCGGCTGCGAGGTCTATGTCGCGGACGACCGGCACGCGCAGAAGAAGGGCTACGCGCACCTGACGCTGCTTGCGGAGTCGAACGAGGGCTACTCGAACCTGATCAAGCTCTGCTCGCTCGGGTATCTCGAGGGGTACTACTACAAGCCGCGCGTCGACTGGGAGCTCCTCGAGCGCCATGCGAAGGGGCTCGTCGCGCTCTCGGGATGCCTCTCGGGACGGGTGTCGAAGGCGCTCGCGGAGGGAAGGCCGAAGGACGCGCGCGAGGATCTCGACCGCCTCGCACAGATCTTCGGTCGCGACTCGACGTACGTGGAGCTGCAGAACGCCGGCCTCGCCGAGCAGCAGGTCGTGAATCCCGAGCTCATCGGGCTCGCCGCGGAGACAGGTCTCCCGCTGGTCGCGACAGGCGACGTGCACTACCTCGACGCCGAGGACGCGCACTCGCACGAGGCCCTTCTCTGCATCCAGTCGGGCGACACGCTCAAGAACCCGAGTCACTGGCGCTTCGACACGAACGAGTTCTTCTTCAAGTCGCCCGAGGAGATGGCTCTCGACTTCCCGGGGCTCGAGCACGCGCTCGCGCGCACCCTCGAGGTCGCGGAGCGCTGCTCGGTCGAGATCGAGCTCGGACGCATCCTGCTGCCGAGCTTCCCCGTCCCCGACGGACGCGTCGCTTTCGACTATCTCGTCGAGCTCTGCGAGAAGGGGCTCCTCAGGCGGTTCGGAAAGACGACCCCCGAGCTCACCGAGCGGCTTCGGTTCGAGCTCAAGACCGTTCAGGAGATGGGCTTCGCGGACTACTTCCTGATCGTCTGGGACTTCATCCGCTTCGCGAAGCAGAACGGGGTCAGCGTCGGCCCCGGCCGCGGCTCCTCGGCGGGCTCGCTCGCCGCCTACTGCCTCGAGATCACGGACGTCGACCCGATGCGCTACGGCCTGCTCTTCGAGCGCTTCCTGAACCCGGCGCGGAAGGACTTGCCCGACATGGACATCGACTTCTCCGTGGCGGGCCGCGACCGCGTCATCAACTACGTCGCGGACAAGTACGGGCGCGACCGGGTCGCCCAGATCATCACGTTCTCGACGATGGCGGCCAGGGCGGCGATCCGGGACGCGGGACGCGTCCTCGACATTCCCTACGGGGTCGTCGACCGCATCGCAAAGCTCGTGCCCGAGGGCCCGGGGCAGACGCTCGGCGGACGCCTTGAAGCCCGGCGCCGAGCTCCGGCAGGCGGTCGACTCGGATCCGATCGCGAAGGAGATCGTGGATCTCGCCCAGCCGCTCGAGGGATTGACGCGGGCCGACTCGATCCATGCTGCCGGCGTCGTCATCGGAGCGCAGCCGCTCATGGACGTCGTCCCGCTTCAGCAAAAGGGCGCCGACCAGGAGATCGTCACGCAGCTCGGGATGAACGACGTCGTCGAGCTCGGGCTGCTGAAGATGGACTTCCTCGGGCTCCGGAACCTCGACGTGATCGACAAGGCGGTGGAGCTCGCGGGCGGGCTCGACATCGGCACGATCGCACTCGACGACGCCGGCACGTACCGGATGCTCGCGCGCGGCGAGTCGACCGGCGTCTTCCAGTTCGAGTCGTCCGGGATGCGCGAGGCGCTGCGGCTCGTCAAGCCGACCGAGTTCGAGGACCTGATCGCGCTCGTCGCGCTCTACCGACCCGGGCCGATGGGCTACATCTCGACCTACGCCGCACGCAAGCACGGCCGCGAAACCGTGACGTTCTCCGACCCTCGTCTCGAGGCGATCACGGGCACGACGTACGCGATCTGCATCTACCAGGAGCAGTACATGGAGATCGCGAAGCAGCTCGCCGGCTTCACCCCCGCCGAGGCCGAGACGCTGCGCAAGGCGATCGGCAAGAAGATCCACGCCCTCATGGCGTCGCTCAAGGACAAGTTCCTCTCCGGATGCGCCGAGAAGGGCCTTGCCGCCGCGGTCGCCCACCAGCTCTGGAAGGACATGGAGTCCTCGCAGGACTACTCGTTCAACAAGGCACACGCGGCGTGCTATGCGCTGATCGCGTACCGAACCGCCTGGCTCAAAGCGCACCATCCACATGAGTACATGGCCGCGCTCATCTCCTCGGTGATGAACACGAAGGACCGCGTTCCCTTCTACGTGAACGCGTGTCGCGAGATGGGCATCGAGGTGCTCCCGCCCGACGTGAACTCCTCGCAGACGGACTTCGCCATCGTCGAGGGGAAGATCCGCTTCGGCCTGAACGCGGTCAAGAACGTCGGGGAAGCGACGGCGCGTGCGATCGTCAGGGCTCGGGACGAGGGTGGCGAGTTCGGCTCGATCTGGGAGGTCGCCGAGCGCGTCGACCCCCAGGCGCTCAACAAGCGGGCGCTCGAGTCGCTCGTCAAGTGCGGCGCGCTCGACTCGACCGGTGCGACGCGCCTGGGGATGCTGAGCGAGGCAATCCTCGAGTCCGCGCTCGCCCATGGCCAGAGACTCTCGGCCGATCGGCTGGCAGGTCAGGCGTCGATCTTCGACGGGGGATTCGGCGAAGCGCGAGGCGGCAGGCGAGAGGCATTACCCGTCCATCCCGTCGACCGAGCTCGACGAGCGCGAGCTGCTCCGACTCGAGAAGGAGACGCTCGGTCTCTACGTCTCGGAGCATCCGCTCGAGCGCGTCGGCGGGCAGCTGCGCCGCAAGACCGACTGCACGCTCGCGGAGGTCGAGCGTCGCAGGGACGGTGACATCGTCACGGTGGGAGGGATCGTCTCGGGGCTGAAGCAGGTGACGACGAAGCGCGGGGAGCCGATGGTGTTCGTCACGCTGGACGATCCGACCGGTGGTGCCGAGGTCGTCGTCTTCAACTCCACCTATGCGGCGGCGCGCGAGCACCTCGAGCCGGACCGGATCCTCGTCGTGAAGGGCCGGGTCGATCACAAGCAAGCCGGCGAGACGAAGCTCGTGGCGATCGAAGTAACCCCGTTCGAGGCCGTCGCTCGAGCGGCGAGAGGTGCGCCTGCGCATCGACGCTCGGCAGGCGCCCGGCCGGCCTCGTTCGCGAGCTCGCGACGGTCGTGCGCGATTACCCGGGAGATGCGCTCGTGTACCTCGCGCTGGAGACCTCGGTCGGCGAACGGACGCTCGCGCTCGGTCCCGGGTACCGCGTGAAGCCCGATGCGGACTTCTTCGCCGAGGTGCGCGCTCTCCTCGGCGAAGCCGCGATCGCCTGCGAGTCCTCCGGCAGCTCTTCGAGTCGCGCGCGAGCCGGTCGCCGACGCTCGCAAGCACCTTCAGCGCGATCGACGGCATCGTCTCGACCAGGCGGCGAAAGGCACGGTCGGTCAGGACGAGCGCGCGTACGGGGGACGTCGCGGTCACCGTCGCGGTGCGCGGGACCTTGGTGAGAAGCGCGATCTCGCCGAACCAGTCGCCGCCTGCGAGCTCGGCGATCTTTCGCCCTCCCCTGGAGACGCGCACGGTGCCGTCGACGAGGACGAAGAACTCGCGGCCCGCACGTCCTTCTCGTACGAGCAGATAGCCCTCGCGCAGATCGACCTCGTCGGTCGACGAGGCGATCTCGCGCAGCTCGGACTTCGAGCAGCCCGGCGAAGAGCGGAACCTTCTTCAGTAGGTCGATCTTGGCGTTCCTCGCCGAGCACGAGCCGATGCTATTGGCTGCGAGCCTGCGCGGCAAGGACGCGCGAGCTCACCCGATCGAGCCGCTCGGGCGCTTGCGCTTCTCGCGCACTTGAAACATACTGCCCGGTTGGCGTGAAGCCCCGGCCGGGGCGTTGATCTGAGGGGGTACTGCGGATGTTGAGGCGCTCGAGAATTCAATTGGTGTTGTGCGTCGCGTTGGGAGCGCTTGCTGTCTTCGCGGTCGCGTCTGGCTCAGCTGCAACCACGAGCAAGCCGTATACGGCGAGCTTTGCGCCGATACCGCCCTCGACCGTCGGAAGCGGCTCTTCCGCGACGATCACCCTGACACTCACGAACCTTGCCAGCCCGCAGCAGCTCGGCTCGGCCGACGTCACAGCGGCGGCGCTCGGTTCGTCCTCGTTCACGATCACCGGGGCGTCGCCCTCCGGATATCTCGACCCGACCCAAACGTTCCCCGGAAGCTTGCTCAAGCTCCGAAACCTCAACATCCAGCCGGGCGGGCAGCTGACTATCAGCATCAACGTGACCACACCCTGCGGGGCCGGTGACTACTCCTGGAGCATCCGGGCGAAGCAGAGCAACGACTTCAGCGGCACACCGGGCAACGACTTCACGTTCCGGGCCCAAGGAAGCAACCTGGTGACGAAGCTCACGGGCTCCTGCAGGCTCGAGTGGGTCAACCAGCCCGCAAGCGCCAACCCGAACGCCGTGATCACCGGGACGCCGTACAGCCCTGGCGCCTCCGCAGTAGCGGTGAAGGCGGTCGACGGAAGTGGTGCCACGCTCACTTCGCTCAACAGCGGCAACGTGAACCTGACGGCGACGGCGGGGACCTTCACGTCGTCGGGCGGCTTCACGGGCAACCAGGCCACCTTCGTCTCCGGCGTCGCAACGTTCGCCTCGCTGAAGAGCAGCGCGACCGGCTACGGCTTCAAGCTGCGCGCAGACAGCGCGGGGTTCACGTCGTCGCCTGACAGCGGCGCGTTCGACATCTTCCTCGGCACCTTGTGCACGACGAGCGGTTGTCAGACGCCTTCCATCACTCCCGACGCGGGCAACGAGAACGACGCCACGTTCGGGCAGGCGCAGACGTCGTCGAGCAACTTCGTCTTCCTCGGAATCGGAACGCTGGACGGTACGACTTGCACCGTGCCGAGCTTCCGTTCCGTGCAAGGGAGCGGCGGGGCGCCGATCATCATCACCGAGCAGCGAACCTCGCTTTCCGGTGAGCTCTACGTCACCTACGGGATGAAGAAGTCGCTGATCGAGAAAAGGTACGGCAACACGAGCGGCGAGCAGTTCATCCCGATCTGCGCGGGGTCCAAGCGGATCACGCTGAACCCCTCGTCTGGGAAGACAGAGGCCGTCTCCTGTAACGCTCCGTACCCTCTTCAGAGTGGGTCGATCAGCCAGGCGGGAACCGGCTGGACCGGAAAGGCGCTCAACTCCGAAGGGAAGTTCAACGGCCAGGTCGCCCAGGCGGCGTGCGACACGAGTTCTGGGTACTTCGTCGGGATCCTGGGCTCGTTTCAGGACTACACGAACTCGAACAAGAATCTGAGGATCGATCCGAGCACGAACCCGACAGTGGTGGGCTGGTCGAGCGACAACACCTACCGCTACTTCACGACGAGATTCCCGTCCGGGTCGGGCGGCGGATCCTTCGCCAACGTCCCCTGGGACGGCTGGAAGTTCGGGTAGCCGCGTCTTCGGGAGCGCCCCGCGGAAGCGGGGCGCTCCCTTACGCTTCGCTACTCTCGAACGCTGGCAGCGGCGGCTCGGGACGCGAGATGACCCCGAGTCGCTCGAGGATCTCGTCGCGTTCTCGCTCGTAGTGGTCGACGTCCTCCCCAGTGACCTGTCCGAGTCGGGCGAGCGCGTCGAGCGTGAGCGCGGCGTGGTAGTCCGCGCTCTCGGCGCCGAAGTTGGCGTCCCCGAGCCGTGCGACGCGCAGGCTTTCCTGCAGCTCTTCGTGCGCGGCACCCAGCGCGACTGCCTGCATCAGCGCCCACCCGCGCAACCGACGGAGCATCGCGACCTGGAGAGAGACACCCTCGAGGCCGTGCGACCGGTCGAGCGCGGCCATGGAGAACTCGAGCGCGGCGGCGTTATCGCCCTGGAACACGAGTGACTCGACGAGCAACGAGTCGGTCGTCAGAAGGTCGACCTCGTCGCCCTCCTGTGCGAAGACGGACCGTGCCTCTTGTAGCAGGTTGCCTGCGTCGTCGAACCGACCCGCGCGCGCCGCCAGCCGGCCGAGCACGCTCTGTGTCTGTGCGATGTCGATCGGATTCCCGGCCGCGCTCTGGACATCGAGTGCGGCCCGCAGCAGAGGCTCGGCTTCGTCGATCTTGCCTTGGTCGGCGAGCGTCTGCGCGATGTTGAACTCCGCGACTGCGGCCGACGTGTCGTCTCCCATCTTCCTCCAGGCATCTCGGGCCCGCGCAACGTAGAGCAGGGCGTCGTCCCAGCGTCCTTCGAGGAACGCGAGGCCTCCGAGGTTGTTGAGAACCCACGCTAGTCGGTCCAGGTCTCCGAGCTCCTCGAAGATCTCAGCCGCGCGTTCGGAGTACACCGCGTCCTGCAGGCGCCCGAGCGCGACGTAGGCCCAGTCGAGAATTCGGTAGGCGTGCGCCAGCGCATCGCGTGCCTCGTAGCGGTCGGTGGCCTCGGCGATCGCCTTCGTGCACCACTCGATCGCGAGCTGCGGGCGCCGTTGGTGCTGGAGAACCGTTCCGTACGCGCTGTACAGCCGTGCGCGTTGGGCGGCGGCGGCGTCCCCGTCGACGCCTTCGAGCACGCTCAAGGCCCTCGACAGCCGGCGCAGCGCGAGTGGGAACCGGCCGAGGCGGAGCGATCCGAGTGCCTCTCGTTCGATGAGACGGGCCTCCTCGACGGGACCGCCGGCGAAGGCGTTGCGTGCTTCGCGGTACGCCTCCCCGGCCTGCTCGAACTGGCCGAGTCGCATGCGGGCGTCGCCCAGTGCCTCCCAGACGCGCGCCACCTCCTCCGGCGCGATTCCGGCGACGCGCTTCACGACCTCGAGCGCCCGGCCGAAGAACTGAGTCGCCTCGACGTTTGCGTACTTCTCCTCGGCTCGGCGACCGGCCTCCACCGAATAGCGCCACGTTTCGGCCCAACGCTCGGCGCGGTAGAAGTGCAGGGAGAGAAGCTCTGCAGCGTCCTCGGATCGGTCTGCATGAGTCTGCTCGATGACCTCCGCGACACGACCGTGCAGCTCGCGCCTGCGTCCGTACGAGAGCCCTTCGTACGCGGCATCGCGAATCAGCGCGTGGCGAAAGCGGAAGGCGCCGGGCACGTCGGGGTCGCGCTCGACGAACTCACCGAGACGATCCCACGCCTCCGACGCTGCGCCGACCAGCGGATCGTCCTCGAGCACCTCGACGATGAGCGAACCCGAGAACGAGGCGCCGAGCACGGAAGCCCAGCGAAGCAGGGCGCGGTCCCCCGGCGTGAGCTGGTCGATACGGGTGGCGACGAGGGCCTCGACACTCTCCGGTAGCTCCTCCGTCTCGTCGGCCTGCTTACCGACGCTGGCCAGCTCCTGGAGGAAAAGCGGGTTCCCTGCGCCGCGTTCCATGAGCGCAGCCAGCTCCTCATCGCCGAGACGGCGGTCCCCTGCGGCGGCCAGGGCGAGGATCCTCGCATCGTCGGCCGGAAGCGGCTCGAGCCGCAGCGTCAGCGCCGGCAAGGGCGGCGTGCCTTCTGCGGCTGCAAACCCGCCCGTCACCGGCCGCCGTGTCGTGCACGTGAGCCAAGGCCGAGTGGACAGCTGAGTCCCGAGATAACGGAGCAACTCGGACGACGCGTCGTCCATCCAGTGCACGTCGTCGAAAACCAGCAGGGTTGGCGAGTCGAGCAGGTGGCCGAGGAGCTTCCCCATGACCCCGTGCATCCGGGCGCGCCAGAACGCCGGATCGAGGTCCTCCACCTCGCGCGTCGTCTCGACCTCGACGTCGAGCGGAGCTGCGAGGAGCGGCGTCCAGGGGACGAGCTCTTCGTCGACGGCGGCGAGCCGATCGGCGAGCACGGCTCGGTTGTGCTCACCGCCCCCGTTCAGCTCGACCTCCAGCAAGGAGCGGAGGAACGCACGGAATGGGAAATAGGGCGTCGATGCCTCGTACTGCTCACAGCGCAGCGCGATCTGCCGCATGTCCGCGCAGTTCTCGCGTAGCTCGTCGGCGAGTCGCGACTTGCCGATGCCCGGTTCACCGACGAGCTCGACGAACGTCCCGAAACCCATCCGGACGGGCGCGACCGATGCGGCGAGGACCGCACGCTCCCGCTCACGATCGACGAAGGGCAGTTTCTCGTCGGCGCCCGTGTCAGGTCGCGCTGTTTCCGGCCGGAGCTCGCCGAGCACGACCGCGTGCACCGGTTCGCTCTTTCCCTTCACGTGGAATGGCTCGAGCTCGGCCGCGTCGAAGCGGGCGCCGCCGCGAGTGAATGCGTTCGAGGCCACCCAGATCTCGTCTTCTCCGGCTCGAGCCATCAAACGCGCCGCCAGCGCTGCCGTGTCGCCGAGCACCGTGTAGGTTCTTCGAAATGGTGCGCCGACCTGGCCGGTGAAAACGCGGCCCTGACTTACCCCGACGTGCACCGGCAAGGGCAGCCCGGCGCCGACCACGGCGCTCACGGTCCGGAGCAGGCGTTCCTCATCGTCGCCGAACGTCTGCGGGGCCCCCGAAACGAGCACGATCCGTCCCCCGTCTCGGTCCACGTCGCTCTCGAGGAACGTCACCCGGTGCTCGTCGGCAGCCGACTGAACCGTCCGTACGAGCACGTCGAGGGCGTCCGCCGCAGCCTCGGGTCCCTCGGTCGCGATTACCTCGTCGACACCGGTAAACCGGATGAACGCGATCGATACGTGCCGGTGCTCGCCCTCGAGCGGCCCCACCTGCAGGAGCTGTGCGCGCAGCGGCGCCGGGACGGCGACTTCGAGCGGAATGCCGTCGACCTCCGGCAGCGACGCCTCCTCTCTCGGCGCGTCGGGTGCTGCCCGTAGCAGCCTCCCCGGGCCCTTCTCGTCACCCAGCGTTTCCGGGCCGAGCAATTCCGCCGCCTCCGGGCTGAGCAGGATCTCACCTGCCTCCGATGCGGCCTCCATCTCGACGGTACGGCTGGCTGAGGGCCCGCTGACGAGGAGCTCGCGATGCGACTCGCCGACGAGGAAGAACTGGAAACGACCCGTGTGGAGGCCGGCGTGCATCTTCAACTGAACGGCGCCAGCTGACGTCCGAGGCCGCCCCATTGCTCGCAGCGTGCGTCGCATGTCGAAGGCGGAGCGTGCCGCCCGGCCCGCGTGGTCCTCGCCCTCGTAGAGCAACAGCAGAGCGTCCCCGCCGAACTTGAGCAGACCGCCGCCCCGCCCGTACGCCACGGCGAGAAGTGCGGCGAAGGTGGCGTTCATCACCTCCGTGACCTCCTCGGCCCCTGCCTTACCGCGACTAGACAGCCGCTCGGACATGGCCGTGAAGCCCGAGATGTCGATGAACGCGAGGGTCCCTTCGACCTCCAGCCACGCCCGATCAGCGCTGCTGCGTAGCCAATCGAGAGTCAGGCGCGGAACGAACGGGACGAGATCGGCAGTCGTTCCTGCCGCATCCGATCTCGGTGGCGTTTCAGTTTGATCGCGCTCTACGAATGGCAAGAGGCAACCTCGCTCGTGCGCGCGTCGGCGGCCATGGCCTTACGAAAGCTCGTGGAGTAGCGTCGCGGCCAGTCGCGGGCCATAGCCAGAACAGAGGATCGCGACGTAGGAGATTTCGGTACGACACTGCACGCAGGCTGGCATCGAGGGGAGTGTGCCTGGCTCGCGTGAGAGAAACCAGCCTCGGCTCGAGCCGCCTCGAGCTCGCACCAGTCCCGTCGGCACTCACGGAACCCTTACGGACTCTGAACGCAATCCCCCCAGAAAGGGGACGACCGATACGTCCTATTGGACGAATAGGCGAGTGACACAACTACCCCACTGCGGAAGGGCGGGCGTGATGTCTGCGGCTGAACTCGAAATCGTCTTTGCGACCGAGACCGACCGGATCGAGCACTGGCGGCACCAGGCGCTCGAGCGGGCCGGCTACGACCCTGAGAGCGCGCTCGTGCTCTCTGCGAGCCACGACGTCGACCTTCACGAGGCCGTGAACCTCCTCGAGCGCGGCTGCTCGGTCGATCTCGCTCTGCAGATCCTCTTGTAGTACCGAGACTCGGGCCCGGAGCGCACGCTTCGGGCCCGGTCTCATCGGCATCGAGTCGAGCACGAGTCGTCGCGCTCGCGCGCTGCTGGTCCCGAAAGCGCGCAAGGTCTGCCGTCTCCCGAAATGAGTGACGAGAGCGCGGCTCAGCCCTCCGAGTCACCCGACGGGGGAACCCGAGCCACTCGTACCAGCGGACGAGCGACCGAGAAAGCGGCTGGAAGGCGGAGGGGGAGGGATGAACCCTCGAGACGCTTGCACATCTAACGTTCGAGTCGGCCCTTCTAAGGTCCGGTTGTGTACGGGGCCTGGTTTCCGGCCCACTCTCGTCCCGTTAGATACGGCCGAGTCCGGTGAAGCCGGTAGAAACTGCGGTAGAAAGTGTCATGACCTGCGACCTCGGTCGCGTGCTGAGGGTGAAGAACATGGTTGACGCAGCGGCGACTGCGGTGGGTGGAGCCTAGCGCTGCGTCGGCGTATCCCACTCCCGCCGGCGAGTTCTACATCCGCAGCAAGCTCCGGAGCCTCAGCCCTTTCTACGGGCCGCTCGCGTTCGGCACGAGCGCGCGCTCGGCGGTGCTGACGGACTCTGGCCCGACCGGGGCTTCGTCGGCGTTCACGGGGCCGACCGGCCGGACCTGTTGCCCGGCCGCGTCTCGCACGGCTGTATCCGCATGCGGAACGAGGACATCCTCGAGCTCGGCAGGCTGATGCCCCTCGGGACGCCCGTCACGGTCCGCTGAGCCCGTCTACTCGCTGACTGACATGCGCCTCTCGGCCGGTGCTGAAAGCAGCGCCTCGGCCTCGCGTAGGTAGCGCGTCGCGCCCACCGACCGGAAGAAAGCCAGCGCCCTCGAGAGTTGGTCGTCGGCCTCGGTGCGTTGATCGGCGGCGATGAGCTTCTCGGCGGCGCGCAGTCGAGCATAGGCCTCGTGGGGGCGCGTCCTAATCTCCGCAAACAGCTCGGCGGCCTCGGCGTACTCGCCCCGGACTACCGCACGAGTCGCGACGGTCCATCTCGTCTGCTTCCTCTGACCCGTTAGTAGCTGATCCGAGCTCGTCCACGTATCCAACTTCTCGTGCCGCCCATGCAAAATGAATGGAAGACCACGGAGGGGGTGGGCGCCTTCGATCGAGCGAGAGGAAGTCGAAGTCGGACGCGTGCTTGCGGGCGCGCTCGAGCGCGCCCGATGCGGCGAACGCCCGAACTGCGAAGGCTAGCGACTGAAACACCCGGTCAGCCTGCCGCACTTCGGCCGCAAGCTCGAGTGCGCGCTCCGCGTCCGCAACTGCCCCCGCGAGTTCGTCACGGGCGAGCCTGATGCTCCCGCGGTGACAGTGCGCCGAAGCCTGCAACGTGTGTCCCCGCCCGCTTCGCACTCGGCGATGAACGCATCCGCGAGCCGAACGCAGTCGTCCCAGCGCCCGCTATCGAGCGCAGGCAACAGCATCATCCCCTGCCCGAATCGCGTCAGGTCCACATGGCCCGCTCGCTCCGCAAGCACTGACGCCTCCTCCAGCAACTCGAACGCCCGTGCCAACTCGCCCGCTCCGTACAGCGCGACTCCCAGGTTGTTGCACGCGCGTGACGCCTCCCGCGTCGCACCGGCGCCCAACGCCAGCCGTCGACCCTCCTCGAGGTCGCCGACTCCGGCGTCGTCTCCGAGGTCGTTGCGCGCAAATCCCCGCGTTGTCAGAATCGCTGCTCGAACATCGTCGAGGCCGAGCGCCTCGGCAACGGTCAGCGCCTCCCCCGCCACGCGGATTGCCTCCTCGTGGTAGCCGTCGAGCCCCATCAGGCTCGAAACCTGCGCCAGAACCTGTGCCCTAGCCGGGGTCGGCGAGCCGTCGCCGAGAAGAGCAGCGGCGTGCTCGTAGGCGCTCCGCGCTCGGTCCCACGTCCCCCGGTACCACCACGCTCGCGCGATCAGCACCTGCGCTTCGGCGGCGCGGTCGCGATCTCCGACTTCGAGTAGTGAGTCGCGAGCGTCCTCGAGCGCTTCGAGTTGGTGCTCGTCGGCCGCGAGATGGAGGGCATGCGCTCGGCGAAACAGCAAATCCGGCCGGGTCGGGTCACCGCCAGGCCAGAGCTCGAGGGATTGCTCGTAGAGGTGGGCAGCGTGCGCGAACGCGTTCAATGCGAACGCCCGGTCGCCGGCGTCTCGCAGTGCGACACGTGCCTGCTCACCGATATCCGCCGTCAGCCGGCCCGCGGCGCGGAAAAGTTCCAGGGCGCTCAAAAAGTGATGGGCGACCAGCTCGGCCTGGTCCTCCGGACGGGCGAGCGACGCGATCCAAGCTGCCGCTTGCCGATGCTTCTCGGCGCGTGGCTGGCGCGGGATCTGCCCGTAGACGACGTCGCGGACGAGCAGGTGCCGGAACGCGTACTCCGTCTCTCCGGCGACCGACGAGCGGCGTTCGCGGCGCACGAACTCCTTGCGCTCCAGCGCGTGAAGGAGCTCTTCGGCCACCCGCCGCTCGACCGCTGCGAGCGAAGCGACGGCGCCGAGCCAAAAGACCTTCCCGAGCACCGCCGCGTTCTGGAAAATCGCCTTCTCATCTGCCGTTAGCCCGTCGATACGCGCGGCGATCAGTCCCTGCACGGTTTCCGGCAGGGGTAGCTCCTCGGCCGGGTCGTGCTCCTCCATCATGCGCACGAACTCCTCGGCGTACAGCGGATTCCCCGCGGCGCGCTCCAGCAGCGTCTCCTGCACGGCCGCATCCAGCACCGGCTGCTCGAGGAGCGCGTGCACGAGTCGCGCCGTCTCGTCGTCGGAGAGCGGCGAGAGCGACAGCGTCAGGGCATGCGGCTTACCGCCGCCCCAGCCCGGACGGCGAGCCAGCAGCTCCGGCCGCGCCGTTCCGAGGACGAGCAGGGGCACGCCGCTCGCCCAGTCGACGAGATGGTCGACGAAATCGAGCAGTCCGTCGTCGGCGAAATGGAGATCCTCGAAGACGAGTACGAGCGGGCGCTGCTCGGCGATGGCCTCGAAGAAGCGCCGCCACGCGGCGAACGCCTCGCCGCGGCGGTCGGCGCCTACCTCGCTGCCAGTCTCAAGACCTACCAGCGGTCGCAGGTGCCGCTCGAACCACTGCCCGTCCGCAGCCTCGGGGACGAGAGCCGCGACCGTCTCGCGCAGCTTCTCCTCGGTGCGGGCTGCGTCGTCGGTCTCCAGGATTCCCGCCTGCGCCTTCACCATCTCGCCGAGCGCCCAGAAGCTGACGCCCTCCCCGTACGGCAGCGAGCGGCCTTGACGCCAGCGGACCACCCCCGGCCTCTCCTCGAGACGCTGGAAGACCTCCCAGACGAGCCGGCTCTTGCCGATGCCGGGGACGCCGACGAGCGTGACGAGTTGCGGCTCGCGCTCACGGCGAGCGCGGTTGAGCGCTCCCAAGAGGGCCTCGAGCTCGTCCCGGCGGCCGACGAGCGGCGTCCTGCCGATCTGGCGGACGTCGACGCCGAAGCGAGCCTTCGGTTCCAGCGCGAGCCAGACGGGGACCGGCGCGGCTTTCCCCTTGGCCTCGATCGGCCGCTGGTCACCGTATGCGATCGCGCGCTCGGTCGCGCGGAAGGTCGTCTCGTCGACGAGGATGCCGCTCTCGGGCGCCGCCGACTGAATGCGCGCAGCGGTGTTGACGACGTCTCCCGAGGCCATGCCCTCTCCGCGGTCGGGTCGGGCTCCGAGAGCGACGAGCGCCTCTCCGGTGGTGATGCCGATGCGTACTTGCACCTCGCCATCCTCCGCTGCCCATTCGCGGATTGCATGCGCCGCCCGCACCGCCCGCTCGGGATCGTCCTCGTGCGCGACAGGCGCGCCGAAGAGCGCCATGACGGCGTCGCCAATGAACTTCTCGACCGTGCCCCCGAAGCGCTCGAGCTCCTGGCGGACGCGCTCGTGGTACCGAGAGAGGAGCGCGCGCACGTCCTCCGGGTCCGTCTGCTCCGCGTGCGCCGTCGAGCCGACGAGATCGCAGAAGAGGACGGTGACCACCTTTCGTTCCTCGCGGGCCACCGTCGCTTCCTCCGTCAGCGACCCACCGCACCTGCCGCAGAACCGGAAGCCGTCCGGACTCTCCTGTCCGCAGCTCGGGCACGTCACCATGCGCGAAGCGTACGGCGGCGGCCTTGGCGATGCGGAATCTCGGCTGCCGTCGCCGGTCCAGGAGGCCCGCGCAGGAGCCCTGCTCGGGAAGAGCGGAGGGGGAGGGATTTGAACCCTCGAGACGCTTGCACGTCTAACGGTTTTCGAGACCGCCCCGTTCGACCGCTCCGGCACCCCTCCGAGCGGCCAAGCGTAGCCGGACGAGGCGCGGGCGGTACAGGCGGCCGCGGAGGCGTCCGATATCCTGCGTCGTCCTGGAGAAGTGGCCGAGTGGCTGAAGGCGGCGCCCTGCTAAGGCGTTAGGTGGGGAACTCCCTGCCTCGAGGGTTCGAATCCCTCCTTCTCCGTTCGGATCGTCTGCCCACCGTCCATCAGCGAGACGGCGCGTCCGCGGGCGAGGCGTCAAGGCTGCCGATCAGCGACGCGACTTGGTCGAGGTCGGAGCCGCAGAGGCGGTAGCGGTTGCTCCGTCCCTCGGCGGAAGCGATGACCAGACCTGCCTCTCGAAGCCCGCGCAGGTGGTACGAGACGAGGGATTGGCTAAGGCCTGTCGCCTCCTCGAGCTCGCGCACAGAGCGAGCGCCCTTCGGCGAGCCAGAGAGCGATCAGGAGCCTTTCCTCGCTACCGAGGGCGCGAAGCGTCGGAGCCCAGGCAGCGGCGATCCGGCGGCATTCCTCGATGTCAGCCCGAGTGGGTCTCGACCATAGAGGCAGCATAGGTATCAGGTAACAACAACAAATCTTGTTGACATAAAATATCACTGCTATAGTCCCGCGCGTGGTCGAAGTCGAGCGGGACGGTCGTCGGGGGGCGAGAGCTCCTCATCCGTCGGATCAAGACGCTTTCCTGGCTGAGCCTCGTGTGGATGACCGTCGAGGGAGTGGTCGGGGTCACGGCGGGGATCGCAGCCAACTCGATCGCGCTGATCGGCTACGGCCTCGACAGCACGATCGCCGGCGTCGGCAGTCTCATCATCATCTGGCGGTTCACGGGCACGCGGGTGGAGTCCGCAAGCGGCTGAGCGACGCGCTCAGAAGATCGTCGCAGTCACGTTCTTCCTGCTGGCGCCATACATCGCCGTCGAAGCCGTTCGCCGACTAGTTGCAGGTAGCGAGGCCGAGGGCAGCTGGATCGGCGTCGCGCTCGCTGACGGTCAGCGTCGTGCTGATGCCGTACTTCGGACGCGCGAAGACGAAGATCGGCAACCAGCTGCGTTCGTCTGCGACGACCGGCGAGGGACTCCAGAACATTCTCTGCGGGTATCTCTCGCTCGCGATCCTCGTCGGACTCGGCGCCAATGTGGCATTCGGGCTCTGGTGGGCCGATCCGCTCGTCGCGTTGGTGGTCGCAATCGCTGCCGTCCAAGCCGGCGTTCGAACGTGGCGTGGCGAAGGCTGTCGCGATACTTGCTGAGCGGCGGCGTCCGGCTCCGGCGATGAGCGATGAACGGCTAGTCGTGGATGCGGGCGATCAGGTCTTCGCGCTTCAAGACCTTGACCTCGATGCCGCCGAGCCGCACTTCGTACCCGGCTTCGCGTGGATAGAGCACCTTGTCCCCGGGCTCGATCCCGTTCGCCTCGCTCCCGACCGCGGTGACGATGCCCGTGCGGCACGCCGTCGCTGCGGCCGCCGAGGCGGGAAGGAAGAGCCCGGAGCGCGTCTCGGTCTCGTCGGAGACGGGCTGGACGACGACGAACTCGTCGAGCGGCTCGAGCGTGACGTCCACTTGATGTCCTTCGATCACGCTCTAACGATACGCCGCTAGAGCCGTCCTGCCTGCACGATCCGCTGCAGGAACTGTTGCGTCCTGGGCTCGCGCGGCGACCCGAAGATCTCGGCCGGTGTGCCCTCCTCGAGGATCACCCCCGCGTCGAGGAAGCACACGCGGTTTGCGACATCGCGGGCGAAGCTCATCTCGTGCGTGGCGATGAGCATCGTCATGCCGCCTCCGGCGAGCTCGCGGATGACGTCGAGCACCTCCGCGACGAGCTCGGGGTCGAGCGCGCTCGTGACCTCGTCGAGGAGCATGAGCTCCGGCTGCATCGCGAGCGCGCGGACGATCGCGACGCGCTGCTGCTGTCCTCCCGAGAGCCGGTCCGGGAAGTCGTCGCGCTTGTCGGAGAGGCCGAAGCGGGCGAGGAGCTCGTCCGCGCGCGCGTCCGCAGCGGCCTTCGAGAGCCCGAGCGCCTTCCGTGGCCCGAGCGTGATGTTGCGCAGGACGGACATGTGCGGGAAGAGGTTGAACGACTGGAACACGATCCCGATCCCGCGGCGGACGCGGTTGACGTCGACAGCGCGGCCGGTGATCTCCTCGCCGTGGAGGACGATGCGGCCGGCGTCGATCGGCTCGAGCAGGTTGACGCAGCGGAGGAGCGTGGACTTTCCCGATCCGGAGGCGCCGATGAGGCACACCACCTCGTGCTCGGCGAGGGTGAGATCGATGCCGCGCAGAACCTCGAGCTTGCCGAACGACTTGCGAATTCCCTCGAGGCTGAGCGCGTCACTCATGCGAGGACTCCGGTTGCCTGCCGCCGCCGCCGGTCCCGCGCGATCAGCCAATCGGTGAAACGGGTCAGCGGGACGGTGATGAGGAGGAAGAGGACCGCGGCGACGATGCCCGGCGTGAAGTTGAACGTGTCCGCCTGGTTGATCTGGGTCTGGCGAAATGCTTCGACGACTCCGAGGACGCCGACGAGAGCGGTGTCCTTCTGCAAGCCGATGAAGTCGTTCAGGAGCGGTGGGATGACACGCCGCACCGCCTGCGGGATCACGACGTAGCGAAGCGATTGGCCGTGCGAGAGGCCTAGCGAGCGGGCAGCCGCGTTCTGGCTCGGGTGCACCGACTCGATGCCTGCCCGATAGACCTCGGAGACGTAGGCCGTGTACACGAGGATCAGCGCAACCGTGCCCCAGAAGAGCTCGGACGTCGGCACCCCGGACAGCTGGAGTGCGGGGATGCCGAATCCGAGCATGTAGATGAGCAGGATCGTCGGGATGCCGCGAAAGAAGTCCGCGTAGACCACCGCGAAGAACCGCACCGGAAAGAAGACGGGCCCCGGCAGTCCGCGCAGCACGGCGACGCCGAGGGCCGTGAAGAGGATCACGACCTCGGCGATGCAGAAGATCTTCACGTTCACGAGGAACGCGGACGCGATCTCCCCGAAGGAGTCGGTGAAGACCTCGCGGTTGAAGAACGCCTGCTTGAACTCCGGCCAGCCGGCCGAGTTGACGACGAGCAGGGCAATGCCCCCGAAGAAGACGATCGAGCTGACGACCGCGATCGCGACTGCGCGGCCGCCACTGACCCCGGCCCGCGGGCCGCCAAGGATCTTCGAGCTGCGGTCGTCGCTCAGCGAGCAGGTCCCAGCGAGCTACTTGAGCAGCGGAGCGCTGCCCGCAAGCCACTGCCTCTCGAGGCGCTTGAGCGTCCCGTCCCGCCGCATCGCTGCGAGAGCCTTGTTGACGCAGGAGACGAGCGGGTTCCCTTTCTCGAAGACGAGCCCGAACCGCTCCTTCGTGCCCTGCGTCGGCAACCGCCCGACGACGACGCTGTTCGGCACCTGAACCCCTGTGATGTAGCCCGTGCTCGGGAAGTCAACGACGAGCCCGTCGATCTGTCCGTTCTTCAAGGCCGTCACGCCGTCGTTGAGCGTGTCGTAGACGGCCGGCTTCTCGCTCGGCTTGATGTAGCGGACGATGTAGGAGTAGCTCGTCGAGCCGAGCGGAGCTCCGAACTTGTACGGCCTCAAGCCCGCGACGGACTTCACCTTCGCGATCGGCTTTCCCTTGAGCGCGACTACGGCCTGGTTGACGAAGTAGTACGCGGAGCTGAAGGACACCGCCTTCGCACGCACCGGGCTAAACGAGATCTGGGCGAGGTAGAAGTCGAACGGCTTGTTGCCGGGGGCGTAGGCCTTCGTGTAGGGCATCGCCGTCCACTGGACGTCACCGCGCGCGAAGCCCAGCCGCTTGGCGATCGTGTACGCGACCGCTGACTCGTATCCCTTTCCGCTGTACGGATAGCTCGTCTTCCAGGGCTTCTTGGGCGTCCCTCCCCACCAGGGCGGGAACGCAGGGTTGTCGGTTCCGAGCGTTAGCTTCCCGTCTTCGAGCAGGTTCAGGCTGCTGATCGCGCAGCCGGGAATCGCCGCAGGCTCGGCGGGCTTGCCCACGCCGTCGCGGCGAGTGCAAGTGCGAGAGTCGTGAGTGCAAGACCGAAGAGAGCTATGCGCATCGCGGTATCCACTCCTCGAGACGGCGGGACTCGGCTCGGCGAGCGTACCACCTGGTCTGACGCAAGACCAGAATCCACTCGCGTGGATTCTGGTCGCGCAAAATCCCTGAAGGCGGCCGCTTTCGCGGCCGCTGCCGCGCTTCTCCATAGGCGCTAGCGTGAGTTCCGTGGCCAGCCCATTCATCGAGCTCGAGGTGGGAGAGCGGGTCGTCAAGGTGACGAACCCGGACAAGGTGCTCTTCCCGAAGGCGCGGAGGACGAAGCTCGACCTCGTCGAGTACTACCTCGCGGTCGGCGACGGGATCGTGCGCGCACTCTATGACCGCCCGACGCAGCTCCGCCGCTTCCCGGACGGCATCAAGGGCGAGGCGATCTACCAGAAGCGGGTGCCCGAGAAGCGGCCCGAGTGGGTGGAAGCGGCCCGGGTGACGTTCCCGTCCGGGCGTCACGCCGACGAGCTCTGCGTCACGGAGGTCGCGCAAGTCGTGTGGGCCGCGAATCTCGCGGTGGTCGACTTCCATCCCTGGCCCTCGCGCCGCTCGGACACCGAGCATCCGGACGAGCTCCGCATCGACATCGACCCCCAGCCGGGAACGACGTTCAAGGACGCGAAGCGCGTAGCCGCGCTCGTGCGCGAGGTGCTCGACGAGATCGGCTACGTCGGCTGGCCGAAGACCTCGGGCAATCGCGGGATCCACGTCTTCTGCCGCATCGAGCCGGAATGGGAGTTCCCCGTCGTGCGGCGCGCGGCCCTCGCCTTCGCGCGCGAGGTCGAGCGCCGCCTGCCGCGCAAGGTCACGACCGCGTGGTGGAAGGAGGAGCGCGGCCGCCGGGTCTTCATCGACTACAACCAGAACGCCCGCGACCGCACGGTCGCCTCGGCGTACTCGGTGAGGGCGCGAGACGACGCGGCCGTTTCCGCGCCCGTCGGCTGGGACGAGCTTCCGGACGTGGCGACCGAGGACTTCACGATGACGACGATGCCCGAGCGCTTCGCGAAGCTCGGAGACCTCCATGCGGGAATGGACGATGCCGTCTGCGATCTCCGCGTCCTGCTCGAGTGGGTCGAGCGGGAAGAGAGGAGGGCGTCGGCGAAGCGCCGTACCCGCCCAACTTCCCGAAGATGCCCGGCGAGCCGCCTCGCGTGCAGCCGTCACGTGCACGCAAACGCGCTAGTAGTTAGCGCGAGAACGGAATCCGCGAGCGCGGATTCCGTTCCGCGCGCAATCCCCTGAAGCCGGCTGCTTTGCAGCCGGGCCGTTGCGAGCTCACATCAAGCTTGGCAGAAGCGCGCTGACCGTGACGCCACGCTTTCGGGGCGGGCGCAGCTCGCGCCAGGTGCACTGCTGCGGCTCCTTGTCGTCGCGGAAGCGGATGAGCTTCGTCCCGTGGCGGAAGCGGTTCGACTGCACCTTGTCGTAGCGCACCTCGACGACGAGCTCCGGGCGGACCGGGGACTCCTCGAGCTCGCCGCCGCCCCAGCGGTTCGGTTCCGAGAAGCGCCGCTCGGGAGCGTTCTCGAGGAGCGGAAGGACGCGTTCCGCGATCTGGGCGTGCTTTGCGGGCGCGACGGCCGCCGACGCCGACGTAGTCGATCTCGCCGTCGTCGTCGTAGAGCCCGAGCAGGAGCGTCGCGACCCGGTCGGGTCTCGATCTTCCAGCGCACGCCCGACGACGACGCAGTCGGCGGTCTTCTCGGGCTTCACCTTGACGACGCCGCTCTCGCGACCCGGGAAGATAGGGCAGATCGAGGCGCTTCGCGACGACGCCGTCGAGCCCGATCGCCTCGAAGCGGTCGAGCCAGCCGAGCGCCTCGCCCCGGTCTTGCGAGGCGGGCGAGAGGGAGAATCGCTTCGCCTTCCGCTCGAGCTCGCGGCGCCGTTCCGAGAGCGATTTGCGCCAGATCTCCTCTCCTTTCCAGACGAGCACGTCGAAGGCGACGAACTGGGCAGGGATCTCCGCCGAGAGCCTGTTGATTCGGCTTTCGGCCGGATGAAGCCGCGTCTGCATCGCGTCGAAGTCGAGAACGCCGTCGCGAGAGATCACGATCTCGCCGTCGAGCGCCGACTCGGGCGGCAAGAGCTTGGCGAGCGGCCGTAGCTCCGGGAAGTAGCGCAGCAGCGGCCGGGCGTTGCGGGACCACAGCCGGAGCTCGTCTCCCGTGTTCTCGAGCAGGCCGCGGAACCCGTCCCACTTGGGCTCGAACTGCCAGCCGTCCTCGCTCGGCAGGTCGCGCACGAGCTCTGCCTCCATCGGCGGGAAGGGAACGGACGCCGCGAGCTCTGCGGGCCGCTCGACGGGCTCGTTGCTCGGCAGCCGGCGGCGAGGACGGGCCATGCCTTGAACCTACCTTGTGGGCGGCTAGTCTCCGTTCTTCGATGCGCCGCGTCGTCGTCACCGGTCTCGGAGCGGTTACTCCGCTCGGGCTCGATGCTCGAACCACGTGGGAGTCCGCGGTCGCAGGGCGGAGCGGTGTCGACTGGATCCGGTCGTTCGACGCGTCCGAGTACGCGGTTCGCATCGCATCGGAGGTGAAGGACTTCGATCCCGTAGAGGTCGTCGGTGCGAAGGATGCGAGGCGGCTCGAGCGAAACGTCGTGCTGGCCGTCGCCGCGGCACGGGAGGCCTGGGCGGACGCGGGTGTGAACGGCGTCGATCCCGCGCGTGCCGGTGTCCTCGTGGGATCGGCGATCGGCGGGGTAATGGGCGTGCTCGAGCAGCAGGAAGTGCTTCGGGAGCGCGGGCACACGCGGGTATCGCCGTGGTTCCTGCCGAATGTCCTCGTCGACTCGGCGAGCGGTCAGATCGCCATCGACCTGGGCGTGCGCGGCCCGAACTACGCGCCCGTGTCGGCCTGCGCGACCGGGTCGCACGCGACCGGGGAAGGCGCCGAGCTGATTCGCCGTGGCGATGCGGACGTCGTGCTCGCCGGTGGAACGGAAGCCTGCATGCACCCGGTGATCCTCGCCGGCTTCTCCGCTATGCGCGGACTCGTCGCCGAGGAGGAAGATCCGACGCGCGCGTCGCGGCCGTTCGACGCGACCCGTGCGGGCTTCGTGATGGGGGAGGGCGCGTGCGTGCTCGTCCTCGAGGACTTCGAGCGCGCGCGGGCGCGGGGGGCGCGGATGTACGCCGAGGTGCTCTCGTACGGGACATCGAACGACGCGCACCACATGGCGCAGCCCGACCCGGAGTCCGTCGGCGTCGGGGAGATGATGCGCGCCGCGCTCGAGCGCGCGGGAATCGAGCGCGAGCGCGTGGGGTACATCAATGCGCACGGTACGTCGACGCCGCAGGGCGACCTCGCGGAGACGAAGGCGATCAAGGAGGTCTTCGGCGAGCACGCGTATCGGCTGGCGGTGTCCTCGACGAAGTCGGTGTTCGGGCACCTATTCGGTGCCGCCGGTGCGGTGGAGGCGATGATGTGCGTCCTGGCGTTGCACGAGGGCGTGCTGCCGCCGACGATCAACTACCGCACGCCCGATCCCGAGTGCGATCTGGACTACGTCCCGAACGAGGCGCGCCGGGTGCAGGTCGACGTCGCGCTCTCGAACGCGATGGGCCTCGGCGGACACAACGCGTGCGTGCTCGTCGGCCGCGTGTCTGAGTGACTCGCAGGGCCGCTTCGCGGCTGGGGATAGATCGTCGCGCTCTCGGCGCGATGCGTTTCCCACTCGTGCGCCCGCCCGCGTTACGCTGACAGCGGGGAGGAGGATGGTGGCCCCCCGGGAGCGCCGGCTCCGGCCACGGCCTGCACGGTCAGCTCGTCGAGCGACCCGATCACGACGCTCGCCAGCGCCAGCGCGTCACTGGCAGGCGGGTAACGACGATTCGGAATCGCGACGACTCGCATGCCCGCCGCGTGCGCCGCGCGAATCCCGTTCGCCGAGTCCTCCACCGCGGCGCACTGCGCCGCATGCACGCCGAGTCGTCGCGCGGCCTCGAGGTACACGTCGGGAGCGGGCTTGCCCCGCGGCACCTCCTCCGACGACACGGTCGCCTCGAAGCACGCCGCAATGCCGGCCGCCGACAGAACCGCGTCGATCAGCGGGCGATTCGAGGACGACGCCACCGCGAGCCGGAATCCGCCAGCGAGCCGTCGCACGGCATCGACCGCACCTTCGACCACCGGCAGCCGGACTCGGTAGCGCTCGAGCATGCGCCTGACGACCTCTGCGCTGATCTCCTCCGGCGAGTCAGGGAGCCCGATGACGTCGTGCATGTAGCGCGACCACTCCGTCGAGCTCATCCCCATCATGTCCGTCTGCGCCCGGTCGTGCCAGCGGCCGCCGCGCTCCCGCGCGAGCTCCTCTCGCACCTCGTCCCACACGTGCTCGGAGTCGACAAGAACGCCGTCGAGGTCGAAGACGACCGCCTCGATCCGCCTCATACGACTCGATACTCGCCGCCCAGGCGCAGGAGCGGCGGTGCGTCGACACCCGGCTCGAGGCGCAGCACCTCGCAGGCGAAGAACGTGTGCGTTCCGGCGGCGAGCTCATCCCTCAGAGCGCATTCGAGCCAACCGAGTGCGCCCACGAGCAACGGCGCGCCGCTCGCGCCGGCCTCGGTCGCGATCCCGTGCCACATCGCGATCGGTGGCACGCCTCGGGAGAAGTGCTGGGCGAGCCAGTCCTGGCCCGCGGCGAGGAGCGAGACGGCACAGCCGCCGGCCTCGCGCAGCAGCTCGTGCATGGCAGCGTCTCGCGAGATGGCGAAGCCGACGAGCGGCGGTTCGAGCGAGAGTCCGACGAGCGAGCCGACCGTCAGCCCGAGCTTCTGCCCATTCGCGTCGACCGTGACGACGCTGACCCCCGTCGGATAGCGCCCGAGCAGCGTGCGGAGGTCGCCGTCCTCGTTCACCGCGAGCATCCTAGAGCGCCTGTGGCGCGATCCCGAGCGACGGGAGCCTCGAGAACGCACGAGGGAGAACGCGAACCGCTACGAATCCAACTGAATGTCTCCGCAGCCGATTCGGTACCCGTTTCCGAAGCGGCTCACCGACAAGATCGTGTCGGTCGCGCTGCTCGCCTTGCTCTCGCCGGTCTTCGCGTTTGCGCTCGTAGCGATAGCTGTCGCCGCATTGCTCTCGCGCCGCGACCGGGGCGCTCTCCTCTATCGCGAGAAGCGGATCTCTCGCGGCCGCGAGTTCGATCTGCTCAAGTTCCGGACGCTCCGCCGCACGGCGCTCGAGCGACAGGCCGGCGAGGAGGCGCACGCACGGCTGCTCGAGGCCGATCCCGCGAACCTGACCTGGGCGGGCCGCCGCATCCTGAAGCCGTGGTACCTCGACGAGCTGCCGCAGCTCCTGAACGTCCTCCGTGGCGACTTGAGTCTCGTCGGGCCGCGCCCGTGGCCCCCTTCGATGGTGCAGAAGCAGGTCGCGGCAGGGCCTGGACTACCGGAATCTGATCACGGCCGGCTGGACAGGCCCCGCCCAGGTGCAGAAGGACGTGACGGAGCCCGCCGCCTACACCGACCTCGATCTCGCCTACGTCGAGGCGAGCCGGTCCTGGAGCGGCCCGCGGCTCGCGCGCTACGACCTCGGGATCCTCTGGAAGACCGTCAAGCTGATGGCTCGCGGAGAAGGGCTGCGCTTCTGAGGCATACGAAGGCGCGTGGCGGCCAGGACCGTCCGCTCTCCGGAGTACGTTGGCCACGAGTGCGCACCCTCAAGATCGTCTCCGTGATTCTCGGCGCAGCGGCCGCGCCGCCGACGAGGGCCGAGCTGCTCGACGAACTCGAGCCCGAGGGACAAACGCGGCAGCGCGTGCGCGGGTGGGGCGAGCCCTGGGCGGCGAAAGAGGAGAACGCACGCGCGAGCGCGACCGGGCGAGAAGCCGAGACTCCCCTGGCCGCCGCGTATCCGACCCAGGCCGCCCGAGCGGCGCTGCTCGACGCGTCGCTCGCACGCGCACGGGAGCACCGCGACCTGCCCACCGCTGCGACCGTCTTTCGAGGACGACGTAGTAACGCTTGAAACCGAAGACAGCCGCGTCGAGGCGACCCTGAAACAAAGCAGTCTCGTCTTCGAGCCCGGGGCCGCACAGCTGCTGCGAGGACAGCGAACGCCTATTCGTACGGGATGAAGGAGGAAGCGCCGAGTTTCCGCTGGCTCAGCGGCGGGGGTGGGATTCGAACCCACGAGGCGCTTGCACGCCCAACGGTTTTCAAGACCGCCCCGTTCGACCGCTCCGGCACCCCGCCGCCGCGGATCGTAGCCCGCCTCAGGCCCGGGTCTTCTCCCGTCCGAGGCGCTCGGGGGCGCCGAAGTCCCACAGCGGCTCCGGCACCGCGATCGAGCCGCCCTCGTCCTGGAAGTTCTCCATCAGCGCGATCATCGCGCGCGCGGTCACCGCAGTCCCGTTGAGCGTGTGGACGGTCTCCAGGTTCCCGTCGGGCCGCCGATGGCGGATCTCGAGACGGCGTGCCTGATAGTCGGTCGTGTTCGAGGTGGAGGTGATCTCGCGCCACCGCTCCTGCCCGGGGAACCACGCCTCGATGTCGTACTTCTTCGCCGCCGACGCGCCGAGATCGCCCGCCGCCATGTTCATCACGCGGTACGGGAGACCGAGCTCCTGGACGAGCTCCTCCTCGATCTCGAGCAGCCGCTCGTGCTCGTCACGCGACTCCTCGGGATACGTGAAGACGAACATCTCGACCTTGTCGAACTGGTGGACGCGGAACATGCCGCGGGTGTCCTTGCCGGCCGCGCCCGCTTCGCGCCGGAAGCACGTCGAGTATCCGGCGTAGCGGATCGGGAGCGAGTCGGCCTCGAGGATCTCGCCCATGTGCAGCGCCGCGAGCGAGACCTCGGACGTCCCCACGAGGTAGAGCCCGTCGCGCTCGACGGCGTAGATGTTCACCTCGTCCGTCGGGAAGAAGCCGGTTCCGTACATCGCCTCCTCCCGGACGAGCACGGGCGGCAGCACCGGGACGAAGCCTTTCTGTCCGAGGCGGTCGAGCGCGAACCGATAGAGCGCGAGCTCGAGCAGCGCGACGTCGCCCATCCGGTAGACGAAGCGCGAGCCGGAGACCCGCGCGGCACGCTCGAGGTCGATCCAGCCGTACGCCTGCGCCAGGTCGACGTGATCCTGCGCCGGGAAGTCGAACGAGGGGGGCTCGCCGACGCGCCTGATCTCGACTGCGTCCTCCTCGGCGAGCCCGTCGGGCACGGACACGTCGGGAGGATTGGGCACTCGGTCGAGCAGCTCGCGGCGTCGGCGCTCGGCCTCCGCGAGCTCGTCCTCGAGGCGCTTGAGCTCGGGCTTCACCTCTTTCAGCTCCTCGAGCTGCTCGGGCGTCGGCTTGCCTTTGAGCTTCGTCCGGGTGCGCAATGCATCGACTCGCGGGATCAGCTCGAGCCAGCGCGCATCGGCTGCGATCAGCTCGTCGAAGAGCGTTGCGGCCTCCTCGCCCTTGCGGACGAGGGCGGAGCGAAATGCGTCCGGATCCGCGCGTGCAGCCCTGAGATCGATCACGGAAGGAGTCTAGAGCCGGGTCTCCTCGGACCTGGGCTCAGAGCCACAAGTGGCCGCGCCGCCCGCTTTAGCTGCCGGCGTTCTCCGACACGTAAGCGGCGACGTCGGCGATCTCCTGCTCGGAGAGCGTGTCCTCGAACGCCGGCATGACGCCCCGTCCGTGGGTCACCCGGTCGATGACGTGCTCGACGCTCGGCTCGGACTCGTCGAGGTTGGGGCCGATCGTCCCGGTCGTCCCGGCGTCCCCGAGCGTATGACAGCTCGCGCAGTTCGTGACGAAGATCGACTTCCCCGCGACGGCGTCGCCTTCGAGGTCGGACTCGTCATGGGTCTCGGTCTCGTCTTCGTGGGTCTCGGTGACCCCGTCTCGTCTCCGTCTCCGTCTCGGTCGCGTCGGTGTCGGTCTCCGTCACGGTGTCCGTCGTCGAGCTCGCCCCGCTGTCGTCACCGCCGCACGCCGCGAGCGTCGCGATGCCGAAGAAGGCGACGAGCGCCACGAGTGCGACAGCCGTTCGATTCATGCTCGCGATCCCTAGCCGCCGGCGCTCTGGGAGACATATGCCGCGACGTCGGCGATCTGCTGCCCGCTTAGCGTTCCTGCGAACGGGGGCATCTGGCCCTGGCCGTTCGTCACCCGGTCGACCACGAGCTCCGTGCTGGGCTTCGAGTCGTCGAGGTTCGGGCCGATCGTTCCCGACGTGCCCGCGTCGGCCAGCGCATGGCAGGAGCCGCAGCCGGCGACTCCGAGGAAGACTTGCTTGCCTGCGACGGGATCGCCGTCTGCCGCGGGTGGCTCCGTCTCTGTCGGCGTCGTCTCCGTCTCGGTTTCCGTCTCCGTCGGCTCGCTGTCGGTCGTGTCGGTCTCCGTCGTCTCGGACTCCGTCGTGTCTGTCTCGGTGGGCGTCGTCCCTACGACCGTCTCGGGCGTGGGCGACGCCTCCTCCTCGCCGCCGCAGCCTGCGACGGCAAACCCGAGGGCGGCGACGAGCAACAGGAGCGCGAGGGACCTCCGGCGCATCGGTCCGGATCCTATCTAGCGTGACCGCGCGGGAGCCGGAAGAACGCACGTAGGATCAGATCGTGATCGTCGAGCGGAGCATGCACCCCTCGTGGCTGTCGAACGCCTTCGTCGTGGCGGACGAACCGGGCGGCACCGCGGTATTCGTGGACAGCGGGGCTCCGCTCGAGCCGCTGCTCGAAGTCGTCGAGCGCGAGCGTCTGAAGCCGACTCACCTCCTCGTCACGCACGACCACGCCGACCACGTCGCCGGCAACGACGACCTGCAGGCGCGCTTCGGGCTCGAGGTGACGACCGGACCCGTCGAGACGGGCGGCCTGCGGTTCGAGGTGCTCTCGACGCCCGGGCACTCCGACGACGGGGTGTCGTTCGTCGTCGACGACCTCTGCTTCACGGGCGACACGCTCTTTCGCGACGCGGTCGGCGGCGGCCCTGCTGAGGAGCTTCGCCGGTCGGTCATGGACGTGCTGATGAAACTCCCGCACGAGACCCGCGTCCTTCCTGGCCACACCGACGAGACGACGATCGGTCGGGAGTGGGATCAGAACCCGTTCGTCCGCTTCTGGAGGGGCCTCGACCCGGAGGACGGCAGGGAATGCAAGGTTCACGGCGAGGAGGCGAAAGTCGTCGTCTGGTCGCCGGACTACGACGGCAAGGGCAAGGCGCTCGTCCGGCTCGCGGACGGTACGGAGGCAATTCTGGGCGCCTCCCGGCTCGCTTTCTGATATACCCTACGAGGGTATATTCCGAGAGGAGAGTCGTGAGCGAGACGATGACGTACAGCGTCCCGGCGATGCACTGCCAGCATTGCGAGATGTCCATCCGCGAAGAGGTATCCGAGGTACCGGGAGTCGAGGTCGTCGGTGTCGACCTGGAGACGAAGATCGTGACCGTCTCAGGGCGCGAGCTCTCGGACGAGCAGCTCCGCGCGGCGATCGAGGAAGCGGGGTACGAAGCCGCGTGACGTCGACCCTCACCGAGCCCGAGGAGGTCCGCCTCGACCTCGAGGGCATGACCTGCGCGTCGTGCGTCGCGCGCATCGAGCGGAAGCTGAACAAGCTCGAAGGCGTCGAGGCGACGGTGAACTTCGCGACAGAGCAGGCGACGATGCGCCACGACCCATCCGTCACGGTCGGCGACCTCGTTCGGCCGTCGCCGCCGCCGGGTATCGGCGCGAGAGCCGTGCTGCGGACGCGGCGACGCGCGGCGGTCACCACCACCACGTGGAGACCGCCGCGCGCACTTCGCCAGCGACTCTCGCTCGCGGTCGCGCTTACCGTTCCTGTCGCGCTGGTCGGCGATGGTCCCGCCCCTTCAGTTCCCGGGCTGGGAATGGGTCGCGCTCGTGCTCGCGACGCCCGTCGTCTTCTGGAGCGGTATGGGGTTCCACCGCGCGGCGCTCCAGAGCGCGCGCCACCTCGTCGGCGACGATGGACACGCTCATCTCGCTCGGAACCCTCGCCGCGTGGGCGTGGTCGACGGTCGTCCTCGTCGGAGGGCTGGAGGAGGACACGTACTTCGAGGTGGCGGCCGTCATCACGACGCTGATCCTCCTCGGCCGCTACCTCGAGGCTCGCGCCAAGAGCCGCTCGAGCGAGGCGATCCGCAAGCTCCTCGAGCTCGGGGCGAAGGAGGCTCGCGTCCTGCGCGACGGCAGCGAGGTCGCGGTTCCGATCGACGAGGTCGTGCCGGGAGACTTGCTCGTCGTCAGGCCGGGCGAGAAGATCCCGACCGACGGCGAGGTCGTCGAGGGCGAGTCGGCGGTCGACCAGTCGATGCTGACCGGGGAGTCGATTCCGGTCGAGGTCGGCCAGGGCTCCGAGGTCGCCGGTGCGACGATCAACACCTACGGGCGGCTCGTCGTGCGGGCCACGAAGGTCGGTGCGGAGACGGCGCTCGCGCAGATCGCCCGGCTCGTCGAGGCAGCGCAGACCGGGAAGGCTCCCGTGCAGCGGCTCGCGGACCGCATCTCGGCCGTCTTCGTGCCGATCGTGATCGGGATCTCGCTCGCGACGCTCGCCGGCTGGCTCGCTCGCTCGGAGGCTCCACCGCGGAAGCGTTCACCGCCGCGGTCGCTGTTCTCATCATCGCCTGCCCGTGTGCGCTCGGTCTCGCGACGCCGACGGCTCTCATGGTGGGAACCGGGCGAGGCGCGCAGCTCGGCATCCTCATCAAGGGCCCGGAGGTCCTCGAGCAGACGCGGAAGGTCGGGACGATCGTGCTCGACAAGACGGGCACCGTCACCGAGGGCAAGATGGAGCTCGTCGAGGTCACGCTGCTCGACGGCGCCAGCCGAAGCGACGTGCTGCGGCTCGGTGGCGCAGTCGAGGCGGCGTCGGAGCATCCGGTCGCGCCAGGCGGTGCGCCGCGGCCGCACGTCGCGAGCTCGGCGATCTGCCGCCGGTGACCGGCGTTCCGCAACCTCCCTGGCGTCGGCGTCCGCGGCGTCGTGGACGGGCACGAGGTCGAGGTCGGGCCGCCAGGACGGCGCGATCACGGTCTCGTGGGACGGTTTACCCCGCGCCACGCTCGCTCGTGCGCGACACGGTCAAGCCGACGAGCGCCGAGGCGGTCGCCGAGCTCAGCGCATGGGCCTGACGCCCGTGCTGCTCACCGGCGACAACCGCGAGATCGCCGAGCGGGTCGCCGAGGAGGTCGGGATCGAGCGGTTCTGGCCGAGGTCTACCCGGAGGACAAGGTCGACCGAGGTGATCAGCGCTGCAGGAGCAGGGCGAGGTCGTCGCGATGGTCGGTGACGGAATCAACGACGCTCCCGCACTCGCGCCAGCAGACCTCGGCCTTGCAATCGGCACCGGCACGGATGTCGCGATCGAGGCGTCGGACCTCACGCTCGTCTCCGGCGACCTCCGTGCGGCGGCGGACGCGATCAGCGCTCGCCCGGCGAACGCTGCGGACGATCAAGGGCAATCTCTTCTGGGCGTTCGCCTACAACGTCGCGGCGATCCCGCTCGCCGTGGCAGGTCTCCTCAACCCCATGATCGCCGCCGCGGCGATGGCGTTCTCGAGCGTCTTCGTCGTCAGCAACAGCCTCCGGCTGCGGGGATTCCGGAGCATTCGACAGGAGGCCGCCCGATGAGCGAGCCGGAGACCCACGTCCACGGCTACGTTGCCGACAAAGCGGCGCTGGCCAAGCGCCTGCACCGGATCGAGGGCCAAGTGCGCGGCATCGAGCGGATGATCGAGGAGGACCGGTACTGCATCGACGTCCTCACCCAGATCGCCGCGATCTCGACTGCGCTCGACAGCCTCGCCTTCAGGATCCTCGACGACCATGTAAACCATTGCGTGGCGGGCGCGCTGGCCTCCGGCGACCCGGCCGAAGCGGGCGAGAAGAGCAAGGAGCTCCTCGAGGCCGTGCACCGCTTCGCGCGGACTCGTTAGTCCCGCTCGGTGGCGAGGCGGATGCCGAAAGCGACGAGCACGAGTCCGCTGAGGGCGTCGATCGAGCGGCGCATCGGTCCTGCGAGGAGGTGTCGGGCGCGGGCAACGACGATCGCGTAGAACGTGAGCCAGGAAAGCGTCAGGGCACAGAAGAGGAGCCCGAGCGCGAGTAACACCGGGAATGACGCTCCTCCGCTCGGCGCGAACTGGGGCAGGAGGCTCGCGAAGAACACGGCCATCTTCGGGTTGCCGAGGTTGCTGACGACGCCCTGCCGCAGCGCGCGCCGCGACGACAGCGTGACGTTCGGAGCCACGAGTGGACGACGCTCGGGCGGGCCGAGCGCGGAGTGGAGCGACTGCGCTCCGAGATAGACGAGATACGCGGCGCCTGCGAGCTTGAGTGCGCGAAACGCAGGTTCCGACGCTGAGAGAAGGGCGACGACACCGGCACTGGCGGCCAGCGTCCACACCGCCTGGCCGAGCGCAACGCCCGCGGCCGTCGCGATTCCTCCACTGCGGCCGCTCGCAAGCGTGTTCCTGATCGTCAGCGCGGTGTCCTGGCCCGGTGTGCAGATGACGACCGCGGAGACCGCCACGAACGCGAGCAGATTTGCGAGCACGTATCAAGTATCGGCTCCATCGACGGGTTCGCATGCTGACGCGGCGGGGTCATGACCCCGCCGCGTCAGCTGGCCGAGAGTCGGGAAGGCCGGCCGACGGAGTCGGCCGGCCTTCCGTGCCTTCAGCTGCCTAGCTCCGTCGCAGGAGCGCTTTCTGCACCGCCACCTGCGTGTTCTGCTGCTGGGTCGCCTGACCCGTGTTGGCGTTGTTGACATCGCCCTGCGAGACGTCGCCGAACGTCAGGATGTTGACGTTCTGAGCGTTCGCCTGCGGAGCGATCGGGATGAACTGGACCTGCTTCTGCTGGCTCCAGTTCCGCTGACTCTGGCGAATCGACTGCTTGCCGGAGCCGCTCGACGGGATGGGCGAGCACGTGCAGTGGTGCTTGGGCTGCCAATGCCAGCTCGAGCATCCGCAGTGATGCGGCTTGTGGCGCGGATGCCAGCTCGAGCACCCACCACAGTGATGCGGGCGGTGATGGGGATGCCAGCTCGAGCATGCGCAGGGGTTGGGCTTCGCTTTCGGCTCCCATTTGTCGGAGCAATTGCAGTCGAAGCCCTTCCAGCCGCCGACGCTTCGGTTCGCGCCGTCCTGCACGGCCACCTGCGTGTTCTCCTGCTGGGTGGCCTGGCCGGTGTTGGCGTTGTTGGCATTGCCCTGCGAGACGTCGTCGAACGTCAGAACGTTGACGTTCTGGACGTTGACCTGCGGAGCGATCGGGATGAACTGGATCTGCCCCTGGTCGCTCGCATTGCCCTGACCCTGCCGGCCGGTCTGGCTCTGACCGCCGCCAGTCGTCCCCGAGCCGTCCTGCACGGCCACCTGAGTGTTCTCCTGCTGGGTGGCCTGGCCCGTGTTGGCGTTGTTCGCGTTTCCTTGCTCGACATCGTCGAACGTCAGAACGTTGACGTTCTGGACGTTGACTTGCGGAGCGATCGGAACGACCTGGATCTGCTGCTGCTCCGAGGAGTTCCCCTGGCCTTGGCGGATCGACTCGCCGCCGCCGGAGCCGTGGTTCTGCCGGGAGCTGCAGCCGCAGCCGTTCCGGTCCTCGGTGCCATCACGCTGCACGGCCACCTGCGTGTTCTGCTGCTGGGTCGCCTGACCCGTGTTGGCATTGTTGACATTGCCCTGCGAGACCTCGCCGAACGTCAGGATGTTGACGTTCTGAGCGTTCGCCTGCGGAGCGATCGGGATGAACTGGATCTGCCCCTGGTCGCTCGCATTGCCCTGACCCTGCCGGCCGGTCTGGCTCTGACCGCCGCCAGTCGTCCCCGAGCCGTCCTGCACGGCCACCTGAGTGTTCTCCTGCTGGGTGGCCTGGCCCGTGTTGGCGTTGTTCGCGTTTCCTTGCTCGACATCGTCGAACGTCAGAACGTTGAGGTTCTGGACGTTGACTTGCGGAGCGATCGGAACGACCTGGATCTGCTGCTGGTCGCTCACGTTGCCCTGACTTTGATCGACCGTCTGCCCGCCAGTCACGGCATCCGGTGTGGTGACGATCTGGATCCACGATTGGTTCGGGAGCCCGGTCGCCGACGCCTCGGCCACGCCCGCTCCGAGCGTGAGCGCGACGGCCGCCAGCAACACCCATACACAACGTTTCATGTGATCTCTCTCCTTTGGTTCGAAGTGGTCGACAAGACCACGCCAGGCTGAGCCGAGCCCGGCGCCCGGAGGCCAGGACAGCCCGCTGCGAGACCTGTCGTTGCCTGCGAGAACCTGTCGTCTCGCGGCTACGTGAGCTTCGGACGCGCCCTGGCCGGCTGGAGAGCTAGCCCGGGACTTCGATCGGAGAAGCGAGCCCGGATGGACGCGTTACGTCCAGCGCAGGCCGGAGCCATCGGCCCACACGCGGGATCGCCAGGAAGAAAAAGCCGAGCAAGGCTGCGACGAAGACGACGCTCGAGGAGCTACCGGCTGCCGAGGCAGCTCCAGAGAGGCCACTGCCGAGGCCGAAGGGCAGCTGCGGGAGCGGCCAGCTCCGAGAGGAATTCGCGGTCGTCGCTTCGGTCGACGAGGTTGTGGGGGGCGACGGTGCGATCGTTTTCGCGCGCCAACTCACCCCGATCGTTGCCTTCGTGCAGCGGGCCTGGAGTTGGCGACCGGCGGAGCCTCGCGAGCCGAACGCGGGGCGACGGCCGGTTCACCAGACGCGGAAGAGGACGCGATGGCCGCATCAGGCGCGACCGTGACCGTTGGGATCGCCGCGGAGGCTTCGGGAGCCGAGGGAGTTGCGGACGTGATCGCTGGGCGCGCTACGGCCGCGGTCATCGTGTCGACCGTGGCCGCGAGCTGCGTCACGGGCGCGACCACGCCTACGACCGAGCCGAGTGTCGATCCCAGGGCATCAGTCGCGACGGGGAGGACGGGCGCGCTCTCGGTGTCGAGCGTCTGCGTCACCGGCGCGAGCGCGATGGAGAACGGCAGGGTGGCCTGCGTCACCGAGTCGAGGCCCGGTGCCGTCGCGAACGCCACCGCGTCCGCGCTGCCCGTGAGCTCCATCGCTCCTGCCGCTGCCGTGTTGACCACCGGGGCGACGGTCTGGCCGACGGTGGCGACGGGAGCCGCAACGCGTCGCGGCCCTTTGCACCACGGCGGCCTGCGCGACGGCCGTCTGCACAACCGGGGTGGTCGTTGTGGCGGCGGGAGGCGCAACGGTCGCGCCGGTCTGCGCCACCGGAGCGGTCGCGGTCGCAACGGGCGCCGTCGTCGGCGCTGCAGTGTTCATGACCGGAGCCGCGACCGTCGTCGGCACCGCGGGAGTCGGTTGCGACGCCCTCGGCGTGACAGGCGCCGTTGCCGCAGCGGGGGCCACGGAAGTTGCGGTCTGCGTAGCTTCCGTGACCGCTGTGGGGACAGCCTGGGCGGGCGGCGGCACGGTGACGGTGGAGGCAACGTCGCTGAGTCCGCCGAGGGCGCTCGGCGCGCAAGCCGCGAACGCCACGGTCGCGCCGAGAAAAGCGAGAATCGCCTTCATCCCTGTCTCGCGTACCCCCTATGGGTGACCCGAAACCTCGACCGAGTGACGTCTTAACAAAGCGTGGCGCGGCTGAGCGCGTCCTAACGCAGCGCGAGCTGAACCGGGCATTGCTCGCTCGACAGCTGCTTCTCGAGCGCTCGAAGCTGCCCATTCCGCGGGCGCTCGAGCGCATGGGCGGGATCCAGAACCAGTACGCACCCAATGCCTATATCCGGCTCTTCTCATGCCTGGAAGGGTTTCGCCGAGAAGACCTCACCCGCGCGCTCGAGCGGCGCACGGTGGTGAACGCCACGCTGTTACGAGCGACGATTCACGTCGTCTCGAAGCGCGACTTCTGGCCCTTGGCGGTTGCGATCCGGCCGGCCCAACGGGACTGGTGGCTGCGGGTGCGCCGCCCGCGTCCGGTCGAACGAGAGCTCGAGGCCACCGCGGACGAGCTGCGTGCGCTCATGGCGAGCGGGCCGCGCCGCCACGAGGAGCTTGTGCGGGTCGTCGGACCGGGGTGGGGCATGGTCGGGCCCTGGCTCGAGCTCGTCCGCGTGCCTCCGTCCGGAACGTGGGAGCAGCGGCGCGCTCATCTCTTCCAGACCGCCGAGCGCTGGATCGGTGCGGAGACCGTCGCCTTCGACGACGCTCTCGACCGCCTCGTCCGCCGCTATCTCGGCGGGTTCGGACCCGCGTCGCCCGCGGACATCGCGAAGTGGGCGGGCCTGAATGCGCGCGACCTCGAGCCTGCTCTCGCGCGCCTGAAGCTGCGCCGGTTCCGGGCCCACGACGGCGCGGAGCTCGTCGATCTCCCGCGCGCCCCCCTTCCTGATCCGGAGACCGCTGCGCCCGTGCGTTTCCTGCCGACCTGGGATGCGACGCTGCTCGTCCACGCGCGTCGCACCGGGATCCTCCCCGAGCGCTACAGGCCGCTGATCTTCTCGACGAGGACGCCGCACTCCGTCGGGACGTTTCTCGTCGACGGGGCGGTGGCAGGAACATGGCGCTACGCGGACGGGCGCGTCCACACGACGCCGTTCGAGCAACTCGACCGAGCGGTGCAAGGCGAGCTGCGGGAGGAGTCGGAGAGGCTGGCGGCGTTTCATTCCTGAGAGGTCATCCGCGAGAATGTGCTGGTGGCCGAGCTCCGCACGAAGAACTTCGATAAACCAGACGACACGATCGAGTTCCCGCTTCTCACCGCGAAGCTCGTCGAGGTCGGCGACTTCACGGTCGGTTACGTCGTCCACCAGCCCGGCTGGCGCTGGTCGACGCACGTGCGCCCCACCGTCGGAGGGGAGTGGTGTCAGGCCCGCCACGTCGGTGTCGTGCTGTCGGGCCGAGCGGAGATCATGCTCGCGGACGGGACGACGTTCGAGGTCGGGCCGAACGACGTGCTCGACGTACCACCCGGGCACGACGGGTGGGTGCTCGGCGACGAGCCATTCGTGCAGCTCGAATGGACGGGAATGCACACCTTCATCGGTCTCCATTCCGGCCGTGGCGGAGCCTTGGCGACGCTCCTCTTCACCGATCTGGTCGACTCGACGACGATGGCCGCGACACTCGGAGACCGCGCGTGGCGCGAGCGACTCTCCTCGCACTTCGCGGCGGTACGAGCAGCGCTCGACCGCTTCGGCGGTCGGGAGGTCAAGACGACCGGCGACGGGTTACTCGCCACGTTCGACGGTCCGGCGCGGGCTTTGCACTGCGCGGCGACCGTGCGCAGAGCGGCCAGTAACGAGGGACTGGGCGTTCGCGCTGGAATCCACGTCGGCGAGGTCGAGCTCGTAGGCGGTGACGTGCGCGGGGTCGCGGTCCACGCAGCGGCGCGCATCCTTGCTCGGGCGGGCGAGGGCGAGATTCTCGTCTCCGAGATCACGCGTGCCCTCGC
>CAVVAZ010000006.1:0-166013 GCA_963746435.1 uncultured Actinomycetes bacterium
CGTGTGCCCAAGCTTCTCGCGCTTCACGTCCAGGTAGCGCTGGTTCTCCTCGTTGGCCGGCACCTCGATCGGAACCTGCTCGACGACGTCAGCCCGTATGCCTCGATCCCTCCATCTTGCGCGGATTGTTCGTGAGAGCCGGATGGTGGTGAGCCCGAGGTCGGCGAGGATCTGGTACCCGAAGCCGTACTCGCGCGAGTCTGCCGGGAAGCCGAGCTCGACGTTCGCCTCCACCGTGTCGAAGCCCCGCTCCTGCAGCTCGTAGGCTCGGAGCTTGTTCAGCAGTCCGATGCCTCTCCCCTCCTGCGCCATGTACAGGAGAACCCCTAGCTCCTCGCGACCGATCCGAGCGAGCGCCTGCTCGAGCTGCTCGCCGCAGTCGCAGCGCAGCGAGTGAAAGACGTCGCCCGTGAGGCACTCGGAGTGCACGCGCACCAGCACGCCGTCCTGGCCGGCCACGTCGCCCTTCACGAGCGCGAGGTGCTGCTTCCCTGTGAGCGTCTCCCTGTACGCGACACCCTGGAACTCGCCGTACTCCGTGGGCAGCCGCACGGACACGACGCGCTCGACGAGCTTCTCCGTCCGTCGCCGGTACTGGACGAGATCGGCGACGGTGATCATCTTGATCTCGTGCCGCTCGCAAAACTCCGTGAGATCCGGCACGCGGGCCATGGTCCCGTCCTCGTTCATGATCTCGCAGACGACGCCTGCCGGGATGAGCCCGGCCAGCCGGGCGAGATCCACCGAGGCCTCCGTCTGACCGGTGCGCTGGAGGACCCCACCCGGCGCGAGCGCGCAGTGGAAAGACGTGGCCGGGCTGAACGAGGTCGAGCGGACGAGACGCGGGGTCGATCGCCACGTGGATCGTGCGTGCGCGGTCGTGGGCCGAGATCCCCGTGGAGACCCCCTCCCGAGCCTCGATGGAGATCGTGAACGCTGTGCCGAGCGGCGTCTCGTTCCGCTCCGTCATCTGCCGCAGCTCGAGCTCGTCGCAACGCTCCGGGGTGAGACACAGGCAGATCAGGCCACGCGCGTGCGTCGCCATGAAGTTGACGGCCTCGGGGGTGACGAACTGCGCCGCGATCGTGAGGTCGCCCTCGTTCTCGCGGTCCGCGTCGTCGACGACGACGACGAACCGCCCGGAGCGGATCTCCTCGACCGCCTCCTCGACCGTCGCGAAGGGCGACGCCGTCTCGGGAGCCTGCGTGTCGATGCTCACTCCGGGATCGTAGCCCTGCGGTTCCCTCGCGCCGTCGGGGCGGCGCTCGCAAGCGAGACAAGGGCTCGCCGCGCAGGACAGTACGAGCAGTACGGACAAGCGGCGAGCCCGCAGGATCGCGCCGCGAGCGTCGTCAGCCTCATGCGGAGCCCGGCTTCGCCGGGCGGGAGCATGAGGCGGCCGACGGCGCGAGGCGCTCCACGTACTTCGCGAGTATGTCTACTTCGAGGTTGACTGCGCGACCGGGCGCGAGCGTCGACAAGGTGGTGGACGCAAGCGTGTGCGGCACGAGTGCGACGGCGAACGTCGTCCTCGCTCACCTCGGCGACCGTGAGCGCCACTCCGTCCACCGCGACCGAGCCCTTCTCGACGCAGTAGCGCAGAACGTCCGGCGGAGCGTGGACGAGCACGCGCAGACCGTCTCCCTCCGCCTCGACCGACTGCACCCGGCCCGTTGCGTCGACGTGGCCCTGCACGTAGTGGCCCCCGAGCGGATCGCCGGCACGAAGCGGCGGCTCGACGTTCACCTCTCCGCCGAACGGCTTCACGCGGCCGAGCGTCTCGGGAACGACGTCGAAGACGAGCCTTCCGTCTTGGACGCGCGACCGGTGAGGCAGATTCCGTCCACCGCGACGGAGTCGCCCGAGGGCCGCCTCGACGGAGGTCTCGACCACGAGCCGGAACCCGTCGAACGAGACGACGCGGCCGACGTCGCGAACGATCCCCGTGAACACGCGACAACCGTAGCCATTCCTAGGGCTCGTGCACGTACGCGCTCAAGAGGACGTCGTCTCCGACCGCGTGGGCGGTAAGTCGCGTCAGCCGAGCGGGCGTGGCGAGCCCCGCCAGCATCGCCGACCCCTCGCCCGACAGCGTAGGGGCCACGAACACGAGCAGCTTGTCGAGCAGTCCGTGCTCGAGAAACGCGGCGGCGAGGGTCGGTCCTCCTTCGAGAAGGAGCGACTGGACGCCGTTCCCGGCGAGACGCTCGAGCTCCTCGGTCAGCGGGGCCGCTGAGAAGCTCGAGCTCGGAATCCTCGGGTAGCGGACCGCGTCCGAACGCGATCCGGCGCGGCTGGCCGCGCGGCGTAGGCACGTCACGGGCGTCGAGCCTCGGGTTGTCCCAGCGCACGGTTCCCATGCCGACCGCGACGGCGTCCGAAGCGGCGCGCAGCTCGTGGACGAGGCGACGCGACGCCTCGCCCGACACCCAGCGCGAGCCCGGCACCGTCGTGCGCCCGTCGAGCGAGACGGCGACCTTGTAGGTCACGAACGGGCGCCGCTTCGCAACCCAGGTGCGCCACGCCTCGAGCTGCTGCCGGCTGCGGAAGCCGAGCTCGTCGTCGGCGAGCTCGACCTCGACGCCCGCGGCGCGCAGCTTGTCGATCCCGTTGCCCTCCACATTCGGGTTCGGATCGGTCTGACCGACGACGACCCGAGCGACCCCGGCTCCGATCAGCGCATCCACGCACGGCGGTGTCGAGCCATGGTGCGCGCAGGGCTCGAGCGTGACGTACACCGTCGCACCGCGGGCCTTGTCTCCGGCGGCGGCGAGCGCATTCACCTCCGCGTGGGCCTCGCCTTTCCGCTCGTGCCAGCCCTCCCCGACGATCTCGCCGCCCGAGGCGACGACGGCTCCGACGACCGGGTTGGGATGCGTCGTCGCGCGGCCGCGCTCCGCGAGCTCGAGCGCGCGCTCGAGGTACTCCGGTTCCATGCGCGTGATCCTAGGCGCGAGCCAAGGCCACGTACTCTCGCGGCGTGTGGATCCCGCCGGCGCTGGCCGAGGAGTGGCGCCGCGAGCCCGAGTGGCTCGCCGCGCTGCCACGCCTTGCGGCCGAATGCGCCGAGCTCTGGCAGCTACAGCTCGAAACGCCGATCGACACGCCGCACTCCCTCGTCGTGCCCGCAGGCGAGGTCGTGCTCAAGCTGAACGCACCGTCTCACTTCGAGGCCGATCGCGAACCCGATGCCCTCGCCTGGTGGAACGGGGCGGGCGCGGTGCGGCTCATCGCCCGAGACGACTCGCGGCGCGCGTTCCTGTGCGAGCGCTGCCGACCGGGGACTCGTCTCTGGGATGCCGACGCGGACGAGCACGCCGTCGTCGCGGAGCTCCTCCCCCGGCTCTCGCTGCTGGTCGCGGATCCACACCCGTTCCGCCTGCTCGTGGACGAAGCCGAGCGCTGGACCGAGGACGTCCCGACCCGCTACGAGCTCGGCGGCCGTCCGTTCGAGCGATCGCTTCTCGACTTCGCTCTGGAGGTATTTCGCACCGTCGACACCAACGCGACCTTCCTCGCCAACCAGGATCTGCACGGCGGCAACGTCCTGAGCGCGCGAGCGAGAGCCGTGGCTCGCGATCGACCCGAAGCCGCTCGTCGGGGAGCGCGAGCTGGATGGCGTGGGGCTCCTACGGAACGCCGCCCTGGCCGATGCTCCGGTTCGGTCCGTACGCCGGTGGCTCGACGTCCTCGCCGACATCGGCCTCGATCGTGGGCGGTTACGTGATTGGGGTGTCGCGCACGCGCTCGCCTGGGGTTGGGACGACGGAAGGCAGGTGGTCGCCGGATTCGATCGAGGTCGCGCGCACGATCCTGGTCGCGTGAACGACGGGACCGGGATCAGACGCGGACCCTGGCGACGAAGAACCCCGTGGTGCCGTGCACGTGCGGCAGCGTCTGCAGGAACTCGGGCCGCCGAGAGTGCCGGAACTGCGGCCACTCCTCCGCGAGCGTCGGGTCGATCTCGAGTCCGGACGCTTCGACGACATCCTCGGACTCTTCCGCGTTGATCGTGCAGACCGAGTAGACGACGGTGCCGCCCGGGCGCACGCGCTCGGCGGCGGCGCGGAGGAGGTCGAGCTGGAGGTCGGGGAGCGGCTCGGCGCGCCAGCGAAGATCGGGTCGCGCGTTCAGCACCCCGAGGCCGGAGCACGGTGCGTCCACCAGCGCGTGATCGAAACCGTCGAGCTCGGAGGGGAGCGCGCGGCCGTCGGCGCACACGACCTCGACATTTCTCTGCACCGACGCGCCGAACGGCCTCCTCGAGCTCTCGCGCGCGGGCCTCGTTGACCTCGACTGCGACGACGTCCCCGCGCAGCATCGTGGCCTTTCCTCCCGGGGCAGCGCAGAGATCGAGCGTGCGCTCCCCGTCACGTGCGCCGACCGCGAGACCGGCGAGCTGGGAGCCGCGGCTCTGGGGCCAGATCCGGCCGTCCGCGATCGCTTCGTCGTCGACCCGCTCGACGTGCCAGGCACCGGGGATCTCCGGATCCGGGGTTCCCTCGATCTCGCCGCGGACGAGTCGGACGACCCGCTCCGAGGGCTCGTTCTCGGCGCGCATGAGCGCGAGCGTGTCCTCCCGGCCGAGGTCGCGCCACCACACCTCGGCTACCCAGTCGGGATACGAGTGCTTCAGCGCGGCTTCCGCGGGCGTGACGTCGCCGAGCCCGTCGAGGAGCGCAGGCAGTCCGTCGGCGAGCCTGCGCAGGACCGCGTTCGTGAAGGGGACCGCCCGCTCGAGCCGCGCGCGGCGCACGAGCTCGACCGACTCGTTCACCGCCGCGTAGCGCGGAACCCCGTCCACGAATCCGAGTTGGTACGCACCGAGCCGCAGCGCAGCTCGCACGGGCGCGTCGAGACGGCGGACCGGGCGCCGGCCAAGCTTCTCGATCGCGTGGTCGAGCGTCCGCATCCGCTGCACCGCGCCGAAAGCCAGCCGTTGCGCGAGTGCGCGGTCGCGCGCGTCCAGCCCTTCCGCAGCCGACCTGAACGCGCGGTCGGCGTACGCATCGTCCTCGAAGACCCGAAGGAGGACGTCGAACGCCGCCCGCCGGGCCGGGCTTACCTGAGCCCGCGCAGCCACGCGGCGTACTCCATCCGTCGCCCTCCGTTCGGCTGCACCTCGAGCGGCTCGAACGATCCGTCCTCCCCCACCCGCGCGCGCCAGACGGTGACGTCTCTGCCCTCGAGCTGCGTCCGCGCACCGATATGGGGCGAAAGCGCACGGACGAGGTCCACGAGCTCGCGCGCGCGGCCGTGAGAGATCGAGCGCACGATCGTCCGGCTCGATCTTGTCCGCGTACGTGACACCGTCGTCGCCTTGAGGGCGGAAGGACGGACTCGGATCGTCGAGCACCGAGTCGAGCAGCTCCTCGGCCAGCGCCGCGGCTTTCATGTAGACGGCACCCGCGTCGTCGTCGGACTCGATCAGGAACGCACTCTGCGCTGCGACCGGCCCGGCGTCGAGCTCCCGCACGGTCCGGTGGATCGTCACGCCGGTTTCGACGTCGCCGGCCATGATCGCCCGCTCGACAGGTGCCGCACCTCGCCAACGAGGAAGCAGGGACGGATGCACGTTCAGCCAGAGCCGCTCGTCCAGCAGCGTTTCGGGGATCAGCCTTCCGTACGCGACGACCACGACGGTCGGCGCCTCGAGCTCGAGGCCATGCTCGAGGCGCTCCGGCTGGAGGACCGGAATTCCGAGCCGCGTCGCAACTTCGGCAGCGGGAGGCGCGACGAGCTTCCGGCCACGTCCCGCCGGCGCGTCGGGTCGGGTCAGTACGGCGCTGATCTCACGACGAGCGGCGAGCCGCTCCAAGACATCCGCGCCGAAAGGCGCGGTAGCTGCGACCGCGATGCGGGAGCTCATAGGCCGCGTCGCGGCCTGTGAGCGTGGAGGGGGTACGGGGGAACCGGGAGGTTCCCCCGCGCTCTCAGAGAGAAGGGGGCTTCGGGGGAAACATGGTTTCCGATGGGCTCCTTCCCGACGGAGCGAGCCGCGGGCGAGCGATCTCACCTGGCGCCGAGCACGGGCTGCGGCCTGAGCTTGGCGAGCGCGGTACGCCGGGACTCGTCGTCGGTGCGATCGAGGATGAGCACGCCGTCGAGGTGATCGAGCTCGTGCTGCACGATCCGGGCCGCAGGCTCCTCGAGCTCGAAGCGGACTGGCTCTCCCTTCTCGTCGAGCCCTTCGAGGGTCACCGCGACCGGACGCTCGACGGGAACGAGAATCTCGCGCAGCGACAGGCACCCCTCGTCGTCGATCGCGGTCGTCGTAGACGCGGTCGCGATCGTCGGGTTCACGAGGACGTGGTCCTCCCCAGCGTCGACGAAGACGAAGACGCGACGCAGGACCCCGATCTGCGTTGCCGCCAGCCCAACTCCTTGCGCTTCGTGCATGAGGTCGGTCATGCGCTCGACGAGACGTCGGAGGTCGTCGTCGAAGCTCTCGACCGGTCTCGCCTTCATGCGCAGCGCCGGATCGCCGTACTGGCGAATCCGTGAGAGCGCGATCAGCCGCCGGGCTTTACGCTCGAGCTCCTCCTCGGTCTCGGCCGGCTCCTGCTCCAGCACCTGCCCGTGGACGTGGTCGGCATCGTGGTCGTGGTCGTGGCACCGCGGCGAGTTTAGATGCCCGCCGCGGTGCCCTCAGGTCATCCTGCAAACCCGTCGGCTGGCGATCGATTTCGTCTCCGGCCTCGTTCAGAGCGAGCACAGCCGTCGGAGCGATCCCTCCACGAAGGTCAGCCTTGTGATCCGGTGTCCGAAGGCCTGATACTCCTCGTATCCGATGGACGCGTTGCGGAGAATCACTTGTGACGAGCTCCGTTGCTCATCAGCACGGACTTCCGCCACATCGGTCGACACGAGACCGACCAGTCTGGCATCCCTAACATCGGCCAGCGCGGGGCCACCGTCATAGGCGAAACTCACAAAGAGCTTCCGTCCACCGAGCGGGTCGTCAGCGCTGTTGCACCCACCCAGCCTCTTCGAGGACGTTGCCGATGGAGCATCCCAAAGACAGAGAAATCCGGCCGAGGTCTGCTGTACGAAGACTCCTCGCCAGGCGAATCCGCGGTGGCCGGAATGTCGGCCACGCGCATCAGCTGACCCGTCTCGACCGCGTCGCCGAACGTCTCCGGTTCGTCGAGCCAGCTGAATTGGGACGCGACTACACCGCCTGCAAGTACGCCTCCCGCCACGACGGCGGCGACGACCAGGCGATCCAAGTTTGTTTCTGTTTCATCGTGAGCATGCCGTGCCTCCTTCCGGCTAGTTGGGCCGTGCAGGAGCCCCACGAAGGACCCGATGTGTTAGCGCTGCAATGGCCTTTCTGTCAACGGACGACGGGAGCCAGTGCGTCTCGGTGACCTCGCCCAGCTTCGTACCGTCGAGTGCCAGCTGTACAGACGTTGTCGATGAACGTCACGTCGTGTCGAAGCTCGCCGTCTTGCTGAAGGTGTTGGCGAACCAGTAGCGGCCGAAGGAAGTCGCCGCGTTCTCGCGCCGGCCAGTACGAGCACCGGCATACGTCGTCGTCCCCCCAGAGCACAGGCGCAAAAACCAGCGAGACGATCGCGAGCGCGAGCGGGGTAACGAGTCGTTTCATCGCCAACCCTTCCTACGGCTTCGAGAGGGAGAGAGCCCTGATCTATCGACCCCCGCCGGACGCGTCAATTGTCAAAAAAGGACAGTGCTGGCCCGCTTGGCCGGCGCCCGAACGCCCTAGAGCGACTGCGGGTCGACGTCCACGACCGCGGCCAGGCCGTCGCGGCGCATGGCGGGTGCCGCAGCCGCAAGTAGCGCGGCGGCCCTCGAGGCGAATGCTCGCGGGGACGCCGTCTTTCCCAGCAATTGGGCGCGATAGCGGCCGCGAAGCCTGAGGAGCGGCGCCGGCCCGATGAGCTCCGCACCCGGCATGCGAAGCGCATCCCGGAGCTCCCCGAGCACGCGGCTGGGCGTCTCTCGGTCACGTCCGGAAACGACGAGTGAAACAAGATTGCGAAAAGGTGGGTATCCGAGCTCCTCGCGACGGACGAGCTCCTGGGCGAGGAATCCGGCGACGTCGTGGCGCGCCGCGAACGTGAGGGGCATGACATCGGGCTGGAAGCTCTGGACGACGACGACGCCCGGCGCGTCGCGCCCGCTCCGGCCGGCGAGTTGCGTCACGAGCTGGAACGTGCGCTCCTCTGCCCGGAAGTCGGGAAAGGCGAGCCCGGTGTCGGCGTCCACCACCGCGGCGACCGCAACGCCGGGAAAGTGGTGGCCCTTCGCCACCATCTGCGTGCCGATGAGCGCGGCCGCACGCGCATTCCCGAAGCGCTCGAGCGCCTCGCGGAGCGCACCCGGACGAGCGGCGGTGTCCGCGTCGAGACGAATCCGCTCGAGCCCGGGGAGCCGGCGCGCGAGCTCGGCCTCCAGTCGCTGAGTTCCAGCGCCGATCCGCGCGAGCTCGACCGAGCCGCACGCCGGGCAGGCCTCGGGAAGCGGTTCGGAGAAGCCGCAGTGGTGACAGTGGAGACGCTCGTCGCCGTGCAGAGTGAGCGCGACGTCGCAGCTTCGGCAGCGCCGCGAGACGCCGCACGCGCGGCAGTGGATCGCCCCCGAGACGCCGCGTCGGTTGAGGAGGAGGATCGCGCGACCTCCTCGTTCCTCGACCGTCGCCAGCTCGGCCAGGAGCGGCGCCGACAGCGGGTATCCGCCCTCCCGTCGAAGATCGACGAGCCGTACCGTTGGGAGAGGGGCTCCGATTCGGAAGGGCAGCTCGAGTCGCTCGAGCCGCGCCCAGCTCTCGGGACGGGGCGTCGCGCTCCCGTAGACCGCGACCGCCCCCTCGAGAGCCGCACGCTTGGCCGCGACGGTGCGGGCGTCGTATCTCGGGTCCGACTCCTGCTTGTACGAGGCGTCGTGCTCCTCGTCGACGACGACGAGGCCCAGCGACGCAACCGGCGCGAAGATCGCCGAGCGGGCCCCGACGACGACCGAGGCCTCGCCGGCTGCGATTCGCTCGCGCTCGTCGCGCCGCTCCGCCTCGCGGAGACCCGAGTGCAGAACCGCCACTCGATCGCCGAAGCGTTCTCGGAAGCGGCCGACCGCCTGCGGCGTGAGGGCGATCTCGGGAACGAGGACGATCGCTCCGCGCCCACGCTCGAGCACCGCTGCGCACGCCTGCAGGTAGACCTCGGTCTTGCCGCTTCCCGTAGGACCGTGCAGCAGGACATGTCCGCCGCCGTCGTCGAGGGCGGCGACGATCCGATCGACGGCTGCGCGTTGCGCGGGGGTGAGCTTGGCAGGCTCCGGCTCCCCGGGGAGCGAATCCCGCGACGAAGGCGACCGGCGCTCGCCTCGCCGAGCCCGCATCCTCGGAGCGACGAGGGCGAGCGCGCGGGCGGGCGTCGAGCCGTAGTAGCCGCCGAGCCAGAGCGCGAGCTCGACGAGCGGTGCCGAAATGCGGTCGACGACCGGCCCCGCCTCCGCGATCTCGACCCCGTCCGGCGCTTCGACGCCGATCTCGACGACGACGGCTCGCACTCGCCGTTTGCCGAGGAGCACCGAGAGGACGTCGCCGCGCTCGATCCCTGCCGGCACCGAGTACGTGAACGTTCGCGCAAGCGCGCGGGCGGTGACGAGTGGATACACCTCCGCCAGCGGCACGCCTCCGAGACTAGTGGTCCTTGCAAGACGGCAGTCCGCTCCCACCCGACGAACTCGCGCTGTAAGGTTTCCCTTACATGAGTTGCTCGATGATCCGACTCGACGCGGTGACCAAGCGCTTTGGCACCACCGTTGCCGTCGACGAAGCCTCCCTGTGCGTCGACCGAGGCGAGGTCGTCGCGCTCCTCGGGCCATCCGGCTGCGGGAAGACGACCCTCCTGCGGCTCGTCGCGGGGTACGAGCGGCCGGACGGCGGAACCGTGGAGGTCGGCGGCCGCGTCGTCGCGGCCCGGGGATCCTTCGTGTCGCCGGACCGTCGGCGCGTCGGAATGGTGTTCCAGGATTACGCCCTCTTCCCGCACCTCACGGTCGCGGAGAACGTCGGCTTCGGGCTCCCGCGCCGCGAGCGCTCGACACGAGTCCCGAAGCTGCTCTCGCTCACCCGGCTCGACGACCTCGGCCGGCGCTACCCACACGAGCTTTCCGGCGGCCAGCAGCAGCGAGTCGCGCTCGCCCGCGCGCTCGCGCCGGCTCCCGAGCTCGTCCTGCTCGACGAGCCGTGGTCGAATGTCGATCCCCACCTCCGGGAGACGCTTCGGGCCGAGGTCACCGAGATCATCCGGCCGCTCGGTGTCACCGTCGTCCTCGTGACCCATGACCGTGAAGAGGCGTTCTCGCTGGCAGACCGGATTGCGCTCATGCGCGACGGGAAGGTCGTGCAGGAGGGGACATCCGAGGAGCTGTACTTCGCGCCCGCGTCGCGCTGGGCGGCCGAGTTCGTCGGCGCCGCGAACGTGCTCACCGGCCGTGTGGTCTCCGGCGTCGTGGAGACGCCCATCGGGGCCTTCGCCGCCAACGGCTCGTCGAGCGCCGCCACGGCCGAAGTCCTGATCCGTCCCGAGCTCCTCGAGCTGGAGCTCGATCCGGACGGCGATGCCGAGGTCGTCGCCCGCGAGTTCCGCGGTCACGACGTCTTCTACCGCGTGCGGGTCAACGGTCTCGAGGTCGTGTCGCAGCGTCCGTCCACCGAGGTCGTTCCCCTCGGAGCGCGTGTCTCGGTACGGCTCCACGACGGTCGCGTGCCGGTCCTGCACTAACGCTTCTCACGTTCTGTAAGGTCTGCCTTACATCAATGCGATGGGCAACCTTACGACAGGGCATCGGATGAGGCTGGCCGCGCTCCTCGCCCTCCTTGCAGGCACGATCGCCGCCGCCTCGTGCGGCGGCTCGAACGACACGCTGACCGTGTACTCGGGGCGGGAGGAGGAGCTCGTGGCTCCGCTCTTCGCGATGTTCACGGAGGAGACCGGAATCGACGTCGAGGTGCGCTACGGCGACAGCGCGGAGCTCGCAGCCACGATTGCCGAGGAGGCGGAGAATTCGCCGGCTGACGTCTTCTGGGCCCAGGATCCGGGCTCGCTGGGCGCAGTCGAGGAGCATCTCGATCCGCTCTCGGACGGAATCCTCGGGATGGTCCCGGAGCAGTTCCGCGACCGCGACGGGAGGTGGGTCGGCACATCGGGTCGCGTGCGAGTGATCGTCTACTCGACCGAGGCGCTCGCCGAAGACGAAGTTCCCGACTCCGTCTTCGACCTCACCGACCCGCGCTGGCAGGGACGAATCGGCATCGCCCCCACGAACGCATCGTTTCAGGCGTTCGTGACCGCGATGCGGCTGTCCGAGGGAGACGAGAGGGCGAGACAGTGGCTGCTCGACCTCAAGGCGAACGACCCGAAGGAGTACGAGAAGAACACTCCGATCGTCGAGGCCGCCGCGGCAGGCGAGATCGATCTCGGCCTCGTCAACCACTACTACCTCTACCTGGTCAAAGAGGAGCAGCCTGACGCGCCGATCGCAAACCACTTCCTCGAGCCGGACGACCCGGGAGGACTCGTCAGCGTCGCGGGCGCCGGAGTCCTCGAGAGCACCGGATGATCGCTCCACGGCCGAGCGATTCGTCGAGTTCCTGCTCTCACCCGACGCCCAACGCTTCTACGTCGACGAAGCCGAGGAGGCCGAATATCCGCTCGTCGAGGGGATAGCGCCCAAGCCTGGCCTTCCCGCCCTCGAGGACCTCGCGGGCCTCGACATCGACCTGACGAGCTTCGGGGCCGAGCACGAGGCGACGATCGAGATGCTGCGCGAGACCGGCTACCTGACGTGACCAACCGAGCGGGCCGGGGTAGAGCGATCCGCGCTCCGCTCCCGCTCGCTCTCGTGGCGGGGCTCGTCGTCGCGGCGCTCCTGTTGCCCCTCGCGTACCTCGTCATCCGAGTTGCCGGCGGCGGCAGGGCGATCGAGATCCTCGGAGAGCCCGCCACCTGGCGACTGGTGTGGAACACGGTTCGACTCGCGGCCGGGGTGGTCGTCGCCTCGGTGCTCGTCGGGGTCCCCGTGGCCTGGCTCGTGACGCGCACGGACCTCCCCGGACGCCGGTTCTGGGGCACAGCCGCGGCGGTGCCGCTCGTCATCCCGAGCTACGTCGCAGCGTTTTGTCTGCTCGGGTTCTTCGGCGAACGAGGGTTGCTGGCCGAAGCCCTCGGGATCGACGGGCTCCCGGACGTCAGAGGCTACTGGGGCTCGCTCGCGGCGCTGACCCTGGCGACCTATCCCTATGTCTTCCTCCTCGCGCAGGCGACCCTGCGCGGCCTCGATCCCGCGCTCGAGGAAGCCGCAGGAGGGCTCGGAGCCTCGCGTCGCAGTGTCCTCGTCCGCGTGACCGCACCGGCGCTGCGTCCGGCCGTCGGCCTCGGCTCGCTGCTCGTCGCGCTCTACACGCTCTCCGACTTCGGCGTCGTCACCCTCATGGGGTACGACACGTTGACGCGCGCGATCTACGTCCAGTACGGGAGCCTCTTCGACCGCGCGCCCGCGGCGACCCTCGCGCTCGTGCTCGTCGGCCTCACCGCGGTGGCGGTCGTCGCCGAGTCCCGCTTGCGGCGCAAGGGCCGGCTCTACCGAGCCGGTCCCGGATCGCAACGGGATGGTGTGGTCGTGCCTCTGGGGCGCTGGACCGTGCCCGCGCTCGCGTTCTGCACGAGCGTCGTCGGCGCTGTTCCTCGGCCTACCGGCCGGAGTGCTCGGCTACTGGCTCGCGCGCGGGATTGCAAACGAGCAGCAGCTCGACATCCCCTGGAGCGAGGCGATCAACTCCCTCGGTGCGTCGGGCCTCGCCGCGGGGTTCGCGGTGCTCGCTGCGGTGCCCGTCGCCGTTCTCGCGCTTCGATATCCGTCGCCGGCAACCCGCGCCCTGGAACGTCTGTCCTATGCAGGGAATGCATTGCCTGGTCTGGTCATCGCGCTCTCGCTCGTCTTCTTCGCCGCCCGGTACGCGACGCCCGTGTACCAGACGCTCGCGCTCCTGGTGTTTCGCGTACGTCGTCCGCTTCTTCCCCCAGGGGCTGTCGGGAGTCGCGTCGGCGCTCGAAGGAGTGAGCCCGCGCTATGAAGAGGCGGCTCGAGGGCTCGGACGCGGCCCGGTCGCGACGCTTGCCCTCGTCACCCTCCCCCTCGTTCGCTCGGGCCTGCTCGCCGGTGCGGCGCTCGTCTTCCTCTCGGCCATGAAGGAGCTCCCGGCGACGCTCCTCCTGCGGCCCATCGGCTTCGAGACGCTCGCGACCGAGATCTGGAAGCTGACCCAGATCGGCGCGTACTCGCGGGCTGCGCTGCCGGCACTCGTCCTCATCGCGGTGTCCGCGCCCGTCCTCTACCTCCTCTCCTCGAATCGCCGGTTCGAGTCTGGCGGCCCGGGATAGACCGGAAGGGAGATCAGCACGGTAGATTGGCGGGGTGGCGCAGACGCACGGGCATTCGGTCGACGAGTATCTCGAGACGATCTACTTCCTCGCTTTTCCGATCGGGGAGTACCGGCCCTCGACGGGTTCGACCGCGATCGCGGCCCGGGTGGCGGAGATGCTCGGCGTTTCGCGCGCGTCGGCCGGCGAGATGCTGAAGCGCCTCGAGGCCGAGGGCCTCGTCGAGCGTGGAGAGCAGAAGGAGGCCGTGCTCACGGCCGCGGGCATCGAGCGCGCGAACCGGGTGGTCCGGAAGCACCGGATCATCGAGCGCTTCCTGACCGACTTCATGGGTTATACGGCTGCGGAGTCGCACGTGCACGCGGACGAGCTCGGGGACACGTTCACCGAAGAGATGATCGAGAGGATCAACGATCGCCTCGGCCGGCCCGACCGCTGTCCGCATGGATGGCCGGTCGAGCCCGACGTCGAGCAGGCGGAGAACGCGGGGCTCGTGTCGCTGGCCGAGCTCGCTCCCGGGCCGGGTGGTGAGATCGTGCGCCTCGCCGAGCACGACGGCGATCTCCTGCACTGGTTCTACGACGAAGGTCTCGTTCCCGGCACACGGGTCGAGCTGCGAGGGGCCCAACCCGCGGCGGGGCAGCTCACCATCGCGGTCGATGGCGCCGAGCGCGCCATCGCGTACAAGGCCGCGCAGGGCATCTACATCCGCGCTGCCTAGCCGCCTGGAAGGGCCGCCAACCCTTACGAATCGCTCAAACCGTCTTCAAAGAGCATCGCCACGATGTGCGCGGAAGTCCTGCAGTCACATCCTTGGGGAGGAGACTGGGAATGAGAACGAATCGGTACGCCGTTGCAGCCGTCGCCGGCGCAGCCACGCTGCTCGTCGGCGGAGGAGCCGCCCTCGCAGGCCCATCGGGCGACGAACGGAGCGCGCGCTGCGAAGCGCGTCTGGCCAGGATTGCCGAGCACCGTGGGGTGAGCGTCGCGGAGCTCGAGGCGCAGATCAAGGAGCGGATGCTCGCGCGCGTCGCGGCGGCTCTCGAAGCGGGGAAGATCTCGCCCGAGCGCGCGGCGAAGCTTCGTGAGCGAATCGCCGCCGCAGAGCTGTGCGAGCGCCCCGGCCACGGGCACGTGCGGGCCGGTCTTCGCGGCATGCTGGCCGGGGCGGCCCACTACCTCGGCCTGACGAAGGAAGAGCTCCGCGAGCAGCTTCCGGGCACGTCGCTTTCGGCCCTCGCGGCGAAGCAGGGGAAGAGCGTCGAAGGCCTGAAGGCCGCGATGATCGGGCCGGCGAAGGAGAAGCTCGCGAAGGCCGTCGCTGCGGGCCGCATCACGCAGGCCCGGGCCGACCAGGCGCTCGAGCGCCTCGCGCATCGCGTCGACCGGCTCGTGTCGAAGACGTTCCCCGCGAAGCCGTAGTCGGCAGCAGAAGGATCGAGCGGGCCGTTCTCTCCGGAACGGCCCGCTTCTTAGCGTCTTCTTAGAAAGCTTTCACCCACGGCTCAGGATTATGCGCTTGGATGGGTGAGCGCATTCCCCTCCCTTCGAGATGCCCTCCACGCGAAGGCCCGCACCGCGGGCCTTCGTCGTCTCTGGAGTTCGCGACCGCGGCGGCAGCGGCTTGGTCAGCGACAGCGATTGACAGCCCGCCCGGCTCGACGGGATAACTCCGGCGTTGAGACTTTCCACCGAGAGGATCGCTCGCACCTGCGCTCGCCGGCCGTGGGTCACGTTCGGCGCCTGGGCGCTCGCGCTCGCTCTCGGAATCGGGACGACCGCCTCGCTCCTCGACCTCACCACCGAAGGCGAGGTCACGTCGAACCCGGAATCCGAGCAGGGGTATGCGCTGATCGGCAGGCACTTTCCGCCGGATCCCCGAAACGAGTACGTCAACGAGCTCATCCTCGTCAGCTCTCCGAGCCTGAACGTCGACGACCCCCGCGTTTCGCAGCAAGGTGGAGACCTTGCTCGAAGAGGTGCGGGCCAGCGGTGTCGTCCACAACGCCGAGAGCGTCTACGAAACGGACGACAGGTCGCTCGTCTCCGGTGACCGTCGGGCAACGCTCATCCCGGTGGGTCTCCAGGGGGACTGCGAGGAAGGCGCCGACAAGCTCATCGCGATCGTCGAGGCGGCAGACCGAGCGCCCTTCGACGTGACGATCTCCGGCGAGTGCAGCTTCGATCGGGATCTCAACCTGATCCTCGACAACGACCTGAAGACGGGCGAGCTCTACTTCGGCCTCCCGGCTGCGCTGCTCATTCTCGTGCTCGTGTTCGGTGCGCTGGTCGCAGCCGTCGTTCCGCTCGTCGTCGCGTTCTTCTCCATTGGGATCGCCCTCGGGCTGGCTGCGATCTTCAGTCAGGCTCTCGAGCTCTCCGTATTCCTGTTCCAGATGACAACGGTGATGGGACTCGCGATTGCGACCGACTACGGGCTCTTCATCGTTTCGCGCTACCGCGAGGAGCGCGCCGCGGGACGAGATGAGCTCGACGCCATCGCCGGATCGGGTGCGACTGCGAGTCGGGCCGTGGTGTTCAGTGGGCTGGCGTTCGTGCTCGCGATGTCCGGTCTTCTGCTCGTTCCCGACTCCGTCTTGCGGAGCCTCGGCGTCGGGGCGCTCACCGTCGGGCTCGTCTCGGTGCTGGCCGCGTTGACTCTCGTGCCCGCGCTGCTCGGCCTGCTCGGCGACAAGGTCAACACGCTCCGCGTGCCGCTTCTCGGGCGCGCGATCGACTCCGCGGGTCTCGAGGGTCGCTTCTGGTCGCGAATCGCGCGCGCCGTGATGCGGCGGCCGGTCGTCAGCCTTGTCGTCTCGGTCGTCGTGCTCCTGGCGGCGGCGGCGCCGATCCTCGACCTTCGGTTGTCGGGGCCGGGTATCCGGTCACTCCCCGACGACGCGCCCTCGAAACAGGGGTTCATCGCGCTCGAGCAGGCGTTCGGTATCGGAACCGTCGACTCCGTTCTCGTCGTCGTCGAGGGAGACGTCACGGCGCCACCGCTTCGCGGCGCGATTCGAAGGCTCGTCGTCGAGCTCGGGGCCGACTCCGCATTCCGCGATCCCCAGGTCGAGATCAGCCCGGATCGCCGGCTCGCGCTTGTCGAAGCTTTCGTGGCCGGCGACAGCCGGGACGAGCGCGCCCTTACAGCGGTCGAGCAACTGCGCGAGCGCGACGTGCCCACGATTTTCGACGGCCTGGAGGCGACGGTGCTCGTGACGGGCGAGAGCGCCGAGGAGATCGACTACACCGCGCTCATGCGCTTCTGGCTCCCGCTGATCATCGCGTTCGTGCTCGTTCTGAGCTTCGTCCTGCTCACGATCGCGTTCCGCTCGATCGTGCTTCCGCTCAAGGCGATCATCCTCAACCTCCTTTCAGTCGGTGCGGCCTACGGCCTGATGGTGCTCGTCTTCCAGAAGGGAATCGGCAACGAGCTCTTCGGGCTGCGCGAGACGCAACTCGTCACGACGTGGGTCCCGCTCTTCTTGTTCTCCGTCCTCTTCGGCCTCTCCATGGACTACCACGTCTTCCTGCTCAGCCGCATTCGCGAGCGGTACCTGCGAACGGGCGACAACGAGGAGGCCGTCGTCCATGCGGTCGCCACGACCGCGCGGGTGATCACGGGTGCTGCGCTCATCATCATCGCGGTCTTCGCGGGCTTCGCGAGCGGCGAGATCGCCGAGACGCAGCAGGTGGGCTTCGGCGTCGGCGTCGCGCTCCTGATCGACGCGACGATCGTCCGCTGCGTGCTCGTCCCGGCGAGCATGAAGCTCCTCGGACGCTGGAACTGGTACCTGCCGAGCTGGCTCGGCTGGCTACCCGATGCGCACGTCGAGCACGAGACCGAGCAGGCTGCCTGACTTCGAGCTCGGACCGCGGCGTCGGGCGCCACCTTGGACACGACGCTATTCGGTCGTGGGCTCGCGGCGCATGAGCTGCCCGACGAGATCGGTGAGGAGCACGCCGTCGAGCACCGCGCACACCCCTTCCGTGATCGGCAGCTCGATCTCGAGCCGACGCGAGAGGTCGCGCAGCACGGGAGCCGTGGTGAGCCCTTCGACGACCATGCCGATCTTGGCCACCGCTTCCTGCGGCGAGGCGCCTTGGGCGATGAGCTCTCCCGCCCGCCGGTTGCGACCGCTCGGCGCCCAGCAGGTGACGATCAGATCGCCCATCCCGGCGAGCCCCGCGAACGTATCCGGGCGAGCGCCGGCAGTCTCCGCCAGCCGCCCCATCTCGGCGAGCCCGCGCGCGACGAGCGCGGCCTTTGCGTTGTCGCCGAGGCCGAGGCCGTCCGCCCCACCCGCGGCGAGGGCGATCACGTTCTTCGCCGCGGCGCAGAGCTCGACACCGACGATGTCCTCGTTCACGTACACGCGGAAGATCGTCGAGTTGATCGCCACCTGCAGCCGGACGGCGAGCTCGAGCTCGCGGCTCGCAACGACGGCGGCAGCGGGCAGCCCGCGCGCGACCTCCTCGGCGATGTTCGGCCCGGACAGCACGGCGACCGGGCGCCCGCGCACGAGTGTCGAGAGTCGCTCGCCCGAGACCGGATCGAGCCCCTTCGTGAGGCTCAGGACCGGCGCGGTCCCAGGCAGCGTGCTCACGACCTCCCCGAAGACGGCGCTCGGAACGGCGACGACGACGAGCTCCGCGTCCGCGATCGGCGCCTCGCCGATCGTCGCGGCACCGATTCCGGTGAGATCGGCGTCGCTGAGGTAACGAGGGTTGCGGCCGGTCTCCCGGATGGCCGCGACCTGCTCCGGATCTCGGGCCGCCAGCGTCACGTCGTGCCCGCGGTCCCGCAGGAGAAGCGCAAACGCCGAACCCCACGAGCCGGCTCCGACAACGACCGCCCTCATTCGGAGGTGACGAAGTCGATGGAGACGGGCACGCCTTCGAGCCCAAAGCGCCGGCGAAGCTCGTTCTCGACCCAGTACCCGTAGTCGCGGGTCACGAGGCTGCGGTCGTTCACGAAGAAGCGGAACCGGGGCGGCCGGGTGCTCACCTGCGTGCCGTAGAGGAGGTTGAGCCTACGGCCGCGCCTGCCCGGCGGCTGCCGCGCTTCCCGGAGCTCCTGCAGCGCGCGGTTCAGCTCGGCGGTCGGGATCCTCCCCGCGTAGCGGGAGTAGAGGTCCTCGATCGTGTCGAGCAAGCGCTCGAGACCGCGCCCTGTCTGCGCGGAGATCGCGATCGTCGGGGGCCGCTGGCGGAGCTTCGTCTCGATCCGCGGCTTCACGTCCTCGATACGCACCTGCGAGATGTCCCACTTCGAGAGCGCGACAACGGTTGCGCAACCGGCCTTCCGCGCGATGTCGGCGACGGCGAGATCCTGCTCGACGACTCCCTCGCTCGCGTCGACGAGAACGAGGGCGACATCGGCGCGCTTCGCCGCCTCGAGCGCCCGCAGCTCGGAGTAGTACTCGATTCCCTGTCGCTGCCGGCGCTTCCGCCGGAGTCCCGCGGTGTCGACGAGGACGAACGTCGTGTCTCCTCGCTCGAGCACGGTGTCGATCGCGTCGCGCGTCGTACCCGGAACCTCCGAGACGATGACGCGCTCCTGGCCGAGGAGAGCGTTCAAGAGCGACGACTTGCCGACGTTTGTCCGTCCGAGTATCGCCACCTTGATCGCGTCTTCGCCGATCGGCTGCTCGCCGCGGCCCGGCAGCCGCGAGACGATTTCGTCGAGAAGGTCGCCGGTCCCGTGCCCGTGGACGGCCGAGATCGGAAACGGGTCTCCGAGTCCGAGCCGGTGGAACTCGAGCGCTTCCACGTCGCGGCGAGGATCGTCGAGCTTGTTCGCCAGCACCAGCACGGGCTTGTGGGAGTTGCGGATGATCTCCGCGAGCTCCTCGTCGCCCGGAGTCACGCCCGCCTTCGCGTCCACGACGAAGAGCACGAGATCCGATTCTGCGATCGCCTGCTTCGCCTGCGCAGCGATCTGCGGGCCGAACGGGCCCGTGTCCGCGCGATCGACGCCGCCGGTGTCGATCAGCCGGAAGCGCGTCCCCGACCAGTCGGCGACGAACTCCTTGCGGTCGCGGGTGACACCCGGAGTCTCGTGGACGACCGCGGCCCGGGACTCCGTCAGCCGGTTGAGGAGCGTCGACTTCCCCACGTTCGGAAAGCCGACGATCGCGACCGTTCCGGCGATGTCCCCGTTCGGAAGGCTCGTCATACCGGGGGCGTGGCGTCACGCGGTCGGCCGAGTGAGTTCATTTCTGCGAGCCAGTCCCAGAGCTCGCGAATCTTGCGCTCGATCTCGAGCGACGCTTGCTTGTAGCCGCGACCGCCGCGCGGCAGCTCGTCGAATCTCATGGGCACTCCCCAGGCGACGGAGACCGGCTCGAAGTTGCCGAGGCCCCAGCTCTGGCTCGAGAGAGCCACGGGGATGAGCGGCACGTCCTCGGTTATCGCGACCATCGCGGCGCCCGGCTGCACTGACCCTGGAACTCCGCTCTCCTGCCTCGTGCCTTCGACGAACATCCCGAGCGCGTGACCGTTCCGGACGATCTCGCGCATCGTACGGACGGCGTCCCGGTCGGATTCGCCGCGACGCACCGGGAATGCGCCGAACGACCGCATCAACTGTCCCAGTCCCGGTATGCGGTGCGCCTCGACCTTCGCCATGAAGTACAGCGTGCGCGGGCTCGCCGCGCCGAGGACGGGAGGATCGATCCAGCTGAAGTGGTTCGACGCGACGACGAGGCCCCCGTCCATCGGCACCCGCTCGGCGCCGTAGACGCGGAGCGGCGCGACCAGCCTGGTGGCCGTTCCGATCGTGCGCCGACCGACAGCCCAGATCACGTCGGTCCTGTTCACGCCCTGTGCTCCTCGACGAGCGCTTCGATCCGCTCGACGACCTCGTCGACGCTGAGCTCCGTCGTGTCGAGCACGACGGCGTCGTCGGCAGGCCGGGTGTTGACGGCATCGCGCTCGTCGCGCAGGCGCAGATCGGCAGCGAGGGTCTCGGTGGTGACCCCGCTCCGGTCGGCGCTGCGCCGGCGCGCACGCTCGTTCTCGTCCGCGACGAGGAAGACCTTGACCTCCGCCTCCGGCGCGACCACGGTGCCGATGTCGCGGCCCTCGATGACGACGTCTCCGGCAGATCCCAGCGCCCGCTGACGATCGCGCATCACCTCGCGCACCTCCGGGTAGCGCGCCACGATGGGGACGAGCCGGTCGATCTCCGACTCCCGGATCGCTCCGGTTACGTCCTCCCCGGAGATCGCCACCTCCCCCTCGCCTGCGAACGAGACGGGGTGGTCGCGCGCGAGCTGAGCGAGCTCGTCGCCGTTCTCGAGCGACACGCCGTGGCTGACTGCGAGCCAGGTCAGCGCCCGGTACATGGCCCCGGTGTCGAGGTAGCGAAAGCCGAGGCGGCGCGCGAGCGCGACGGCGACGGTGCTCTTCCCGGAGCCGGCCGGCCCGTCGATCGCGACGATCATGGCGCGATTTCTATCCACCTTCTGGGAGCGACCACTAGGTGCGCCTCGAGCGCCGGAGGACGTCGAAGAAGCCCGGGAAGCTCGTCTCCACCGCTTCTGCACCGTGCAGCTCGACGCCATCTCCGGACGCGACTCCGGCGACGCCGCCGAGCATCGCCAGCCGGTGGTCGCCGCGCGCGTCGAACATGCCGCCGCGGATGCGCGTCGGGACACCACGGATGCGAAACCCGTCAGCCGTCGCCCGGATGTGCACGCCGATGCGCCGAAGCTCCTCCACGACAGCCTCGATGCGGTCGCTCTCCTTCACGCGAAGCTCCGAGGCTCCCCGCACGACGCTGTCCCCGTGCGCGTGGGCGGCCACCAACGCGAACAGCGGAAGCTCGTCGACGAGAGCAGGCACCTCGTCGGGCGTGATCCTCGTCCCCACGAGCTCCGACGCGCGCATCTCGACATCGCCGGCGGGCTCGCCGCCGATCGAGCGCCGGTTGTAGACGGCGACCCGAGCGCCCATACGCTCGAGAATGTCCAGCAGGCCAATGCGCCGAGGATTGAGCCCGACGCCGTGCACCGTCACCTGCGAGCCGGGCACGATCGCAGCCGCGGCCAGCAGCGGCGCGGCGGAGGAGAAATCCCCCGGGATCTCGATCGTGTCGAGCGTGAGCCGTTCGGCGGGCCGGATGGAGACGCTCTTCGGACGCCGCTCCACCGACGCCCCGGCCCGCTCGAGAAGCCGCTCGGTGTGATCGCGCGTGGGCAGCGGCTCGACGACCGTCGTCGCGTCGCCCTCCGCGTTGAGGCCGGCGAGCAGCACGGCCGACTTCACCTGTGCCGAGGCGACCGGGAGCTCGTAGTCGATCGGCGCCAGCGGGCCTCCCTCGACGACGAGGGGAGCATGCCCGTCCGTCGTCTCCACCGTCGCGCCCATACGGCGCAGCGGCTCGGCGACGCGCTCCATCGGCCTGGCCGAGAGCGACTCGTCGCCGACGAGCTCGAAACGGCCACGCTGGCCGGCGAGGATTCCGGGCAGGAGGCGCATGAGAGTCCCGGCGTTGCCGCAGTCCAGGGCCGCTTCGGGCTCTCGGAGCCCGCGGAGACCGAGCCCGCGGACGACCAGCGTGTCGACATCGAGCTCCTCGATCTCGGCGCCGAGCGCGCGCATGGCGGCGATCGTGGACTCGGTGTCGGCGGAGCGCCCGAATCCGGAGATCCGGGTCTCCCCCTCGCAGATCGAGGCGATCAGGACGGCGCGGTGCGAGATGGACTTGTCGCCCGGCACCGCCGCGTGCCCGATGAGCGCGGGCACGGGCTCGATGCGCATCCGTTCAGCCTTCGGTGCCGCTCGTCAACCGACGGTCTTGCCCATGAACGCGACGATCTTGACGATCTCGTCCGCGAAGCGCGCGAACTCGCCGACGCGAATCTGCTGCGGGCCGTCGCAGAGGGCGTCTTCCGGCTGCGGGTGCACCTCCACCATCACGCCGTCCGCGCCCGCGGCGACCGCCGCGCGCGCCAACGGGAGCACGAGATCGCTGCGACCGGCCGCGTGCGAGGGATCGACGATCACCGGGAGGTGGGTCTCGCGCTTGAGAACCGGCACCGCCGAGAGGTCGAGCGTGTACCGCGTCGAGCGCTCGAACGTCTTGATCCCGCGCTCGCAGAGGATGACGCGCTCGTTTCCCTCCTTGGCCACGTACTCCGCGGCCATCAGATGCTCCTCGACCGTCGCGGACGGGGCGCGCTTGAGGAGGACCGGCTTGGGCACGCGCCCGACCTCCGCGAGCAGGTTGAAGTTCTGCATGTTGCGCGCGCCGATCTGGATCACGTCGGCAATCGCGGCGACCTCCTCGACGTCACGGGGGTCGAGCAGCTCGGTGACGATCGGGAGTCCGGTCTCGTCGCGTGCCTCCGCGAGGATCTCGAGCCCCTTCCTCCCGAGCCCCTGGAAGGCATAGGGAGACGTTCGAGGCTTGAACGCGCCTCCCCTGAGCACCGTCGCCCCCGCCGCGGCGACCGCGCGGGCGGTCTCGAGCGTCTGCTCTCGCGTCTCAACCGTGCACGGGCCCGCGATCAGCCCGAAGAAGCCGTCGCCGATTCGCCGCCCGCGCACCTCGACGACCGTCGAGTCCGGCGTCAGCTCGCGGCCGACGAGTCGGTACGGGAGGAGCTCGGGCGTGCCGGTGATCTCCATCTCGATTGAGTCTAGTTGTGGCCCAACGTCGACCAGAGACAGGCTGGAAAGCCGCAGCGGCCGGCTGCGAAGCAGTCGGCTTCAGGGATTTGCGCGATCGGGGATCGGCGCTAGCCGATTCCTGATCTGCGCGGGCCAATCAGGGAGAATCCGGGCGATGAGGATCTTCTCGGGCATACGGGCGTCGGGCGACAAGACGCTCGGCAACTACAGCGGCGGCTATCGCCAGTATCGGGCGACCCAGGAACAGGGTGAGGCGTTGTTCTGCATCGTCGATCTCCACTCCATCACGACGGCCTACGAGCCCGAGGGGCTCCGCGAGGCCACGCTGGCGGGGACGGCGATGCTCTTCGCGACCGGCATCGACCCCGAGCGGTCGATCGTCTTCGCCCAGAGCCACGTGTCTGCGCACGCCGAGGCGGCCTGGTTGCTCTCGGCCGCGACGAGCTTCGGCGAGCTCCGGCGGATGACGCAGTTCAAGGACAAGTCCACCGAGCAAGAGTTCGTGTCCGCGGGGCTCTTCACATATCCGGTGCTGATGGCCGGCGACATCCTCCTCCACCAAACGGACATCGTCCCGATCGGGGATGACCAACGCCAGCATCTCGAGCTGACTCGGGACATTGCCGAGCGCTTCAACGGCCGCTACGGGGAGACCTTCACGGTGCCGCAGGGGGTGTATCCGGAGGAGGGTGCCCGCATCAAGAATCTCCAGGAGCCGGAGCGCCTGATGTCGACCTCGGCCGGCAACCCGCAGGGTGTCGTTCGGATCGTCGACGAGCCCGACGTGATCCGAAAGAAGTTCAAGACCGCGGTCACCGATTCGGAGCGCGAGGTGCGCCATGACCCGGGCGCGAAGCCCGGTATCTCCAATCTCGTCGAGATCATGTCGGTCGCCACCGGCGACTCGCTCGGGGCTATCGAGGCGCGCTACGGCGACTCTGGCTACGGGCAGTTCAAGGAGGACGTGGGCGAGGCGGTGGTCAAGCTGTTCGAGCCGATTCAGGAGCGGTACCGCGAGCTGCGAGCCGACGACGACGGGCTCAGGCGCCTGCTTGCCGACGGGGCCGAGAAAGCGCGGGAGTCCTCCGCGCCGACGCTCGCGGCGATGTACGAGCGCATGGGCTTCGTCAGGCTGTAGCGAGTCGCCGCAGCTGGGCCACTTCGTCTTCCCGTCAACTCGCGCCACTCACCAGGCGCCAGGTCTCCGCAGGTCGAGTCCCGCGTACCGGCTGCGGTGCAGGTGCCGGACGGGATGGCCGACCGCCTCGCACATCCGCTTCACCTGGTGCTTGCGGCCTTCGTGGAGGACGAGCTCGACGAGGCTCGACTCCCCGCCGGGGCGAAGCACCCGGCCGCGCGCGGGCGCCGTCCGGCCGTCTTCGAGCTCGATGCCCTCGCGGAGTGCCCGGAGCGCATCCTCGCCCGGGTTGCCCTCGACCTCCGCTTCGTACACCTTCTCCACGCCGTAGCGCGGGTGCGCCAGGCGATGGGCCAGCGGCCCGTCGTTGGTCAGCAGGAGGACGCCGGTCGTGTCGGCATCGAGGCGACCGACGGGGACGACGCGGGTCGCGTGATCGACGAGATCGACGACGGTCGGCCGTCCCTGCGGGTCGCGCGCCGTCGTCACGACGCCGGCCGGCTTGTGGAGCAGGACGTACGCCAGAGGCTGCGCCTCGACCCGGCGGCCGTCGACCTCGACCACGTCTCGAGACCCGACCCTCGTCGAGAGCTCGCCGGGCGCACCGTTCACGCGGACGCGGCCCGCGAGGATCAGCTCGTCCGCCCGCCGCCGCGAGGCCACGCCTGCTCGTGCGAGGTAGGCGTTCAGCCGCATCGGCGCATTCTGGCCGGGGTAGGGTTTCGTGCCGTGGGCCGGATCGACGAGTGGACCGACAAGATCGCGGAGCTGGCGGTCTACGGAGCGAACGTCCAGCCGGGGCAGCTCGTCGCCGTCACGAGCTACATCGGCAAGGAGGAGCTCACGCGGAAGGTCGCTCACGCCGCGTATCTGAGAGGCGCCAAGTACGTCGACGTCGTCTACTTCGACCAGTGGGTGAAGCGCGAGCGGATCGCGCACGCCGCCGAAGAGTCGCTCGACTACATCCCACCGTGGATGTCGGAGCGCCTCCGCCATCTCTCCGACGAGCATGCCGCCCGCATCACGCTCTCCGGGCTCGCAGGCGCCCGAGGCGCTCGAAGGCCTCGATCCGTCACGAGCCGGGCGAGACCTCCTGCCCTACCTTCCGGAGACCGGCGACGTGGTGAACAAGCGCACGACCAGCTGGTGCATCGTCCCGGCGCCCACAAGACCGTGGGCGAAGGCGGTCTACCCGGATCTCCCGCCGGACGAGGCGTACGAGCGTCTCTGGGAGGCGGTGGCGCACATCTGCCGACTCGACGCCGAAGATCCCATAGCCGCTTGGGCGGAAAGGGTCTCGGTGCTCAAGGCCAACGCCGATCGCGTGACCGAGCAGCGGTTCGACGCGATCCGGCTGCACGGCCCGGGAACCGACGTGACCATCGGCCTCCTGCCCTCCTCCGAATGGCATGCGGGCGACTTCACGACGGTCGACGGCGTCCGCCACACGCCGAACATCCCGACCGAGGAGGCGTTCACGACTCCGGATCCGGCTCGAGTAGACGGCCATGTGAGCGCCACGATGCCGCTCGAGCTCTCCGGCACCCTGGTTACGGGAATCCGGGTCGAGTTCTCGGAGGGCAGGGCGGTGAAGATCGATGCGGAGAAGGGTGTCGAGGCGCTTCGCGCAGTCGCCTCGAAGGACGACGGAGCGAGCCGGCTCGGGGAGATCGCGCTCGTGGACGGCGAGGGTCGCATCGGTCCGCTCGAGACCGTCTTTCTCAACACGTTGATCGACGAGAACGCGGCGAGTCACATCGCGCTCGGCCACGGCTACGAGTCGCCGGTTGCGGACGAAGCCGACAAGGCGCGTATCAACCGGAGCCGCGTCCACGTCGATTTCATGATCGGGAGCCCTGAGCTCGCCGTCGACGGCATCACCCGTGACGGAGACACCGTTCCGGTGCTGCGCGACGGCCGCTGGCAGGTCTAGCTCGCCAGGAAGCGCGAGCCTCTGCGACCTCGATGAGACGAGCGCGCAGCTCGTCCTCCGTCGCGCCGAGATCGTCGAGGCGCGGCAACGCAGCCAGGTTCTCCAGCCCGAAGACGCGCTCGAAGAGTGGCGTCGTGCGGTAGCGGATCGCACCGCCAGGACCACTCTCGCGGCCGGCCTCGGCGATGAGACCTCGCTCCACGAGGCTTGCGACGGCCGAGTCCGCGGCAACTCCTCGAATCCGCGCGATCTCGGGCCGCGAGCACGGGCCGAGGTAGGCGACGATCGCGAGCGTCTCGAGCGCAGCCTGCGAGACTCCACGCTCGACCGGTCGCTCGAAGAGCCGCGCGCAGGCGTCCGCGGCGTCTCGGGAGGCGCGGAAGGCATAGCCGCCGGCGACCTGCTCGAGCACGATCCCGCTCCGTCCTTCTCGATACCGCTCGCCGAGCAGCCTCAGCGCCGTCTCGACCCGCTCGGGATCGTCCTCAGTCGCGTCGGCGAGCTCCGAGACGGACAGAGGCGCTGACGCCACGACGAGCAACGCCTCGACGGTGTGCGCGAGGCGGTCGACCGGATTCTGGGCGATCAGGCGGAGCGGGCTGTCCACGCGGGGATCCTTTCTTCGTCGGCTCTCGAGACTCGTATCGGGGTGAAGGGCGCCGCCTGGCTCAACGCGATCTCGCCGGACTTGCGGAGCTCGAGCAGGGCGAGGAAGGCCACGGCCTGCTCCACCCGAGACAGGCCTCCGACCTCGGTGTCGAAGTCGAAGCGGCGGCGTCTTGCGAGCAGCGAGCGAAAGCGCTCGAGGAACTGGGTGACGGGTGGGAAGCGGAGGGCCATGTGGCTCAGCGAGACGTTCGGCGGGGGAACCGCCAACCCTCGCAGCGCGTCTGCGAGCGCAGCGGCGCTCTGGTCCGCGAGCCGTCGCTCGATCCGCGGCGCGAGCGGAGCAGGCCCGAGCCGAAAGAACCGCTCGCTTTCCGCGGCGAGCCGTTCGACGAGCCACGCAGCTGCCTCCTTCATCCGCCGATACTCCGCGAGCCGGCGCGCGAGCTCCTCCGCGGCCTCCTCGGGCTCGAGCTCGTCGAGCTCCGCGGCCTCCTCCGGGAAGAGCGCACGCGCCTTGAGCTCGAGGAGCGCCGAGATGAGGACGAGGAACTCGCCGCACGCTTCGAGATCGACCTCGTCTCGGTCAGCGAGATGCTCGAGAAACGCGAGCACGATCCCCGCGACGTCGATCTCGCGCGGCTCGATCTCCTCTTTCAGGAGCAGGGTCAGGAGAAGATCGAACGGCCCTTCGAAGGCGTCGAGGTCCAGCTCGAGGTCGCGGACCGTCAGGCCGAGGGTGGAGCGCGGGCACGGGCGCAGGCTAGCCTCGCCGCCGGACGCGCCGGAGCGCGAGCACGTCCGTCAGCGCAGCGATTCGGCCAGCTCGAGCGCCCGCTCCTTCGTGAAGTCGCCCTCGAGCCGGAGCGCGATGCCGTCGTCCTCCCACACGAGGACGTTTCGCCCCAGCCACGCACTTTCCTGGACTGGGTTCCCCAGCTCGTCGAGCAGGATCACGAAGTGCGGCTCGCCGCTCAGAAACACACCCCGCTCGCCGTCGACGGACAGGATCTCGACCCGCGTTCCAGGGCCTGCGAGCTTCTTGGAGACGAAGTCCTCGTCGAGCGAGAGCAGCGCCGTCTGAGCGACGAGGAGGCGTGCGCTCGTCGGCGTGCCGTACAGGAACCACACGGTGCCCCTCGGGCCGAGGTAGACGCGGTCGGGAGCATCGTCGAGCTCGCGGAGATCGAATCCGGCTCGCGTGCGCGCGGCTTCGAGGGTCACGGTCTCACCGAGGTCGAGGCCGAGCCCGATCGGCTCCGGAGCGATCTCGGGGAGCTCGTCGACGATCTCGATTCGCTCGCCGCCGATGTGCAGCACGCGGAAGAGCGCCGAGCGCGCATCGGGGACGGCCAGCGTGGCCCCGAGCGCTGCGAGCAAGATGAGCGCGACCGCGAGCGCCCACTTGCGACGCGGCACCCGCACCCGCCCGGCTCGGGCGCTCGAGCCGGACGAGCACCGCCGGCGCGACGTCCTGGAAGCCCGGGACGTCGAGATCGCGGCCGAGGGCGACGAGTGCGCGCTCGAGGTCGGTCACCGCTCGACCTCCTCTCGAAGACGAGCGAGCGCTCGGGCGGTTCGCGACTTGACCGTTCCCTTGCGCACGCCGAGCGTGGCCGCGGTTTCGTCCTCCGAGAGCTCGAGGAAGTAGCGGCAGGTGAGAACGTCCTGGTCGCGCTCGTCGAGACGCCCGACCGCGCGGAGCAGCTCCTCGCGCTGCTCGCGCGCGACCGCGGCCCCCTCGGGAGACGGGGCCGCGTCTCCCGGAGGGTCGGCCGCGATCGCACGCAGCCGCAAGTCGTTCCGCCTGCCCGTCGAGCGGCGGCGGTTGTGCGCCTCGTTCGCGACGATCCGCAGCAGCCAGGGCCGGAACGCCGCGCCGGTGCGGAAGCGCGGTAGCGCGGCCCACGCCTTCACGAAGCCGGTCTGGACGGCGTCCTCGGCATCGGCGGCGGACCCCGTCAAGAGGTACGCCGTTCGGAATGCGATGCCCTGATACGTGCGCATGAGCTCCTCGAACGCGCGCTCGTCACCATGCTTCGCACGCTCTGCGAGCGCAACGTCGTCCGGCGGCCGGCCCTCCACCGGCCAGTTCTACACCTCTCGGCCGGTGGAGGTTCCCGCTGCCCTGGAGTCGTCTATCCGCTCGCCGGCGTCAGCTTCTTGAATCGCCGGGCGCCGAAGATCGCCGCAGCAGCCAACGCGAGCGCACCCAATGCGGCGAGCACGCCGAGGATCGGCAGCGGTTGCGAGTCGGTGCCGGAACCTCCCGGAGCGATGGTCACCGGGCCGTACGAGACTCGCGACTCGCCGAAGGTGCTGTCGATCGCGACACGCCAGTCACCCGCCGACGGAAAGACGACGTCCGCCTCGTACACGCCCGCCTCCCCGGTCGAGGTCGCCGTAAACGCCTGTGACGCACCGGAATCGACGTCTTGGATCGTGACGACCGGGCTCAGCCCGTCGAGTGGCGTCTTGCCGTGCTGCAGGATCGTGATCCTCGGGTGCCAGGTCCCACCCGCCGCCGTTTCGTCCGGAAGGGGCGCGAACCCGACCGTCGCCCAGCCTCCGGCGCCGGCGGTGGTTGCCGTGGCGAGCGCGAAAGCGATCGCCGAGAGAACGATGACGTAGCGCATGGACTCCTCCTTGGTGGCCTGACGTGCTTACACCGCAGGCCGTGAAAAGGGTCCGTGCGTCAAGTTGAGTGAGACACCGCGCGCTAGCCGATCCCCCCAGCGTGAAGGCCGCGAAAGGGCCGCTCTCAGGATTGCGCGATCGGAATCGCGCTAGCCGATTCCGCGCCCGCCGCCAAGGCGCGATGGAAAGAGCCGCGCCAAGGCCGCGAAAGCGGCCGTCTTAGGGATTCGCGCGATCGGAATCCGCAGCGATTCCGATCTGCGCCAGCAATCAGCGCTCGCGTGGGATCGCCATCGCCTCGGGCTTCCTCGGCGGAGGCGCGTGCCCCCGCTTCCAGGTCCGCTGGCGCCAGACGAACACGGCGAGCGCGATGAGCGCGGCGATTCCTGCCACGTACACGTTCAGCCGCACTCCGCCGATCTCGTGCGACGGGTCGACCCGGAGCGTCTCGATCCACAGCCGCCCGATGCTGTACAGCAACACGTAGAGGGCGAAGAGGTTCCCGGGGCGCAACCGGAACACGCGCTCGACGAGGAGCAGGACCGCAGCGGCGCTGAAGCTCCACAGCGCTTCGTACAGGAACGTCGGATGGAAGGTCTCGCTCTCGATGTACTCGATCTGGCGGTTCTCCGGTGAGATCTCGAGACCCCACGGAAGATCCGTCGGACCGCCGTAGAGCTCCTGGTTCCACCAGTTCCCGAAGCGGCCGATCCCCTGGGCCACGAGCAGAGCAGGCGCCGCGCAGTCTGCGAGCTGAGCCACGTTTGCGCCCGAGCGCTTCGCGACGATCGCGCCCACGATCACGCCCAGCCCGATGCCTCCCCAGACGCCGAGGCCGCCCTTCCAGATCGCGAACGGCCCCCACCACTCGTCCGGCAGCTCGTCCCAGCTCGTAAGCACGTGGTAGAGGCGCGCGCCGACGATCCCGAATGCGACTCCCCAGACCGCCACGCGGAAGATGAGATCCCAGTCTCCTCCCCGCCGAGTCCACCGGATTCCGGTGATGACGACCGCGGCGGCGATCGCGACGAGGAGCGTCAGCCCGTAGAAGTGGATCGAGAGCGGGCCGAGCTCGACGGTGCTCGAGTCCGGCGAGGGGATCGAGGAGAGCGGAAGCATCGGAGGCGCATTCTGCCGACGCGGCGACGCGTTAGCTGCGGTAACCCGTGAGCGTCAGCTCGACCGGGGCGTGATCGGAGAGGACGATTCCGTTGTGCCGTCGCCTCTCGACCGGCCATGTGAGCGGATCTTGGGCCGCTCGCGTCGCGCACGAGGACGTGATCGATGCCGTCGCCGCCCGCGCTGTAGCCGTCGAGCTCGGGGTGGCGCACGTTGAAGTCACCCGCGATCACGACAGCTTCGCCCGGCCGTGCGACACTCTGCGCGAAGTCACGCGCACGGCCGATCTCCGCTCGCGGCACCTCCGGCCGGCGCGAGTCGTTCGAGGCGTGCAGGTTCGCAACGACGATCTGTCCGCCGATACGCACCGCCTGCACGAGCCGCCGTTCGCGGCCGGGGTCGCTGATGCGCTCGTGGCCGAGGTCCTCGACCTCGTGCGAGCGGTCGACGAGGATCGCGTTGGCTTGACCCGCGAGCGCCGAGCGAAAGAGGCCCTGATGCAAGCGGGTCGTCCAGGCCGCGAGCGCGCCGGGCCAGAACGGCGGGCGGGTGACGGCCCAGACGGAATGCATGCCGGTCCAGTCGTCGATCTTCGGAAGGCTCCACGCCGGGAGCTCCTGGAGGCAGAGGACGTCCGGTTGGTCCGCGCTTGCGAGCTCCAGCATCACCCGCAGATATCCATGGCGTCGCGGCGGGTGGGCATTCCCGTGGAAGACGTTCCAGGTGCGGATGAGGAGCGGCATTCGAGACCGCGCGAAGATAACGCGCGCACACGAAGACGACTCCGACGAACGCGAGCGCGTTTACGTCGCGAGCGCCGACTCGAGCTCGAGAAGCGCGTTGAAGATCGCCTCGGAGAAGGTCGGATAGGGCTGGATGGTGTCGAGGAGCACGTCGAGCGCGACCTCCGCGCGGACGGCGAGGGTGAGCTGGCCGAGCCATTCGCCGGCTTCGGGGCCGACGGTGAGCGCGCCGACGAGCACGCGGCGCTCCCGATCGGCGGCCAGCTTGACGAGACCCGGGCGCTTGGGGCGCTCGTAGGTCGACAGCCGTCCACCCTCGACCTTGTGGCTCGCCGTCACGAGGCCGTCGCCCTCCATCGTTCCGACGGTCCCGACCTGCGGATCGGTGAACACCGCTGCCGGGAGTCGCGCGGTAGTCCGCCACCGCGTCCCGACCGGTGATGTCTCCGGCGGCGACCCGTGCCTGGTACTTGCCGAGGTGCGTCAGGAGACCGACGGCCGCGACGTCGCCGATCGCCCAGACACCCTGCCCGGCGCGCAGTCGTTCGTCGACCTCGATTCCTTTCTCACCGATCTCGAGGTTGAGCTCCTCCAGTCCGATGCCCTCGACGTTCGGGCGACGGCCGGTCGCGACGAGAAGGCGCGTCGCGTCGAGGGTCTCGCCCGACGTGAGGTGGACCCGCGAACCCGCGCCCGCCGACTCCACCCGCTCCGCTTTGACCTCGACCCGGACTTCGATGCCCTCGTCCTCGAACCGCTCCCGGAGCAGAGCTCCCGCCTCCGGGTCGATCCGTGCGAGCAGCCGATCGTGCGACTCGACGATCGTCACCTTCGAGCCCATTCGGTGGAAGAACTGCGCGAGCTCGACCCCGACCGGACCGCCGCCGAAGACGACGAGCCTCTCCGGGACCTCGCCGGCCCAGACCGCTTCGCGGTTCGTCCAGAACTCGACCTCGTCGAGCCCTTCGATCGGCGGCACCGCGGGCGACGATCCCGTCGCCACCACCAGCGCGCCATACTCGAGCTTGCGCTCGCCGACCTCGACGACACCCGGCTTCGAGCACTCGCGCCTCGCCCCGAACGAGCTTCGCCTCCTGGTCTGAGAGCCAGCCGGCGTGCCACGAGTCGTCGCGACCGTCCGTGACCTCGTCGCGCCACCACCAGACGCGCTCGGCGTCGAGGTCGCCGGTCACCGCCTCCGCCGCGCCCGGGGCGAGGCGTGCCGCCGCCAGCGCTTCGGTGGGGCGCAAGAGCGTCTTCGTGGGAATACACGCGTAGTAGGAGCACTCGCCCCCGGCGAGCTGGTGCTCGACGACGGTGATCTCGACGTCGGAGTCGAGCCGCCGGAGCGCGCCGACGAAGTGCTCGCCGGCCGAGCCCGCCCCGAGTACGACAACCGGACCCTTCGCAGCCATGACTAGCTCCTCCTTTCGCTCAACGGAAGAGACCCCTCGCGGGGGTCTCGAGGCGGAGAGGGCGGGATTTGAACCCGCGACGCACCTTTCAGCACGTACGCGATTTCCAGTCGCGCTCCTTAGGCCACTCGGACACCTCTCCGGGCCGGCACAGCCTAGCGCGGTGCCTCGATCGGGTCAGTCGACGACGGACGACACGTACGCCGCGACGTCCTGGATCTGCTGCTCCGAGAGCGTGTCCTTGAAGGCCGGCATCACGCCCTGGCCGTTCGTCACCCGCTCGACCGCCTTGTCGAACGACGGTGACGCGGCATCGAGGTTCGGGCCGATGCTGCCGGTCGAGCCCGCGTCGGCAAGCGTGTGGCAGCCCGCGCACCCGGCCGATCCGAGGAACACCTCCTTGCCGGCGACCGGATCGCCTTGTCCGTCGGTCGTCTCGGTCGTGCCCGTCCCGGTTTCGGTCGTGTCCGTGGTCTCGGTCGGCGTCGTCTCGGTCGGCGTCGTCTCGGTCGGCGTGGTCTCGGTCGGCGTGGTCTCGGTCGGCGTGGTCTCCGTCGCGTTCCATCGCCGTTTCCTCGTGCTCGCCGAGCTCGGCGAGGAGCAGCACGGCGGTCATCTGCGCGAGGAAGAGCCCGATGCAGATCGCGATGAACACACCAAGGCGCTGGGCCGGAAAGTCGGGTCGTGCCCGCGGCACGACAAGAGCGAAGATGAGCGCGGCGACAATGAACACCGCCGCGACTACGAACAGCCCCAGCTCGTAACCGGTCAGCGCCAGCGGCACAGCGGAGGACGCTACCACGCCCTTCGACGCGGGGAGTTCCGCTACTGCTCGAGCGGCGCCATCGTCAAACCGAAGGCCACGAGCTGGCTCCAGTAGAGCTCCGCCCGCTCCTGGTGACCCGACCAGACGATCGCCTGACCCGTCGAGTGGATCCGGTCAGCGAGCTTCATGCCCTTGTCGTAGCTCACCCCCGGCAACACGCTCGAGAGCGCGAAGGCGACACCCTGGAACGTGTTGTGGTTGTCGTTCAGGACGACCACACGCCACGGCTTGCCGAGACCCGCTCCGCCGGGACGGCGGGTGCGCTCCTTCGGGGGCGTTAGCGTTGCCGGCGCCATGCGCGGACCGTACCAAGGCAGGCGAGAAACCCTGCGCTAACCTACGCCTCCCGGGCGCATAGCTCAGCGGGAGAGCGCTCGCTTCACACGCGAGAGGTCCCTGGTTCGATCCCAGGTGCGCCCATTTCTTCTTGCCTTCTCACGTGGAAGCCCGCACCCTGCCTCGGGTCAGATGGGTCATGCGTGTCCGGTCGGTAAGCCCCGTGCCCCCTCAGTGCCCCCTGGCGCTGGCGGCGTCGGATCCGAGTCGCGCGAGGCTCCGCCAAGGTGATCCTCACGGCACGACGTAGTCGTTCGGGTAGATCATTGCCCGCAACCCGCCTTGAAGTACGTCGGCGGTCGGAATGACCAGGCGGCGTTCGCCCTTGCTCGGACGCTGATCAACCGACCACTGTGTCCAGTGGCTGATGTTCAGACCGAGATCCTTCGCGTCCGCAGTGGTGAGCACGAACGCGAACGGTGTCAGGCAGAGGATCAGGAAATCATCCGCCTGTGAACTGGACGACGGCGGCGTCCAGAGCAGCTCGCTCGCGGGACTGAAGCTGGTCTTGATCGAGAGCATCGGAGCAGTGCCGTAGCCCCACTTGCCGTTATAGACGCTGACGTAGAGGCGAAGTCGCGAGATGTCGAGGCCATCGACTCGTCGCTTCGAGTTGTCTATCGAGTCAGGGCCGATCAGCTCCGGAAGAACGGGGTATTCGGCGAAAAGGTGCTCTCCTTGCTGAACAGCGAGGAACATACCGAGCACTTGACCTACGAACCTCGCCGGTTGGACGTCGTATGGCAGCTCGATCCCGAACGGCGTAGTGCTGCGGAGTGGATCGACGCCTGTCTTCGCAGCGACGGCCTCCGCTTCGGCCACGAAGACGTCGTACCACCGACGGTCTCCTTGACGTAACCCAGTCGCTGGCCCGCTGGTTGCAGGTGGGACAGAGGGTGCTCACAACGTGGCCCTCGTCCCATTCGGCCACCTGCCGTACGATCGAGTTGAGATCGAACGGATCGAGTACCAGGGCGACCGGATCGACGTTGCCCGTACTGCGCGGAGGCACGTGTTCGTCGGTCATCACACCGGGCGTCCCGCAGTGTCGGCACCACGAGACGGTGCTCACGGGTCGGTCCCGGCAGCGTTCATCCTTGTTAGTAGAGCAGTGGCACGCCGCCAACATGTCGGACAATGAGCCATAGACTCGGACAGTGATTGCCAACGACCCGAGGGCGATTCTGCTTCGGAGGATGCTTGATGCTGACCGCGCTCGTCCCTCCGAAGCGCACGACTTCAAAGCCTTGATTGCTGACTACCTCGCAGAGCTGCCGCACTACTGGCTCGATGAGACGTACCAGGATTGGACCTCACGATGGGATCCTCGATCCACGAGCGTCCGGGGAGACTTTGGAGGACCCTTTCGGTCGGCTCTCCACTGTAGGACGGAGACGTGCGGAGCAGTTCCTGAGGTGCCACCTCCGGGTGCACCCCTTGAAGAATTCACTGAGGTCGTCGCCAAGGCTTTCGCCTTCGGCTTCCGGCTTGCCTTCGCGGCCGAGCCTGATAGCGCCTGGACTTGGGCAGTGTTTTCGGAGACAGGCACTCCCTTGCAGAGCGGCGTCGCGGACAATTGGGACGACGCTCGAATAGCTGTGATCGAGAACCTTCATCCGCCCAGCGACGAGGTGTAAGCAGGGCCTCAAGGGGTGAGTGCGTCTACGTCACCTCGCGTGAGACCGATCGGCTTGGCCTAGTAGCCCACGAGCAGTAGACCTTCGGAAGGAAGCGACAAGCGGGGGCTGCCGTAGATCGCTTCCACCACGGAGTAGGTCTTGGCGTAACTGGCTTCCCGCAGCTGCTTCTCCTTCGACATGTAGCGGTATTCAACCGGCACCGCCAGAACGAGAACCGCGCTCCACCTTGAGCGACGCCTGGATCAAGTCCCGGTAGATCGCGTTGCCCATCGTCGCTCGACCTGCTTCGACTTCGAGTGCGATCCCGCAGGTCGGCTCGAACGGGTCGATCTCATACGGCGGAGATACGACCCCTCGACGCCGAAGAAGACGGGCGTCGGAGCTTTCCGGCTCTACCCTGCTCGACCACGAACCTGGGTACGGCGTCTTGATCGACAGAGAGGTATCGACCGAACAACGTCCGACTCCATCGCTTCTCGAACGTCACGGCCGAGTCGATCTGCTCTTGTACCCCACGAATGTTGAGACGAGCGGCTCTACCCACCCGGGGTGTGCATAGGCAGGGAAGTACCGCCAGTGGGGATGTAAGGAATACCGGGCGGGCGGGGACGCCAAACCAAACTGGCCGTCGCGTAGCTCTCAGCTCGGGCATTCTCGACGGTGGAGGCGTTGGTACACGGCGTCCACGAGGCCGATAGCCAGCGCCCATCGAGATCAAGTGTAGGAGAGAATCGTGTGTAAGTGCCAAGAGTCATGATTCGCGCGACCCATCGGAAGTCGTGAAGCGGCGGCTTCGCGTGGCTCAGGATCGGACGTGGGTACGGAGCTGACCAAAGACAAGCCGACGAGGAGCGGATGCGTCACTTCCTGCTTCGCGCGTGTCCGCATGACGACGTCAACGTCTGCTACCGCTTGCCGCGACGTCACCGACATCTGGCGGAGCGACAGGGCGGGATCGGTCGGAGATCCTCGTTACAGGCGAGGTCGCCGGAGAACGTGCAGTCTGGTTCGGGCGGAACAGCCAGGGGCGGCGCGACGCAGATGGAACTAATGAAGCACTTAGAACTTCACGACGAGGAACGATCTCGATGACCCGACCGATGGGTACATCGAGCGCGCTCGGGCCGTTCGGACAGAGACGAAGGAGAGCGGGGCTTCAGCGCATGATCTTCTCTTTCCGGCAAGGCATCATAGTCCCCACCGCCACGGTCTTCGATGGGTTCAGCTCGATGCTCGCTTTGATGTATCAGGGCCAAGTAGCTGGATTCGCCCCGATCGCGTCTTGATGATCTTGGTCACTTCGCCCGTGTGAGGATGGAGTTCCTCGAGCGCCTCTGCACAGCGAAGTACGGAACTACGCGCAGGACACACCGACGCCTGTCGGTGGAGAGGTTCATGTCTACGGCGTCGGCCGTGACGGGCGCATTCTGGAGTACCGGAAAGGGCGCGACCAGATTCGCGCCCTTCATGCTGGACGAGCACCTGCCTAGAGACGTGCCGCAGTTCGCTTACACGGAGGAGGAGTGGAATACGTCTGGGGGACATCGTCCGCTTCGTGGGACCTGGACCTCCCGCAGCTACTGCTGCTCCACCGGCATTGGATTTGGGCGAATCGGCAACCCGACCTCTTCGACGCCGAGCTACGGCAGGGTCCACCCAGCTCCGGATAACCTCGTTGAGGACGCCGCAAGCGCACTGTTCCTTTGGTACGCCCTCCTCTGGTCGGTAGTCGAAGCCTTGCAGGAACGTGGATCGAGCTACGCGATCGGTGCGCAGAGGACATCGCGTTAGTATCGGAAGCGTTGCGCCGATGCAGGAATGCGGTCTTCCATGCTCCGCGTGAGGCGTACTAGGACGAAAGGCTCTTCGAGCTGATGGAGGACGAGGACTCCGCCGCCAAGATTCGGCGGACTTCGCTCCGGTTCGGCCTGTCTTCTTCGAGGAGTTCGATACGAGACGCCCGGAGGGAGGAGACGCGGCCTGAGTACGCACGAAACACCTGAGGAGCGACGCCGCAGTCTTGACTTGAGCTTGTGACTCTGGTTGCGTTGTCTCGTCGGCGGGTCGAGTCGCGCGAATCGCCCCAAGGGCTGCCGGGTCCGTGGCCTCTGCGACGCTAAGCGCTCTTTCCTCGCTGATCCATCCAGGGAGCAGACTTTCTGCTTGCCGTGAGGCAGTAAGGGAGAGCACATGAGGCGCGCCAACCAGTCGGAGTCGGAGACGCCGACAACGACAGACGCGACGGGCGATACGGCAGGAAGTCGCCTGACCGGTCGCTTTCGCTCACGCAGCCGAAGTATTTTCATCGCCCTCGGGCTGGGTGCCTTGGTCGTTGGAGGTGCCTACCTCGTGACCAAACCGGGTTCGGGTAGGCCCGCTGCCAATGGCGCGGGTGCTGGCGCGAACTTTGCGGATATAGAGAGCTTCGTTCAAGGCGAGATGGCGGCGCTGCGCGTTCCGGGCCTCGCACTAGGCATCGTCGAGGATGGACGGGTCGCCTATGTCCGTGGTTTTGGCGAAGGCAGATGACTCCGGGCGCGCAGTGACGCCGCAGACGCCGTTCATCATCGGATCGGTGGCCAAATCGTTTACCGCTCTCGCCGTCATGCAGCTCGTCGAGGCGCAACAAGATCGACCTCGACGCGCCCGTGCAGCGATACCTACCTTGGTTCCGCGTGGCCGACGAAGAGGCGTCCGCCGAGATCACCGTGCGGCACCTCCTCAACCACACGAGCGGTATCTCCACCAAGACCGGCCGGTCGTACCAGGGTAACGGGGACACGAGCGACACCGCCTTAGAGCAGGCCGTTCGCAAGTTGAAAAGCGCTGAGCTGTCAGCACCGGTCGGCTCGAAGCACCAGTACAGCACCATCAACTACTCAGTTCTGGGCCTCATCGTGCAGACGGTCAGCCGGACAGTCGTACGAGAGCTACGTCCAGGCGAAGATCCTCGACCCGCTTCAGATGCGCAACTCGTTCACATCCGAGACTGCCGCCCAGCCAGCGGGTCTCGCGACCGGTTACAACTACTGGTTCGGTCGACCGCGAGCATCCAACCAGGCGTTCAACCGGGGCCTCGTGCCTGCGGGCTACCTCATCGCCAGCGCCGAGGACATGACCCACTACGTGGTTGCCCAGCTCGACGGCGGTAGCTACGGGGACACGTCCGTTCTGTCTTCCGACGGGATCAGCGAACTCCACCGCCCGGCCGTGCCGACGCCGAAGGAGGACACGTCGTACGGGATGGGCTGGTTCGTGGGTCCCCTCAATGACATCCCCGTTGTCCAGCATCAGGGCGAGACGTTCAACTTCCACTCGAACGTGGTGCTCATCCCGCAGAGCGGAAAGGGAGTCGTTGTCCTGATGAATGCGGAGAACTCCCTCGACCTCTTTACCAGCGGCCGTATGGGAACCATCGCGGCCGGAGTCACCAGTCTGCTCGAAGGGCAAGAGCCACCGTCTCCGCCGTCGAACATCGCAATTTTCATCGTCTACGCGGCGCTGTTCGCGCTGCTCGTGCTGCAAGCTCGCGGCATTGTAAGGTCGGTCTCCGCGCTGCGACGCGGTCGTATCCGACGGGGCCGAATCGGCCCGTGGTGGCGTATCGGCTTCTCGCTGGTTCTGAGCCTGGTCTGGGCGCTGTTCGTCTTCGTGCTCGTTCCGAAGCAGCTGGGCTTGCCGCTTTCGATCATGGCCAACGGGTTCCCCGACGTCGTCTACCTGCTCATCGCGAGCGCGTCGGTGGGGCTTGTCTGGGCCGCCGTCAAGGCGGTGTGGACTTTCGTCATCCTTCGCCCGGAGCGCCGTAACGAGGTGATCGCGGACGTGGCCGCATAAGGCCACCTCGTTGGCGGAGCACGCAGCCCTGCTCGAAGGTGCTCGCCTGACGCTCCCCTCAGTGCTCCCCTGTAGCGGGCGGAGTGGTCGAAGTGCAGGGCTGACTGGGGTCAGGTGCGCCCACTTCTCTCTGGCTACTGCGCCGACCCGACGCGGCCCGCACACCCAAACCACCGACAGTCTGCAAGCGCGACCACGCGCGCGGGAATCGACGTCGGTCGCCGATTGACGTGACCGCCGATCCTAGACAGCCGCCGCCGAGGTACGTTCGCGCGCCATGGCCTCCCGCGTCGGAGCCAGACGCCAGAGGGCGTCCTGGCCGAGCGCGATGCGCTCGATGCTGCCGTCAGCGACGAGGCGGAGCAATGCCCGCTCCGCCTCCTCCAGATCCGCGATGGGATCCGGGCCGTCGGCGAGCAGTGCCGCGACCTCGGCCGTCGTCAGCCCGTCCGGAAAACGCTCGAGCAGCGGTTCGGGCGACTCCGGAGGTGGCGTGCGCCGAAGCGACGGGTCGAGATTGGCGAGAAGAACGTCGTACGCGAGAATCGGCTGCCAGCCGCCCGCGACGAGCCGTTGGCCGTCGCGCTCGAAGACGAGCGACGGCGCCGTGAAGCGGACGGGCCCGTCGGAGGTGGACGTCTTCTCCTGCGACTCGGCTGCGGTGCCGGCCGCCGTTCGCGCCTCGGCTCGGTCGTCCTCGTACGCACGCACGACGTCCTCGTCATCGAGCAGATCGACGATCGCGTCCGCGTCGATTCCCGTGCACGCCGCGAAGCGCTCCGCGGATCAGCTCGTCGTCGTCGAGCAGGAGCGGCGTCGTGAAGTTCGCGAGCTGCAGCGCGCGAAGGACACGCCACTCGCTCCCCGGATCGTGCAGGCGCGCGGCGACGACCGCGCGACAGCCGCGCCCCGTCGCGGCCGGACGTTCCTTCGGCACGAGGCCGAAGGGCATCCCGTAGCGGCGCCGGAACGTCACGTGCCCGAGCACCGCGCGGGACGGGTCGTAGGTGCTCGCGGCGCCCTCGCTCACCTCGTCCCGCAGGCCGATCATCACGAGACGCCAGGAGAGCTGGTCGCCGTACCGCCACTCGAGCACGCGGAGCGCGGGGTTTGCCGAATACGCCCAGGGGCACGCGGCGTCGGTGTAGAGAGTGACGTCGATCACCGTCGTCACCGATGGTAGTGCGAACGCATGTCCTGACACGCGGAACGACTTGCTACCCTCCGCCTGCCCGGCCGCGCTAGGTGGGGAGTCAGCGGTTCCCTGAACCCGAAATCCGCTCCATGCGGGGCCGAACGCCGTCCGAGGGACGGCTCGTCGGGATTGGGTCTGCGCACGCAGCGTTGACAGATCGGGTTCCGCGCACTGGGAGCGTCCGAACCGCGTCAGGTCCGGAAGGAAGCAGCGCTAAGGACTCCCTCTCAGGTGCCGCGGCTCCGCCCGATCCGAGCGAGCGACGCGGGTACCTCCGGTGACGCCGATCTCGAAGGCGGAACGCGTGGCCGGGCGTCTTCGGCTCGTGCGTGCGTCACCTGGTTGAATCCCGAGTGTGACCGCGCTCTACCGCAAGTACCGCCCGCAGCGCTTCGACGATGTCGTGGGACAGGAGGCGGTCGTGCGGACCCTGCGCAACGCGATCGAGCAGGACGCGGTGCGCCAGGCCTACCTCTTCGCCGGTCCGCGCGGCACGGGCAAGACCTCGATGGCACGGATCCTCGCCAAGGCGCTCAACTGCGAAGGCGCGCCGGGCCCAACCCCAGCCCCGGACGCGACCTGCGCCGAGTGCATCGCAATCGCGAACGGAACCTCGCTCGACGTCGTCGAGATGGACGCTGCCTCTCAGCGGGGCATCGACGACATTCGCGAGATCCGGGAGCGCGTCGTGCTCCAGCCCGTCTCCGGCCGATTCAAGGTCTACATCCTCGACGAGGCTCACCAGCTCACCGATGCGGCTTGGAACGCGCTGCTCAAGCTGATCGAGGAGCCTCCTCCCCACCTGCTCTTCGTCTTCTGTACGACCGACCTCGGGAAGGTCATCCCGACGGTTCGGTCGCGCTGTCAGACCTTCGTCTTCCAGCGACCGCGGATCGCAGAGCTCGTGGCCCTCTTGCGGCGCGTGGCCGACGGAGAGGAGATCGAGGTTCCGGACGCCGCGCTTTCGCTGATCGCGAGGAGTGCACGCGGATCGTTCCGAGATGCGGTGTCGACTTTGGATCAGCTCGCCGCGGCGACAGGCGACGCGATCGACGCGCAGGCGGTGCTCCAGCTCCTCGGCGCGGTGGACGAGGACTCGCTTCTCCGCCTCTGCGACATGGTCGTCGATCACGACACGGCCGGCGCTCTCGTGTTCATCGAGGAGCTCGCCGAGCAGGGGCAGGATCTCGGTCGGCTCGTGGCGGACCTCCTCGAGCACCTCCGGCACCTCCTCCTCGTGCAGCACATGGGGCACGTCCCCGAGTCGCTTCCCGTGACGGAGGAGACGAAGGAGCTCCTCCGGCAGCAGGCCAACCAGCTCCCCGAGCCCACCGTACTGCGCTTGATCGACCTCTTGGCCGTGGCGGTCGAGGACATGCGCCAGGGGGGCGACCCCCGGCTTCCCCTGGAGCTCGCGATCGTCAAGGTCACGCGGCCTCAGTCGGACTTGTCCCGCGAGTCGCTCGCGCACCGGGTCGAGCTCCTCGAGAGCAGGACTCACGTCGCCGCTACGACGACTTTGCAACAGTCTGTTGCAAGCACGAATCCGGTCGGATCGAGACACGGCCGAGTGGCGAGGCCAAGACAGTCACTCCGGCACCTGAAGCCGGCGACGCGCCGCACATCGATCTCGAGCAGGTCGTGGATGCGTGGCAGAGGACAATCGTCGAAGCCGTCCGTGAGCGCTCCATTCCGGTCGCGAGCCTGCTGGAAGAGGCGACGCCGACGGAGCTCGAGGGCGATACGCTCACGCTCGCATTTCCTGCCGGCACCGACTTTCATCGCCGTCAGGTCGCCGAGCCGAGCAACATCGGGCTGCTACGGGAAGCGCTCTACGAAGTGACAGGCCGCAGGCTCGCGGTGGTGCTCGAGACCGGCGAGGGCAGCGCCGACCAGGCGGCGGAAGAGGGCGGTCCGTTGCCCGAGCACGACTTCATCTCCACGCTCAAGCAGACCTTCGACGCCCGAGAGGTGACTGACGAATGAAGTTCGACATGAACAAGATGCTCCAGGAAGCGCAACGCATGCAGGACGAGCTCGCGAAGGCACAGGAGGAAGCCGCCGGAGAGATCGTCGAAGCGTCCGCGGGCGGCGGCATGGTCACGGTGAAGGCCAACGGCGCCGGCGAGGTCGTCGAGATCCGCATCGATCCGCGGGCGATCGACCCGGACGATCCGGAGCTCTTGGCGGACATGATCCTCGCGGCAGTGAACGAGGCGCTCCGCTCGGCACAGGGGCTCATGCAGTCGAAGATGTCCGGAATCGTCCCGGGGGACCTCGGCGGACTCGGCGGCCTCCTCCCGGGATAGACCCGCGGTTCGGTGGGGTTAGCGGTGCATCCAGGACCTCTGGGGGGAACACCCTCACCAACCCGGTATTTCTCTCCGGAAGTACACCATTTCGCCATCCAAAAGGGTTGCTTTTTCCACAGAATGGAGTAGCCTGAGATGACCTGTCTAGGGGAGAGGGGACTCCCCCACAAGGGGGAGTACAGGCACACACACTACGAACGGAAGGCGGCCCTTTCGTGCAATCGAAAGCACGTACTGCTGTTGTTCTCGACAGACACCCCCTGTGGGCTGAAGCTGTCGAGGGCGTGATGCGCCGGGTGGGCGTCGACATCGTCGGAAAAGCCACCTCAGGCGTCGAAGCACTATCCCTGGTCCAGCGCCTACGACCGGATCTGCTCGTCACCGACATCGGTGCGACGGACGGCGAGAGCGCCGGCCTCACGTGCTTGCGCGAGGCGCGCCAGCACATCCCCGAACTGCGCGGGGTTGTCCTCTCGCTCAGCGAGGACACGCAACAGATCGATGCTGCGCTCCAGGCGGGCGCGGCGGCGTACGTCCTCAAGAGCGCGCATCCGGACGACCTTGCGTCGGCGGTGCGGCAAGCGTTCGCCCACTCGGTGTACTTCGCGTCCCCAACCGGGCAGTGGAACGGCGGCCTCGAGCGGCAGGCGAGCGCGTCGGCCGATCGCGCCGACCTCACGAAGCGCGAGCGCGAGATCCTCACGCTGGTCGCCGAGGGATACTCGAACGCCCAGCTCGCGAGGATGCTCTGGGTTACCGAGCAGACGGTGAAGTTCCACCTTTCGAACGTCTACCGCAAGCTCAACGTCTCGAATCGGACCGAGGCCGCTCGCTGGGCCCAGCTCCACGGGCTCGTTCCGACCCCGGCCGCGATCGTCGCAGCACCGGGACAGATCGCCGCAGCGTAAGTAGCTGAACGGAGGGGGCCTGTCCGTAATGGGCGGCTAGGCTCCCTCCGTGCTCAGCCCGGCGGTCGAGAACCTCGTCGTCCAGCTCACGAAGCTGCCGGGAATCGGTCGTCGCACGGCGCAGCGCCTCGCTTTCCACCTGCTCTCCGCCCGCCTCGAGGACGCAGTCGAGCTCGCCCGGGCCATCGAGGAGGTGAAGGCGCGTGTTCGCTTCTGCCGGGAGTGCGGGAATCTGACCGAGGCCGAGCTCTGCGAGGTGTGCTCCGACGCGCGCCGCGATCGCTCGGTGATCTGCGTCGTCGAGCAGCCCGTGGACGTGGTCTCACTCGAGCGCACGCACGAGTACCGAGGCCTCTACCACGTCCTCGGCGGCGCGCTGTCGCCGATCGACGGCGTGGAGCCCGGGGATCTGCGCATCGGCGGGCTGCTTGGGTCGCGTCGAGCACGGCGCCGTCGAGGAGGTGGTGCTCGCGACGAATCCGACGATGACCGGCGAGGCGACCGCCGCCTACATCGCCGACCGCCTGCGGAACAAGGTGCGGGTCACGCGGCTCGCGAGCGGTCTCCCGGTCGGCGGCGACCTCGAATATGCGGACGAGGTGACCCTCGGGCGCGCGCTCGCCGGTCGCCGCGAGATGTAGCGGCGAACGTTTTTCTCGCAAATTGCGCTTTTCTTGTCGCGAAGGGTCTTGCAGGATCCCGCCTCGCTTTCTAGATTTGCACCCACTGAACCGGCGGGCCTTCGGGTCAGCCGGTTCAGTTTCTTTTTGGGAGTGTTTGCCGGACCGGCGCGTACACTGGCCGCATGCGGGCGACCGAGTTCGAGGCCGTCCCCGCGGTCGGGACGGACGTCGATCGGCCGGCGGAAGCCTCGTCCCGAGAGGTCGTCGTGATGAAGTTCGGGGGCACCTCCGTCGCGGATCCCGAGCGAATCCTCGCGGTCGCACGTCGTCTGGCCGACGCCAACCGTGCCGGCGCTCCGCGTCGTGGCGGTGCTCTCGGCGATGGGATCCTCGACCGACGAGCTCCTCGCCCTGGCCCGCGAGGTCTCCCCTCGACCGCACGAGCGTGAGCTCGACATGCTCGTCTCGGTGGGAGAGCGGATCTCCTGCGCGCTCGCGGCGATGGCGCTGATCGATCTCGGGCAGGACGCCATCTCCCTGACCGGCTCGCAGGCGGGGATCGTGACCGACACGGCGCACGGAAAGGCGAAGATCGTCGAGGTACGCGCGCGGCGCATCCACGAGGCGCTCGACCGAGGAGCCATCGTGCTCGTCGCCGGGTTCCAGGGTGTCTCGCTCGACGCGGAGGTAACGACGCTGGGGCGCGGAGGCTCCGACACGACGGCGGTTGCTCTCGCAGCCGCCCTGGGAGCAAGCGCGTGCGAGATCTTCACCGATGTCTCAGGCGTCTTCACCGCCGACCCGCGGGTCGTCCCCGATGCGAGGAAGCTCGAGATCGTGAGCTACGACGAGATGCTCGAGCTCGCCGCGTCCGGCGCACGGGTGCTCCAGCTACGCTCGGTGGAGTTCGCGCGGAATCACGGAGTCCCGCTCCACGTTCGCTCGTCGTTCTCGGACGACGAGGGCACGTGGGTGACGGCCGAGGAGGACGAACGGGTGCTCGAGAAGGCGATCATCTCCGGCGTTGCCCACACGCTCGACGAGACCGTCTACCGAGTCGAAGGCGTCCCTCCGGCGACGCTCTTCGCCGCGCTCGCGGCCGCGCACGTCAACGTCGACACGATTCTCCGAGTCGGGGACGAGATCGTGCTGTCGGCGCCGAACGAGGATCACGCAGCTGGCGGCGCGCACGCTGGACGAGCTCGGGACGCGCTGGACGGTCGACGACGGAGCTGGGGAAGGTGAGCGTGGTCGGCGCTGGAATGAAGAGCCACCCCGGCGTCGCAGCGACGACGTTCGCGACGCTCGAGGCCCACGGGATCGAGCCGCTGATCGTGACGACGTCCTCCATCAAGATCACCTGCCATGTTCGCCGCACGGAGGTCGAGCGCGCGGTCAAGGCGCTGCACGACGCTTTCGGGCTGGGCGAGGGAATCCCGAGTGGCGTCGAGCCACAGGCGGTAACGCGAGGTGGCAAATGAGTCGCGACGGGCCGCGGATCGGCGTGGTCGGCGCAACCGGCGCGGTGGGCCGCGTCACCGTGGCGCTACTGCACGAGCGCGGGTACACGAACGTGCGGGCGTTCGCGTCGTCACGATCGGCTGGATCGCGGATCGGCACGCTCGAGGTGGAGCTGGCAAGCCCGGAGACCCTTGGTGCCGGCGACCTCGACGTCTGCTTCTTCTCCGTCGGGACCTCGGCCAGCCGGGAGCTCGTCCCGGTGGCAGCCGACGCCGGTGCCATCTGTGTGGACAAGTCCGCTGCGTACAGGCTCGACGACGGGGTACCGCTGGTCGTTCCCGAGGTCAACGGCGGGCGGGCGCTCGAGCACCGCGGAATCGTCGCGAACCCGAACTGCTGCTCGATTCCGCTCACGATGGCCCTCGCACCCTTGCGAGACGCCGCCGGCCTTCCGCAGCGTGCGCGTCGCGACCTACCAGTCGGCGTCGGGCGCGGGCGCACAGGCGATCGAGCGGCTTCGGGGCGAGACGCCGGACGAGCACGACCTGCGCATGGACTGGTCGTTCGACGGAGCCGAGTTCGACGAGGAGTCGAAGATTCGCGACGAGACACGAAAGATCCTCGAGCTGCCGGAGCTTCCGGTGAGCGCGACCTGTGTGCGCGTTCCCGTCCTCGTCGGCCACGCCGAGGCCGTGTGGGTCGAGACGCAGGAGCCGCTCGCGGCCGCGGCCGCGGAACGAATCTTGAGGAGCGCGACGGGGCTCTGTTACGAGCGGTTCCCCACGCCCGGCAAGGCGATGGGCACCGACGAGGTGCTCGTCGGCCGTGTCCGCACGGATGCCGCGGGCGAGAACGGCCTCGCGTTCTTCCTCGCGTGCGACAACCTGCGAAAGGGCGCGGCGCTCAACGCGATCCAGATAGCCGAGCTCGTCCTCCCGATCCGCGCCGCCGCGTAGAGCTCTTCCTCCGAAGAGGGAATCGGCTCACGCGGATTCCAGCTCGCGAGAGCCCGTGAAGCGCGGCGCGTTCGCGCCGGGGCCGCAGAGTTCTCCGCCAGCGGCCGAAACTGCGGCCGCCGCTCGACCAAGCGAACGACGGCCGCGGCGCGCCACACGAGTTGGCGCCCGCCACGAGCATCGGCGCTTTTCGCGCCGGTAACACGAGCACAAATAGGGGGAGGCGGCTTCCCCGCTTGGTCCCGGGGCAACAGCCGCCTCCCCGGCCCCTTGGCAGCTGAGCCAGTGGCCGCAACGGCGTGAGTGGCGGCCCACCCTCACCGCGGGCGGGACACTAAAGCAGCGGGCGGCGGAAGACACCGGGCGAAAGTGTTGATCCCGGTCCAGGATTGTGAGCTACGTACCGGATCGTGGTGCGCCGGTCAGACCGAAGGCTCTGCGATCGACGCTGCGGCTGCGACCTCCGCTCTCGCCCCACCCTGCGTGAGCGATCTCTCTGCTGCTTCGATCATGCGCACGACGTCGAGCCCCAGCTCGGCGGTCGCGCGAGGCTGAGAGCCGTCGCGGATCGAGCGACAGAAGTCGTCGAGCTCGAGCGACAGCGGCTCCGACACGTCCACACGAGGCGAGACGATGTCTCCCGGTCCGATAGCTGAGCCGGTACTCGCCGAAGGTTCCCGGGTCGCGCAGCGTGACGCCTGAATCGAAGACGCGGACGGGCTCGATGCTCGTGTCGTCGTAGACGACCATCTTGCGGGAGCCGACGACGGTCGTCCGGCGCAGCTTGGAGGGTGCAAGCCATGCGAGCTCGGCATGGGCGATGACGCCCGAGGCGTACTCGAGGTTCAGGAAGGCGACGTCCGGGTGTGTCGGGGATGACGCAGCCGCGGCTCAGCGCGGTCACGTACGTCGGGGTCTCGCGTAGCCAGTAGAGCAGGATCGAGAAGTCGTGCGGCGCGAGATCCCAGATCGACGCTGGCGTCCGACTGGTGCAGCCCGAGGTTCACCCGGCTCGTCGAGATGAAGTAGATGTCGCCGAGCTCGCCGGCGGAGATCATCTCCTGCACGGCCTGGACGGGAGGGCTGTAGAGGAACGTGTGGCCGGGCACCAGCACGAGATCCCGCTCGCGTGCGAGGCGCGCCAGCTCGCCGCCCCGGCGATCGAGTCCGCAAGCGGCTTCTCGACGAGCGTGTGCTTCCCCGCCCCGAGCGACGCGCGTGCGAGCTCCAGGTGCGTCCGGATCGGAGTGGCGACGACGACCGCCTCGACGGTCGGATCCTCGAGCACGTCGTCCAGCGAGGTCGTGCCGCGGACGGACGGGTAGCGCCTGCGCACCTGCTCGACGGCCTCGGCGCGCTGGTCGCAGACGAGCACGAGGTCGGCCGACTCCAGCTCGAAGAGGTTGCGGACGAGATTCGGACCCCAGTAGCCGAGCCCGATCACCGCCACGCGGACGGGATCCACGCTCAGTGCTCCACTCAGGCGGCGCCGCGCTGGCGGAAGACCGAAAGCGGCGTTCGCGCCAGGATCTTCAGATCGAGGCCGAGCGACCAGCCGCGTGCGTAGGCGACGTCGAGATCGAGCGCTTCCGCGAACGTCGTGCGAGCGCGTGCGGTGACCTGCCAGAGACCGGTGATGCCGGCCGGGACGAGGAAGCGCTCGAAGTGGTGCGGCTCGAAGTACTCCGTCTCGTACGCGAGGCAAGGCCTCGGCCCGACGATCGACATCTCGCCTCGCAGCACGTTGATCAGGTTCGGGAGCTCGTCGAGGCTCGTCTGCCGGAGCCAGCGCCCCGAGCGCGTGACCGCGTCTCCGCGATCGAGCTTGTAGAGACCGCCCTCGATCGGCGCGGCGCCCTTGTCCATGATCGAGCGGATGTAGTCGCGGTGGACATCGGTGTCGGTGCCGACCGCCATCGTCCGGAACTTGAGCATCGGGAACTCGCGTCCGCCCTCCCCCAGTCGCGCCTGACGGAAGAGGACGGGGCCTGGCGAGTCACGCTTGATGCGCCAGGCGGCGAACGCGAACAACGGCGCGACCAGGAGCAAGAGAATGCTTGCGAGAACGACGTCCAGCACCCGCTTGATAAGCCGCGACGACCTCGAGATTCCGGCCGGCCGCAGCCCGATCAGCGGGATCCCCTCGATGGAGTGGACGTCGAGCTTCGGGGTCAGCACCTCGTACAGGCGAGGAAGCACGTCGATCTGCACGTCCAGCTTGCGAAGCTGGCGCAAGAGGTCGAGGAGCTGCTCGTTGGGCGTCTCGGTGAAAGCGATCACGACTCGTTCGACGTTCTCACGACTCACGAGCTCGACGAGCTCGCGATCGGGGTAGATCGCGATTCCGGTCAGCTCGTCACGCAAGTCATGGGCACTCTCGTCGACGAGACCGACGAGGCGGATGCCGTATTCGGGGTGCTGCACGTACTTCCGAGCCAGGAGCTGGCCGACGTCTCCGGCACCGACGATCACGGCGTTCTGTACGTACGCGGCCGTGCGCCGCACGAGGCTGCGACCGAGGATCCGCGCGCCGGCGATGAACGCAATCGCAAGCAGCCAGAAGAGCGCGGTCTTCTCTACCTGCGGAGTCGTGACGCCAGTGATCCAAGCGCCCGCAAACAGCACCCAGACGAGTACCGTCACGAGGTGGAAGACCCCTGACACCTCGTCCGCCGTCGAGTGGTCAGTACGCTCGTCGTCGCGGTCGTAGAGGCCATACACCTTTGCCGCCAGGACCCAGCCAGGCAGGCTGACGAGAAAGATCAGGAACAGGTCGACGATACGTGGGTCGACCCCGTCGCTGAAGTCCGCAAGCGCAAGCTGAGTAACGAGAAAGGCTGCGAGCAGCCCGACGACGTCGGCGGCGAGCAGGACGCGGCGGACGACCCAACCGCGTCGCCGGCGTGATCTCCGCGCGCGCACGGCTTCCTGACCGCGCTCCAGCGCGGGCACCATCCCCACCGAGGTATCCACGGCGCGATCCACCCGCTCATCACGATAGGACGCAGGCTCTCTCACGGCCAGATCAGTATGGCGCTCGCCCTTTGAGGGACGACCCTAGCCGTTCGGGTAGGCGAACGGGCGCCATTCCTGTTCAGGAGGGCGTGGGCATCATCCGCCGAGCGTCGCAACACTGGAACGTGGGGATGGGAACGCTCGACGACGACCTGACGACTGCCGTCCGCAGCGCGTCCACGACGCCTCGCGTCGCGGGCGACTCGGTGGGCACCGCCATCCTCGGCGGTGGCCCGGCCGGGCTCACGGGCGCGTACACCCTCGGGCTTCGGGGGTCGCCGGCGGTCGTTTTCGAAGCGGACGGCACCGTGGGCGGCATCGCGAAGACCGTGGAGTTCGAGGGCTACCGGTTCGACCTCGGCGGGCATCGGTTCTTCACCAAGCTCAAGCAGGTCGAGCGCATGTGGGAGACGATCGTCGGCGAGGAGTTTCTCACGCGACCGCGACTCTCGCGGATCTACTACGACGGCAAGTTCTTCTCGTACCCGCTCACGTCCAAGGATGTCCTCGGGCGACTCGGGCTCTGGGAGTCGACGCTCTGTGCGCTGTCGTACCTCTGGGCGCAGCGGAGTCGGAACAAGGACGCCGAGACCTTCGAGGAATGGGTCACCGCGCGTTTCGGCCGGCGGCTGTACGACGCGTTCTTCAAGTCGTACACCGAGAAGGTCTGGGGTATTCCCGGGACGGAGATCAGGTCGCTCTGGGCTGCCCAGCGAATCAAGAACTTCTCGCTCATGCACGCGGCGCTCACGGTCCTGGGTCTGCGCCGAGACCACGTCACCACGCTGATCGAGGAGTTCCGCTATCCGCGCCTCGGCCCCGGCCAGATGTGGGAGCTGTTGCAGCAGCGGCTCGAGGAGCACCACTCGATTCCGGTGCAGCTGAACAACCGCGTCGTGCAGATCGGGCACGAGGACGGGTGGGCGCAGTCGGTCGTCGTCCGCACGAACGGCCACGAGACCGAGTACCCGGTCGACCGCGTTCTCTCGACCCTCGCTCTTCAGGATCTCGTCCGCATGCTCGATCCCGCTCCCCCGCCGCACGTGCTCGAGGCGGCCTCGCAGCTTCGCTACCGCGACTTCTGCCTCGTCGCGCTCATGACCAAGCAGGAGGAGCCGTTCCCGGACAACTGGATCTACATCCACGACCCCGGGACGCGCGCCGGCCGGGTGCAGAACTTCGGTGCGTGGAGCCCGGACATGGTCGTGCCGGGGACGACCTGCCTCGGCGTCGAGTACTTCTGCTTCGAGGGCGACGACATCTGGGAGATGCCCGACCACGAGGCGGTCGCCATGGCCACGCAGGAGATGGCGCGCATCGGCCTCGTCGATCCCGACCAGGTCTTCGACGGGGTCAAGGTGCGGGTGCCGAAGGCATATCCGATCTACGACCAGGCGTACGAGCCCGCGCTCGAGGTGATCAAGGACTACCTCGCCGGCTTCCGGAACCTGCAGACGTGCGGACGAAACGGCCTGCACCGCTACAACAACCAGGATCACTCGATGTGGACCGCGATCCTCGCCACCCTCAACCTCATCGACGGCACCGACTACGACGTCTGGTCGGTGAACGCCGAGGAGGTCTATCTGGAGGAGGGCGACGCCATCGATGGGGTCCTCGATCTCGAGCTCGTCGCCTGACCCGACGGTAACAGTCGTCATCGGGTCGAACGCTCCGCTCGGAGCGGCTCGTCGCGTGCCTCGAGGCGCTCGAGCCGCAACGGGATGGGGTCGAAGTGCGCGTGCACGAGGCCGAGGCGAGCCCGCCGGAGTTCCGCGAGCGGTTTCCTTGGGCAAGCTTCACCACGACTCCCGGCGCTCTCGTTCCCCACCACTGGCGTGACGGGATCGACGCGGCAGGTGGTGAGCATCGTGGCCTTGACGATCGCGCAGATGGTTCCCGCGGATGACTGGGTCGAGCAGATCCGCACCCTTCATCGTCGCTTCGACGTCGTCGGAGGTGCAATCGACCCCGGTGCCCGGCTGCGGCTCTCGGACTGGGCCGAGTACTTCTGCCGCTATGCCCCGGACATGCGCCCGTTCCCGGCACGGGAGACCCTCGATCTCCCCGGAGACAATGCGGCGTACAAGCGCGCCGTGCTTGCGATCGTCGGCGATTCCTATCGAGACGGGTTCTGGGAGCCTTTCGTGCACCGAAGGCTGGCCGCCGACGGCGTCGTCCACTGGCAGAGCTCCTGAGCTCGTGGCCTTTCAAGGTCGCTCCGCCGGGTGGCGGGCGTTCACGGCCCAGCGATACGCGCACGGGCGCCAGTACGGTCGCGGGCGAGCCGAGCACTTCTCGAGCGCACGCGCGGTCGCAGGCGTCCTGGCGTTCCCACTAGTGCCGTTCCTGATGACGTGGAGAGTCGAGCGGACTGTCTTCGGCAAGCGGCGCTACCGCGGCCGCGCGCTGGCTACCCTCCCGATCGTCCTCTGGTTCAACCTCGTTTGGGCGCTACGCCGAGATGCGTGGGCACGTCGACGAGCTTCGACGATGAACGCGCCCGAGCTCTCGGTCGTCGTCGCTTCGGTGAACGGCTTCCCTTACCTGGGCCGTTGTCTCGATTCGCTGCGACAAAACGCTCCGGATGCAGAGATCGTGGTCGCCGACTGGACCGACGAGCGAGACGCGAAGGCGCATCCGTGAAGGCTGGCCCGAGGTGAAGCTGCTCTCGTTCGACGAGCCAACGCCGGTTCCCGTGCTCAGGGCGCGCGGTATGGGTGCGGCAACCGCTCCCTACGTCGCCGTGATCGAGGACCACTGTCGTTGTCCGGGAGGGCTGGGGACGGCGGATCGTCGCCGCACACAGATGCTGGTCACCCGGTCGTCGGCGGCTCGATCCGGAACGGCGAAACTGGCCGCGTCCGCGACTGGGCGGCATTCTTCTGCGAGTACACCGAGCACATGGAGCCCGCGCCGGGCGGCGTCGTGCAGTCGACTGCCGGGGATGAACGTCTCGTACGACCGCGAGGCGATCGCGGCGATGGACGACTTCCTGCAGCGCGGCCTCTGGGAGACCTGGCTGCACCCTCACCTTCAGCAATCAGGATTCGACCTCTGGTCAGACCCCGAGATCGCGCTCGACCACGTCAAGGACTTCGGCTTCCGCGAGTTCCTCTCGCAGCGCTACCACTACGCGCGTTCATACGCGGGGTTGCGCAACCCCGAGCTCGGGTGGAAGCGGGCGCTGTATTGCGGCGGGTCCCCGCTGCTCATCCCACTCGTCTCCTATCGAATCGCGCGCAACGTGATTCGGAACGGGAGACACACGCGCGAGTTCGCGCGCGCAGCTCCGTTGCTGGCCGTGTACGAGGCGGCGTGGACCGTCGGCGAGGCCGTCGGCTACGCGTTCGGCGGCGGCCGCAGCCTCCTGAAGGTCAAGTGACCGTGCGCGTCGGCATCGACGCCACGAGCTGGGAAAATCGCCGTGGATTCGGCCGCTTCGCGCGGAACGCGGTCGCACGCCTCGTCGAGCTCGATCCTGACGCGACCTATGTCTTCGTGACCAGCGACGAAAACGGCACTCTGCCCGAGAGCGGGGAGCGCCTCGTCGTCAAGCTGAGTCGAAACTCGCCACGCGGCCCCGACCGCGGGAAACAGCCGACCGGTCCGCGACCTCATCCGCCTGTCGAGAGCGGCCAGCGGGCAACACTTCGCTGCTTTCCTGTTCCCGTCGGTCTACTCGTACTTCCCCGTGCTTCGGGTGCCGACGGTCGTCGGCGTTCACGACACGACCGCACGCGAGCATCCCGGAGTTGCTCTTCTCCAGCCGACGCGAGCACGCGTTCTGGCGGCTGAAGGAGTCACGCGGCCGTGCGACGCGCCGACCGGGTGTTCACCGTCTCGGACGCGGCTCGCACCGCGGTTGCGCGCGCCTTCCGGCTCGATCCCGCACGCATCGCGCTCGTGCCGGAGGCACCCGATGCGGTGTTCTCCCCGCGAACGGGCGACGAAGCATCCGCGGCGGGCCGCGCCGTCGGGCTCGAGCCCGAGGATCTCTACGTGATCTATGCAGCCGGAATCAGTCCGCACAAGAACATCGAGTCGCTCCTCGAGGCGTTCGCGCGGATCGACGAGGATGCACGCCTGGTCATCGCAGGCGACCTCGAGGACAGGCTACCTCTCGGCCGGCGGGCCGGTGCGCGATCGAATCGGCGAGCTCGGGCTCGAGGAACGCGTGCTGCTCCCGGGATACGTCTCGGACGAGACTCTCGCAGGGCTCTACTCGGGCGCCGCGGCGGCCGTCGTGCCCTCCCTCTCCGAAGGTTTCGGCCTGCCTGCGGTCGAGGCGGCGGCTTGCGGCTGCGCGGTCGTTCTCAGCGACCTCCCCGCCCACCGCGAGAGCCTCGGCTCCGCGGCGCTGTTCTTCGAACCGACTGATGTCTCGCAGCTCGCGGAGGCGCTCGATGCGGTTGCTCACGGACGAGCGCGTTCCGCCGCGACGTCGCGGCGAGGTGCAGGCGCTCGGTGTCACACCTGACCTGGGACGCGGCGGCGGTCCGCCTCCGGGACCTCGTGCACGAAGCCGCGGGAGCAGCGGGCCGTGGATAGCCCGCTGGCCTTCTGCATGGTCACGACCTTCTATCCGCCATACCACTTCGGCGGCGACGCGATGTACGTCTACCGGCTGTCGAATGCGCTGGCGAGACGGGGACACAGCGTCACCGTCGTCCACAACGTCGACGCCTACAAGGTCCTCCGCCGGGGAGAGCCGGAAGGAAGCTTCCCGCATGCGCCAGGCGTCACCGTGTTTCCCATCAGGAGCAGCGCGGGGCCGGTCGCGCCGCTCGTCACCTACCTGACAGGTCGGCCGGGATTGACCGGCAGGCAACTCGGCGAGATCTTCGCCGCGCAGCGGTTCGACGTCGTCCACTTCCACAACATCTCGCTCATGGGGGGTCCCGACGTGCTCGCCTATGGCGACGGCGTGAAGCTCTACACGATGCACGAGCACTGGCTCGTGTGCCCGATGCACGTGCTCTGGAAGTACAACCGCCGCCCTTGCGAGGGGCCGTCGTGCCTTCGTTGCACGCTCGTGTTCAAGCGTCCGCCGCAGCTGTGGCGCTACACCAACCTGCTCGAGCGCCGGCTCGACCATGTCGATGTCTTCTTCTCGCCGAGCCGCTTCACGGCGGAGAAGCACCGCGAGCGAGGCTTCACGCGCGAGATCCGGCATCTGCCCTACTTCGTGCCCGATCCCGCTCCGCGCGACGGCCGGCAGCCCGCCGGGCGCCCGCCAGTACTTCCTCTTTGCCGGCCGGCTGGAGCGCCTCAAGGGCCTGCAGACGGTCATCGACGCATTCCGCCGATACGACGGCGCCGATCTGCTCGTGGCCGGGGACGGTGACTTCGAGCCCGAGCTGAGACGGCAAGCGGCGGGCCTCGGGCACGTCCGCTTTCTCGGCCGCGTCCACCCAGAGGAGCTAGGTGCGCTCTACAGAGGTGCCCTCGCAGTGCTCGTGCCGACGGTCGGCTACGAGGTCTTCCCGTTCGTCGCGCTCGAGGCGCTGTCGCAGGGCGTGCCGGTCATCGCACGCGATCGCGGCGGACAGGCCGAGGCCGTGGCCGTCAGCGGCGGCGGTCTCACCTACCGGACGGAGGCCGAGCTCGTCGACGCGATGGAGCGGCTACGCGTGGACCCAGCCCTACGAGGCGAGCTCGGAGCGCGTGGCCGCGCCGCGTGGCTGGAGCACTGGTCGGAGGAGTCTCATCTGCGGACGTACCTCGCGACAATCGAAGATGCGCGACTAGGGGCAGGCTCGGCGGCGTGACTGCATACACTCTGAGCAGGTGGGAGTCGGATCAGGGGAGGCGCCCGTTGGTGACGTTCGGCGTGGACGCGATTCGGCTCTCCGGACAGCGCTTCGGCATCGGACGCTACCTGGAGTACCTGTTCAAGAACTGGGATCCACTTCTCGAGCCTTCAGAGCGCGTGGTCCTCTACGTGCGGAAGCCCTTCGACAAGGAGGCGCTCGGACTCTCCGACTCCTTCGAGACGAGGCTGCTCCCATCGAGGCTTGACGGAGTGCTCTGGCAACATCTCGTCCTGGCGCGCCGCTGGCGTGAGGTGGACGTTCTGTTCGGGCCCAGCTATACCCTGCCGTTCAACTACCGGGGCCGTACGGCGGTCGCGACGCATAGCGTCAACGAGGTGCAGCCTGGAGCACATTCCTTCTGGTACGACCACACGCACGGGCTGAGGTATCGCCTGAGCGCGCGCAAAGCGGATGCGGTGATCGTGCCGTCGGAGTCCGCCCGCAAGCACGTCATCGATCTGTACGGCGTGCGGCCGGAACGGATAGACATCGTCCCTGAAGGAGTGGACGATTCGTTCCACCCGACCGAGGACGAAGACGTCCTGCGCGAGACGCGACGGAGGTTTTTCGGAGACGAGCGCCCGTACATCCTCTTCGTCGGCAAGTTCTCACAGCGGCGGAACATCCCCGCGCTGATCCGCGCCTTCGGAGAGTTGAAAAAGCGCGACGGGATACCACACGGGCTGCTGCTCTACGGAGCGAACGTCCACAACCTCCCATTGGACGAGATCACGAGAGAAGCTGGCGTCTCGGACAGCGTCGTGCAGATCAACGAGGAGCTCGCGCACCACGAGGACATCATTCCCGTGTACAGCGCCGCCGACCTCTACGCCTTCCCGTCGGCGTACGAAGGCTTCTCGCTCACCGTCTGCGAAGCCATGGCGTGCGGAACGCCCGTCATCACCGTCAATCGAGGCGCGGTCGCCGAGATCGTCGACGGGGCGGCGTTTACCGTGGACGAGCCGTCACCTGAGAACCTTGCCGCGGCGATCCGCACGGTACTCGGCGACGCGGAGCTCAGACTCTCGTTGCGCGCGAAAGCGCTCGAGCGGTCGAAGCTCTTCCGGTTCTCCCGGTGCGCGCATGGAACGCTCGAGGTCCTACGACGGGTGGCGTCGAGCTGATGTCCATCGCCGGCGTCCAGGTCGTGCCCCTGAAGCGCATCGCGGACGACCGCGGTGCGGTTCTCCACATGCTGCGCGCGACCGACCCGCACTTCCGGGGCTTCGGCGAGATCTACTTCTCGTCGGTGTACCCGGGCGTCGTCAAAGCCTGGAAGAACCACCGCCGGCTCACCGCAAACTACGCGTGCGTTCATGGGCGCATCCGGATCGTCCTCTACGACGATCGCGAGGATTCGTCCACCCGAGGCGAGCTGCTCGAAGTCGTCGTCGGACCCGACGAGCATGCGCTCGTGGTCATCCCACCGGGCATCTGGCACGGTTTTCAGGGCCTCGGTGAGCCGGTCTCGATACTCGCCAATTGCGCGACTGAGCCGTCGAGCCCGGACGAGCTCGACCGCCGTGACCCGACATCCCCCGGGATCCCGTACCAGTGGGGCTCGATCCCGTGAGCGTCGTCCTCGTCACGGGCGGCGGCGGATTCGTCGGCTCCGCCGTCGTACGAAGGCTCGTTGCCGGCGGCGCCCGACTCTGGGACGAAAGCCCTGTCGAGCACGTCGTCGCCCTCCTGCGCCCGGGTGGCTCCGACGAGCGGCTCGAAGACCTCCAACAGGACGGACAATGGTCGGTCGAGCGCGCGGATGTCGCTGATCGAGCCGCGTTCCTGTCGGTACTCGCCAGGATCCGGCCACGCGCGATCGTCCATGCGGCTCTCGATTCCGACGTCTATGCCCAGGAGGACGAGAGGCTCGTTCGTGGTCCTCTCGAGATCATTCTCGAAGGGCTCGACGACCCAGGCGCACGTCGGGTCGTCCTCGTTGGGAGCGCCTGGATCCTCGCGGCCGGCGACCACCTGAACGAGTCGGCTCCGCTGGGGCCGGTCAACCCGTACGGACGCAACAAGGCGCACGAGGAGCGCCTGCTCGCCCAACTGGCGCAGGCCGCCGGTGTGCCGTGGCTCACACTGCGCCTGTTCAACCTCTTCGGCCGCTATGAGAAGCCGACTCGCCTCCTCCCCTCGCTCGTCGCTAATCTCGTCCGCGGCGCACCCGTCGAACTCACGCACGGAGAGCAGATCCGGGACTTCAATGACGTCGACCGCGCCGCGCAGGCATTCGTGGAAGCACTCGCGGCGCCCGAGAGAGCGTGCGGTGCCGTCTACCACATCGGATCGGGCCGCGGCACGAGCGTCCGAGAGCTCGCATCCCGCGTCGCAGCGATGGTGGGCAACGGGGATCTGATCCGGTTCGGCGCCTCGGAGACGCAGGACGAAGACCTGCCGGTGCTCGTCTCGGATCCATCCCTCGCGACGAAGACGCTCGGCTGGCGCCCGGACCAGGATCTCGAGTCGGCGCTCCGCGAAGCGGTCGGGTGGTGGCTCCCGCGTCTCGAGCCGCGTCTGGCCAGGGAGGTGTCCGCGTGACCGAGTGCCGGGGCTGTACGAGCGAGCGGCTCTACCTCTTTCTTCCGCTCGGCGATCATCCGCTCGCCAACGGGTTCCTGCGGGAGGACCAGCTGGCGGAGCCCGAGGCTCGCTTCCCGCTCGACGCGCACGTTTGCCTCGACTGCGGGCTAATCCAGGTCGCCGACCAGGTGCCTGCCGGCTTCTTCCGCCATTACGTCTATATCCCGTCGACGTCGGACCAGATGCACGGACATTTCGCCGGGCTTGCCGACCAGGTGAGCGAGCGCTTCCTGCAGACGCCGCAGGACCTCACGATCGACATCGGCTGCAACGACGGCCTGTTCCTCTCGTTCCTCGTCGAGCGCGGGCTTTCGACACTCGGCATCGACCCGGCGACGAACATCATCGAGCTCGCGCGCGAGAAGGGCGTCGAGGTCGTCAACGAGTACTTCACACCGGCACTCGCAAGGCGCATTCGGGATGAGTACGGCCCGGCGGCCGTCGTCGTCTCTACGAACACGTTCCACCACATCGGCGACCTCGATCCCTTTACGACTGGGGTGACCCTGCTCTTGGACGACGACGGCGTCTTCGTGGTGGAGGTACCGCACGCGCTCGAGCTCGTCGAGCAGAACGAGTTCGATGGGATCTACCACGAGCACGTGTCCCAACTCACCGTCAAGTCGTTCGTCGATCACTTCCGCCGTTTCGGGCTCGAGGTGTTCGACGTCGAGCGGCTGAGCGTCCACGGGGGTTCGCTTCGCGTCTTCGCACGGCGGGCAAGGCCGGAGGGCACTCCCGCGCCGGTACGGGCCTGGATCGAGGAGGAGCGTGAGCGAGGTCTCTTCGAGCAGAGCACCTACGACGCCCTGCGTAAGCGCGTCGAGTCGAATCGCACGCTGCTGCTCGACCTTCTGCGCAAGCTGAGGTCCGACGGTCATAGAGTTGCGGGCTACGGAGCGTCAGCGAGGGGGAATACGCTGCTCAACTACGGCTCGATCGGCACCGACCTCCTCGACTACCTCGTCGATCGCAACCCGCTGAAGCAGGGGCTCTACTCGCCCGGAATGCACATCCCAGTGCACGGAGTCGAGCGCCTGCTCGAGGATCAGCCGGACTACGTCCTTCTCGTCGCCTGGAACTTCGCCGACGAGATCGTGGCGCAACAGGACGAATACCGGCGGCTCGGAGGACAATTCATCGTCCCGATCCCCGAGCCGCGAATTCTTCCCGGATCAGCCGAGCTCGATGCGCCGGCCGGTCTCGGCTGAGCGGTAGGCAGCCTCGATCACCTCGAGGCCGTCCCGGGCCTCCCGTGCACTCGACGGAGGCTCTCTGCCGTCCTTGATTGCCGCGAAGATCTTTTCGGCGAGAGCGCGGGTGGCGAGCATTGCGTCCTCACGCGGGCTACGCGCGAGGGTCTTTCGGCTCAGACCGCGCTCGAGCCAGGCGAGCCCACCCGCTCCAAAGTCGACCCGAATGCCGGCCCTCTCTCCGCGCTTCTTGCCGATCTGCATCGTGGCCCGCCCACCGTGCGAGGCACGAAGTGACGCGTCCTCGCAGTCGGCCCGGATCTCCACATACCGCGTGCCCGCCCTACAGAGCCGATCGATCGTTATCTGGGCCAGACGCCCGTCTGAGAACTCGAGCATGACCAGATGGATCGCGTCCGCCTCCTGTCCGGGCTCGAGCCCGCTGGAGTGCCGAGCGTAGACGGCGCTCGGCTTCTCGCCGAAGAACGAGAGCATGAGATCGACGAGGTGAACGCCACCCTCGAACAGCGTGCGGTTCGGCATCGCCGCGCGCCACGCCACGGGCTCGTTCCAGGGCGCGAGGTCCATGAGCTGCCAGATCTGACAGAAGACGAGCCGTCCGACATCGGGGGCGCCGATCTGCTGCTGCAAGGCGCGAAAGATCGGCTTTTCCCGATACTCGTGGTTGACTGCGACCCTGCGGCCGGCCCTATCGGCGGCTGCGAGCACCCGATCCGCTTCGTCAAGGGTCGAAACGAACGGCTTCTCGCAGAAGACGTGCACACCCGCGTCGAGCGCGGCAAGACACAGCGCCGCATGTGAGTCCGGTGGCGTAGCGACGACGACGACGCTCGGGCCGCCCCGGTCGAGCAACTCGTCGAGGCTCTCGAATGCCGGCGACCGAGTGGACGCTGTCCACGAAGCGCGCTGCTCGGCTGAGCTGTCGGCTCCGCCGACGAGCTCGACTCCCTCGATCGCGCGAAGCGCCGGTGCGTGAAAGCCACGCGCCGCCCAGCCGAGCCCGATGACCCCGACCCGCATCCGCCTACCGCCCGGTCTCGCGAGCGCGATATCGTGCGACCAGCGCGGTCGGCACCGCGAGGGCCGCCGTCAGCAGATGGATGGCATGAAGGCCGATCCCAACGAGCGCTCCGTATGGACCGAGCCTTCTCGTGAGAAGGGCGTAGAACGAACGGTTGATCGCGACGAGCCCGGCGGCCGAGCCGACCGCGACAACATGGCGCCGCCGAGCGAGCGCGACGAGCCCAACGAGGACTGTCGCAGTGCTCAGCCGATGCCGCCACGAGAGATTCAAAGCCGAGCCCCCCGTCCTCCGCTCGAGCAGGAGCTGTACCCACGGAATGCCGCGTCTGACGAGATCTGTACGAACCATCTCATAGAGACTCCAGGCCTTGAGGTGTGTCCCCTGCACGGCAGGATCCAGGACGATGCGAGCACCACGCTCGTGCAGACGCATACCGAGCTCGATGTCCTCTACCGAGGGCAGCCGGAAGCGCTGCTCGTCGAAGCCTCCGGTGCGCTCGAACGTCTCACGGCGCAATGCGCCGAGCCCGGCCCAGAACGTGGTCGCCGGCCCCGCCGAGGCATGGTGCACATGATGGTGCAGCAGGTTCCGGAATCTCGAGACGATTCCCGGCGCAGCCGGATCGTCGTCGTACGAGCCGAAGACGCCCTCGAGAGCGGGATTGTTCTCGAACGCGGCGCGAATGCGGGTGAAGACGTCGTCGTGGACGACGACATCCGAGTCGATGAACACGAGGACATCGCCTTTCGCGCGCCGGGCGCCCTCGTTGCGCGCTGCTGCCGGCCCTATCAGCGTTCTGTCACGCACGACGATGACCTCCTCCGGCGGCACGAGCGCGGCCGCGATCGCGCTCGTGCAGAGGTCCAGCGTTGGGGGGTCGTTCGTCGCAGGAACGATCGCGCTCAGCGAGGGCACGGTTGAATCGTAGTGAGCGGCCGGTCGGCATCCCCTGGCCATCAGTTGCGGATCGCGGCGGCCCAGCCTACGCTCCCAACGGGCGCTAGAGGCGCCTACCTCTTTGCGAATGGCGGCTGTCGTCCTCACCTACCACGCGGTCGAAGAAGGCCCGACCCCGCTGTGCGTGGCGCCGGAAGTGTTCGCCACCCATGTGGACCGGATCGCGCGATCGGGTGCGAGAACCGTCACCGTGAGCGAGCTCGTGGACCTGCTCCGGACGGGCTCTTCCTGCGGAACGCCTCGTCGCGATTACGTTCGACGATGGATTTGCGAGCGTCGCACGGACGGCCGCTCCACTCCTCGTGGAGCGTGGCCTGACGGCAACCGTCTTCTGCGTCGCCGGCCGGCTCGGCCGCAGCAGCGACTGGCCGACCCGTCGCGCGGACGGATTCGTCAGCGAGCTTGCGACGCGGGCGGAGGTTGCGGAACTCGCTCGCCTGGGCCTGGAGGTTGGCTCCCACGGCTACGAGCACGCACCGCTCGTCGGCTCCAGCGTCGATCTCCAGCGTGAGCTCGTCGACTCGCAGCGCATCCTGGAGGAGGTCACGGGTGGTCCCGTCCGGACCTTTGCCTTCCCCTACGGCGCTCTGCCGAGCCGAGCCGCTCGCAGGCTCGTGGAGGAGACATACGACGCAGCGTGTACGACCGTACTCGGTTGGGTCGGCCCCGGCGCCGATCTCTACGCCCTTCCTCGGGTCGAAGCCCATTACGTCCGCCGGCCGGAGCTTCTGGAACGGGCCGTCGCAGGCAAGCTCGACACCTATCTGCGCGTACGGAAGATGGGTGCGCAGGTTCGGCGGGTGTTCACGAAGGATTACGCGCTCGTCGCTGACGACGCCTAGCGCTTCGCCGCGCTGGCGTCACCTGCCCATTCAGCCAGGCCGGACTTCTGCTCCAATGGCTCTGGAGCTTGGGTGACGACACAGCGAGGCTTAGACGCAATGAAGACCGTGATTCTTGCCGGCGGTCTCGGCACGCGCCTTGCCGAGGAGACCGACACGGTACCCAAGCCGATGGTCGAGATCGGTGGCACGCCGATCCTCTGGCACATCCTCAAGCTCTACTCGGCGTTCGGGTTCAGCGATTTCGTGATCGCCCTGGGCTATCGCTCGGAGATCGTCAAGAACTACTTCCTCAACTACTACTACCTGCGCAACGACTTTACGATCAACGTCGCCGACGGCGCGATCGAAGTCGACGACGGTCGCCGCGAAGACTGGCGCGTCGATTTGATCGACACGGGTATTCAGACGCAGACCGGCGGGCGTCTCAAGCGTCTCGAGCGGAGGCTTCGGGACGGGACGTTCATGCTCACCTACGGGGACGGGGTGGCCGACATCGATCTCCGGAACCTCGTCAACTTCCATCGAAAGCACGGAAAGCTCGCAACCATCACGGCCGTACGGCCGCCTGCGCGGTTCGGTGGACTCAACTTCGACGGTGAGCTCGTCGCGGAGTTCACCGAGAAGCCGCAGATAGGAGAAGGCTGGGTCAACGGCGGCTTCTTCGTTCTGGAGCCCGGAGTCCTCGATTACATCGGCGGGGACGAGACGGTCTGGGAGCAGGAGCCGCTCGAGCGCCTTGCCGAGGACGGCGAGCTCGTCGCGTTTCGCCACGAGGGGTTCTGGCAGTCCATGGACACGCTCCGAGACAAGCGGCTCCTCGAGGGCCTGTGGCAGAGCGGCGACGTCCCCTGGAAGGTGTGGACTTGAGCAGCTGGGCGGGCCGCCGCGCCCTCGTCACGGGGGCGACGGGCGTCGTGGGGTCATGGCTCGTCAAGGAGCTCATTGCAGAAGGCGCGCACGTTGTCGCGCTCGTCCTCGACCTCGATCCGCAGTCCGAGCTCGTCCGGAGCCGCGACATCGAGAAGTGCACGGTCGTCAACGGGCAACTCGAAGATCTCGCCTCGCTCGAACGCGCACTGGGAGTGCACGAAGTCGACTCGGTGTTCCACCTCGGGGCGCAAACGCTCGTCGAGGTTGCGCGCCGCTCACCGCTCGGGACGTGGGAGTCAAACGTGCGCGGCACGTACAACGTCTTGGAGGCATGTCGCCGTCACCCCGAGTTGGTTCGACGCGTCGTCGTGGCATCGAGCGACAAGGCGTACGGCGAGACCGTCGAGCTCCCTTACACCGAGGAGAGCGCTCTGCTCGCGCGCGAACCATACGAGGTGTCGAAAGCGTGTGGCGACCTGATCGCGCAGTCGTACCACCACACCTATGGCCTCCCCGTCGCGATCGCTCGCTGCGGGAATGTGTTCGGCGGGGGTGATCTCAACTGGAGCCGCCTCGTTCCGGGCACCATTCGTTCTCTCGTTGCGGATGAGCGTCCTATCGTCCGCAGCGACGGGACGTACGCGCGTGACTACGTCTACGTGAAGGACGTCGCGAAGGCCTACGCGCTGCTCGCCGACGCCGTCGACACCGACGGAGTGGCGGGTGGCGCCTTCAACTTCGGGGCCGGTCAGCCCGTGACCGTGCTCCAGCTCGTCGGACGCGATCAAGCGCCTCATGGGGCGTGAAGACGTCGAGCCCGTCATCCAGAACCGCGCCGTGGGAGAGATTCACGATCAGTACGTCTCAGCGGTGAAGGCCCGTGATGCGCTCGGATGGTCACCAGGGTACGACCTCGATACGGGGCTAGCGGAGACCATCGACTGGTACCGGGAGTTTCTTGTCGTCCGCAGCTGAGCTCAGAGAGCGCATCCTCGGGCTCGTAGCGGAGTACCACGACGCGGAGTTCGCTGGCCGGGAATTCGTTCCTGGAGAAACACCGGTTCCTGTATCCGGCAAGGTCTTCGACGAAGAGGAGCTGCTCAACCTCGTCGACGCCTCGCTCGACTTCTGGCTCACGACCGGCCGCTACGCGAGGCGGTTCGAGATCGACCTGGCAAAGCGGCTCGGCGTGCGCCACGCGATGATCTGCAACTCCGGGTCGTCGGCGAACCTCCTCGCGGTCTCCGCGCTCACGTCTCCGAAACTCGGCGAGCGGCGGCTCCGACCGGGCGACGAGGTGATTACGGTCGCCGCCGGGTTCCCGACGACGGTGAACCCGATCGTGCTCAACGGGCTGATCCCGGTGTTCGTCGACGTCGAGCTCGGGACGTACAACCTGGTGCCCGACGAGGTCGAAGCTGCGATCGGCCCGCGGACGAAGGCCATCATGGCCGCGCACACGCTCGGAAACCCGTTCCCGCTCGACGAGGTCGACGCCATCGCCAAACGCCACGGGCTCTGGCTGATCGAAGACAACTGCGACGCGCTGGGCTCCACCTATCGCGGCCGGCCGACTGGGACCGTGGGCGATCTCGGAACCCTCAGCTTCTATCCCGCGCATCACATCACGATGGGCGAGGGCGGCGCCGTGCTCGCGAACCGCCCGCAGCTCAAGCTGTTGGTCGAGTCGTTCCGCGACTGGGGGCGCGATTGCTGGTGCGAGCCGGGCGAGGACAACACCTGCGGAACGCGCTTCGACTGGCAGCTCGGGACGCTGCCACACGGCTACGACCACAAGTACATCTTCAGCCACATCGGCTACAACCTGAAAGTCACCGACATGCAGGCGGCCGTCGGACTCGCCCAGCTCGCGAAGCTCGACGAGTTCACGGCCGCGCGGAAGCGGAACTGGCAGCTGCTCCGTGACGGACTCGCTCCGTTCGAAGACGATCTCCTGCTTCCCGTCGCGACCCCGGACAGCGACCCGAGCTGGTTCGGGTTCGTGATCACCGTCCGCGCGGAGGCACCTTTCACCCGTGACGACGCTAGTACGTCATCTCGAGAGCCGCAGGATCGCAACGCGCCTGCTGTTCGGCGGAAATCTCACCCGACAGCCGCCTTCGACGAGGTCGAATACCGCGTCTCGGGCAGCCTGGCGAGCACGGACGTCGTCATGAACCAGGCGCTGTGGATCGGCTTGCTACCCGGGTCTGTCCGAGCAGATGATCGAGTACGTCATCGACGAGTTCTCCAGTGACTCCATACCAGCGTACAAAGCTAGAAGCGGAAAACGTCACGCGTGGAGTTCCGTCAAGCACTACAACGGTGAACATTCTAAGGCCATCTGGCATCTACGGCCCCGGCAACCGCTCGTGGCTCGCTCAGTATCGAAAACTTCGTACACAACGATGGGCACTCGAGCTCACTGGCGGGATCATCGTGCATCCGACCGCTGTTCACGATGTTGTGCATGCGATCTTGGCAATCGTGGACCGGCCGGCTCCGGATGGAACGATTTTCAACATCGGCGGGATACGTGCACTTCCACTCCAGGATCTGCACCAATTAGCGGCCACGATCCTGAAGGTCGATCGCCGCCGGCTGACCCTTCCACCGTTTCTCGCGGTCCCGCTGGCAATCGCCGCCGGACCAGTTCCTCGGCTCGAGGACGCGCGAATCCGCTTCTACGTGAATTGAGCCGCGGACAGTTCTTCAGCGCCGCGGTGGACGATCGACGCTTCCGGCTTCGCTACCCCGGAGTGCCAATAGTCGAGCTCGAGCAGGGCCTGCGTCATTACCTCGATTGGGCGATACGAAATGACCTCGTGTAGTGAGCTCTCCGGTGCCGCAGTGAGTTCTCGCTAGCATGAGGGTCCTGGTTACTGGTGGCGCGGGCTTTCTCGGATCTCGCCTGGTGCAGAGCTATCATCGCGACAGCCACGCTGTCCGCAGCATCGGGCACGCCGGCGGTGCCGGCGCGGTGAAAGACGATCGGTTTTCTCCGGATCTAGAATTCGTCGAGCTTGACGTCTGTGATCTCGCAGAGCGTCAGGAAGTCTTTGCAGACGAAGAGCTCGTCGTCCACGCAGCTGCAAGAGTTCGCGCCCAAACGCCTGAAGATCAAGTTCTACAGACTCGCGTAAACGTGGACGGCACACGGAACGTGATCGAAGCTTGTATCCGAAACTCTGTGCCGCGCTTGATCTACGTCAGCAGCACGGCGACGATCGGAATAAGCCGAAATCCTCAGACACCAGCCGACGAGACCTTCTCGTACAACCTAGCTCATCTCGACATGAGCTACGGTCGCAGTAAGCGTCAGGCAGAGCAGTTGATCATCGCTGCAAACGGAGCACATCTAGAGACACTGGTCGTCAATCCCGGAGTCATCCTCGGTCCCCACTCCGCGGGCTATCGCGGACAAGACATCATAGGCCGGTTCCTTTGCCGACCCGTGATCACGTACACTGCCGGCGGCCTCAGCCTTGTCCATGTCGACGATGTGGTTGACGGCATTCGCCGAACAGCGGACAAGGGGCGACCCGGCGAACGCTATATCCTATCTGGTGAGAACGTGAGCTTCGGCGAGATTGCACGAAAGGTGTGCGAAGCGACCGCTCGTAAAACGATTACGATTGCGGTGCCCAATCTCGTGAGAGATCTAGTCGGTTTCTACACCCGCGCACGCTCTCGTCAGGAAGAGCCACCGCTCCACCTGTATTCTCGATTTGCGTATCAGTTCTACGATTCGAGCAAAGCCAAGGCAGAACTCGGGTACAATTACCGATCGTTTGCCAGCATCGTCTCCGAAGCTCTCGAGTACATCAAATGCTCGGCATAGACGCCAGCCTTCGATCCGCCTGGGCAGTACGAATCTCAGCCGCGCTCGATGATCGAGAACGCGTGAACGATGTATTACCCGCTGCGAGGGTGGAAGGATGAGCAAGCGAGAGTCCGCTCGCTTCTTCGGAGAGCGGTCGGACTGGTACGACGTGGCTATGACCAGCAGAGTTCCGACGGACATGTAGTTCGAGCGCGTATGGAAACGACGCTTCGGCTGCTGGGAAGGCCCGGGAACTGTGCTGGATGCAGGGATGGGGCCCGGATCGTCTGTGCGCCTCCCTAGAACAGAGCGGGTGGACCGTAAGTGGCGTGGACGCTGCTGAGGAAATGGTGGCGGCAGCGCAGGCCCGCATTCCGAGCGCAGCCGATCGGCTCTGTCCGCGGCGAAATCGAGTCGCTTCCGTTCGCAAGCGGGAGCTTCGACGCGTCACGGCGACCGGAGTACTGGAGTATGCAGATATCCCACGCGCACTCGCCGACGTCTCCCGCGGGTCCTCAAGTCCGGGCGGGCGGGTCGTTGTCAGCTATCCGAAGCCCCAGCGCCTAGTATGGTGAATTGGAAGTCGCGTGTGTGGTACCCTGCGGTGCGTGTAGTCAAGCGCTTGCTCGGGCGCCCGTATCCTCGCTGCCGCGTGGAGCCGGGGGCAGGCCCCATCGGCCCGAGGGAGTTTCAGAGTCGGCTTCGCGAAGGCCGGACTGGAGCCGCTCGACATTCGAGCAGTGCGGCTTCCTGCTGCTCTCTACCACCGTTCGACATCGCGCTGCCGCGCCTGGCGTCAGGCAGCGGGCCGCAAGCTCGAAGGGCGAGCGCCGGGCGTGCTGGCGACGCAGATCGTCTACGCCGCCCGCAAGCCGGTCAGCGCCGCGCCCGAGCCGGCGTGATGGCTCGAGCTCAGAAGCGATTCGCCGCCTCTCGCAAGAAGGTCCACGCCGGACGGCCGCTCCAGGTGGCGAACAATTGCCAGTCGCGGATCAGCCAGGGCGCCCACTCCGCAGGATGCTGTCTGATCTTCGCCTCGAGCCGCGCCGCGCAGTGCTGCATCGCCGCGGCTGCGTCATCCTGGACGTAATAGGGCTCCCCGATCTCGACGATCTGCGGGACCCAGTCGTCGGTCCGGTGGATGAAGTAGTCCAGCAAGGGGGCGCCGGTCACCTGGGCCAATCGCACGGGTCCCGACGGGAAGTGGGCCCGGTCGCCGAGGAACTCGACATCGATGTTCTCGGCGGAAAACGAGAGGTCGATCAGGATGTTGACGACTTCGTTACGCCTGAGCGCATTCGCTGCCTTGACCGCGACACCGAAGCTGTCCGGCGTCGACCAGAGAATGCGACAGGCGAACTTCGTCTCGAGCAGGCGGTTGAAACGATCGCCGAACCAGCGACGCACTGGATGCTGTATCGATCGCAACTGCAAACGTACGGGGTTCGGCTTGTAGCCGAGCAGTCCGAGCGTGGCGAAGCAGGACATCTGGCCGTACACGTGCCCCGAGTACAGGATTGCGCCCTTGTTCTTCTCGAGCGCAGCCGTGAGATGCTCCAGTCCTCGAATCTCCGTCAACTCGAGCACCTCCTTGGCCGGCCGCGTCCGGAAGAAGCACCCGGCCAGGAAGTCGCTGGCCTCGAGCTCGAACGAACGCTCGAGCCAGCGGTCCGCCTGCTCTGCGCCGACACCAAGGCAGCGCTGGATGTTCCCCGCTTGATACGTGAGCCCGGGCCGCACTCTTCTGTACTTGAATCGCCCGAGCCGCCGTGCCGCCGAGAAGGCGCGTCTCCGCGGAAGGACGGAGATCAAGAGGATCGCTACCCGAAACAGGAGCGTGTGTATCAGAACGACCCGCCAGGCTTGTATCCGCTGTCTCATCCCGATCACTACCTCGAAGTTGCGTGGTGAATCTTGCGGAAGCTTTCGCGAAGTGTCGACGACAACGTCCGCGTGGTCACCGGCCGTGCGCTGGGTGCTGACGCGACGGAGCGGGTCACACGTCGTGCGCGCTGCCGCTGGGCCGCATGTCCGGAAGCTAGGGGTGGCTCTGCCGAGCGTCTACTGACCGGAGGGCTAGGCTCCCTGCCAGCAACGATGAAGATCTTTTCGCAGCGCGCTCTTTTGTGCACGATGCGAAGCATCCCGACCCGGCCCGTCGCACAGGACGAGCCACTTCGAGAAAGAGGTGACGGTGATCGAACAGGAGCTCATCGACTACATCTCGACAGAGATCGCATACGATCGAAGCGATCGGCTCCAGCCCGACGAGCAGCTCTTGGATGGAGCGCTCGACTCGCTCGACATCCTCAGGCTCGTCGTTTTCGTCGAAGAGCGCTACTCGATCACCATCGGGGACGACGACCTCGTCCCCGAGAACTTTGCGACCGTCGTCGCACTCGCCGAGCTTCTGCGCAGCAAGGGAGTGTCCTAGACACTCCAGGTTCGCAACCGACGCGCTGCGACCGCGTCTTCAGTCGTGTCTTCGTGCCGAGCATCTCGGCGAGGAGACGCCGCCGGTCGATCTTGTCGTTCGCCGTTCGTGGAAGAGCGTCGCGGAGCTCGACTCCCTCCGGAACCATGTACCTCGGAAGCAGCGACGCGCAATGTGCCCTGATCTCCTGCTCCGAGAGTCCGTCGACTACCACGCAGACTCTGATCCGGTTGCCGAGGACCTCGTCGGGGATGGGCACGGCGGCGGCTTCGCGCACAGCCGGATGGGCGAGGAGCGCCGTCTCGATCTCACCCAGCTCGACCCGGTAGCCACCCGTCTTGACCATGTGATCGCGCCGGCCGAGGAACAGGTAGTTACCCTGCTCGTCGAGCGTCACCCAATCGCCCGTGGAGTAGAGCTTCTCGTCGCCGCCGACCGCGAATGGGCTCGGCGTGAATGCCCGCTCGGTCTCCACCGGACGTCCGAAGTACCCGCGCATGACCGTCGAGCCGCGCGCGTACAAGAGCCCCTCCTGTCCGGGTTTGGTGACGCGACCGCCGTCTTCCGCGAGGGCGATGCAGTCGGTGTTCGCACAGGCTTTTCCGATAGGGATCGGTTCCGTGCGATCCGGCTCGAGCGACTCGACCTCGTACCACGTGATCACGTTGGTCTCGGTAGGCCCGTAGAGATTCGCGTACCGCGCGTGCGGGAGGGCAGCCATCACCTGCCGCAGGTACTTGACCGGGAAGACCTCCCCGGCGAAGAGAATCCACCTGAGTGACCCGAGGTCCCGCGCGGCGAGATTCCCGCGCGTCACGAGCAGCGTCAGGATCGAGGGAACCGAATACCAGACGGTGAGCCGCTCTCGTTCGATCAGCTCGGCCAGGCGACTCGGAAACATGCCGAGACCCTCGGGGACGAGCGTCACGCAGGCGCCCGCCGCCGCCGCGCCGAAGAGGTCGAGAACCGAGAGGTCGAAGTTGAACGGAGCATGGTTCGAGAGCCGGTCGTCAGCCCGGAAGGAGAACGTCTCGGCGGCCCAGTTCACGAACGCCAGCGCGTTGAGATGGGAGAGCATCACGCCTTTCGGTTGCCCCGTCGAGCCCGACGTGAACAGGACGTAGGCGAGGTCCTGATCGACGCTGGGCAGTCCGGGAGAGTCCGCCGGCCCGGTCGCCACGACTTCCGGGAGCGAGAGCGTGCGCAAGGGGAGGTCTGCGAAGGGGTCGATCGAGTCGACACTGACGATGCAAGAGACTCCTGCGCTCTCGCACTGCCCGGCCGACAGCTTGGAACGAGCCTCCGACCACGTCACGATCGCACTCGGCCGACACTGCCCGACGATGTCCTCGAGGCGCGGCGCCGGGCTTCCGGGCTCGACCGGCACGTACGCAGCTCCCGCCTTGAGGATCCCGTACAGAGCGACGACCGCGTTCACCGACTTCGGTAGATGAAGGACGACCCGATCGCCACGCTCGACGCCGGACGTGACGAGCGCGTGCGCGACGGCATTGCTCGCGCTCTCGAGCTCTTCGTATGATGAGTTCGTCCTCGCCGTGGCGAACGGCTGGGGCGAGCGGAGTTCGCTCCGCGGCGTCGCGCACCAGATGCTGAAGGAGGAACCGCGCTCTTCACAGCCCCAGAAACCCGGCCAGGATCAAGCGCTGTATCTCGGACGTGCCCGAGTAGATACGGCTGGCGATCGCATCGCGGAGATCCCTCTCCAGCCCCAGCTCTGACATGTACCCCGAGCCTCCGTGGATCTGGACGGCGTCGAGGCAGGTCTGGACCCAGCTCTCGCTGACGTAGAGCTTCACCTGCGACGGCTCGTAGGTCATGCGACTCCCGGACTGCTTCTTCCACGCCGTCCTGTAGGTCAAGAGCTGGGAGGTCTCGAGTCGGAGCTGCATGTCCACGAGCTTGCCGGCGACCGGCTCGCGCTTGCCGATGGGCTCGCCGAACTGTCGGCGGGAACGCGCATACCGCACACATTCATCCAGTTGCCGGCGCATCGTTCCGAGAGCGGGAGCGAGGATGTACGAACGCTCCCACTCCATCGCCGCCCCGAAGACCGTCGAGCCGCCGCCGACTTTGCCCAGGACCTGACTCGCGGGAACACGGCAGTCGGTGAACACGACCTCGCCCATTGCCGTAGTTCGCAGCCCCATCTTCTCGTACGGCGCCGTCACCTCGAGACCGTCCGAGTCCCGATCGACGAGGAACGCGGTGAGTCCCGCCGCGCCCCGCCGAGCCTCGGTCGCAGCGACCGTGAGGAAGACATCCGCCACCGGCGCGCTCGTGACGAACGCCTTCGATCCATCGAGCACATACCCATCGCCTGTCCGCGCGCGCAGTGCTTCGAAGCGAGAAAACGTCCGAGCCGGCCTCCGGTTCGGTGACCGCATGGGCCCCGATGAGGCTGCCGTCGACGAGGCCTGGCAAATAGCGCTCTCGCTGCCGAGTCGGTACCGAAAAGGAGGATTGGCAGCTGAACGCTCCAGAGCTGCGCCATGAGCGCGAAGAGGAGGCCGTTGTCCCGGCAGCCTTGGCCGAGGCCCTCGAGCGCATGAACGACCGTCGGGAGCTCCTGATCCGAGCCGCCGTACTCGGCGGGAATCGGAAGACCGAGAACGCCGAAGTCGGCGGCGCGCCGCCAGAGCTCCCGGTCGAAGATCCCGAGCCGGTCCCGGTCGCCAAGTCCTTCGTTGAGCGAACGCCCGAACGCTTCTGCGCCACGACGCAGCTCGATCGCTTCCTCGCCCCATGTCATTTGCATCGTCGACTGCACCGTCCTGACGCCCAGCAACGTGACCGATTCGCCGAGATGCCGCTCAAGGATCTCGATGGGCTAACGCCGAGCGCTCGCACGAACCAGCGCGGTGGGCCCGGGCTCGGCATGGTCGAATTATCGGGACGCCGAGCCTCCGACGCATACCAGAGGACGCTAGCCGGACGGGTAGGGATCACGCAACGGCCACCGCCTACGATCTCAGAGTGACCGCGCATCCGGAACTCGCACCAGGCGTACCCCCCGACTACTACGAGCGGATCATGGCGGCCGAGCAGGCGAACTTCTGGTACCGGGAGATGGAGGCGACCGCCTCCGCTCTTCTCGGTCACCGGCTGAACCAGGGCCTGCGCGTCCTCGACGCCGGCTGCGGCGCTGGCGGTTTCCTGCGCTTCCTGCTCGACACGGGCTCCTTTGGATCGGCCGCCGGCGTTGATCTCGCCGGGGCGGCGCTCGACCTGGCTCGACACCGGATCCCGGAGGCGGATCTGCGACAGGCCCCGCTACACGAGCTCCCATTCGAGGACGGCTCCTTCGAGCTGGTCGTCTCCAACGACGTGCTGCAGCACATCGACGAGCTCGAGATGCCCGCCAGCCTGGCCGAAATCCGGCGCGTCCTCGCTCGACCTGGAACGTTGCTCGTGCGCACCAACGGCTACCGGCAGCTCCGAAGGGAACGCTCGGACTGGCGCGTCTACGATCGGGCCGCGCTTCGCCGAGAGCTCGAGCGCGCCGGGTTCACGATCGAGCGGCTGACCTATGCGAACTGCACGCTGTCACTCGCGGCCGCAGTGCGGGGGCGTGTTCCACGCGCCCCGAGCATCACGCGTCACGGAGTCCCTTCGGAGCGACCATCCAGGATGGCAACCCTCCTGGGACGCGCTGCGCTCCGCGCCGAGGCGCGCTGGCTGGGACGAGGCGGGTCGCTGCCGTACGGGCACACGCTGCTCGCAGTCGCTTCCGTGCAGGGCTAGGAGATTCCATGGTCTCGCCGGAACCCGTCGAGGAGCACGCCCTGATGGCAGACGGGTTGGAGGGGACCCAGGTGGACGTGCTCTACCGCGAGGACATCAAGCTCACGCGCGCGCCGCTCGTGGCGAGGATCCTCCAGGATCTCGGCTTCGATGCCCGCGCCGTACGTGAGGACGAGGCCGAGCTCGAGCCGGGCCGGATCTTGCTCGTCGGAGGCAGTCCGCGCTGGTTCAAGAGGATGCTCAGCCGCGTCGCGGCACTCCCGCCCGAGCAGCGCCCCTACGTCGTCGTATGGAACACCGAAGGGCTTCCCATGCCGGCGGCAGCAGGCTTTCCGCCGGAGCGACTCACCATGCGCGAGGTGGCCAAGATCCTCCTGCGAGATCGCCGCATCAACGATCAGTACTCCAACGCCAGGTACCTACGACGTGTCGGCCGCGAGGGGATCATCACCGTGCTGGCGGTGGTGAGCGAGGCGCACCAGGCCTACCTCGCCGAGCACGGAGTCGTCGACACCCAGTTCGTGCCCATCGGGAATCACCCGACGTACGGACGCCTGCTCGAACTGGAGCGAGACATTCCGGTCGTCTTCCTCGGTGAGCACGGCGTGCGGCGGCGCAGGAAGATCCTCGAGCGCCTCAGGCGCGACGGTCTCGACGTCCTCGCGCTCGGCAGCAGCTCTCCGACGAAGGGAACCTGGGGAGAGGCGAGGACCGAGCTCCTCAACCGGACGAAGATCCTCCTCAACCTCCCGCGCTACCCGGGGCACCTCTCGGACCGGATCATGATGGGGATGGCAACCGGGGCGATGGTCGTGTCGGAGCCCGTGTACCTGCCGGCACCGTTCGAGCCCGGAGTGCACTACATAGAGAGCGAGGTCGACCGGATGGCCGATACGGTCAGGAGCTACCTCGCCGACGAGGAAGCCCGACGCCGGATCAGCGAGGCCGGATACACCTTCCTGAACGGGCTGCACACCTACGACGACGTCTTCGCGCAGCTGATGGAGCTAGCCGCCCGCGCAATCGGACGCCACGGTCCGGCTCCGGGCTGAGCCGTCCCTGAGCGGCGTGGCGACGACGCGGAAGACCGCAGCTTCCATGGTCATCTCGACGCTTCTCGGCGGTCTCGGAAATCAGATGTTCCAGTACGCCGCAGGACGAGCGCTGGCGCTCCGGACCCGATCGCAGCTAGTACTCGATCTCGGTTGGTTCGAGCGAGCGCCCGCAGGTCAGACAACTCGGAGCTACGAGCTCGACTGCTTCGAGATCAAGGCCGAGCTGGCACGCATCTATCCCCCCACGCCCTGCGGAGCGCATCCGCGAGGCGCTGCGCCTTTCCCCACGGGTGTGGCGTGAACAGGTGTCCTTCCGGTTTCTGCCGCAGACACTCGAGCTGACCGGAAGCGTCCGGCTCGTCGGCTACTGGGTTTCCCAGCGCTACTTCGAGGACTACGCGGACCAGATCCGCGAGGACTTCGCGTTCCGCGATCCCCCGAGCGGTCGAAGTCGCGAGCTTGCGGAGCGCATTGGCGAAAGCACCGCCGTTTCGGTCCACGTCCGCCGAGGCGACTACGTCGAGAACCCGGCTTTACGTGCATTTCATGGCGTGCTTCCCGTCGACTACTACGTCGCCGCGGCAGCGCGGATCCGCGACGCCGTGCCCGATCCCCACTTCTACGTCTTCTCGGACGATCCCGACTGGTGCCGGTCGAACCTGGAACTCGGAGCGCCGACGACTGTGGTGGTCGACAACCGGCGGGCGTGGCAGCGAAGACCTGCGGTTGACGAGCCTCTGCGCACACCACGTCATCGCGAACAGCTCCTTCAGCTGGTGGGGCGCTTGGCTCAATCCTGCGGCCCGACAAGATCGTGATCGCGCCGCGACGTTGGGTCGCGGACGAGTCGTTCGACACGACCGACGTAGTGCCCCCGGAGTGGATTACGTTGTGACGACTCAGCGTGCGAACCGAGGAATGCGCAAGGCAGGCGTATAGAGGCCTACGCGCGTCCACGCGAGATACGCGAAGACGGCGTTCGACGCCAGTCCGCTCAGGGCCATGGCGACAGCCGCTCCCTCGGCGCCGAATGTCGGTACAAGGGCGACCAGGAGCGCGACGTTCGAAATTGCGCCCGCTGCGGCACCCTTGAGAACCTGATCCTCGAAGCCGGTCATCGCGAGGGAGGCGCTCGCGTAGCCCAGGATGAGCTTGATGAGCTCGCCGACGACGAGAATGCGAAGCACGGTTTCGCCACCTTGGAACGTGTCACCGAAAACGCCGAGGAAGACACCCGGAACTGCAAGAAAGGCGACAGCCAGGGGCAGCGAGAGGACCAGCACGATGCGGGCACTGCGAGGGAGGAGTGCCCTCAGTCTCTGCCGCGAGCCGACCGCGTAGAGGCGTGCGATCTCGGGCATGAGGGCGTAGGTTACGGCGAGAGAGAAGAAGCCGGTGAGGACCGATATCCGGCCGGCGACTCCGTAGACGCCGACCTCGCGGGCGTCCGTGGCGAAGCCGAGAGCGACAGTTCCCGCGTGCAGATTGACAGCCGCCAGACCGCTCACGAGAAGGAGAGGCGCCGCGCTCCGCGCCCACGCGCGCGTTTCGTACGCCGCGGGAGTGGTGACCGCTCCGTGCGGGAGCAGACGCCGTACCAAGCACGAGTCCGACGACGAAGGCAAGGAGCGTCGCAGCCGCCTGAAAGGCGACAGCCCAGGTCGCGGACAGCCCGAACTCCGGTATCGCAGCCGCCAACGCAACCAGCCCGAGAAACGAGGCAGGCGCGACGATCGTCTCCGGGAGCCGGCCGAGAACCACATGTCCGAGTCCCTGCAACGTAGAGATGCGGACCACCGAAAGCGCCAGCGGCGGGATGAGCGCCAAACCGACGAGGAAGGGCTGGGTGAGCTCGCCGCCGGGATCCGCGAAGACGACGGCAACGATCGCCGCTCCTGCGGTAAGCACGAGCGACATGCCGACGACAGCCTGGTTGGCGCGCCGAAGAAGACCCCTCAGCTCCGCCCACCGCTCCTGCGCGTTGTACGCGGCGACGTTCCGCACGAGAACGAGCGACACACCGAGGACCGCGGGTACCGCGAGAAGGCTCGCCGAGGAGAACGCGAAGGCGTAGGCGCCGTAGCCGGCCGCGCCCAATTGCTGCGAGAGGACCAACGCGACGACGAAGCCGAGTACGAGAGCCGCAACGTTGAGCACGAACGTCCCGGCGACGCCGCGGCCGAGCCTGGACCACAGTCCGCCCGCCGCTTCGGCGAGGTCCGTCATGTCGCGGGAGGGCGTGGCACGCGATCTCCCTATGAGCGCGACGCTGCCACGTGCAGCTCCGATGCCACATCGGGTCGCCGAGGACGGCCAAGCGCCCTCTCGTAGGCGTCGAGCCAGGCGTCCACGATTCGCGGCCAGGCAAAACGGTCGAGCGCGTAGCCCCGGAGCGTCTGCGGGTCGAACCGGGCACGATCGCGCAGGACCTCGACGAGCGCGTCCGCCAATGCCTCCGGGTCTCCGACGGGGACGAGGCGCCCGACCTCGTCCGTGACGAAGTCCTCCGGCCCTCCGCAGCGCGTCGCGACCACGGGCGTGCCACACGCCAACGCTTCCGCGAGCACGGCTCCGAACGCTTCCATGCGGCTCGGCAGAACGACAACCGCAGCTCGCGCCATGAGCCGCGCGACCTCGGCCTGTGGTCTCGACCCGACGAACGCAACGCGAGTGCCGAGCTTCAGCGAGTCCGCATACGCCTTGAGCCGTTGCTCCATGAGACGCGTACTGCGGAAGTACCCCCCACCAACCAGTTGAAGACGGCCCGGCTCGTCACGCTCGTGGATGAGCTTCATCGCGTCGAGGAGAACGTCGACGCCCTTGTTGAAGTTGGGCCAGCCGACGAACAGGATCGAGTCTTCGACGTAGCCGTCGTCACCGAGCGTGAAGCGGTCGCCGTCTACGCCTTCGGGTACGACAAGACGTGGCGTCGCGTCCCCTATCCAGTCTCGCATCGATTCGCTCACGTACGTGCTGTCCGGAAGCAACAATGCGGCGGCTTGTCCAGCCGCGAGGCTCTCACGCCGAACGGCGGCGCTCCGAAACCACTCCTGAATCCAGGGCGCGTGTTCGCTGACGACGAACGGCACCGCGTACCGGCGACTCAGCCGGTGCGCGACGGCGCCCTCCGGATAGACGAAGTGCGCGTGGATCACGTCGAAAGGAAATTCGTCGCGCAACCGATCGAGGGCGCGTCTCATGCCCATCTCGTACGCACGGGATTCGAAGCCGTACGTTGACGATCCGAGTCCGCTCGGGTACCGCGGCCGGAGAACCTCGACCCCGTTGAGCGTCTCGCCCCGAGGGATCGACCGGAACCGTGCGTACTGCCTCAACGGCCGAATCCCCGGCAGCGGTGGACAGTACGGCTGAGGCGAGACCACGCGAACCTCGACGCCGTCGCGCGCATTCAGCAGCGCGGTGGGCCGCTCCACCCACAACCCAAGATTGGGGAAGACTGCACTGGGATACGAGCGAGACAGCATGAGGACGCGCAGCGAATCGACCGATCGCGCGTGAACTGTGCGCGAGGTCTCGTCTCGGACGCCGCCGATCACGCCGCCGCCCGCGTATCCGTCCACCTCGAGAGCCAGTGGTCGAGAAACATGAGCCCGTGCAGGGCCGCCGTGCGGTCGCGGCCTGCCGCATGCTCTGTCCGCAGACGCTCGAGGAACGAGCCGTCGATGCACTCCTGGAGGGCCGAACCCTCTCGTGCATCCCCGAGAGCGAGGCCTCCGCGGAGCCAGAGACTGAGCGGCATCCCAAAGCCCATCTTTGGACGCTGCAGGATCTCCGCAGGAAGCCAGGGCTCGAGCGCGCGCTTCAGGAGTAGCTTCGCGCCACGCCCGCTCGCGAGGACGGTCCCCGGAATACGCCGGGCGACATCGAGGACGTCGCGATGGAGGTACAGGGGGCGTACCTCCAGTGAGACGGCCATACTCGCGCGATCGACCTTCGTCAGGATGCCCGCTCCCAAGGTGGTCTTGATGTCGAGGTAGCGCATCGCGTCGATGAGGCCGTGCTCCTGAGGCGACACGGCGCGGACATAGTGACGAACCGAATCGAACGGGTCATAGTGCTTGAGAGCGTCAGCAAGTGCGCCTCGGGACCCCGCACGGAGCTCGTCGGTCGGGATCCCCGTTACGAGCGAGGACAGCAGCAGCTCCTCCGGCGAGAGCCGGTACCGGTGCAGACGAGCACCCAACCCGGTCCGCGAGCCAAGCAGGGTCGTCGCTCCTCTGGCCGCGAACCGGGTCGCGGTCCTCCCGACGGTGTTCTCGATCTCGGATCTTCGCGCGAGCATTGCGTACTTGCCGTAGCCGGCGAACAGCTCGTCGCCACCATCGCCCGACAGCGCGACGGTGATCGAGCGCCGCGCCTCCCGGCAGACGTAGTACGTCGGCGCATACGAGTAGTCGTTGAATGGCTCGTCGTAGTGCCACAGGACGACGTCGCGGAACACGGACTCGAAGTCCGTCGGCACCACGAGCCGCTCGACGTGCTCAACTCCGTATGCGGTCGCGACGGTCCGTGCCCAGCGACGCTCGTCGTACGCCTCTTCCTCGAATCCGACCGTGTAAGCGGTCAACCGCTGTCCGGTACGCGCCAGCGCGGCGGTGACCGACGACGAGTCGACGCCTCCTGAGAGGAACGTCCCGACCGGGACATCCGCGACTGTCATCTCCGCGGCCGCGCTCTCGAGCGCATCTCGGACGGCTTGCTCCCAGCCGGTGCCTTCGTCACCGGGAGAGAGCTCGAAGTCCCAGTAGGGCACTGGATCAGCAACGTGCAACCCGTCGTCGATCAGGTCGACGGAAAGCCAGTGGGCGGCTGGGAGCTTCTTGACGCCAGACCAGACCGTCTTGGGGTCCGGGATGAAGCCGAGCGTGAGGAAATCTGCGATCGCCGTCCAGTCGACCTCCGACTCGGCGGGCAGCCACGGCTGCAAGGCCTTGAGCTCGGAGCCGAACGCAAACGACCCGTTGCAAGCGGTGTAGTGGAACGGCTTCTCGCCGACGCGGTCGCGTGCGCAGAACAAGCGGTTTGTCGCCGCGTCCCAGATCGCGAAGGCGAACATCCCGGAGAGCCTCTCGAGGCAAGTCTCTTCCCAGCGTCGATACGCCTCGACAAGGACCTCCGTGTCGGAGCGCGTGCGGAAGCGAACCCCTTCCGCCTCGAGCTGGCGCCCGAGAGCTCGAAAGTTGTAAATCTCGCCGTTGAAGGTAATCGTCAGTCGGCCGTCGCCCGACGAGAACGGCTGGTTCGCCTCCGGGCTGGGATCGATGATCGTCAGCCTCCGGTGGCCGAGACAGACGCGCCCGTCGGGCGACGACCAGAGGCCCTCCGCGTCGGGGCCGCGGTGACGCAGACGCTCGCGCATCTGAACCACGAGCGACCGGTCGACACGTTCCGTCGCCATAACACCCACGATCCCGCACATCAAGCTGTCTCGGCGGAATCGGGGGATCCGTACCAGTGACGCGCGAATGCGCGTCCGATCGCGGGAACGCGCGGGAGGCGCACGAGCAGGGCAAGAGCCGCAGCCAGGAGGAGCATCCTTCCGCGGTCGATACGAGAGCTCGCCGCGAGCGCACGTAGGCGGACCTCGCCCAGCACCGCACGGGCCGCTGCGACGTCGCCAAGAATGTAGTGGTTGACGGCCCGCAACACCGCGTCGACGGCTCGGTGCGCCTCGTGCGCTCGCAGCGCGTCGTGAGTCGCGAAGTCGGCCGCGCCCGACCGCAGGTGCTCGTCGACGATCTCGAAGTACCTGAACGGGTCCGTGCGGACCTGGTGGTACCGCTCGGACGAGCTCCCGTGTCCCCTCCGATACCGCACAAGGTGATCGTCGACGATGCCGATCGGGTAGCGCCGGACTATGCGCAGCCACATGTCGACGTCCGACGTGTTCTTGAACCTGGCATCGCGGTATCCGCCTAATTCTCGGTACACGTGCGCGCGCACGAGCGCCGTGGGGCAGCGAAGGAACGTGTTCGTGTGCGTGAGGAGTGCATTCACCACGGCTGCGTAGTCGAGCACGCGTGCGCCCGAGACCTCTGCCGGAAGCTCCAGTCTGCCGAACTGGCGTCCCTCGGCGTCGACAAAGACGTCGGCGCAGAAGACCGCGCCCGCCTCGGGATGAGCCGTGAGCCACGTTACTTCGCGCTCGAGCATCTGCGGAAGGTAGGTGTCGTCGGCATGGAAGACACCGATCAGGTCGCCCTCGGCGAGAGCAATGCCGTCGTTCGCGTTGCCGTAGATGCCGCGCGTGGCAGGTTGCCGGACATACCGCACCGCGTTGCCATACGAGGAGACGATCTTTGGTGTCGAATCGGTCGAGGCGTCGTCCATCACGATTACTTCCGTCGGCGCGTACGTCTGGCCCACGATGGAGTCCAGGCTCTCGCGGAGAAAGGCCTCCCCATTGAACACGGGGACGACGACGGAGACGGACGGGTTGCCCACGCGTCGGATTATCGAGGAGGCGCGACGCGGAGGAGGCCAGACGGCACTGGCCGAATGGGCAGACATGTGCGAAAACGGGTCGCATCCGGTACGCGCCATGGAGCCTCAGGGCTCAACCGGTCTCGCGCGCCCCGGGTCCCGAGCGACTACTACGACGTGATCGCGGCTGTCGAAGGCTGCCATTGGTGGCATTGCGGCATGCGCAGCATCTCGATCGGCACGAACGGGTCTCGGCGGCTTCGGCGCGATCGCGCCGACTGGTGAGCCAACGACGCGGTCACACTGCTCTCGCAACTCGGAACCGCTGGCTCGACGTAGGCGCGTGACCCACGCCAACTGCTCCTGTCCGCGGAGAGCCATGCGGGGGCGCGTTTCGTACGCCCGAGCAGAGCACCATGGGATCCCGGTAATGGCGTCCGATGATCTCGTCGCCCGTCGGTGCGGCGACCTGTCCGTCGAAGCGGGGCTCGTCCGTCGGGGTCGATCGCTTCCCTACGGTCAGACGCTCTTCGCGCTAGCAGCGGTGAACGGCTAGGGCAGCGGTCCGGGGCTCGGGCCCTTCAGCGCGATGATGAAGCTCGCCGAGGTCTCCGCCGCGTTCCAGGTGACGTCGAGGACGACGGGGGCGGCGCTCGCCTGCAGGTAGTCCTCGGCATAGACGAGGCCGAGCGTCCCGTTTTGGGCCTCCAGGCGTTCCGTCGCGGCCGGGTTGGAGTCGGGAGTGCCCGTGCGCGGGTTCGCGCCCGGGTCGGCGCCGAAGAGGGCGACGATCATGCGCCCGTCCCCTTGCGGGGTGATCTGGGCGGTCGCAGGCGAGCCCGAGCGCTGCGCGAAGGCCTCGATCGGCGCCGACTGGTCGAGCCCCCGATAGGCGGCAACACCCGCGATCCCCGCCTCCCCACCGACGAAGCTGCCGGCGAAGCTCCCCGGGTCTCCGGGCTGCAGCAGCCGCCAGAAGACGGAGACGCTCGTGTCGGTGCCCTCCGCCTGGGTCGTGCCGAGCTGGGTGAAGCCGGTGGGCGGGGCGGAGATGGCGTGCGTCGTGTCGGTGGCCACCCAGGCGAGCAGGAGGTCGCCGGCGCTTGTTCCCGCGGGCGCCGGGACGGCGAAGCTCCAGCCGTTGAAGGTGGCCGAGGCCGAGGAGACGAAGAGGGGCTGCCCGCTCGGCGCGGTGACGACCGCGCTCTGCGCCGACTCGGCCTGCGCGGAGCCCGCGCCGTTCGTGGCCGTGACTCGCACGCGTAGGGTCGAGCCGACGTCCGAGGCCGTCAGCTGGTAGCTGGAGGCGGTCTGGCCCACAAGATCCGAGCAGCCTGCACCCGAGGAGTCGCAGCGGCGCCACTGGTAGGTGTAGGAAATCGGCTGTGAGCCCGACCAGGTGCCCCTCGCCGGCGCTGAGCGTGAAGCCCTGCTGCGCCGTCCCCGAGATCGTCGGAGGTGAGGTATTGGAAGGCGCCACGAGCCCGCTCACGACCGCGCTCTGCGCCGACTCGGCCTGCGCCGAGCCCGCGCCGTTCGAGGCCGTCACCTGCACGCGCAGGGTGAAGCCGACGTCGGAGGCGGTCAACAAATGCGTTGACGTGGTCGCGCCCGCGATGCTCGAGCAGTTCGCGCCCGAGGAGTCGCAGCGGCGCCACTGGTAGGCGTAGGAGATCGGCTGCGAGCCCGTCCAGGTGCCCGTCGTCGCGCTCAGGGTCTGGCCCTGCGCTGCCTGTCCCGAGATCGTCGGCGGGGAGGTGTTCGCAGGCGGCGTAGGCGTCGAGGTCGCGGCTAGCGCGATGATGAAGCTCGCCGAGGTCTCCGCCGCGTTCCAGGTGACGTCAAGGACGACGGGGGCGGCGCTCAGCCTGCAGGTAGTCCTCGGCGTAGACGAGGCCGAGCGTGCCGTTTTGGGCCTCCAGGCGTTCCGTCGCGGCCGGGTTGGAGTCGGGGGTGCCCGTGCGCGGGTTCGCGCCCGGGTCGGCGCCGAAGAGGGCGACGATCATGCGCCCGTCCCCTTGCGGGGTGATCTGGGCGGTCGCAGGCGAGCCCGAGCGCTGCGCGAAGGCCTCGATCGGCGCCGACTGGTCGAGCCCCCGATAGGCGGCAACACCCGTGATCCCCGCCTCCCCACCGACGAAGGTGCCGGAGAAGCTCGCGGGATCTCCGGGCTGCAGCAGCCGCCAGAAGACGGAGACGCTCGTGTCGGTGCCCTCCGCCTGGGTCGTGCCGAGCTGGGTGAAGCCGGTGGGCGGGGCGGAGATGGCGTGCGTCGAGTCGGTGGCCACCCAGGCGAGCAGGAGATCGCCGGCGCTTGTCCCCGCGGGCGCCGGGACGGGGAAGCTCCAGCCGTTGAAGGTGGCCGAGGCCGAGGAGACGAAGAGGGGCTGCCCGCTCGGCGCGGTGACGACCGCGCTCTGCGCCGACTCGGCCTGCGCGGAGCCCGCGCCGTTCGTGGCCGTGACTCGCACGCGTAGGGTGGAGCCGACGTCCGAGGCGGTCAGCTGGTAGCTGGAGGCGGTCTGGCCCACAAGATCCGAGCAGCCTGCACCCGAGGAGTCGCAGCGGCGCCACTGGTAGGTGTAGGAGATCGGCTGTGAGCCCGACCAGGTCCCTCGCCGGCGCTGAGCGTGAAGCCCTGCTGCGCCGTCCCCGAGATCGTCGGAGGTGAGGTATTGGAAGGCGCCACGAGCCCGCTCACGACCGCGCTCTGCGCCGACTCGGCCTGCGCCGAGCCCGCGCCGTTCGAGGCCGTCACCTGCACCCGCAGGGTGGAGCCGACGTCCGAGGCGGTCAGCTGGTAGCGTTGAGGTGGTCGCGCCACGAGATGCTCGAGCAGCTGCACCCGAGGAGTCGCAGCGGCGCCACTGGTAGGCGTAGGAGATCGGCTGCGATCCCGTCCAGGTGCCCGTCGTCGCGCTCAGGGTCTGGCCCTGCGCTGCCTGTCCCGAGATCGTCGGCGGGGAGGTGTTCGCAGGCGGCGTAGGCGTCGAGGTCGCGGCTAGCGCGATGATGAAGCTCGCCGAGGTCTCCGCCGCGTTCCAGGTGACGTCAAGGACGACGGGGGCCGCGCTCGCCTGCAGGTAGTCCTCGGCATAGACGAGGCCGAGCGTCCCGTTTTGGGCCTCCAGGCGTTCCGTCGCGGCCGGGTTGGAGTCGGGAGTGCCCGTGCGCGGGTTCGCGCCCGGGTCGGCGCCGAAGAGGGCGACGATCATGCGCCCGTCCCCTTGCGGGGTGATCTGGGCGGTCGCGGGCGAGCCCGAGCGCTGCGCGAAGGCCTCGATCGGCGCCGACTGGTCGAGCCCGCGATACGCGGCAACACCCGTGATCCCCGCCTCCCCACCGACGAAGGTGCCGGAGAAGCTCGTGGGATCGCCCGGCTGCAGCAGCCGCCAGAAGACGGACACGCTCGTGTCGGTGCCGTCCGCCTGGGTCGTGCCGAGCTGGGTGAAGCCGGTGGGCGGGGCGGAGATGGCGTGCGTCGTGTCGGTGGCCACCCAGGCGAGCAGGAGATCGCCGGCGCTCGTTCCCGCGGGCACGGGGACGGGGAAGCTCCAGCCGTTGAAGGTGGCCGAGGCCGAGGAGACGAAGAGGGGCTGCCCGCTCGGCGCGGTGACGACCGCGCTCTGCGCCGACTCGGCCTGCGCGGAGCCGGCGCCGTTCGTGGCCGTCACTCGCACGCGTAGGGTGGAGCCGACGTCCGAGGCGGTCAGCTGGTAGCTGGAGGCGGTCTGGCCGACAAGATCCGAGCAGCCTGCACCCGAGGAGTCGCAGCGGCGCCACTGGTAGGCGATTGTCGGCGGCGTGCCCGCCCAACCTCCGGCGGTGCCGAAGAGCGTTGCTCCCTGGACGTGGCGCCTGTGATCGTCGGAGCGGAGACCGCGGCTCGGCGCGACCGGGTTACCCAGGAACCGAATTCGATCGTTCTGCTCGTCGCGCCACAAGGACGTTGCCCGAGGCGGTCAGGGCGACGCCCTTCGGCGTGGCAAGCTGCCCGGCACTCGGGGACCGCCGTCGCCCGAGAACCCGCTGGCGCCCGTGCCTGCGACGGTGTCGATCGTTCCGGAGCGATCCACCTCCCGGATCCGGTGATTTGACGTGTCGGCGATGAGAAATCCACCGTCCGGGAGCGCGACGAGGTTATGGGGGTTGAAGAGGCTGGCCGAGGTCGCGGGGCCCTCGTCTCCCGAGTCGCCCGCGATGCCGTTCCCGGCGACCGTCGTGATCATGCCGTTCGATGCGACCATACGGATCGCGCTGGTTGCCGACGTCCGACGATGAGGAACCCGCCGTCAGCCGTGGGTGCGACGCCGAATGGGGTCGAGAGCTGTGCGAGGGTGGCGAGCCCGTCGTCGCCGGCGAACCCCGCAACCCCGGTCCCGGCTACGGTCGTGATGGTTCCGTTGGGCCACACGCGCCGGACGCGGTTGTTGTTCGTGTCCGGGATGAGAAAGCCGCCGTCAGGAAGCGCCGCTACGCCGCGGGGACCGGAGATCTGCGCCGCGACTGCCTGGCCTCCGTCCCCGGAATACCCTGGCGTACCCGTGCCGGCAACGGTGGTGATGATGCCGTTGGCCGCGACCTTTCTGATCCGTTCGTTGTCAGTGTCCGCAAGGAGGAATCCGCCGTCGGCGGTCGGCGCGGCACCGTGGACGAAGTCCAGGTTCGCCGCGGTGGCCTGCCCCCCGTCGCCTGAATATCCAGCCACCCCGCTGCCCGCGATCTTGACGACGATGCCGTCCGGGCCGACCTTGCGAACGGTGTTCGAGAAGGGCTCCGCCCATACGAACCCGCCGTCGCTCGTCTCGAAGATGCTCCGCGGACGGTTCAGGGATGCCTCGGTCGCCTGCTTGCCGTCGCCGGTCGACGCGCGCGTTCCGTTGCCTGCCGCGGTGAGGACGAGACCCGTGATCTCCGAGCGCGCCGACGTCACGCCGCCGACCGCGAGCACGACTGCAACAGCGGCCCCAGCGGCGAGGAGCCGCTCGATTCTCAATCCCGGTCTCAAGCCACTCGAAGGGTAGGCGTAGCCTTGTAGGCGGACAACAGCAGGAGCAGGAGCCTGGCCTATCGGCTAGTTGAACGGGTCGTGCTTCGGAGCGTTAGAGGCCCTAGCCTGTGAGGACCATGACCGAGATCGAGTCTCCATCGTCGGACTTGGGGGTTCCGACCGCAGTCGAGCGCGACATTCAGCCAACGCGCCGAGGCAACCCCCCGCGATCGTTTCCAGCGTTGTCGCCGCGATCGCGCCTTTGGCCGGCGCTCACGCTCGCCGCGGTGCTGGTCGGGTGCGCGCTCAGATTGCTCCGCTGGGTCGACGATCCCGGGCTCTGGCTGGACGAGGCCTACCTCTCGATCAACCTCATCGATAAGTCGCTCAGCGACATCTTCGGCACGCTGCAGCTCCACCAAAGCGCACCACCCGGGTTCCTGGCATCGAGGAAAGATCGCGGAGGCGACTTCGGGGACGGTGAATGGGCGCTTCGGCTCCCTCCCCTCGTTGCGTCCCTCGCGTCGGTCGTGCTGTTCGCGCTACGTCGCAATCGGCCGCATCTCCCCTCCTGCGGCCGCGCTCGCCGGCGGGCTCTTCGCAACCTCGAGCCCTTGCTTCCGGTCGGCCGAGGTCAAGCACTACAGCACGGATGTGGCCATGGCGACGTTGGTGCTCGCACGGATACATCTGGGCCGTCGACGCGCCTCGCGAACGGCTCGTTCGACGCCTGGCGACGGCCGTGCTCGCCGCGGGGACGTTCTGGTTTTCGTTCACCGCGGTGTTCACGTTCGCCGCGCTCGTCGCGGCGCTCCTCGTCCATGGTCTGGCGGCTCGTGCCCGCAAGAGTTCGTCGCGACGCCGTCGTCGCAGGGACTGGCGCTCGTGAGCTTCGTGCCGTTTATCTGCTGGCGTCGTCGAATCTGGAATCGTGTGAGCTCGTCCTCTTCGGCGAGGGGAGCGGGCACCTGGCGAAGGGCATCAAGACGGTCGAGAACGCCTGGTGGCTGTTCGTCAACCCGGGGGCTTCGGGAACGAGACGAACTCGGTCGCGGCACTCCTCGCGCTTTTCGGGCTGTTCGCGCTCGTCCGGGCGGAGTACCTTCGAGCTCTTGCTCGATCCTCGGTGGCCCGCTTCGCTCGCGGCATGGCGGACCAAGTCGACAGGTATCCACTCGGAGGCCGCTTCTCGATGTTCCTCGTCCCCTCCCTTCTCCTAATCGTCGACGGGCGCCCAGACCCTCGTCGCCTGGTCGAGGCACCCTCTGGTCGTCGCCTCCGGCGTTGCCGCATTTCTCCCCTCTCGCCTGTCGCCATCGCGCCTCTACCATGCCTTCGAGCACACCTGCGCGGTCGGACATCAAGCCCGTGCTCCGCCAGGTAGCCGACCAGTGGCTGCGAGGGAGACGCGCTCTACGTCTATCCCCAGTCGCAGTACCAGCTGCGCTACTACTCGAGCTGCAGTGACTGTTCTCTCTCCGGGGAACGACTTTCCCTGGCCCGCCGAATCGCGCCTCCGGGCGAACCCGGCGAGCACGGGCCCGCCCTCGAGTCGGTTCCGCCGGAGGTCGTGATCGGCTCGAGGAGCGACCCCGGCGCGCCGGTCGCCGACCTCCAGCAGCATTCCTCGCGCGGCGCCGATCTGGCTCCTGTTCTCGACAACCCCATCGGCCATGAGGGGCTCGACGACGAGGACGCTTCTTCGCCATGAGCTCGCAAGCAGGAAGCTGATCGGCGTCGTGGAGCCGCGGGGGACGAGTCTACCTCTACGAGCGAACCCGATAGCGGTGGTAGGCCCGACCTGTTCGTCGCGACTGAGCGCTTCCTCCTCTTCGACGTCTTCCGCGTTCCCTATGCCACGAGGCGCGTGCCAGCCGAGGAAGTCGGCAGCCTGGGTTCGGCAGCGGAGAACCGACGAGGAGCGGGAAGCTCATGTGGCCGGCGGATCGCTCGAAATGCCGTTCCGGCGCCTCGAGCTCAGGGGATCACGCTGTTTGTCCGCGCGCTACCCGACCACCACGCAAGAGAGCTTCTTGGCTCGACCGGGAGAGGTGGTGCCCCGCCGAGGCCCTCGTGACATCGACGGGAATCCGTGGGCCCACTGTGGCGTGACGGCACGGAGGCGTCTTCCTCCCGTTCGATCCAAGCGCGGCGATCGAGACGTACTGGCGCGAGGGGTACGCCACGACGGGTCGCAGCCGACTCCCGGGCTGCCCCGGATCCGCGCGGCGTGCGTACTATCGCGCGACCAGTCCTCCCGAGCTCGGCTCCAGCTGCGGTTTCGACGAGCGCTACCGCACTGTTCAGAGCGACCCCGTTCCCACGCTGGCCGGTCGGAACCTGCGCTGCACGACCTCTACGCCTGGCTCTTCCGTCTCTTTCGCCGGATCGCGGGCGAACCTGTGCCGTTCGTGGGGATCTGGCCGGCGACGTACTCGTGGGCGCTCGTCTTGACCCACGACGTCGAAACCGCGGTCGGCTATGGGCAAGTCGACCATGTCGTCGAAGCCGAGGCGGCTCTCGGATACCGCTAGTCGTGGAATCTCGTTCCGGAAAGGGACTACCGCGTCGACGACGCCCTCGCCGCAGACTTCCGACGGCGGCTTCGAGGTAGGGGTCCACGGCCTTCGCCACGATGGCCGCGACATTCTGCCGGAGCAGGACTTCCAACGCCGGCTTCCGGAATGCAGGACTACGTCGAGCGATGGGGAGCGGTCGGATTTCGCGCGCCTGCGACGCATCGACGCTGGGACCGGATGCGCGCTGCTCGGCGTCGACTACGACTCCTCGTACAGCGACACCATGCCTTACGAGCCGCAGGCGGGGGGCTCTTGCACCTGGTTCCCGTTCTTCAACGGCCCCTCGGTGGAGCTGCCCGATCACGCTTGCGCAAGACCACACCCTGTTCGAGCTCCTCGGGGAGAAGGACGAGCGCATCTGGGTCGACAAGGCCAACTTCCTTCGCGACCGCGGGGGAATGGCGCTGGTCTCACGCATCCCGATTACATGGTCGACGGCCCCGTCTGGACCTCCTACCTCCGCCTGCTCGAGACGTTGCCGATTCGACGCCCAGCCTGGAAGCCCTGCCCGCGAGGTCAGCTCCTGGTGGCGAAAGCGCGCGAGCTTCGGAGATCGAGAGGCGCACGAAGGATGGCGGATCGTCGGCCCGCGACGAAGGCATCGGTCGGTTCATGGTGAAGACGGCAGTAGGGGCTGTCGTCGTCGGGAGGCGACTATCAGGGTCTCGGCATCGTTCGAAGTCTCGGTCGGCGAGGAGTGCCCGTGTGCGTGATCGACGACGAGCGTTGCATCGCGCGACATTCCCGATACACGACGCATGCAGTTCGAGTCGGTGACCTCGAGACGACGACACGAATCGACGAGCCTGCTGACGATCGGGGAAGCGGCTCGGTCTCGACGGCTGGGTTCTCTTCCCGACGCGGGACGAGACCGTCGCAGCTCTCGCGAAGAATAGGTAGGCGCTCGAGGAGCAGTTTCGCGTACCGACATGCGCGTGGCACAGCGGTGCAGTGGGCGACCGACAAGCGGAGGACGTACGAGCTCGCCGAGACCCCTCGGGATCGCTGACCCCGAGAACCTGGCGCGTCCAGCGTCTCGGAGCTCCACACGGTCGACGGCGAGCCGCCCTACGCAATAAAGCCTGCGGTAAAGAGCCGGTTCTTCTACGAGACGAAGGCAAAGGCATGGCGCGCGAATTACCGCTCCGAGCTCGAGACGCTCTTCGCCGCGCCTGGAGCATCGCGCCGGGCGACATCATTGTCCAGGAGCTGTCCCGGGAGACGGACGTCAGCAGCTCGCCTACTGCGCGTTCTTCAAGGACGGAAGGGCGGTCGGACCATGTCGCTCGACGTCTCCGGCAACATCCGCCCGAGTTCGGTCGGGCAAGCACGTATGTCGAGACGATCGAGCTTCCGGAGCTCGAGGAGCTCGGGCAAACGGTTCCTCGCGCGATCGACTACTACGGGCTCGCCGAGCTCGAGTTCAAGCTCGATTCCCGAGACGGACGCAGAAGCTGCTCGACTTCAACGCCCGTACGTGGGGCTATCACAGCCTCGGACAGGCAGCGGGCGTCGACTTTCCCTACCTTCTTTATGCTGACCAGCTCGCCTCGAGGTGAAACCCGCCCGTGCGCTCCCGGCGTGCGCTGGCTGAGACTCGCGACGGATCTCCCGACCGCCGTGGTGGAGATGGCGGGGCGACGTCTGGGCCCGAGCGCGTTTCTATTCGCTCAGGGAAGCCGACGTCGAGGCGGTCTTCGCGCGTGACGACCGCGTCCTGGGTTCGCCGAGATGGCGCTGATCCCCTACCTTGCTGTCCGGCGAGGCTTCTAAGCCCACTGGCGCGCGGTAGAGTCAGGAGCGCTCGTCGGCTCCCGCGTCCGGGGCGCCTCCCTGCGGCCGCGATTGGCCGTCGATGTCGACCGAGGGGGCTGAGTTCGTGCCCTTGTCGATCGCGAGCGCTCCCGATGCGAGATGGAAGTCGTTTCGGTAGCACGAGGAAGGGCTGCACGGGTCGGTCGCGAGCGGAGATGAATCCCGGAGCGCCTCGAAACATCGCTCGATCCGCAGCCGACAGTAGCGACGTTAGCGACGAAGGCTCCGCTTGGCCAGATGCACAGCCCGAGTTCTTCCACGCATTTCCGAGGAACGAGAGCGGTCCCGGGCGATCCCCAGTCCGGGGAGTCGGAGTCGGTGCGAACGTTCCCGATGATCGAGTTCCAGCGGATCGCCACGTTCCTGAACGGTCCACCCTTGAGCTGATCGCGCTCCGCGGCCGCACCCGTACGCCGTCACGCGGCGTATCGAGCATGTTGCCCTCGATGACGAGGTCGGAGACAAGGCCGCCCCTGGGCTCGGCGAAGATGTCGAAGACCCGCAGTTCGTGAAGGTCGAGAGACGGACGTTGATGCGCTCGATGCCTCCTTCGACGAACAGGCATTCGGCGTGCTGGCTCGCGCCTGGGCCGCGTGATGTCCCGGAAGGAGAGGCGCTCGAGGACGATATCGCGAGAGGGCTGCGCGGCTGCTCCGTTCTCGGGCGGATACGCGCCGACCTTGGGCACGCCGAGATCCGTCGAGACGTCGAAGCTTCCGATCTGGGAATCGCGGATCGTGATCTGCTGCCCGTTCCGGATCAGGAAGGACTTCAGCTTCGACCCGGAGATCACGACGTTCTTCGCGAGCTTCGCCCCCGGAACGAGCCCTTGTGAATCCGACGGCTTCACCGTGACCTTGGTCCACTGCCCGCCGCGGAACTCGACGTGCTGGACGCCCCACAGAGTCGACTCGCCGGCCACCTGAGCGGACGCGTCGAGGTTGAAGACGACGCGCGAGGACGCGCTTTCCTTGGACGGATCGAAGTTCATCGTCTGGGTGGGATAGTTGCCGCCGGCGACTTCGACGACGCTTCCGGGCTGCGCCGCCATGTACGCGCGGTTGAAGCTCGCGCACGGGGCGGACTGGGTGCAGGGTGAGGAGTCGGATCCGCTCGTCGACGACGTACCTGGTCCCCCCGCTCGTCGGAGGAGGCGACGAGCACTGGGCGGTGGAGCCAGAAGCGGTGTTTCGGGAAGAGCGGTTGCCCGCCGCGTCGAACGCCTCCACCCCGAGCTGGTAGACGGTGCCGCACGTCAGACCGCCGAACGAGTACTCGGTGGCGCTGACGGTGGCGGTTTTGACCCCGTTAGCGAACACGTCGTAACCGGCCACACCGCCCGCGTCCGAGGACGCCGCCCAATCGAGCGTCAGGCCGGTCTGCGTCGGGCTCGAGACCGTCAGCTGCGACGGGGCGCTCGGCGCCTGGCTATCGGCGCAGATTGGCGTGCTCACCACGAGATTCGCCTTGGCCGACCTGTTGCCGACCGCGTCGTAGGCGTCGACTCCGAAGACGAAGCTCGTATTGCACGCGAGTCCGGTGAAAGTGTGCGTCGTCGACCTCGTCGAGCCGGCGAGCCGGCCGTCGACGTAGGCGCCGTAGCCAGAGACGCCGACGTTGTCGGTAGACGCCGACCAACTCAGCGTGACGCTGGACGTCGTCTTGCCGAGAAGCACGGGGTTCTGCGGCGCCGTCGGCGGGCTCACATCGGACGAGGAGCAGGGAGCGGTGCTCGCTGTCACCTTCGCAGTCGCGGAGTGATTTCCCTTCGCGTCGTACGCCGCGACCCCGAGCTGGTGGCTCGTCCCACAGGTGAGGCCCTGGAAGACGTACGTCGTTCCCGTGATGAGCTGAACCTGGATGCCGTTCAGAACTGCCCCGTACCCGGTGACTCCGACGTTGTCCGTCGAGGGCGACCACGTGAGGGTGATGGACGTGGGCAAAGCGGCCGCAAGCAAGACATTCGTCGGCGTCGAAGGAGGCTGGGTGTCGTTCGTCGGCGGGGGCGGGGTGACGCACTGCGCGGTAGCTCATCGTCGCTGCCGTGCGGGCCGACCGGTTACCGGCGCCGTCGACTGCCTCGACGCCAACCGTGTAGGACGTGGCGCACTCAGACCGGACAGCGAGTAGGTCACGCCGCTCGCAGAGCCGGCCAGGGCGCCGTCCCGGAAGACGTCGTACCTCGCGACGCCGACGTTGTCCTGGGAGGCTGCCCATGCGATGGACATGCCCGACGCCGTCTTGTTCGTCTGCACGAGTCCGGCTGGCGCCGTGGGCGCGCTCACGTCGCCGCAGCCCGCGGTCGTCACGTAGAAGCCGGACCACGTCGAGTAGTTGCGGGCGACGTCATAGGTGCGAACGGCCACCGCGTGCGTCTTGCCACACGAGAGGCCCGAGAAGGAGTAGCTCGTCTCGGACGTCGAGCCGACCTCGACTCCGGTCCGGCTGAGCGAGTATCCGGCGACTGCGACGTTGTCGACTGCCGGGCTCCAGGCGAGCGTCGCGGACGTCGGGCTGGCCGCGATCTGCCGCAAGCCGGTGGGGGCCGACGGTGCCTGAGCGTCCACGCACGGGGCGGTCGAGACGACAGACTTCAGGGCTTCGGACAGATTCTTGCCCTCGTCGTACGCCCGTACCTCAACCTGGTAGCTCTTTCCACATGAGAGCTGGATTGCCGTGAAGCGCGTTTCCACGGTCCTCCAAGGCGTCTGCTGATCGAGGGACTTGTGCACCGTCGGCTGACCGAACCAGACGTTGTAGCCCACTACTCCAACGTCGTCGGACGAGGCTTCCCACACGAGAGTCAGCGACGTCTGCGCCACCGCAAGAACCCGAAGATCGATCGGCGACGACGGAGCCACCTTGTCGGCACCGGCGGAGGCGGCCGGAACCGAGATCGCAGCGAGCGCTGCGACCAGGCTCGCGACGACGAGGGCGAGCAACGCCGAGCGCGTCGACGGATGTGCGATTGCGTGGGTGAGGGAAAGCCGTGGCGGCATTGCGGCTCGGTTCCCATCGGCGGGCTCCTAGACCCCCCTGACCCCCATATGGGCGATGGACCCATACCTACGGGTGGCTGATCCCTCGTGCGAGCCCCTCGCGCGAGCGATTCGCGACGGGTGTCGCGTACGCTCCATCCGTGGCCGGGACTGACGTTGTCGTGGTTTCGTTCAACAGCAGGACTCACCTGAGGGATTCCGTCTCTCGGCTCGCACATCTGGAGCAACGTCAACGTCATCGTCGTCGACAACGCGTCGAGCGACGGCAGCCTCGACTCGATCTCCGATCTCCCAGTTACCGCGATACAGCGCTCGGCGAACGCGGGATTCGCCGCCGGTTGCAACGAGGGCTGGCGTGCAGGCGACGCGCCCTACGTCCTGTTCTTGAATCCCGATGCGACGCTCGACGACGCTCTCGCTGAACACGCTCGTGAGCTCGCTCGAGCGGACGAATCGCTCGCAGCCGCGGCACCGCGAATCGCGCGTCCAGACGGCTCCCTCGCCTGGTCGCAGCGCCGTTTTCCACGCCTGCGCGCGACCTACGCGCGTGCGCTCTTTCTCCACCGACTGCTACCAAGGGCGACCTGGACCGACGAGCGTCATTCGAGATTCGTCGCTCTACGACGCACCCGGCTCCCCGGACTGGCTCTCGGGAGCCTGCCTGCTCGTTCGCCGAGCGGCTCTCGAGGCTCGTCGACGGGTGGGACGAGGACTTCTTCCTCTACGGAGAGGACATCGACCTCTGTCGCAGGCTTCGCGCACACGGGATACCAACTTCGCTTCGAGCCGGCGCGCGCGCGATCCACGTCGAGGGGGCCTCGGCGCCACGGGCGGAGACGCTCCCGCTCCTGGCAGCAAGCCGCATCAGATACGACCGGAAGCATCGAAGTGCCGGCGCCTGCGTCGTGGATCGCGTCGGGATCGCACTGGGAGCGCTCACGCATCTGGCTGCGACCCGTGGAGGCCGAGCGGCGCGAGCGGGGCACGCCCGGGCCCTTGGTGTCGCCCTCCAGGCTCGGCCGGCGCGCAAATGAGCGAATCCACCAGTAGAGCTGGCACGCTTACCTACGCGCTCGTGACCCCGGCACGGAATGAGGCGGAGAACTTGCGGCGCCTTGGCGACTGCGTTCTCGCGCAGACAGTGCTCCCGCTGACATGGGTGATCGTCGACAACGGCTCAACGGACGAGACGCCGGAACTCGCCTCCGAACTCGCCACGATCGAGCCATGGATCGTCGTCGTGTCCGCTCCCGGCGAGGCCGTCCCGGTACGTGGCGGTGCAGTTGTGCGTGCCTTCAACGCCGGGCTCGCTCGCGTGGGCGAGCGTGCTGACGTCGTCGTCAAGCTGGACGCCGACGTGTCGTTCGAGAGGGACCACTTCGAGCGTCTCCTCGAGCGGTTCTCGGGGGATCCGCGGCTCGGCATCGCGAGCAGCCTGTGTCTCGAGGAGACAGATGGAAGCTGGCGTGCTCGCTACAGCACTCGATCACACGTGCGAGGCGCGGTTCGAGCGTACCGGCGCGGTTGCCTCGAGGATGTGCTTCCGCTGGAGGAGCGGATGGGCTGGGACGGGATCGACGAGATCAAGGCCGCTGTGCGGGGCTGGCGCACGGCGACGCTCCCGGAAATCGTCTTCTTCCATCACAGGACGCTTGGGGCGCGCGAGGACGCGAGGGCAAAGTGGGTGCGCCAGGGGGAGATGGCGCACTTCATGGGCTATCGGCTGTCGTACCTCATCCTGCGCGCGCTCTACCGAGCCGTTCGCGAGCCGAAGGCGCTCGCCATGGTGTGGGGATATGCGGATGCCGTCCGGCGCGGTCGACCACGCTATGCAGACTCCGAGGTGCGCGACTGGCTACGACGTGAGCAGTCGCTGAGACGGCTTCCGAGGCGTGCTCGCGAGGCGCTCGGCCGGCAGCCCCCCGTCTGACGGCTCAACTTGCGCCGTCTCCCGACCGGGCCAGACGTCCTTCCAAGCGAGCACCGAGCTCCCCAGCCCCAGCAGGACGAAGAAGACGAAGGTCGACTGGATGAACGAGAACGAATCGAGCGTAAGCATCGCAACCGCGAACGAGGCCGCCGACGAGGCGACGGCCGTTAGTAGCCAGCCTCTCCCGGAAAGGTCGCGTCGGGCCTCAGCCCCGGCGCGGCGGATGAAGCGGGCGAAGAGCCAGAGCCACGCGAACACGCCCACGAGACCCGTCTCGACTCCGGTGGCGAGCCACTGGTTGTCCAAGATGCGCGCGTTCTTGTTTTCGCCGGCCGTGATTCTCGTCCCGTATCCCTGCCCGAAGAGTGGCTGCGCTCGGATCACGTCGAACTGCGGTTCGAGACGCTCTGAGGAGACCCGACCACCGCCTTTCGTCTGATCGGCGACGATCCCCTGGCGCGGCAGGAACGCACCCTTCAAGCCGGTGATGGTTCCCGGGATGACGATGTGGATCACGATCAGCGCCGGCAGGACGAAAGGCCACAGGCGCTTGACGTCGACCCAGCGAAGGATGGCGAAGATGACCGCGACCGTGGTGAGCATCGTGATGCTCGTCCGGGACAGCGTCGACAGCGCACCGAACAGGATCACAACGGACGCGGCGAACCACACTCGGCGACCGAACTGGCGAGCCAAGTACAACGAGAGGGGAAAAACGGTCACGAAGAGCACTGCGAGTGCGATCGGGTGCTGAGCCGAGGCGTACACGCGAAGTCGCCCCGAGCGCACCGAGGCTCCGCGACCCTCGAAGTCGAGGAACGGGATCCAATCCTCGAGGTAATCGAAGACGTTGTAGCCGAACCGCCGCTCAACGAGCGCGAAGGCCGCCACGACCGACGTTCCGACGACGATCACCTTCAAGACCGAGTGGATCGCGCGCGGCGATCGAATGGCGCTGACGACGAAGTAGAAGGTCAGCAGGAAGCTCGCGAGGAAGATGAGCTCCTTGGCGACGTTGGCCCCGACATCGATCCGCGCCGTGGCCGTCAGGTCGATGGGTAAGCCATTGACGGCAGAGCCGAATTCGGAGCGCATGACGTCGAAGCTCGTGATCGTCTCCGGATTCAGTGCGACCGATGCGGTCACGGCAAGCCCGAGTGCGAGAAATGGACCGTCGAGCGCGCTGCCGCGGAGCCGGACTCTCGGGTCGGCCAGGAGCGCCGCCACCCACAGCGCGAGCACGAGCGCGATCACGATGCGATACGGCTCGAGATCGAACGGAAGCGACGACCCCAGTCCGTACCGCTTGATCGGTATGAACAGCACGACGAGGACGGCGACCGAGACGAGCGCCTCCCAGCGAAGAGCGACGCGATGCGCGGCGGAGAAACCCGCGACGACGAGCAGGAGCAGCGCGAACGGCTCGACGGCGCGCTCGGTGAGCACGGCAGCACACAGCACTGCGACGCCGCCTACGACGAGCGCCGCGGGAACGAGGGTCGCAGGTTGAGCGGCCCGAAGCTGGGCGCCGCTCACGCGTTCACGCCCAGCGGCGGACCGGAATTATCGGCTCGGGCTCAGGCTCGGGTTCGGGCAGCGCCTCTGGCACACGAGCAGGCTCGCGCCTCGGTTCGGGCTCGGGCTCGGGCTCGGGCTCGGTTTCCTGGCTCGCCTCGACTTCGACGATTGCCTGCGGGCGCGCCTCGACTGACGCCAGGGGGCGGTTCCGACCCGCGTTCTCGAGAATGAAGGCGAGGGCGATAGCGGCCATCGTCACAGCCAGGAAGACGACGATCGGGAGCGTCTTCTTGCGCGGCTGGATGAGGGCGGCCGCGCGCGGAGCGTTGACGACACGAAGCTGGACGCGTCTTCGCTCCGGAGTTCCCGCAGCGTCCTGCTGCGCCGAGACAAAGGCGAGGAAGGCCTCCATGCCCCGTTTCACCGTCGCTTCCGCCGCGGCGGGAGTCGAGGCTGTCCCGAGGAGAAGCACGAGGGGGAGGGCGCTGTCCCGGTTGAGCGGGTCGGCGGAGGGGGTCGCCTGGAACCGACCCGGAAGCGGCCCGTCTTTCGAGGCTAGCGCGAGCACCTGATCGCTTTCAGCCAGGCGCGCATAGAGCCCCGCAACAGATGCGATGGCTCCGGGGCTCGTGAAGCGGCCGAGGTTTCCGGCCGGGAATCCACCTTCGGTCAGGAAGATCGTCGCGTTGCTCTGCCAGAGCTCGGCTTTGCGCGGCGTGAGCTTCGGCCCCGAGGAGTCGAGCTCGACCCGGTAATACGCGACGAGCGACAGGAGCACGGCAAGCACGACCCCGGCACCCACCACGCGCCGATGCCGATAGAGAACCCGTGTTGCGAGTGCGAGATCCATATTTCTCGTCAGCGGTGTCTCAGAGCCACGCCGCCCGCGAGCGAGCCAACATAGCGCGTCGCGGCCTCAGTTCGGTTGGCGACGCCGAGCTTCCGGTACACCGAGGCGAGATGGAACTTGACGGCGTGGGTCGAGATCGAGAGTTGGGCGGCGATCTGTGCGTTCGACAGACCCTCAGCCGCGCGGCTCAAGACATCCTGTTCGCGATGCGAGAGGACAGACATGGGCACTTCGGTCACGTGCACAAGGGTACGGAGGCCGGCAATCGACACACACCGCCGTTCGACGAGTAAGCACCCTAGCCGAACGGCTAGATGGTTGATTCCCAATGATCTGAAGCCGGCGTTCTTCGGCGAACCACTGCGAGCACGTCTGCCCACTCCTCCGGAAAGAGCCTTCGGAGAACGACGGCGTAGGTTCCGAGCCCGGCCACCGACAAGACCGAGAGCACGAGAACAGGCGCCAGATCGAAGAGTCTCGAGCGCCTCGCGCACTCCGACGAGCGTGGCCAGCATGATCGCGCCCGAGACGAGGCCCGCACGGACGTCGCCCCAGAGATCCCGAAGTGTCAGACCTACCTGCGGTCTGAGGAGGATGAGCTGCACGCCGACCACGCTGACTGCCCCGAATGCGGCCACGCCGATCGCGACGGCGACGATGCCGTGTGGCGCGAGGACGGCGACAAGGACGGCGTAGACGGCGAACACACCCAGGTTCCAACGCAGAAGCGCCGTGGCGCGCCCAAGGGCGACCATCAACGGCCCGACTCCGGTCGTGATGGCGTCGGCCATTCCGGCGCCCGCGATGATCTGGGCCGGAAGGACCGCGGATTCCCATGACGATCCGAAGAGCCATGGCACGAGCACGGGCGCAAACGCGATGAACGCGGCAAGCGCCGGAACCAATACGGTGGCGTGAACGCGGACGATCCGCTTGCGAAGCATGCGCAGCTCGTCCATGTCGGTCGCTCGCGAGAAGAGCGGGAACGAGATGCGCAGCATCACGCGACTGACCTTCGACTGGTAGCCGACCCCGAGCTGGTATGCGCGCCAGTAGTAGCCCACCTGCGCAGCCGGGGCCTGCGCTCCGAGGATCGCATAGTCGACGTGGCGGTACCCCACATGGACGAGCGACGAGCCGGCGACAGGTGCAGCGAACCGCCAGACGTCTTCAACACCCTTGCGGGTCGGTACCGGCGTACCCGGGGGGGCCGAGACGACCGCAAGCAATGAGAGGCACGAGGCAGATGCGAGCGCACCGGCCACGAGCGCCTCTCCGTCGAGATCGGCGACCGCGGCGAGGAGGACGGCGATGCCGGCGCCAACGAGAACCGAGATCCCTTCGATCAGCGCATAGCGGCGAAATCGAAGCTCGCGCTGGAGGAGCGCCTGCGATGCCGCACCCACGCCTACGACGAGCCAAGCGGGAGCGGCCTTTACGGTCAGATCCGCGGTCTGGTCGCCGAACAAGGCGGGGGCGACTGCGATTCCGAAACCGGCCGTCACCGCGGTCATCAGCACACCCGCCACCAGCGCGAGGAACGTCGCACTCGCGACGTGGTGACGGCCGAGGTCGCGACGCTGGACGAGAGGTGCCACGAGCCCGGCGGTGCCGAGAACCGCCGCAAGCGCGACGACGATGAGTGCGACCGCAGCGTGCCCAAATTCCGCGGGCGCGATCAGACGGGCCAGCACGACGCTCGAGGCGAATCCCGCAATCTCCGCGACAAAGCGGCCCGACGCAGTCCAGCGAGCACCGGACAGGCCGGCGGCCATAAGGTTCGAAGGCGGACGCCGCTCGCTCATGTCATCGGTCGAGCAGGGCGATGGACCTCAAGCACCTCGTCGAACAGCCTCGCAAGCTCGCCCGCGAGCCGGCTCCTCTCGAAGCGCTCGAGGATCTCGGTCGGCGCCCTTTGCTCCGGAGCCGCCCGCAAGGCTTCCCGCAAGGCGGCGGCGATGCACTCGACATTCGTCGGCCGGCAGAGCCAGACGCCGGGAATACCGGACAGCAGGTCACGCGCATCGCCGTCGGGGAGGGCCGCGACGATGGACCGACCCGACGCGAGGTACTCATACGTCTTCCCCGGAACCGTCCTCACCCGCACCCCGGCAGGAACGTCGTGCATGGGAAGAAAGAGGACATCCGCAGATTGCATGAGGGCGACCGCCTCGTCATGCGGCAGGTATCCGTGGTGACGAACGTGAACTCCTTGCTCTCGGCTCAAGCCGAGGCTCGTTGCGGGTCCCGCGATGTGCAGCTCGATTCGGCGCGCGAGCTCGGGGTCGAGCTCGCGTAGCCGCACGAGAGCACGGTTCAAGTACGCATCGGAGCGGGCGAGGACGTCGAGCCCTGGCGTGGACGCACCCAGGAGCTCCCGATACCTGCGGCGCGAGCGATGCTGCTCCCCGGCATGAAGATGGACGTACCCGGTGTAGACGATTCGGAGCCTGCCGTCCTGCCGCGCCGAGAGTTCGTCGCCGAAGTCCTCGCGGTCCCAACCGTTCGGGATCGTCGCCACGCGCGTGGACTCGAGCTCGGGAAACGCAGATCTCAGCGCACGAGCAGCCTCTGGCGTATTCATGATGACGGCCTCCGCGCTCCCCAGTGCAAGGCGCATGCGGCGTCGTTCGATCCGTCGATGCAGCGCGGTCGGATAGATCGTCCACTCGTCGAGAGCCCATGGATCGCGGAGATCGGCGATCCACGGGACTCGGCCTGCATGGGCGATGTCTCGAGCAGCGACCGCCGTCACGAACGGCGACATCGAGGCAAAGACGAGATCGACGTCGGTTACGTGGGCACGTCCGAGCGCTGTTGCTCCGTCCCGCCACCACCGCTCGAAAGGCGTCGGACGTCCGAGCACGCGACGCAGGCGACGAGCGACACCGCCGGTTTCGGGCGGAGCTGACGGAATGCGGGCGACACGAGTCGACTTCGGGACGTCCCGTTCGATGGTCCGGTCCGCAGGAGCCCACGCGACCGACGCGCCCTCAGGCCCGGTGATCACGACCGACTCGTATCCGAGCGCCGGCAGATGCTTCAGGAACTTGACCGTTCGTTGCACGCCTGCGCCCCCGATGAGGCGGGAAGTAGTACGCGAGGACAAGAACGCGTTTCACGGTGAAGCCGACGCACGCGGAGATAGCCTAGGCAAGTGGGCGGGTGAATCGGTCTCTATCCTTCCAGGAGGTGCGACCGCTCGCTTTCTTCGCCGTCGTCGCGCTGACTCCGTCTCTTGCACTGGGAGTCCTACAGAGCGACGGCGCCGCAGCGCCGAAGCAGAAGGCGCCGCTTCGCGTGGCACCGACGGGGAGCGACAGGGCCGCTTGCACCGTCGCGGCTCCATGCGCCTCGTTCGATCGCGCTTACCGGCTCGCGACTCCCGGGCAGGTGGTGGAGATGGCGCCCGGCAACTATCCGCCACAAACCCTGAAGTTCGACCCGAAAAAAACAGGCGCCAACGTCATTTTCCGCCCAGCGGCAGGCGGCGAGCCACGCATCGACTCTGGGCTCTTTCCCGCGGACGCGAGATCCAATCTGATCCTCTCCGGCGCAGGGCACGTGACGTTCGAGGGCCTCCGCATCGTCGGAGAGCTCCGGATCGTCCCGAACACCGGGAGCAAGACTCGGCCTGAGACTCGCTTCCCAGAGCAAATCGCGTTCCTTGGCGGCCGGATCGACGGGTTCTTCACGATCCGCGGGGTGAACGGCCTCACGTTCGACGGAACGGTTATCGGCAACTACATCCTCCGAGACGGGAACCCCGACACCTCCGGGGTGCCGAGGATCGGGTACTACCCCGGACAGCCCGACGCCCGCAACATGGTGTTTCGGCGCGTCCGCTTCGAGAACATCGTCCGCCCGCCAGGCACGAGAACGCACGGCGAATGTCTCTTTCTCGATGCAGGTGTCGACGGCCTGAAGATCGTCGAAAGCCGATTCACCAACTGCGCAGTGTTCGACATATTCGCGTTCCGATCGGGACGGGCGCCGTCGAACGTGACGATCGAGAACACTTGGCTCGACGCTCCACGCGATTCCGAGGGGCGCCTGGCGCCGACGGCGATCGCGTTCAAGTCCATCCCGAACCCTCAGCCAGTCGCCACCAACTGGAAGATTCGCTTCAACTCGCTCCGGGGCAACATCCTCTTCAAGTGCGAGCCCGGGAACGGTTGCGAGTCGGCGTTCAGCAACATCGTCGTCTCCTCGAACGTGGGCTGGAACGGGTCTGGAACATGCCCCCAGCCGGGCACACAGGGCGTGATCTTCGAGCACAACGTCTGGTCGGGAAGGCCGTGCTCGTCGAGCGACAAGCGAGGAGCACTCGGATTCGTCGCTTCGGAGGAGTTTGACTTTCGGCTCGTGCGCGGTGCCCCCGCGATCGGGTTCGGCGCGAAGGAAGGCGGTCCACCGACGGACATCGCGGGGCGCAAACGTCCACGAACGCTCGCTCCCGACGCAGGCGCATGGCAGCGGGAACCCGCTCTCGTGGTTTCCGGACGATCGATCGGGACCGCAGCGACCACGATGTCGCGGGCGGAGATCGTGGCGTTCTACGGCGCATCTCGCAAGCGCTCCAAGCTTCGGCTGCCGGATGGAACGCGAGTGATCTCGCATGCATATCCGATGCGTGGGGGCAGGCTGACGGTCACCTATCGCGACGACGAAGTGGTGGCCATCTCGACGACGAGCGCGTACTACGAGACCGATCGCGGCCTGGGGCCGGGAGACCCTCTTCGCCCGCGTAAGGCCGAGCTAGCATCGTGCAGACCCGTGGGCGGGTCCTGTCGGCAAGGCAAGGCTCTATGTCAGACCGACCGGCGCGAAACGCCCTCTCGTCGCCGAGATCGTCGTCGTCGCGCGCGGATTCACGCCACTCTGCGCGACACCACGCGGCTGATTCAGGTCCTCCGCCCTTGGGGTAGCGCCCCCGCGTCGCCCCGCATCGCTCGCACCACGTCCCGAAGCGGGACCGACCGGTCACGCCCCCGCAGGACTCGGAGGACCGCCGCCTGCAGGAGCACCGTTGCCTCGTAGAGCAGCACATTGGGCGTAGGCTCGGTTCGCTTCAGATACCGCACGAGTGAGGCGAGATGCTGTGGTCGCAAGTTCGTGCCAAGCTGCCGCGTCGACGCTCCGTGCACGTGGAACACGCGTGACTCCGGGGTCATCCAGAGCACGTGCGCGCGTTGTCCTAGCCGATACGCGAGCTCGACGTCGTTGAAGTAGATCGGAAACTGCTCGTCGAGCAGGTAGCCGTCGGTCAGCACCGAGCTCCTAAGCAGCAGGCAACTTGCCGAGGGCTGCTCGACGGGCCGGGGCGACGTGAAGTCGACGTCGAGCATTCGATAGCGGCGGAAGCTCCTCCGAAGCGGCGGTATTCGGCGCAGAGGCTCGCTCGCGCTGGCAAGAAGCATCGAGAGTGTCGGGAGCCGGTAGTGGTGCTGCTGGAACGTGCCGTCCGGGTTCAGGTAGAGCGGTCCGACGCCCGCTACGTCTGGCCGCTCCTCGAGGAACCGTACAAGCACTGCGAGCGATCCCGGGATGAAATCGATGTCGGAGTTCAGCAGGAGGACGAATCGGCCCCGCGCCCGGTCGAAAGCCTGGTTGACCGCTTCCGCGTAGCCGCGATTCGAGCCGTTCTCGACCAGCTCGATTTCCTCTCGGGCTCGCAGCATCTCGCCGGAGCCGTCCACCGATCCGTTGTCCACCACGATCGTTTGCAGGGTCGTGCCAGCATCAACGCTCCTCGGAATGCTGTCGAGGCACGTTCGCGTCAGCTCGCAGGTGTTCCAGCTCACGATCAGGATCGAGATGTCGGGAGCTCGTGTCGATGCCGCCATGTAGGGCCGCCGCTAGACTTCAGCGTGCCTCCGGAGCGCACTGTACGTGCGGCCGGCGAAAGGGGCAACGCTCGCACGTCCGGTCTGACGACGACCTTGGCCACCTCCGCCGCCGACCACCGCCACGTACTCGTTCTCGTCGAGAACAAGTCCTATCCCGCGGATGGGCGAGTCCGCGCAGAGACTCGCGCGTTGACAGCGGCCGGTTATCTCGTCTCAGTGGTGTGCCCCACGGGGAGCGACCGTGACCGTGAGCTCGTTGCGACGGTCGACGGTGTGAAAGTCCATCGCTACCCGTTACGCGAAAGCGGCGGCGGTCTTCGCGGGTATCTCGTCGAGTACGCGTCGGCTCTTCGCCACATGCGACGTCTGGCGCAGAAGATCGATGCAGAGCGAAGAGTGGACGTCGTACACCTGTGCAACCCGCCGGACGTGCTCTTCCTCGCCGTGGGCCGACTGCGGCGACGGGGTGCGCGGGTCGTGTACGACCAGCACGACCTCGTGCCCGAGCTCTTCGAGGCCCGTTTCGGGCGGCGGCCGAGGTTGCTCGTTCGAGCGGCAAGGCTTTTCGAGAGATTGACGTATCGGGCCGCTACCGTTGTCATCTCCCCCAACGAGTCCTATCGCCGCGTCGCATTGACGCGAGGTGACAAGCTTCCGGAGGATGTGTTCGTCGTGCGCAACGCTCCGGACGCGAGCCGTTTCCGTCCTCGCGCTGCCGATGCCGATGCTAGCCGCAGAGACGGCTATTTGATCGCGTACGCGGGGACGATCGGCCCGCAGGACGGAGTCGACCACGCGCTCCGCGCGCTCGCGCTCCTCGGGCGAAGGCGCGAGGACTGGCGAGCGGTGTTCGCAGGAGGCGGCGACTGGCTCGGCGACGCCATTGCGCTGGCGTCGGAGCTCGGTCTCGCCGGGCGGGTCGAGTTTTGTGGGCACCTCGACAAGGACGACCTCATTGCGTTGCTGCAAGGCGCGGATGTTTGCCTCAGCCCCGAGCCAAAAAATGCGCTCAACGACTCCTCGACGATGATCAAGGTCGGGGAGTACATGGCTTTGGCCAAGCCGATCGTCGCTTACGATCTCGCCGAGACGCGCCTCTCGGCAGGCGAGGCCGCGATCTACGCGCGTCCGAACGACCCTGCGTCTCTCGCCGACGCTGTCTCGGACCTGCTCGACGACGAGCCCAGGCGGAGGTCGATGGGCGCTTCCGGGCGCTCGCGCATCGAGGGCGAGCTGGGTTGGCGACACTCGGTCGCCGCCCTTGAGTCGGCGTATGCGCGTGCCCTGGGCGCTTGATGCGCATCCGCTCCCTACAGACGGGGATCGTCCGCGAGAGAGTGGGCAGCCGTGGAGTACGCCGGTATCTCTGGGCGCCGTGGCAAGACGACGGGCTCCCCGTCAACGCGTTCCTCGTAGAGCATCCCCGCGGTCTCTGCCTTTTCGACACGGGCCAGACGGCTCGGGCCGCACAACGCGGCTACTTCCCAGCCTGGCATCCGTTCTTCAGGCTGGCCCGGTTCGAGCTCACACCGGAAGACGAAGCTGCTGCGCAGCTCCGCTCGATCGCCGTCGATCCGGACGACGTCCGCTGGGTCGTCCTGTCTCATCTGCACACGGACCACGTGGGCGGGATGTCGGCGTTCACAAGATCCGAAGCTCTCGTCGACCGCGTCGAATGGCAACGCGCGCAGGGAATGGTCGGCCGCGTGCGCGGCTACCTCCCTCAGTACTGGCCCGGGGCTGAGCCGACGTTGCTCGATTTCTGGAGCGGTGGATTCGGGCCGTTTTCCGCCTCGTACGATCTCACGGGCGACGGTGATCTCATCGTTGTCTCGACTCCGGGGCACACGCCGGGCCATGTCAGTCTGCTCGTGAAGCGACCGGGCGCCTCGGTGCTTCTGGGAGGAGACCTCGCGCGCGATCTTCCTGATTTGAAGCGGAAAGCACCCGAGATCGCGCGGTACTGCGCCGAGCACGCCGTCAGCTACTGCGGTGCTCACGACCGTGACGCACCGTCCATCCTGGCACGACTTCAGACAACGTAGAGAGCCGAGACGATGGCAGGCCCTGGTCGCGCGTCCGTACCGCGTCCGGACAACGGCCACACGACCCAGCGATATCTCCCCTTCTCGAGCGTGTAGAAGCGGCCCCGGTACGTCCAGCTCGACGAGAGCCGGAGCCCCGTCGAGAAGACGTCGCGCTCGAAGACCTGACTCCCACCTCGGTAGAGAGCGACGCGGTACTCCTTGGCACCTGCCACGGCCGGCCAGACGAAGCGCGGAGGCGCCGGCACGGGTCTCACCTGAGGCCTGGCTTCGGCTTCGGCTTGGGCTTCGGTCGCGCGGGCGCAGCGGGAGTCGGGATCGGTGACACCCCCGGCGTCGCTACCGGAGGCCGAGACTCGACGGCGGTCGTCTCGCCCCTGTCCGGGGCCGCGACCGAGACGCCGAGGCCGAACGACGCGGCCGCAGCGGAGACCAGGGCGGCAACTGTCGCGAGTCGCCACCTAGAGCGAGTCGAGGCTGTTGCGGGTGCAGGCACCTCGACGACGCGGAGCGCGAGAGGCTCGCCAGCTGCTCGCGCCCCCTGCTGCCAGTTCCACGGAAGCTCGGGCAGCAACGCACGCGCTCGTGGTGCGAGCTCCGGATCGACGAGGACGAGCTCGGCGAGATCGGCCCTAGAAACTCGACGAGCCGAACGACGTTGACCCGGTTCAGGTCATCTGAAGGCTCGGTGACTGCCGGCCTGAGCTGGTGTACGACGGCCATTTCGGAGCGTCTTCCCGTCCCCTTCGCCTACTCCTCTCGCTTCCTCCTCGCATCGACCGCTCAGAGATGCTGGGAGTCCCTCGATCGGGGCACGCCCCGCAATGAGCGAGGCCCCCGCTCTCGCAGGGGCCTCGTCGTTCCCGATCAGTCCGTACGACTACTCGTCGCAGTGACCCGGGCCAATCGCGCCCTCGTTGTACGAGCCGAGCGTGCCGGCCCAGCCGAGAGCGCTCGCCCGCACCGAAGACGACTTCGCCAGCGCACCCGCCTGCGGCAGGCGTGTACGTGTTGAAGAAGTTCGTGGCAGACGTGATCGCTGCGTCGACGGCCGCCGTGGACGACGCGCCGTTCAGCTTGTTCAGCACGGCAGCCATGTACTGGTGCGCGAGCTGGTAGTAGAAGTTCCCCGCCGGCGGCGTGTTGAAGACGTTGATCCACGTCGTGCCGCTCAGGAAGAACGTGGTGTTCGGGCCGAGACCGCCTGGGAGAAGGTTCCACGTCGTATCGAACTTCTTCGCGTTCGACGGATCGGCGTGAGTCTTCCAGTAGCCCTGGGTCAGCGTGCAGCCCTGGTCGCAAGCGACCGTGACATGGATCGAGACCGTGGCGCTGTCCAGCACGACGCTGTTCGAGACCTCGGCCGTGTTATCGACGTCGAACGCCTCGCACGAGTGCGCGGTCACGTCACGCGTGTATGTGAACGTCTGCGAGTGATCGAGGTGGGTCGCCAAAATACCGGCATAGCTGTCGGTGACGTTTACTGCCTCGTGCGGGGTCTCGTGTGCGAGGCAGTCCCGCTCGGTGACCACGATCTCGTAGTAGATGGTGTATGTCTGGCCGAGCGAGAGCGTCAGCTCGGTGATTACGGCGCCATGCGAGTCCTTGGCGACCTTCGTGATGTCCCAGCAGCTGCCTGGATGGCCAGGCTCGTGATGCCCCGGGTCAGTGTGGGCAGCCGCCTGCGACGCGAAGACGAACATCGCGATCGCAGCGAACACCATGGACAAGAGAATCCTTCTTCCCAGCTTCATACCTCTCCCCTTCTCTCGGGGTCGCCGACCGGCGTTACAAAGAGCAGAGTGGCCGGAAACCCAATTTTTCCCCAGCTCTCTCCGCCTGGAGAGTCCGTCGCCTTCCTTCTACTCAGACGCGGGGCCGCAGCGGCACCGCAGCGAGTCCAAGTCTGCCACCGCACGGCCTTTGCAACAGCGGTACGGAAGTCCAGGTTTTTCCTCGCCATCGCGGACCGACCGGCTCATATGCTGTGGTCGTGAGTAGCGGAACATCACGCGCGACGACGGTCCCGTTCGTGGACCTCCAGCCGATGCACGCGCCGATCCAGAACGAGCTCCTCGCCGAGATCGGCGAGCTAGTGGAGTCGGGCGCATTCGTGAATGGCCCCCAGGTGGCCAAGTTCGAACGCGAATTCGCCGCCTGGTGCCGCGCCCCGAACTGCGTAGGCACAGCCAGCGGGCTCGATGCACTGCGGCTCGGACTCGTCGCGTGCGGAGTCGCGGCGGGCGACGAGGTGATCGTCCCGGCGATGACGTTCGTCGCGACCGCCGAGGCGGTGAGCCAGGCGGGCGGGCGCCCCGTCCTCGCGGACATCGCTACGGACGACTGGAATCTCGCCCCGGACGCCGTGGCCGCGGCCGTGAGCGAACGCACGCGCGCGATCCTCCCTGTTCACCTCTACGGCCAGCTGGCGGACATGCGAGCGCTCGGCGAGTTGGCTACACGCCGCGATCTCGCCCTGATCGAGGACGCCTGCCAGGCGCACGGCGCCGAGCGCGACGGCATCGTCGCGGGCTCGGGCGGGCACGCAGCTGCTTTCAGCTTCTACGCGAGCAAGAACCTCGGCGCCATGGGCGACGCGGGCGCACTCACCACGTCCGATGCGGACATCGCCGACGCGGTTCGCGCGCTCCGCGAGCACGGACAGCGCCGCAAGTACGAGCACGACGTCGAGGGCTGGACAGCACGTCTGGATACGATTCAGGCGATCGTCCTCCGTCTCAAGCTCCCACTGCTCGCGGAATGGAATGAACAACGCCGCCAAGCGGCGGCCGCGTACACGGAGATGCTGGCTGGCATCGGGGACCTCGAGCTGCCGGCGGTACCTCGCAGCAGCTCACCTGTGTGGCACCTCTACGTCGTCCGCACGGCCGCTCCGCAGCGTCTCGGCGAGTTCCTCGCGGACGGAGGGGTCGCGAGCGGTCGCCACTACCCGATTCCGGTTCACCTCACGCGGGCCTATGAGCACCTGGGGTATCGCGAAGGCTCGTTCCCCGTCGCCGAGGCGGTCGCGAAGGAGTGTCTCTCGCTCCCCATCTTCCCCGGCATCACAGAAGGCCAGATCGCCGCCGTCGTCGAGGGCGTTCGTGACTTCTTCGCACGTGGCGCCTAGTCCCGCCAACAGCGCGCGGTGCCGAATCATCGACGACGTCGAGTTCGGCGAAGACGTCTTCGTGGGCCCCTTCGTGAACCTGTACGGCTGCACGGTGGGTGAGGGCAGCCGTATCGGACCGTTTGTCGAGATTCAACGCGGCGCCCGCGTCGGCACGCGATGCAAGATTCAGAGTCACACCTTCGTCTGCGAGGGGGTAACGATCGAGGACGACGTCTTCGTCGGGCATGGCGTCGTCTTCGTCAACGACAAGTATCCCCGTGCGACGACGGACGGGCGGCTGCAGGAACCGGAGGACTGGTCGCTGCTCGAGACGGTCGTCGAGCGGGGATCTTCGCTCGGCTCGGGCGCGATCGTACTCGGCGGCGTACGGATCGGTGCGGGAGCGATAGTCGGCGCCGGAGCGGTCGTGACGCGCGACGTGCCCGCGGGAGAGATCGTGGCCGGCGTACCTGCGCGGACACTTAACGCACCTGACGGGTAGAACGCTCGGTTACATGCTGCCGTGGTGGTGGAACCCGCCGTGGCCATGCCCGTGAGGGTGGTCGTGGTGCCACGAAACGTGGTGCATCGTCAGCTGCTCTAGCGACCCGAGATCGACGAGGGAGGGTGGCTCGTAGGCGACCGTAAGCCGATCGACTTCTACGCGGCCAGCCGCGGTCACGACACGATCTGTATGAGATACCCGACGGCTGGGGGTGCTCATGATCCTCCTCCGTAGGAGCTACCGGTTCTGATCCGAACCATAGCAACGACTCGCAGGACCGGAACTGGCCGCAGGGCTAGACGAGGCAGTCATTTTGTCTTCCTTACATCTCCGTGAGCCGCTCGAAGCGTGCGCTGGTAGGCAGCAGCGGAATCCCCTCGTACTCCACCCAGGCGTGCGCCGTAAAGCCAGGCTTCGCGCTTACTCCGAGGACCATGGAGGCCTCGAGCCCGCGGCGGGCCAGAATACGCAGCAGCACGAGCGAGCGGATCAGACACCGTGAATCGAATGGAAGCGTCCCGAGAGTTCGCTCCACGCTCCTCCCGAGCCGAAGCGCGGCCGATGCCGACGCGGCTTCGTCGATCGGCGTCAGCCCTGACGTGCTCACGTTGCGGGCGGCGGCAACGGTTTGAGGAAGTCCCGAGCGAACGAGCCTCCACCGGACGGCCAGATAGGCGGCGATGATCTCGGAGCCCAGACGGATTCTCTCAGCGCGCGTGAGGCGAAGGCGATCTGTCGGAACTACGGGCAGGTTCATGCGGAACACGGCGGTTCGGATGAACGCTACCCGCGTGCAATGGCGATTCCCCTGGAAGCGCGCCACGAGCAGAAGAGTGCCGGGTTCAGCTCTATCCTGAGCCGGATGCGCGCAATCGACACCGCCTGTGGCGTTTGGCGGTCTTCCGCACCGGATCCCCGCCACCAAGCCAGGCACCTCGCGCACGCCGGCTGGCGTCGGCCGGGGCATAGCGTCCCGCTTGGAGGGTGAGATGGAGAGTTCCTCCATCGACTCGCATGCGAAGGGGACGGCACCGTCCGAAGAAGACGCGGCCAGCTCCGTCACGCTCTTCGAGCTAAGCCGCCCGGTCAACCGCCGTGCGCAGTTGCGGCGTACCCCGCGACTCGCCCTCGACGCCGTACGGATGGTGTGGCAGGCGAGCCCCGTCACCTGATCGTCGTGACGGTTCTCCAGCTGATTGCCGGCTTGGGCATCGCGGCGCAGCTACTAGTCGCCCGGCGGATCATGCAGGATCTCGTCGCCGTGAGCCAGGGTGAGCCCGCGGAGACGCTGTACGGTCCGTTCGCCCTGCTGGTCGGGGTCACCGCTACCCTCGGGCTGGTCAACGCATTCGCGGCGCACGAGCAACGGCTCCTCGTCGAGCTCGTCGGTCGGTACGCCTTCGATCGCATCGTCGGCGTCGCGTCTGCAGTTGATTTCCGGTTCTTCGAGACGTCGCGGTTCTACGACCAGCTTCAGCGCGCTCGTACCTCGGGTCAGTTTCGGGGCATCGACATGGTGAACAGCATCAACGCGCTCCTCGCTTCACTCCTGACCACACTCGGAATCGCGACAGTCCTGTTCTTCCTCGAGCCCCTGCTTCTGTTCTTCATCGTGCTCGCTGCGGTGCCCGGCCTCCTCGCCGCGATCCACAACAGCCGGGAGAGCTACGCATTCGAGTATGCAATGACCCCGGAAAGTCGTGAGCGTGCATACGTGGTCGATCTGCTCACGGAGAGAGATGCGGCGAAAGAGGTCAGGCTCTTCGGCCTCGGCTCGTACCTGCGCGGACGGTACGAGGAATTGACGGACCGTCGCCTCCGGCAGCTCCGTATCTTTCTCCGAGGCCGTCTCAAGGTGACGCTCCTGGCAACCCTGGCGAGCGCCGCCGGTACCGCTCTCGCACTGGGCGCGCTCGTCGTGCTACTCGTCGACGGGCGGATCGACGTCGCGACAGCGCTCACGGCCGGGGTAGCAATGCAGCAACTCGGCAGCCGCCTGCCAATCATCACAGGGAGCATCGGCAAGCTCATCGAATCGGGAATGTTCATCGACGACTACCAGGCATTTCTCCAGCTGGCGCCGCAGCCCGAGAAGCGAGCCACGAGCCAGCCGACGGGACACGATAAGACACGAGATGTGCCTGCGCCCACTCGAGTCGTCGTCGAGGCAGTCTCATTCACCTATCCGGGCACTTCGCGCCCCGCGCTCGAGGACGTGTCGCTCGCAATCGAGCCTGGCGAGATCGTCGCGCTCGTCGGCGAGAACGGATCCGGAAAGACCACGCTGGTCAAGCTGATCTGCGAGCTCTACCGCCCGCACTCGGGGCGGATTCTGTGGAACGGCGTAGACACCGCTGGGCTCTCGCCCGGCGAGATCCGGTCGCAGATAACGGTGCTCTTCCAGGACTACATCCAGTACCACCTCTCTGCGCTCGACAACATCGTCTTCGGGCGAGTCGAGAAGCCCCCGGAACTCGAGGCGGCGGCCGCCGCGGCTCGTCAGGCAGGGGCGGAAAGTTTCATTTCGAGCCTTCCAGACGGCTACCTCACGCGGCTCGGCCTACAGTTCCACGGAGGGCATGAGCTGTCCGTGGGACAATGGCAGCGGCTGGCGCTTGCGCGGGCATTCTTCCGCGGCGGCAGCCTGCTCGTGCTCGACGAGCCCACAGCGTCACTCGATCCCCGTGCGGAGCGAGACCTGTTCGCCCAGATGAGGCAGCTGTCCGAGGGACGCTCCGTGCTGCTGATCTCGCACCGGTTCTCCAGCGTCCGCTCCGCTGACCGCATCTACGTCCTCGAGGAGGGGCGGATCACGGAGCACGGCAGCCATGCTGAGCTCGTCGCCCTCGGGGGGCACTACGCGGAGCTCTTCAATTTGCAGGCCGCCGCCTATCTCGCCGAGGATGGCGGAGGGCGGCGGCGGGACGATGAGAGCCACACACGCGACGCCCGAGCCAGCGATCCGCTTGACGCCCGCTTGGACGCGCCTTAACGTGCGCTTGTTCAACTGGGGGAAGGGTAAAAATGAAAGTGACTGCGGAGTACGAGAGGCCTCATCTATTGGTTCTGGGAAGCGTTGCCGAGCTGACGTTCGCAAGCGGTAACGACGGAAACGATCCGTGTCGATGGAACAATCCTCGTGACACGTTCAAGCAAACCGGCCCGGCCGATTACATCCAGGGTCAGGCGAACCTGGCCACCTGCTCGGCGTAAGCACCATCTGAGTACGTTCACAGTTCGCGGCGAGATCTGACGCGAACGAGAGCCCCTCGGCGGATGATGCTTCAGCCGCTGAGGGCGAGCCAGCACGCCTGCAGCAGCAGGAAGCTGTTGGCCAAGGGAGCCGGCGCCGACCAGTGAGCGGCAAGCGCCGGGCGATCTACGATCGACTCGAGTCCGAGTACGTGCAGAGCGGCGTCCAGATCGTCTTGGTTCAGCCCCTCGACGAAGGCACGCGTGTAGCGATTCCAGAGCACGCTGTCGAAGGACGCCTTCGTCGAACGTCTTCTGACGTCTCGTGGAAGAACCTCGCCGAACAGAGCCTCCATCGCAGCGGAACGTGAGGCAAAGCCGCGGATTCCTCCCTCTGCTGCGAACGCCGAGACGAAGTCCGGTTCGGCGAACGGGTGGATCGTCTCAACGTCCAACTCCCGCGCCAACCTGGTCGTTTCTCGCATGGTCGTCTGGACGTATCGCGACCGCCGCCACTCCCGCAATCTGGTGTCCCAGCGAAGGGGAAACCGAAGCCTGTCGTCGAGCCAGTGGAGACCGAGCGCGTGGTTGGCGTGCGGGCGAAGCCACGGAAACGGAGAGAGTGAGCCTTCTGGCGAGCACGGCCCTCCGCACGGGTCGCGGCGCGATGGCGGCCGCGATCCGCAACAGGTCGCGTGGGACCGGCCGAACGGTCAACGTGATGACGGCAAGGGCCCGTGAGCCAGGTGTCAGGGCTTCGTCGCCGCCGAGCCCTGTCACGAACGATCCTCCCCTGGCTTTCTCGATCAACGGTGCCTGGAGGTGGAGGTTGTACGGGTACTGGAGCCCGTGCATCTGCATCAGGCGGCATGCCGTGGGTCCGATGAGATCCCCGTCGTCTGTGAATTCGAGCCGCACCCACTCGGTCAACCCGAGGTGCTTGATCACGATCTGCTGCCAGTCCTCTTCCTGAGTTTCCTCGAGGCGGGCGTAGCGCGCGGTGATGGGTACAGGCTCTGGCAGGCCCTCGCGCTGCGCGGTGCGGATCGCGAGGGCGAGGAGTGCCGACGAGTCGCGCCCCCCCGAAAAGCTGACGAGGCAAGGCGGTCGGAGAAGAGCGCGCACGAGGGAACGTTCAAGTGCCGCCACGGCACCGACGTCGTCGCTCCGGGAAAGCGGCCCGAGGTCTTCGTCTCGCCCGAAGAGGACGGAGCTTGCGATCTCTGTGGGCGTTAGAGCCCGTTGGTCACGATCCCAGCGCCAGTGGCGGTCATACGCTCAGGAAGCGGTCGTAAGCTCGAGTAGTCGCTCTCCGACCGCGTCCACGACCGCCAGTCGCGAGGGCGGCGAAGCTCCCAGGCCGGGAGGGCCGCCAAGGGAAGATGGGCGGCCGGATCGGTCGGAGCCAACCGGAGTGTCCGCTGCCGAAGCAGGCGCACGAGGCGTTCGGACGCTCCGAGTGCCTCGACTTCCAGACCAGTCTCCCCAGGAAAGATATATCCATCCGCGGAACGCCAAAGAGCTTCCTATCTGCGGCAAGCCCAAACGCCATCTGGCTCGAGCTCCGACCACGCCGAGCTCACGTCCCGCGCCCAAGTGAGCGGCCGACTCGGATCGAAGGTCGATGGAGCGCGGGCCGGCGAACGCACGCATGTTGTCGATCACTGTAATGTCGTCGGTCACCACCGCATGCCCGCGAAGCGCGAGCCAAGCGAGCAATGAGCTCTTTCCCGCTTCGCGATCTCCTGCCAGGGCCCAGACTCCCCCGCCGGATACGAAGGCGCCGGCGTGGAAGCATTGCCGTCGTAGCCAATGCGCCATGACGGCGGCAGCCGGAGCGAGGTACGGATGAATCATCTCCTCGTCCGTCAGCCGACGCCGCGCAACGAAGTGGGCGATCCCGCGCGCCCGGTCGATCGAAAGATGACCGCCGGTCTTCAGGTTGAGGCTCGCTCGGGCATTCGTCACTTCTTCCCGAATCGGCTGCGAGCTGCCCACCGACGAGACGAGCCGAAGACGAGGCCAGTCATCGTCTCCCTCGACGAGCAGATGGCGGGCTTTGGCGACGCCGACCAGTCGAAGGCCGTAAACGCCGCTTGCACCGTCGACATCAAGCTCCGCTTCGCTCGTCGCGAGGTGCTCAGCAGTCATATGGGAGCACGTGCGACGAGTCCACGAAGATCCGATCACCCATCGCCATCAGTGCTCCAGCAACTCGCGCTCGTCAAGCTGCGAAAGAAAGTCGTCGACATCTCTTGCAGCGGCTTGTGCATCGATCCCGAATGTCTCCGCGAGTCGGTCAACGAGCTGCTCGCGGGTCGTTCCGGCTGCCAGCTGTTGCCATAAGAACGCACCCGATTCGTTTGCGCTCATGTAGACGAGGTTAGTCTCGTCGAGCGCGATGATCTGACCGTCCGTCTCGACCCATTCGAGCTTGACAGCCCGCAGGCGAAGCTCCGTCATGCTTCGTCGTCCATGGGCCCGCTGTTTTGAGCACTTCTCCCTGCCGTCACGCGACGCCGCGAAAGCGCTCGTTCGACCTCGACCTCGTGCCGCGACCGCGGCGATCCGGCGTTTGCTACTGCGCGTCGACTTCGAAACCATTTGTCACCCCAGGTCTCCTCCCGCGCAGGACGGATGTCCCGCGCTACGGCGTCAAGCCCTTTCCGTACTCCAGCGCCAGGCCGGTAGTGCCGAGAGGCTGGACAGCCAGCGCCCGAGGTGGTTCTCGAAGACGGTCTGCTCCCGCACGTCGCGGAGATGTCGAGCCCACGTGCGCGACGGCCATGACGCTTCGACGATCCTGGAGAGCGTCGTCGATCGCAGCAGAGGTCGTTTCCCAGACGCGCCGAAGACCCCATTCAGTCGCGATCGTGCGGATCTCGTCCCGTGCAGGCTTCCTGCCGAACGGCGGCGACATCGACGAGGTGAAAGAGGCGCGCAAGCGGCGCGTGTGCCCACGCGTGAGCCGCCAGAAGCAAGGCGTGTTGAGCCGGAGGTGGCGCCGAGACGCCCTCGACGGGGACAGAGGATGGGACAGCAGCATCGAACAACTCCTCGAGATCGACGACCGGGATGCCCTCCGGCCACTTCGGACGAGCGTGGATTTCCAAGACAAGCGGGAATCCCTCGAGATACAGCGGCCGAAGGTGATGGATGTCGCGATAGATCTCCTCGTCTCCGACCTCGACGAATCCGGCCGAGACCAGTGCACGCTGGACGAGTCTCGGCTTACGTACGAGAAGATCGAGGTCTCCGAAGGGACGCATCGAGCGGGACGGATAGCGTGCAGCGGCCTCTGGTCCCTTGAAGACCAAGATTGGACCATCACACGCCGCTCGCACGTGCGAGAGGAGGAGGGGAGCAAGCAGGGACGCCACCTTGGCGGAATGAGCTTTCTGCGTGAAGTCCGAGGGCACTAGGCGCCCCTGTTCGTGCCACCGCCACGCCGCGAGCGCGTGCAGCCTGTGCGCGCGCAGGTCAGCCGGAGACCGTGCGCGGTCGATCAAGCGGCCGACCTGTTTCCACAGACGGTTGTCGACCGGCTCGTCGCCGACGTGCGTGGTCGGCGCCTGCACCTCAGAAGCCGTCAGCACCGTCGAGAATTGCCCTGATGCGGACGCACGCAAACGGTCCGATGTCTGCGACCGTCGCGGGTCCGGCCAGCATCACCCCATCATATGAGCGGAGGTTGGCGGGCGGCCTGCCCGAACGGGCGGGCCGGATTAGCCTCCTGTCGGGGGCAATGGGGCCGGGGCGGGCTGGAAGGCGTCCCGCACCACGTTCAGCACCTTCTCGCTCCGGCCGACGGAGCGAACCGTGCGGAAGCCGAAGTCGGCGAGGAAGTCACGCGGGAAGATCGTCCGGTGCACGAGGAATCGCTCGGCCGCGGGCACTCCCTCGCGGTAGCGGTTCGCGAACGCCTCGAGCTCCTTGGGTCGACGCCGACCACGTGGACCTGCCGGCCGCGCAGATCGAGGGCGGCAGCCTCGTCGGAGGGCAGCGTCACACCGGAATCCACGCCCAGGTCGTCGGCGTCGACCCGCTGCGAGAACGAATCGCGGCTCGACGCGAGGTCGTGATTCCCGAGGACGATCACGCAGGAGGGCAGCTCTGCGAGCAGCTGCTGAAGCGCGGGAGGGCCGGCACGGCGCGACACAAGGTCGCCCGAGCGCGGCGCTTCGTCGGGTCGGGCGCTATCGTCCTCGGAGGCGTGCGCATCGGCGCGCCGCCGCGATCGCCGGCGCAGGCGCGGTCGTCATACGTGACAGGCCGGCCGGCAACATCGTCGCCGGCGTTCCGTCACGACGTCAGAGCCACGCTTACCCGCGGAGAGCCGGAATCCGGCTAGGCCGCGCAGAGAGACGGGCTACGCTGAGACGCAGACGACTTGCTGCTGCTGGAACGTGAAGCCGTCCGAGCCGCCGAGATCCTTGTTGCACGGCTCCCAAAGCGTCAAGTCGTAAAGCGAACCGAGCTCGACGACCACCGGCGCCTCGTATGCCGGCTTCAATCCGTTCTTCTTCTCCACCTTGCTCCTCCCGTGACAAAAGAATGAGATCGCACAGGGACGATAGTTATGAGAAGGCCGTTTGACAACTAGCCACACGGCGAGCGATGCGGGCCAGCAAGCGGCTCGAAACTGCTCGGGGCGCGCACCAGTACAGTCGCCGACGATGGCCCGGCCACTCGACGCTGCAAACCAAGATCACCTCGGCGCGTACGGTCTCCGAATCGGAGGCATCGATGGAATCGCCCCTCTGCTCGTCCCCGCCGACCCCACGTGGCCTCGGCTGGAGATAAGCGTCGAGCGCGGGCGCGCGATCGTACCCGAGGACCAGGTGGACGACGACAACGGCGTCGTGCGATTCCACAACGGCGGGGCTGTGGTGATCGACCGTCGCCAGGGAGAGGCTGTCTTCACGCTACCGCATGAGCCGAGCCCAGACGAGCTCGTGCACCCCTACCTTGCACCGGTTGCTGCGATCGTCTCACACTGGCACGGCCGTGAGACCCTGCATGCCGGCTCGTTTCTCACAAAGGGAGGGGTCTGGGGTCTCCTAGCCAAGCGCGAGGGCGGCAAGAGCACGACCCTCGCCCGTCTTGCGATCGAGGGAGTCCCGATCGTCTGCGACGACGTCCTCGTCCTGGACGAAGGTGCCGCGTTCGCCGGCCCGCGCGCGATCGACCTTCGGGAAGAGCCGGCGCGTATCCTCGGCATCGGAGAGAGCCTCGGCATCGTCGGCGCACGCGAGCGCTGGCGGCTGACCCTCGACGCGATCGAGGGCAGGCTCCCACTCCGCGGCTGGGTCTTCCTCGTGTGGGGCGACGAACTCGCGCTCGAGCCGGTCGCGGCCGGCCCTCGTCTCCGCCGTCTTGCCGCCCAGCGCGCCGTTCGACTTGCTCCACGCGACCCGGGAGCGCTGCTCAGGCTTTCCGCTCTGCCGGGGTTCGAGCTCCGACGTCCTCGCCGCTGGTCGTCGCTGGAGCAGGCGGTCGAGCTCCTCCTGACCTCGCTTCCGTAGCCCGGGCGAGCCACACGGACTGAAGGAGCGTATACGTCTGGGGAGGGGGAACTTCCTGCGCCCACACAGACCGGAGTGCCTCTGCGTCGACCACATTCGGGTCGATCCCTTCTCCACGCCACTCGCGGGCGAGCTCGCGTGAGTGCACGCCCCAGAACACACGGTCGAAGCTCGCCTTCGAGCGCCGCTCGTAGACGGCATCCGCGAGCAGGCTGCCCACTAGCGCGCGCATCCGGCCGGCACGGTCCGCGTGCACCAGAGCCGGCGTCCGGGCAATCGCATCGGCCAGCGACGCGTCCGCGAGCGCATGGACGAGGAGCACATCCTCATCGCTTGCGAGCACGGCGAGACTTGCCAGACCGACCCGAGTAGCGCGCAAACGCCGCCACCAGGCGGCGCGGCCGGTATAGCGGCGCGGCTCGAGTGCAGCCTGTGCGGCCCACGCGTCGGCAACTGCCCGCCGAGCTCGTGGGCGGAGCCAGGGAAGCGCCTGCGGGAACCGACGTCGCAAGATCCTGCGGCGAACGGCAGGCGGTGTGACGGCGAAGGAGGCCCGGAGGACGTCCTTCGGCTTCGGCCGGACGACTCGCGCGAGCACGGCGTTGACGCGATCCCAGGACGTCAACCCGAAGATCTCGTCGCCGCCGATTCCGGTCAGCAGCGCGCCACCACGGGCCTCTTCCAGCAAGGGGAGATGGAAGTGGACGTTGAACGGCCACAGCAGCCCGTGCGCTGCGAGCACTCTCTCCGCTACTGACCCCACGACGTCGAGCTCGTCGCCCTGCTCCAGCCGGACCCAGTCCGCGAGACGCAGGGCAGAGACTACGCGCTCCTGCCACTCCGACTCGTCCGCTTCCGTCGCGCCGCGAAACCGATGGGTCGCTGGTACAGGGAGCTGAAGCCCCTCCCGGCGGGCGACATTCACCGCCACGGCGAGCACACAGGAAGAGTCCCGACCCCCCGAGAAGCTAACGAGACACGGCGGCCGTTCAAGCGCCGGGAGCACGGCCGCCTCGAGCGCCGCGAGCGGCGTCTCGAAGGGCAGCGCAATCGCGTCATCGGCTGGCTCCGCTCCGAACACGAGGCCCGATCCAGTCTCTAGCGGCGAGAGCCCGGAGCCCGCGGGTAGTCGGCTCACGGGCGTAGGCGCACGAGCTCTCGGAACGCTCCGGGCTCGGCAGCGGGCGGCTCGTCGTCCAGCCAGGCGTGAGCACGGAACCGCTCCCGGGTGCCGCTGACGCCGACGACGACCTCGCGCGGGTCGCCGTGCGCGGCTCGCCAGCGCTGGAGAACGACTGCCCGCTCGAGGCACGTCGAGGGCAAACGGCGCAGGACAGCGTATACGCCGCGTGAGGAAGACTCAGGCACTCGGGGAACGTCTGGAAGCGTAAGCCCGTCGTATCCGCGGCGCCGGAGCTGGCGCCGTGCACGGTCGGACGGCACGGAGCGCCCAGAGCGCGGCGCGCAGCTCTCGGGCTGTCGGCAATCTCCGCATCTCAGCGCCCGAGAAGGCCACGCGACTCGAGATCCGCGAGAAAGCGATCGACGTCTCTCCCCGCCGTTCCGTCGTCGACGTCGAATGCCTCGACGAGCCTCCCGACGAGCTCGTCGCGCCTCGCGCCGTCTGCGAGTGCGCGCCAGAGCAAAGCACCGCTCGGGTTTGCGTTCAGGTAGACGAGTGAGCTCTCGTCGAGAGCGACGACCTCTCCGTCGGACTCGAGCCATTGGAGATGGTCGGCACGGAGCCGAAGTACCTTCACCGCTCTTCCTCCTTGTCGCCGCGTAGGTCGTACTCGTGCTCGGAGCCGCGTACGAGCGCGTTGCGCATCGCCCGCCGAGTGCGAGCGAGTTGTCCACGCCCATCATATGAGCGGATGTTGGCGGGCGGCCTGCCCGAACGGGCGGGCCGGATTAGCCTCCTGTCGGGGGCAAAGGGGCCGGGGCGGGCTGGAAGGCCTCCCGCACCACGCTCAGCACCTTCTCCCGTGTTCCCTCCGCAACCGGCTGGAGGCCGCCGAGCTCGAGGCGCGCGAGCTCGATGCGCCCGACGGAGCGGACGGTGAGGAACCCGAAGTCGGCGAGGAAGTCCTGCGGGAAGACGGTGCGGTGCACGAGGAAACGCTCGCGCGGGCGTCGTGCCCTCGCGATAGCGGTACGCGAAGGCCTCGAGCGCGCGCGCTCCCTTGTCGCGAGCTTCGCCGATCGCGGCGAGGAAGAGCGACTGCTCGACCCAGGGCTGCGAGTCCGAGAGGAGATACGCGCAGGTGACGAGGACGGCGTCATCGGAGGGCGGCCCTGCGGGGAGGTCGGCCGCGCGCGGGAAGAGGTGCGCCGGGCCGTACTGCATCGAGCCGAGCACGCGGCCGTCGTCGTCACGGTAGATCGTCCCCCACGCTCCCCACTCGTCCTCGGCGCGCTCCATCCAGCGCCGCTTGTCGGGTTCCCGGTTGCCACGCGTCTGCCACCAGACACAGGTCTGACACACCGACGGAGCCGTCTCGAGGGTCGCGCCCGTGAGCCCGGCAAGGCGTGAGGTCATCACGCCGATCGTACAACCAGCTCCGTGACCTCCGGCCGGGCGAAGAACCGGAAGGGCACGAACGTGGTGCCGAGGCCGGGCGAGACGTGCAGCACGGTGTCGCCGTAGCGGTGGAGACCCTCGACGTCTCGCGCGCCCAGGTGCGCAAGACGAAGCTTCCCGGCGGGGAGCGGCAGGACGATCTGCCCCGCGTGGAGATGCCCGGCGAGCACGAGGTGAAACGCGTCGTGCGGCAGCCGCTTCGCGATGCCGGGGAAGTGGCACAGGAGGATCCGGAGATCCGCCTCCGAGCGCACGAGCGACTCCGGCGCGGCGTCTCGAGTCGCGTAGGTTCTCGGATCGACGCCGACCACCTGCACGCGCCTGCCTCGCAGCTCGACCTCGGCTGCCTCGTCCGAGAGCAGGGTCACACCTGGAATCGCGTCCAGGTCGTCCTCGTCGATCTTCTGGGAGAAGGGATCGCGGCTCGCGGCAAAGTCGTGGTTCCCGAGGACGACGAAAGAGGCCGGCAGCTCGGCGAGGAGCTCGAGGAGCCGCGGAAGTCCCGCCCTCCGAGAGACGAGGTCGCCCGTGACGAAGACCAGGTCAGGCTTTCGCCGGGCAACCCACTCGACGGCCTCGCGCACGGCCCTCTGGCCGCGCGACGGGACGCCGAGGTGGAAATCGGACAGATGCGCGATCCGGACGCCGTCGAAGGCCGCAGGGATCCCCGAGAGCTCCACCTCGAGGACGCGGCGTCGCAGCCACCCTGCCTCGAACCACCCCCAGGCGAGCGCAAGCAAGCGCGAGCCACGAGAAGACCGCCGAGCCAGCCACATCACCTGCTCATCGACTCATCGGTTCCCGAGTCACGATCCCCATCGCCAAGTGACAAATTGTCACTTGGCTCTTGGCCCCCTGTTGCGACGCGGGGGAGGCCGATCAGACGGATAGCTTCTCGACGACGGGCGCGACGGAGACGACGTGCCGCTTGAACTTGAGCTCGGAGTCGTCGAGTCCGGCTGCGACGCCGATGAGCTGCGAGAGGTGCAGGATCGGCATGCGGAAGTCCCTGCCCGTCTGCTCGCGGAGCTTCGACTGCCACGCGTCGAGTGAGAGATGGCAGAGCGGGCACGGGGTCACGATCGCGTCGGCTCCCGCTTCCGAGGCCTGCTCGATCGGCTGGATCAGCTCGCCGAGAGCAACGTCCTCCCGCGCCTGGATGATCGGGAACCCGCAGCACTTGATCTTCGCGGGATAGTCGATCGCCTCGCCGCCGCACGCCTCGATGATGCGCTCGAGCGAAGAAGGCTTGTCCGGGTCCTCGAACCCGAGGAGCTTCGAGGGGCGCAGGATCTGGCAACCGTAGAAGGGCGCGATCTTGAGCCCCTTGAGCCCCTTGTGCGCGGCCTGCTGCAGCAGCTCGTACCCCTCGCCGGCCGAGACGAGCCAGAGGAAGTGCTGGACGTCGACGCTGCCCGAGTAGGCGGGCGCGCCGACCGAAACGAGGTTCGCGTTCACGCGCTCGAGGAGCGCTGCGTCGCCTTTGAGCTGGAAGTTCGCCTGCCGGAGGTTGAGCGTGCAGACGTTGCAGACCGTCATCAACGTGTCCGACCCCGTCTCCTCCGCGTAGGCCAGGATCCGCGCGTTCAGGTGGAGGTAGTAGTCGGGCTCCGCCTCGTGGATGTCGCCGGCGCCGCAACACGTGACGCGCTCGAGCTCCACCAGCTCGAGCCCGACCTTCGGCGCGAGCGCCTGGGTCGAGATGTCGAGCTCCTTCGCGCTGAGCGACGCGAGGCAGCCCTTGTAGTACGCGACGGTCCTCACGACCCGGCGTCCTCCTCGCCTTTCCCTTGCCCGGGCAGGAACGGCTCCGGGAACGACCCTTCGCCGAACGGGTCGCGATCCGGGTTCCCCCCTGCTCGAACTCGAGTCGCTCGAGCGCGTGCTCGCCCTGCACGATCCCTGCCGCGCCGCCTCGCCCCTGCTGGGAGACGAGGTCGAAGAGCGCGCGGGCCTCGTCGACGTCCTTGGCCACGTGGGGCGGGATCGGCGGCGGCACCTTCCCATGCTTCAGGAGACCCATCGCGAACTTCACCTCCTTGAGCGAGCGAGCGACGCCCTGCGTCTTGGGGACGAGCTCCGTCTCGCGCAGCCAGCCCGTCGTCTTGGACGAGGTGACGAACCACTTCGCGTGCTTCGCTCCCATGTCGGAGTCGATCCCCTCCTTCATCGCCTCCGCGCCGAGCTTCGCGATCGCGTCACGGGGGTCGACGCCCTTCGGACAACGCTCCTGGCAGAAGTAGCAGCGGGTGCAGTCCCAGATCCCGTGCTGGCCCGAGTACTCCTGGAGCCGCTCGACCGTCGCGTGGTCGCGCGGGTCGCCGACGAAGCGCATGCCCTTCGCGAGCGCCGCCGGGCCGAGGAACTCCGGATCGGACTCCATCGAGTTGCACTCGGAGACGCAGCAGCCGCACATGATGCAGAGCGACTCCTTGTGAATCGGGTCCATCTGCTCCTCGGACACGACGAACTCCTTCTCGCCCGGGTCCTGGTAGCCGGGCTGCAGCCACGGAGACATCGCGCGGATCTTTCCCCAGAAGGGCTGCATGTCCGTGACGAGGTCCTTGACGATCGGCATGTTCCCCATCGCGGAGATCACCGGGATGTGCCCGGACTGGGCGATGTCGTACATCCGCGTCTTGCAGGCGAGGACGGCGGCGCCGTCCATGCGCATCCCGCACGAGCCGCAGATCATCATCCGGCAGCTCTTGCGATACGCGAGCGTCCCGTCGACCTGGTCCTTGATGAGGTCGAGGACGTCGAGCAGCGTCACCCACTCCGGTGCGTCGATCTCGTAGTCGACGAGCTTGCGCTCCCCCGACCGCGTCGAACCGCCAGATCTTCAGCGCGACCTGCATCAGCGTGCTGCCTCCGCTCGCAATCGATGTCCGATGGCGAGCGAAAAGCAAGCCAGGCTAGGACGCAGGGAGCGTTCGTACCTGAAAGGTACGGGCGCGACTGAGGACGACGCATGGCGCCGCTTTGCAGCCGCCAGCGGGCGTCGAGTGCGGGTGGAGTCAGCACTTAATACTTGCGCTCCTCGGGCTGCCACTTCGTCATCGTCACCGGCCTCCAGTCGAGCGTCGGGGCACCGTCCTCCCACGACACGAGCGTGTGCCGGAGGAAGCTCTCGTCGTCGCGCTCCGGATAATCGTACGGGCGTGCGTGCGCCCCCCGGCTTTCCTTCCGCGCAAGCCCGCAGACGACCATGCATTCCGCGAGCTCGAGGAGGAAGCCGAGCTCGAGCGCCTGCGTGAGGTCCGTGTTGAAGACGTCACCCTTGTCCTCCACGACGACCCGCTCGTAGCGCTCGCGGAGACCGCGGACGACGTTCCCCTGCTCCAGCATCTGGTCCTCGCGCCGGAAGACGCCGAAGTTCTCGTGCATCGTGCGGGCCAGCTCGTCGCGGATCCTCCAGGGCCGCTCGCCGGCGCTTCGGTCGAGGAGCACCTTGAGCTCGCGCTCGGCATCGGCCTCGACGGAGGCGGGCACGTCGATCGTCGTGTTCGCGAGCGCCCACTCGGCGGCATGGCGACCGGCGCGCTTCCCGTACGTGATCGTCTCCATGAGCGCGTTACCACCCAAGCGGTTGGCACCGTGGACGGACACGCACGCCACCTCGCCGGCGGCGTAGAGGCCCTCGAGCCCCGTCTGGCCCCAGACGTCCGTGTCCACGCCGCCCATGTGGTAGTGGGCGCCCGGACGCACTGGAATCGGCTCGTAGATGGGGTCGACGCCGGCGAACGTCATCGACAGCTCGCGCGTTCCGTGGAGGCGCTCGAGGATCCTCTCGGCTCCGAGGTGACGGAGGTCGAGGAGGACGTTTCCGTCCAGGCCGCGCCCCTCGTCGATCTCCGTCTGCTCCGCGCGAGAGATGACGTCGCGCGACGCGAGCTCCATCGCGTTCGGCGCGTACCGGACGAGGAAGCGCTCGCCGTCCTTGTTCAGCAGGTACGCGCCCTCGCCGCGGCAACCCTCGGTGATGAGCACCCCGGTGGGAGAGAGCGTCGTCGGGTGGAACTGCATCATCTCCATGTCCTTGAGCGGAACTCCCACCCGGAGCGCGAGGGCCATTCCGTCGCCGGTGCACGCATACGCATTCGTCGTCCCGGTGTAGAGCCGGCCCGCGCCGCCCGTTGCCAGGATCACGGTCTTCGCGCCGATCGACTTGAGGCCGCCGTTCAGGAGATCCCATGCGATCACGCCCTGGCAGCGCCCGTCCTCGATCACGAGCTTCCAGGCGAAGTACTCCTCGTAGGTGAGGATGTCGCGCTTCATCACCTGCTCGTAGAGGACGTGGATCAGGACATGACCCGTGATGTCGGCGGCGTACGCGGTGCGGGGCTCGCCCGCGGCCCCGAACGGACGCTGAGCGATGCGGCCGTCGGGCGTGCGCGAGAAGACCGCCCCCCAGTGCTCGAGCTCGTACACGTCGCCGGGCGCCTCGTTGCAGAGAATCTCGATCGCGTCCTGGTCGCCGAGGTAGTCCGACCCCTTCACGGTGTCGTAGGCGTGCTTGACGGGATCGTCCTCGGAGGCGTTACCGAGCGCTGCGTTGATGCCTCCCTCCGCCGCCCCGGAGTGGCTGCGGACGGGGTGGATCTTCGAGACCATGGCCACGTCGGCACCGCTGTCGAAGGCCTCGATCGCCGCCCGCATTCCAGCGCAGCCGGCACCGATCACGACCACGTCGTGGGTGGCGTCCATCTCTTCGGACGCTACCTGATGCCCCCGCGGCGTCGATGCAGCAGCAGTCGGAGCTCAGACGGCGGACGAAAACGGCGCGCGTGCTCGTGTTCGCGGTCATCGGGAGCGTGCAGACGCGCCCTTTTCCTCGGCAAGCCCCGGTCCACGTCTTGAGTCTCCAGCCCTTCCCGGGCGTCGCGGTCAGCCGGAACGCCGTGTGCGACGCGACGGCCGACGTGCACCGGCCCGGGCAGGCGATCGCGCTGCTCGCGCTGCGGACGGCTCCCCGCCCGGAGACGCGCACGCTCAGCCGATAGGTCACCGGGGCGAAGAGCGCGCTCGCCACGGAGCCCTGAGCGACCGTGAGAGCGCACTGCGACCTTCCGGCGCACGCACCGCTCCAGCGAACGAGCTTGGCGCCGGGGTTCGGTGCCGGAGTGAGCACCAGCGGCGTGCCGTTGTTCCACGTGGTCGAGCAGCTCTGGGAGCAGTCGAGCCCCGGGATGTCGGCGACCACCCTCCCCGGGCCCGCGATCGTCAGGGCGAGCTGCGCCTGGCGGTCGAGCTGGACGAGCCAGCGCGAGTCCTGTATGTCCGTCCAACCGCCGGAGTGGCCGTAGTAGTCGTCGCGCCCCGGATCGAGCGTCAGCGCCGAGAGCGGAGTTTCGTCGGCGCTCGGATACATCACGTCGCTCGGCGTGTCGCATGTGTGCCCGTCGTCCGGCGGGGGACAGTTGTGCGGCGCGCCGTTCGGGACCGCCCCCATCGCGTGCAGCAGCTCGTGGGCAGCGACGAACGACGTCGCGATCCCGGCACACGACTGGAGATTTACGGTCGCGATCCCGAGCCCGTTCGGGCTCCCGGCGCCCACGCCGCAGATGTTCGTGTCGCCGACGGGGCCGTCGTAGTAGACGACGTACTTCGTCGCCGACGAACCGAATCCCCGCGGGACAAGCGCGCCCACGATCAGGTCGAACGGGGTCTCCGCGGAGGCGAGCTGTGCGCCTGACTGCGGAAGCCGGACCGAGGAGATGTCGAGCTGGAGCCCGCACGAGAAGCGCGCCAGATCGCCCCTCGGCGCCCTGGTTGCGTCCTGGCTCCGCCACCAGGAGTCGATGAGCTCCGCGTCGGTCTGCATCACGCTGCCGAAGCTCGCAAGCCGGTCCTGGCCGTCGGAGGGAATCGCGTACACCCAGTGCACCGGGTGACCGGCTACGGCATTCGGCCGCGCATCGACTTCGGAAGGCGTGCCGCACCACGTCGCGGAGGCTCGCGACGCGACGTTCGGGAACGTCGACGCCGTGAGCGTGAGCGCGGACGCACGCGAGGACAGCCCTCGCTCGGCTGTGGCGGTCGTCGCTGCTCCGGAGAGGCCGGCGAGACCGAGGAGAAGGAGCGATGCGGCCGCGAGAGCGCGGGCGGGCGCTGGCGATCGAGTCATCCGACGGCCTCCGGAATCGTGGTCAGGACGCGCCGCAACCCTACAGACCAATCATGAAGAGCTCGGGCGGCGACGTTCCGAAGCCGGTGACAGACACCGGGACACGTGCCGGTGTCTGTCACCGCGCTTGCGAATGCCTACCGAACGCAGGTAGCGAACAGCGTGACCTGCGCTGCCGCCGAGCTCGAGCCGTTGATCAGGTACAGGCGCCAGGTCGAGTCGTTCGCGGGGTGCGAGTCGAGGTTGAAGACGTCGCCGTCCGACGCGAACCCCCCGCCCACGACCTTCTGACCCGCGTCGCACGCGATCGTGAACTCGCCCTGACCACCGGCCGCGATCGTCGTAGTCGAGGTCTTCACGGCCACGAGGCCGGCGGCGGTGCTCGCCGGACCGGGAGCGGCAGAAACCTGCGCGAGCGTTCTGCCGCCGAGCTTCTTCGCGTTGTCGGCCACGAGCGCCCGCTTCGCGAGTGGCACCTGCGTCATCACGGCGCCCGCAGTGCCCCCGAGCGCGACGAACAACGCGATGATCGCGACCACGAGCGCAGGGCTCGGTCGCAAACCCCTTCCCTTCATGACGGCCTCCCGTCTTCGAGGGTCGATATCGCGACCACCCTACGCTGGGCGCGAGCGGCGAGGTCAATCGTCAGTTGGTCAGGGACGCGAGACGGCGACCGTTACGCCTCCGAAGGTGCCCTTCTGCGTCACCTTCACGTAGAGCGCGCGCTGACCGCAGACGCTGCGCGAGAGGCTCCTCTGCCTCGCGCCCGACCACTGCGCCCGCTGGAGGACGGTACGGCGGTTTGCGGCCCACGAGCGCAGCCTCGTGCAGGCCGCCCCTCGGCACGGTGACGGTGACCGAGAGAGTGCCGTCGAGCGGCGTCGAGACCGGGATCCACCAGACCTGGCCCTTCCTCGTGAGCTGGCGGCGCACGACGAGCTTCTCGCCGGTCGTCCATGGAGCGATGACGTCCTGTTCCGCTGCCTGGAGTGCGGCGTCGTCCGGGTAGAAGCTCGGGGCGACGGTCTGCCAGGTCGCGGTGCCGACACCGGCCTTCCGCTCGTCCATGAGGCGATAGACCTCCGCCCAGGCCTCGCCGGGATTCCGGGTGTAGTTCGGGCCCTGGTCGCCGGGGAACGCCTCCTTGCGGGAGACCCGCGCGCAGATGTTCGCGGCCGACGCCCACCTCTTCGGGCCCCAGTCGATCGCCCGCCAGGGTGCGTTCGACCGGTAGAGCGCGATGTGGTGGCCGTACTCGTGACGGATCACCTCCTCGGCCGTCGTCCCGTCCGGGAGGGTCTCGCCGATCGAGATCGCCCGGTTGCGCGAGTAGCAGCCGAGGGCGCGGGCGCCGCAGATCTGCCGAACCTCGGACAGCGGTGCGATGCGAGTCTCGAGCGACGACAGCTCGGAGCCGTGCACGAGCCTGGCGAGAAACTCGGCCCAGCTCTCCGGAGTCACGACCTCGGAGGCGAAGGCGTCGGAGACGAAGACGGTCACCGTCTCGCCGGTCGAGGTGACGATCGGCCCACCTCGCCACTCGATCGCAGCCTGCGCGAGCCGGTCCAGCCGAAGTGGTGTGATGCGGCCGTCGAGCGAGCGCGCGACCGCCGGCGAGCCCGGAGCTGCGACCGGGGCTCCCTCGGCCGCGCCTAGCGCGAACGCCGAGAACAACCCGAGCGCGACGGCTGCGACGAGGGAGCGAAGCCGGCGTGGGAACGCCACCCGTCTCATATGCCTGGGAACTCTGAGAGCAACGTGAGAATCGGCGTTAAGGACCCGTTGTGCACCGCGCGGCGAGACATCATCAACTCGGGAGCCAGCCGTCGCGGTAGCTCGTCGGCTCAGGCTCCGGGAAGCGAGCGTAGGCGACTTCCGCGTCGGTCGTCTCCTCCTCGACGCCCGCGCCGTGCCGGAGCGCAGCCTCGTCCACCGTATACGCGCCCCAGTCCGCGACTCCCTGCAGGGTGCCGTCTACCCGCGCCCCGTGGTGTGATGCTCCAGCGCGCCGACGGCGAAAACGACGCAGGGCCCGTCTCCGGCGCCGACGATCACGTGCTTCGTCCCGGGCGGGCAGTGCACGAAGTCCCACTGCCGCAACGGCCGCTCCTCGCCCTCGATGACGAGCAACGCCTCGCCGGAGAGCACGAGGAAGTCCTCCTGATCGGTTTCCCAGTGGTACATCGCCATCGGCTCCCCCGGCGCGAGCACGTCGAGGCCCATCCCGAGCTGCCGAAAGTCGCCCCGGCCCTGGAGACCCGGCTCGACCCCTTGTCCTCCGCGCTCGAACCACCGCGCTTCACGGGCGTTCAGGACGAACCAGCCCTTACCGGCGGGTACGAGCCCGTCTCCGGCTTGCTCGAGAGGAGCCTCAGAGACCACGGTCGGGTCAGCCCCGTGGGCCGGCGGCAGCAACATCCTCGCCGACGTCGTCCGCGAAGCGCGCGAAGTTGTCGCGGAACATGCGTGCGAGCTCGCGCGCCTTGGCGTCGTAGGCATCCGGATCGGCCCAGGTGGAGCGCGGGTCGAGGAGAGCCGAATCGACTCCGGGGACTTCGACGGGGACCTCGACGCCGAACGTCTCCTCCTTCCGAAACTCCACCCCCTCGAGGTCGCCCGATAGCGCCGCGTCGAGCAGCGCGCGCGTCGCCTTGATGGGCATTCGGTGACCCTCCCCGTACGGCCCGCCCGTCCACCCCGTGTTCACGAGCCAGACCCGCGCTCGATGCAGGTCGAGCTTCTCCCCGAGGAGGCGCGCGTAGACCGCGGGCGGCTGCGGCAGGAACGGAGCGCCGAAGCACGCGGAGAAGGTCGGCTGCGGCTCCTGCACGCCGATCTCCGTGCCCGCGAGCTTCGCGGTGAAGCCGGAGAGAAACCAGTACAGCGCCTGGTCGCGCGTCAGGCGCGCGATCGGCGGGAGGATCCCGAACGCGTCGGCGGTGAGGAAGACGACCGAGCTCGGATGTCCGGCGCGCTTCTCGGGCAGGGCGTTCGCGATCTGCTCGAGCTTGTAGGCGGCGCGCGTGTTCTCGGTCTTCGAGTCGTCGTCGAGGTCGAGCACGCCCCGCTCGTCTGCGACGACGTTCTCGAGCACGGTGCCGAACGTACGCGTCATCCTGTAGATCTCGGGCTCGGCCTCGGCCGAGAGCCGGATGACCTTCGCGTAGCACCCGCCCTCGAAGTTGAACACGCCCTCGTCTCCCCAGCCGTGCTCGTCGTCGCCGATGAGATGCCGCTCGGGATCCGCGGACAGCGTCGTCTTGCCGGTGCCGGAAAGCCCGAAGAAGACCGCGACCGAGCCCGAGTCGTCCACGTTCGCGGAGCAGTGCATCGGGAACACGCCTTCGAGCGGCAGCCGGTCGTTCATGAGCGTGAAGATCGACTTCTTGATCTCGCCGGCATAGAACGTCCCGCCGATCAGGACCTCCCTGCGTGTCGGGTGCAGGCAGACGAACGTGCCGCTGCGGGTCCCGTCCTCGTCGGGCGTCGCCGTCACGGACGGGGCGTGCAAGACGAGCGCATCCGGCTCGAAGCTCTCGAGCTCCTCGGGGGACGGATCGATGAAGAGCGTCTTGGCGAAGAGTGCGTGCCACGGGCTCCCGCTGACGATCCGCACGGAGATCCGATGCGCAGGATCGGCCCCGGCGAAGGCGTCGACGACGTAGACGTCTCCCTCGCCCAGGTGAGCGGCGACCCTCTCACGCAGGCGCTCGAAGTGCGCCAGCGTCATCGAGGCGTTGACGTCGCTCCACCAGATCCTGTCTTCGGAGCCCGGCTCGCGCACGATGAACTTGTCCTTGGGAGAGCGCCCGGTATGAGCGCCCGTATCCACGACGAGCGGGCCGCCCTCTGCGATCTGCCCGTCGCCGGCGCGCGATAGCGTGCGTGTAGAGCTGCGAGATGCTCGGCCGCCAATAGATGTCGCCGCGCGACTCGATCCCGTGCGCGGCGAGCCCGGTACGGCCCGGAACGGTCGCGATCACGCGGGAGATCCTGTGCGTAGCTGCCATCGACCGGCCTATGGTAGTCCTGCGACGGGCACGGGCGGCGCGAGCCCGTCGTCGCGGGAGGCAAGCTCCGCGAAGCGGCCGCCACTCGCGAGGAGCTCCCCGTAAGTCCCGATCTCGACGACGCGGCCGCGATCGAGAACGACGATCTGGTCAGCGTCGCGGACGGTCGAGAGCCGGTGGGCGATGGCGATCGTCGTCCGCCCTTCGGACAGACGCTCGAGGGCCTCCTGCACGAGCCGCTCGGTCTGCGTGTCGAGGGACGAGGTTGCCTCGTCGAGGACGAGCACCGGCGGGTTGCGGAGGATCGTGCGCGCGATCGCGATCCGCTGCTTCTCGCCGCCCGAGAAGCGGTACCCGCGCTCCCCGACGACGGTGTCGTAGCCCTCGGGCAGCGTCGCGATCAGCTCGTGGATCTGGGCGGCGCGAGCGGCGTCCTCGATCTCCTCGTCGGTCGCGTCGGGCTGCGCAAAGCGGAGGTTCTCGCGAACGGTCGAGTGGAAGAGGTACGTCTCCTGCGAGACGACGCCGACCGTTGCCGCGAGCGACTCGAACGTGAGCTCGCGCACGTCGGTCCCGTCGATCGAGACCGTGCCCTTCGTCGCGTCGTACAGACGTGCGACGAGGTAGGCGCAGGTGGTCTTGCCCGAGCCGGTCTCGCCGACGAGTGCGGTCTTCGTCCCCGGCGGCACCGCGAAGGACACCTCCTGGAGCGTCCAGGCCGCGTCGTCGTAGCGGAACCAGACGCCGTCGAGCCGAACCTCGCCGCGGGGGCGCTCGAGGACTCGAGCACCTTCGACGATCTCGACGCGGTGATCGAGGTACTCGAAGATGCGGTCGAAGAGCGCCAGCGAGCTCTGCACCTCGAGCTGGACGCCGAGCAGGCTTCCGATGGGGAAGAAGAGCCTCGCCTGCAGCGTCGTGAACGCGACGAGCGTCCCGATCGTGATCGTGGCGCTTCCCTGAGCGATCGTGAAGCCGGCGAACCAATAGACGAGCGCCGGCATAACGGCGAAGGTCGTCTGGATCGCCGCCATCACCCAGCGGCCGGTCATCCGGCTGCGGACCTCGAGCGCCGCGAGGCGCGCCGACTCGGTCTGGAAGCGCTCGGCCAGGTCGTCGGTGCGTCCCATCGTCTTCCCGAGCAGGATCCCCGAGACCGAGAGCGACTCCTGCACGATCGAGGAGACGTCCGCGAGCGAGGCCTGGCGCTCGGCCGTCACCTTCTTGCGCTGCTCGCCGACGCGTTTCGTCAGCCACACGAAGAGCGGCAGCAGCGCGAGCGCGAAGGCTGCAAGGCGCCAGTCGAGCAGCAGCATCGCGACGACGGTGGCGAGAACCGTCGTGACGTTGGCGAGGACGGAGGTGGCGGTGGACGTGACGACGTTCTCGATGCCGCCGATGTCGTTCGCGATCCGGCTCTGCACCTCACCCGTGCGCGTCCGGGTGAAGAACGCCAGCGAGAGGCGCTGGAGGTGCCGGTAGACCTGCGTGCGCAGGTCGTGCATCACGCTCTGGCCGACCTGGTTCGACAGCAGCGTCTGCCAGACGCCGAGCACGCCCGTCACGATCGGGATCGCGACCATGCCCGCGACGAGCGCGGACAGCAGCCCGACGTTCTCCTGCGGGATCGCCTCGTCGAGAACCTCGCGCAGCAGGAACGGCGAGATGACGCCGATCCCCGCCGAGAAGACGATGAGCGCGGAGACCGCGGCGAGCCTGCGCCGGTACGGGCGGAAGAGGCGCACGATGCGCCGGAAGTTCGCGCGTCTCACGGCAGGGTCGGCCGGACGCTCGGGAGGATCGTCGGCGCGAAGCGGTCGAAGCGGCGGCCGGGCATCCCCGTAAGCGTGCCTGTCGGCGGTCAGTCGAGGCCGAGGGCGATCTTCAGAGCTACGTCCATCTGGCGGATTGCACTGAATCCAAGAGATCCCGCGCTGGTTTCCCACTAGCGATTTCGGCACCGTGTAGAGGTTGTCGCAGTTGATGACACTCTCGCGCCGAAGACCCTGTTCTCTCCCGACGGGTACTTCGGTCGGGATGCCGCGGATTGTGCTCGTGATGCGGGCAACGGTGACATTGCGAAGAAGTGGGATGGCGCGGTCGCGCGTGACGATCACCGCAGGGTGACGACCGCCAGGAATGGTCGACATCGTGGATATCGCCTCGGTTCAGAGAGGCTCCTTACCTTGCTCCTCCGCTTCGACCAACGCGGAAAGAAGAGCGAGTCCGACTTCACCGACCCAGTCCTCCTGCGGGTACTTCTCGTAGCCACGCCGGTACGACTCCTCGATCTCGCGCTCGCGCTCCTCGCGAAGCAGGAGCGCGAGGCCCTCGCGCAGCGCTTCGCTCCGGCTGGCGAAGCGCCCGCGGGCGACCGCCTCGTCAAGCAGCTCTGCATCCCGCTCTGGGATGCGTACGGGATCTGAACTGTCATACGGTCACAATACGCCGATCCGTCGCCCCTGACAAGTGGCCGCGAGGGACACGCTGAGCGAAGGCGAGCGGGACCGGAGCGCGAATAGCACCCCTGTGAGCACCGATGCGGCGATCGACCGCTTTCTCGAGCACGGCGGCCTCTCCCCCGCGACGCGCCGCAGCTACGGCTCGGACCTTCGCTCGCTGGCCGCCTGGCTCGAGCGCGCCGGTCTCGATCTGGACGACGTCGACACGCGAGTCCTGGCGGAGTACGTCGGAGAGCTCGGGCGCGGACCGCGCCGGCTTGCGCCGGCTTCGATCGCGAGGCGTCTCGCAGCGATCCGCGCCTGCCTCCGCTTCACGTTCGGTCCGGCTCGTGTTCCCGACGCGGCGCTCGCACCGCGCAGGCCGAAGCGTCTCCCCGAAGCACCGAAGGAGACGGAGATCGCGTCGCTGCTCGAGCTGGTGGAGGGCGACGCTCCGCTCGCGCTCCGCAACCGTGCGCTCCTCGAGCTCCTCTACTCGTGCGGGCTTCGGACGTCCGAGGCCGTCGGGCTCGACCTCGGGGACGTCGACTTCGAGCGCGAGACGGTGCACGTGCACGGCAAGGGCGGCAAGGACCGCGTCGTCCCGCTGGGCGAGGAGGCGGCACACCAGGTCGCTCGCTACCTGCGCGACGGCCGGCCGAAGCTCGCGCGCGGCGCCGTTGACGCCCTCTTCGTCTCCGCGCGCGGAAGGCGGCTCGACACGAGCACCTTGCGGCGCCTCGTCAGGAACCCGCACCGCCTGCGACATTCGTTCGCGACCCACCTGCTCGAGGGAGGAGCCGATCTGCGGACGATCCAGGAGCTCCTCGGCCATTCGTCGCTCTCGACGACGCAGATCTACAGCCACGTCGACGCACGCCGCCTTCGCCGCGTCTACGACCGCTCGCACCCTCGCTCGTAGAGGAGGGCACGGCGTCACGCCGAATCGGACCGGCCCGTGGCCGCTCCCGATCCCGACGTCGAGCGCTTCCTGCTCTTTCTGGCCGCCCGACGCTCGCCGCGCACGGTGGACGCCTACAAGCGCGATCTCTCGGCACTCGCGATCTTCCGCGGCGGCGAGGTCGGAGCTGCGACCGTCGAGGATCTGGAGCGCTGGATCGCCGAGATGCGAGCCGCCGGCCTCGCCTCTTCGACGATCGCCCGCAGAGCGGCGGCGGTCCGTAGCTACTTCCGCCACCTCGGGATGATCGGAGCGCGCGAGGACAACCCTGCCGCGGCGCTCGTCCTTCCGCGTCGAGCGCAGAAGCTGCCGCGCGTGCTCTCTCCCTCGGAGACCGAGCGCCTCATCGACGCCGCGACGGGCTCGAGCCCCCGGGCCCTGCGCGACCGCGCCCTCGTCGAGCTGCTCTACGGCGCGGGCCTCCGCGTCTCGGAGACGGTCGGGCTCGAGAAGGGTGCCGTCGAGCTCGAGGAGCGCATCGTCCGGGTCTTCGGGAAGGGCGGGAAGGAGCGACTCGTGCCGCTCGGTCGCCCGGCCGCAGAGGCGGTGCGCCGCTATCTCGCGCTCGGCCGTCCGCACCTCGACCGGCGCTACCGGCCGGAGCTCTTCCTGAACGCGCGCGGAGGGCCGCTCACGCGTGCCGGCGCATTCCTCATCCTCAGAAAGCTCGCAGTCAAGGCAGGCCTCGAGCCCGGACGCGTCCACCCGCACCTCCTGCGCCACTCGTTCGCCACGCATCTCATCGAGGGCGGAGCGGATCTTCGAAGCGTCCAGGAGATGCTCGGGCACGCCGACCTCGGGACGACGGAGCGGTACACGCACGTCTCCGACCGCCGGCGGCGCGAGGTCTACTTCGGCGCCCACCCCCACGCTCGCCGCAAGCCCGCTCGCTCCGACCGCTCGAGCTAAGAACTCTGCAACGAGTTCCGGCGGCGTACGGCGGCCTCCCTATACTCGCCCGCCTGACCGATCTGACGCTCCCCCTCCGCGAGCTCTTCGGCTTCGACGCGTTTCGTCCCGGTCAGGAAGAGGTCGTTCGCGCTGCCGTCGAAGGTCGCGACACGCTCGCACTGATGCCGACCGGTTCCGGCAAGTCGCTCACGTACCAGCTCGCGGCGATGCTGCGCCCCGAGCCGACCCTCGTCCTCTCGCCGCTGATCGCGCTGATGAAGGACCAGGTCGACAAGCTGCCCCCGGCGGTGGCGCCGACCGCGACGTTCGTGAACTCGTCGCTTCCGCCGGAGGAGACCGCTGCGCGGCTCGCCGAGGTCGCGGCCGGGAGGAAGCGGCTCGTCTACGCGGCGCCGGAGAGGCTTCGGCAGGCGGGCTTCGTCGAGACGCTGCGCGCGATCGGGATCGGACTCGTCGTCGTGGACGAGGTGCACTGCGTGAGCATGTGGGGGCACGACTTCCGCCCGGACTACCTCTTCATCCGTCGAGGGCTCGCCGAGCTCGGCGATCCGACGCTCCTCGGAATGACCGCCACGGCGACACCGGAGACCGCGCGGGCGATCAGCGAGGCGCTCGGCCGCAGTCCCGACGTCGTGCACACGAGCGTCGTCCGCCCGAATCTCCGCTACGACGTCGAGGAGGTCAGGAACGCCGAGGACCGGCTCACGATCCTCGTGGACCGGTTGAGCGGGCTCGGCCCCGGCTCCGCGATCGTCTACGCGCGCTCGCGCCGCTCGACGGAGGAGCTGGCGCGCATCCTGCGCAGCCACCGCATTCGCGCCGAGCACTACCACGCCGGGCTGGAGCCCGGGCGAGCGCACGCGCGTGCAGGACGACTTCGTCAGCGGCAGGACACAGACGGTCGTCGCGACGACGGCGTTCGGCATGGGCATCGACAAGCCCGACGTGCGCCTCGTCTGCCTCGTCAACTACCCGGACTCGCTCGAGAGCTACGTGCAGATGGTGGGCCGCGCCGGACGCGACGGAGAGCCGAGCGACACGCTCTTGCTCGCAAGCCCGAGCGACGCGGTGGCGCTTCGCCGCTTCGCCGTCTCGGACGTGCCCGCGGCCTCGGAACTGCGCGCGGTCTACCGGACGCTGCGCGATGCCCGCGGCGCCGTCGACCCGGGCGATCTCGCCGCCGCGGCACCCGACCGGGATCCGCGCGTGCTCGTCGGGATGCTCGAGCAAGCCGGTCTCGTGCGGCGCGGCTTCGACGAAGGACGCCGGATGCGCATCGAGGTTCCCGCCGCACCCTCCGATGCGGCGGCACAGGTCGAGGAGCTGCTCGCACGCGCCCGACTCGTCGCCGAGGCCCGCGCGGAGCGGATCGTCGACTTCGCCGAGCGACATGCGTGTCGGCACGCTCAGGTAGCGGCGCACTTCGGTGAGGAGCTCGGCGCACCGTGCGGAGCGTGCGACGTGTGCGCGCCGCGAGCTCGAGCCCCCGGCGAGCTGTCCGTGCCGGCCTCCCCACTTCCCGACGACGTCGCGAGCGCGATCGTCGAGGCGGTCGTGGGTCTGACGTGGCCGCTCGGCAGCCGCAGTCTCGTCGCCACCCTGCGTGGCTCGGTGAAGGCGCCCCCGTCCGGCCGAGGCTCCGCCGCATACGGCCTTCTCAGCGCTGCCTCGGACGCGGAGGTTCGGCGCTGGGTGAAGGCACTCGAGGGCTCGGGCTCGCTCTCCGAGACGACGACGCCCGAGGGCTACCGCGTGCTACTCGCGAACCCCGCCGCGCCCCGTCCTCGTCTCGGACCTGTGGACACCAGGCGATGCCGAGCGCAGAGTTGCTCGACCGCCTGCGCAACTGGCGACTCGAGCGCTCGCGAGCAGACGGCGTCCCCGCCTTCGTCGTGTTCGCAGACACGACGCTGCGCGAGCTCGCAGCCGTCAAGCCGCAAACGCACGGTGAGCTCGCCGGCATCAGCGGCTTCGGGCCGGTGAAAGTCGAGCGCTACGGCGACGAGCTGCTCGCTGCGATCGCAGCGAGCGCCGAGAGCGGGTGACAGTCACGGTGCCTCTCGCAGCGCGTCATGCGCTCGGATCGGGCTCGGCCAGGATCTTCTCGGCCTGCTCCTCGCGGTAGCGACGGAGGCGTTCCTCGAGCTCCGCGTCCGTGCGCGCGAGGATCGCGGCTGCGAGGAGGGCCGCGTTGACCGCGCCCGCGCGGCCGATCGCGAGCGTTCCGACGGGGATCCCCGCAGGCATCTGCACCGTCGAGAGCAGCGAGTCGAGGCCACCAAGCTGTGTGCCCATGGGTACGCCGAGCACCGGGCGAAGGGTCTTGGACGCGACGACGCCCGCGAGATGAGCGGCGCCTCCGGCGGCCGCGACGAACACCTGGGCTCCGCGCTCCTCGACGTCCGCCACGTAGTCCTCGAGCGCGGCGGGCGTCCGGTGCGCCGAGAGCACCCGGACCTCGTGCGGGATCTCGAGCCGCCGCAGCGTCTCGACCGCATGCTCCATCGTCTCCCAGTCCGACTTCGAGCCCATGAGCACGGCGACGAGCGGGTTCACTTCTCCAGCGCCTTCTTCTTCAGCGCGGCCTGAACGACACGCGCGGTCTTGCGCAACTCGGTCTCGCTCTCCTCGTCCTCGGCGATCCCCTCGAGCAGCTGAATCGTGTCGCGCTGGGCGGATCCGTTCTTGAGACAGATCACCGCGAGACGACGGACGGCGACGTTGGGATCGCGTGCGGCGAGCTCGTGCAGGAGCGGCCTGTAGGCATTCACGTCACCCGGATGGCTGCGCGAGAGCCCTTCGAGGGCGATCAGCGCCGAGCCGCGGGCGGCCGGGCTCTCGTCCTCGAGCCCGCGACGCAGGAGCTCCCGCTTCTGCCGGAACCGAAACTGGGCGATGGCGCGGTAGGCCTGGGCGCGCACGCGGTAGTCGGCGTGGCGGGCGGCGGCCTCGAGCTCGTCGTCCCACTCGGCCCGCAGCTTCGCGATCGCACGCTCGTCACCCGCCTGCGCGAAGGCGTCAGCCTCGGCTGCCGCTTCGGCGAGGTTCACGAAAGCGGAGGAGAGCGACCGCGATCCCGGCCCGACGTAGCGTGCGGCCGGCCGGATCAGGCTTGCCCGACGCGCTTCTGCTCGAGGATGTGCGCCGACCAGCCGGCGACGCGAGCGCAGGCGAACATCGCTGGGCGTCAGCTTCGCCGGGATCTCGAGCGACGTCAAGGACGATCGCAGCCTAGTACTCGACGTTCGTCGCGAGCACTCGCTCCGGATGGCGTCGCTGGAGCTCGGCGAGCGCCGCCTCCTCGAGCGCCTTCGCCGTCTCGACGCGTGGGGAGCCGAGCTCCTCGGCGGTCCGGCTTGAGAAGACGCGCGCGCGGGTCCTCGGCCCGGTACACGCGATGGCCGAAGCCCATGATTCGCTCGCCGCGAGTCGAGAAGATCTCTTGACCCACGTCTGCCGGGTCGCCCATCTCCGCGACCTCGTCGAGCATCGGCATGACGTACGCCGGCGCGCCTCCGTGCAACGGCCCCGAGAGCGTGCCGATCGCAGACGACATCGCCGCCCCGGCGTCGGCTCCCGTGGACGCGGCGATCCGTGCAGTGAACGTCGAGGCGTTCAGCCCGTGCTCGGCGGTGCAGATCCAGTACGTGTCGATCGCCGTCACGTGAGCGGGATCCGCTTCGCCGCGCCAGCGGAGGAGGAACTTCTCCGCCGCGGTACGTCCCCGTGCGACCACGTCGTCGGGAATCGGGTCCTCGTGTCCATCGGCTACCCGGGCCGAGCGCGCGACGATGGCCATCATCTGCGCCGAAAGCCGCGCGAGGTCGTCGCGCGCCTGCGCGATCCGAGATCTCGGTGCAGCTTCCCGAGCCCCCAGACGCCGGAGAGGCGTGCCAGTCTCGGCCTGGAGCGTCGGCCGGCGCGTTTCCGGTCAGCCGAGGAGGCTCGTAGGCCTCCGGCTCGGGCATCCCCGGCTCGAGGTCTCGTCGACGAGCAGGCCCCAGACCTTCTCGTACGGCACGTTGCCGACGAGCTCCTCGATGTCGACTCCGCGGTAGCGGAGCGGAGCCGCCTTCCCGGTCGGGCTCCGCGATCTCGGTCTCGACGGCGACGACGCCTTCGAGGCCGGGCTTGAAGTCTGTCGTCTCGCTCATCCGGCGGTTCCCCGCAGGACGCTACCTGACGGGGGTTTCGACGGTGCACAGGTACGATCGGCCGCGCTCATGGCCCACCGCGTCACGCTGATTCCCGGAGACGGGACGGGTCCCGAGCTGACCGAGGCGGCGCGACGAGTTCTCGAGGCCACCGGCGTCGAGTTCGAGTGGGACGTCCGCCAGGCGGGCGTCGACGTCATGGAGGAGAAGGGCACGCCCCTTCCCGACGACACGCTCGAGTCGATCAGGCGCTCGGGCGTCGCGCTCAAGGGCCCGATCACGACGCCGATCGGCACCGGGTTCCGCTCGGTGAACGTCGCGCTGCGCCACGAGCTCCAGCTGTACGCGTGCGTGCGACCCTGCAAGACCTACCCGGGCGTGCGCTCCCGCTACGAGGGCGTCGACGTGGTCGTCGTCCGCGAGAACACGGAGGACCTCTACGCAGGGATCGAGTACGAGGCAGGCACCGAGGACGCCGAGCACGTGATCGGGATGCTCAACGCACTCCAGCCGAAGCAGATCGCTTCCGGGTCGGGTATCTCGGTAAAGCCGATCAGCCGCGAAGCGTCGGAGCGCATCATCCGCCACGCGTTCGAGTACGCGCGCTCGAACCACCGTCGCGAGGTTGCCGGGGTGACGAAGGCCAACATCATGAAGTTCACAGACGGGCTCTTTCTGTCGATCTTCCGCGAGGTCGCCGCCGACTACCCGGAGCTCGCCTCGCGAGAGGTGCTCGTGGACGCGCTCTGCATGGGCCTGGTCCAGCGCCCGGAGGAATACGACGTCCTCGTGCTGCCGAACCTCTACGGCGACATCGTCAGCGACATCACGGCCGGGCTCGTGGGCGGGCTAGGGCTCGCGCCCGGCGCCAACATCGGCACCGAGGCGGCCGTCTTCGAGGCCACGCACGGCTCTGCCCCGCGCTACAAGGGCCAGAACAAGGCGAACCCGACCGCGATGATCCTCTCCGGCAAGCTCATGCTCGAGCACCTCGGAGAGCGGGAAGCCGCGCGCCGCCTGGAGCAGGCCGTGGCAGCCGTCATCGCCGAGGGCGAGAGCGTCACGTACGACCTGAAGCCGAAGCGGGACGATCCCACCGCGGTCGGCACGTCAGAGTACGCCGACGCGATCATCGCCAGGCTCGCCGCGGGCGAGTCCGATTAGGAGGAGATTCGTGAGGAAGAAAGTGACAGTCGTGGGCGCCGGCAACGTCGGGGCGACGTGCGCGCAGGAGATCGCCCGGCGGGACTACGCGGACGTCGTCCTCGTGGACATCGTCCCCGACTTCCCGCAGGGCAAGGCGCTCGACCTGAACCAGGCCGGCGCGGTGCTCGGCTACGAGCCGCGGATCACCGGAACGAACGGCTACGACGAGACCGCGGACTCCGACGTCGTCGTCATCACGGCCGGGAGACCCCGCGCGCCGGGAATGAGCCGGGACGACCTCGTCGCGACGAACGAGGCCATCGTCACCGCGGTGACGAAGGACGTGAAGCGTCACTCGCCGGAGGCGGTGCTCGTCGTCGTGTCCAACCCGCTCGATGCGATGTGCCATGTCGCGAAGGCGGTGTCGCGGTTTCCGAAGTCCCGAGTCGTGGGGATGGCGGGAATCCTCGACACGGCGCGCTTCGCCGCGTTCATCTCGCAAGAGCTCGACGTCTCGGTCCGTGACGTCACCGCCACGGTGCTCGGCGGGCACGGCGACCAGATGGTCCCGGTGGTCTCGGCAACGACCGTCGGCGGCATCCCGCTCTCGGAGCTTCTCCCGAAGTCGACGATCCGCAAGCTCGTCGACCGGACGCGGTTCGGCGGCGGCGAGCTCGTCGGCCTCCTCGGCACGTCGGCCTGGTACGCACCGGGTGCGGCCGCGGCGCAGATGGTCGACGCGATCTGCCTCGACCAGAAGCGCGTGCTCCCGTGCACGTCGTACCTCGAGGGCGAATACATGATCCGCGGCCTGTACATGGGCGTGCCCACGAAGCTCGGCGCGGGCGGCGTCGAGGAGATCGTGCGGCTGAAGCTCACCGCGGACGAGAAGAAGATGCTGCGCGCGTCGGCGTCCGCCGTGCGCGAGGTCGTCGGCATCCTGAAGAGGAAGTAGCGGAGTGGACCTCGAGCTGAAAGGACGGACTGCGATCGTCTGCGGCGGGTCCGCAGGAATCGGGCTCGGGATCGCGGAGGCGCTCGCCGAGGAGGGAGCGAACCTCGTGCTCTTCGCCAGGCGGCCGGACGTGCTCGAGCGCGAGGCCGAGCGGCTCGGCGCGGTCGCCGTGGCCGGAGACGTAGCCGTCGCCGACGACCTCGAGCGCCTCGTTCGCACCGACCGTCGACACGTTCGGCGGGATCGACATCGTGATCAACAACTCGGGAGGGCCGCCGCGCACGCCCGCGCTCGCCCTCGACGAGGAGAACGTCCTCGCCGCCGTGCAGCTCATGCTCGTCTCGGCCGTGCGCTTGACGTCTCTCTGCCTGCCGTACCTCGAGCAGAGCGCGTGCGGGCGGGTCGTCAACGTCACCTCGAGCACCGTCCGGGAGCCGGCCGACAACCTCGCGCTCTCGAACGCGGTGCGGCCCGGTGTCGTCGGGTGGGCGAAGACGCTCGCGCGCGAGCTCGGCCCGAAAGGGATCACGATCAACTCGATCGCCCCGGGACGGATCGACACGGCGCGCATCCGCGAGGTCTATCCCGACGGGCCGACCGAGTCGGACCTCGAGGCGATCCCGCTCGGGCGACTGGGAACGCCGCGCGAGATCGGAGATCTCGTCGCCTTCCTCTGCTCGGATCGAGCCGCCTACATCACAGGCACGGTCCTGCCCGTCGACGGCGGGCTCACCCGCGGGCTCCTCTAGCCCGGGGTCCCCGATGCGCCTCCGCTGGCTCGTCCTGCCGCTCGTCCTGGTCGGCATTGGCGCGCTCGTTCTGTGGTCCCTGCCTGCCGACGAGTTCATCTTCACGCCCGATCGCGCCAAGCCGCTCGCGGAGAAGGTGAGGGTGGAAGGAGCGGATCCGGCCGACGGCGGCGGCGTCTACTACGTGGACGTGTACGTCCGCCGGACGACGTATCTCGAGCAGCTGCTGCCGTTCACGAGGCCGGACGGCTCGACCGTCGTCCCCGAGCACGCGCTGCTGCCTCCGGGGACGTCGGACGAGGAGCGCCAGCGCCAGAACACCCTCGACATGCAGCGATCTGAGCTCGTCGCCTCCGCGGTTGCGCTGCGTGCGCTCGGATACGACGTCCGCGCGACTCCGCGGGGGGCAATCGTCATCGGCGTCGCCTCCGACGCCCCCGCCGCGGGCAAGATCGAGGGGGGCGACGTGATCGTCGCGGTCGACGGGCGTCCGGTGAGGACACCGGACGAGCTCCGGAGAGAGATCGGCCGGCGCCGTCCCGGGGAGAGCGTACGGCTCACGGTGCAGCGAGACGGCAAGAGGCTCGAGCTCGCCGTCGACACGATTCCGAGCCCCGAGGAGCCGAGCCGGCCGATCGTCGGAATCCAGGTGGACCAGCGCGCGGACATCGACCTTCCGCTCGACGTCGACATCGATCTCGGCCGTGTCGGCGGCCCCTCGGCCGGCCTGCCCTTCGCGCTCGAGATCGCGCGCATGCTCGGACGCGACGTGACCCACGACTGCGACGTCGCGGCCACCGGAGAGCTCGCGATCGACGGCTCGGTGCTCTCGGTCGGAGGGTTGAAGCAGAAGACGATCGGAGCGCTCCGCGCGGGTGTGGATCTCTTCCTCGTCCCCGCAGGGGAGAACACCGACGAGGCGCGCAAGCATGCGGCCGGCCTGCCCGTCATTCCTGTGGAGAGTTATCAACAGGCGTTGCGGGCGTTGGCAACAGTGCCCGTGAAATGCTGAGTTTGCAGGAACTTTTTCGCTCCTGACAACAGCCGCAATTTGCGGCCGTTTCGTCTCGAGAGGCCTTGTCTCGCCCGGACCGCCGGGACAGAATGCGGTCTGGTCGACGAGGGGCGACCTCCCAAGGAGACGATGTGAAGAAACGCTCAGAGGTCACCTGCGACGACTGCTACTTCCGGCGAGAGGGGCTGTGCGCGCTCTCGGGGAACGTGCCTTGTCCGACGTTTCGAGCCGCCTCGGCCGGCGCCCTGACGCCACCGCGGCAGCCGCGGCTCGTGCCCAGGCCGATCCCCCGCCTCGCCGCCGGCCACGCCGCCTGAGGCATTAGGATCTCCGCATGGAGCGGTCAGCGTCGAGCGCCAAGCGCGACATCCCTTGGTCGCTCGTCCTCGTCGGGCTGCTCGCGCTCTATGCGGTTCTCCTCGTCGTCCTGAACGACGAGAAGGTGAGCGTCGACTTCGTCTTCTTCTCGGCCAGAATCTCGAAGCTCGTCCTCATCCTGCTCTGTCTCGGGATCGGATTCGTCGGCGGCTTCCTCTTCGACCGCTGGCGCGTGCGGCGCAGGCGTAGCGCGTAGCGCTCAGCGCATCAGGCCCGACAAGAGGGCGATTCCTTCCGCGATGCGCTCGGGAGTCTCGTAGCTGAAAGCGAGCCGCGCCGACGCGCGGCCGAGCGCCGACCCCTCCGGGAAGAAGTCGCGGCCCGCGACGAACGTCACCCCTGCCTGCTCTGCGCGGCCGGCGAGCGCCGACGTGTCGAGCTCGTCGGGAAGGTCGAGCCAGACGAAGTAGCCGCCGTCGGGCCGGCTCCAGGATGCCTCCGGAAGCTCGCGCTCGAGCGCACCGAGCATCGCGTCGCGCCGTGCACCGAGCTCGGCCCGTACCCGCTCCAGGTTCGGCTCGAAACGACCGCGCTCGACGAACTCCGCGATCGTGGCCTGGGCGAGGAACGGCGGGGAGATGTACATCGAAACGGCGCGCTCCTCGAACGCTCGGGCCGTGGCGCCGGGGAGGACGAAGTACCCCGTGCGGAGACCCGGCGCGACCGTCTTCGAGAACGACGAGGTGTACGTGACGAGCTCTCCGCCCTCGAGCTCGTGCAGCGTCGGCGGGGATTCGCCCTCGAAGCGTACGAGGCCGTACGGATCGTCCTCGAGCACCGGGAGGCCGTGGGCTCGAGCGATCTCCACGAGGCGCCGGCGGCGATCCGAGCTGAGCGTCCGCCCGCTGGGATTCTGAAACGTGGGGATCGTGTAGAGGAAGGAGGGCGCCTCGGAAACCCGGCCGAGCTCCGCCTCGAGCGCGTCGGGATCGAGTCCCTCGTCGTCCATCGGCAGCGCGACGATCTCGGCGCCCTCGCGAGCGAGGATCTTCAGCGGCCGGTCGTAGCTCGGTGCCTCGACCAGCACCCGGCCGGGCCGTCGCCGAAGCGCCTCGGCGGCGAAGATGACGAAGCCGAGAAGGCCGCCGACCGTGAGCACCACTCGCTCGACCTCGACGTCGTGCCTCGCGGCGATCCACTCCCGGAGCGGCCCGTACCCTGCGCCCGGGCCGTACGAGAAGAGCCGCGCTCCCTCCCGCTGCGCGACGGCGTAGGCGCAGTCGGCGAGCTCGGCAGCGGGAATCAGCTCGGGCGCGGGAGCTCCGCGAGCGAACGAGATCGGCGGCTCGGGCACTGACTCGAGCCTACCCGGCGGACCAGACTCCACTCGATCGGTCAATCGCGCAGTTGTCAGGGCTCGGACGATCGCGCACTCGGCCCGGTTCGGATGATTTGCGCAACGGCGGTGCACGATTGTTTGGAAGCGCAGCGCTCATACGTTTCACGACAGACGGCTCTACTCGAAGTGCGTGTCATCGTCCGAATAGGGCGGAGCGCAGCAGCAGAGAAAACGGGTGCCGTGCGGGCCGCCCGTGATCCGGTGCCACGCGCCGGGTGGGATGAGGACCGTGTCGCCCACACCAAGCGTGCGCTCGTCGCCGTCGAGCTCGATCGTCCCGCCCCTTCGAGAATCGTGTAGAGCTCCTCGCTCCGCGCGTGGTAGTGACGGTCCGTCGCCTGGCCCGGCACGAGAGTCGCCTCCGCGAGCGACTGCTGGTCGGTGCGGAGGTATTCCCTGATCGTGGAACCGTCCTTCGTGGTGAACGGTGGCGCGTCGCGGTCACGGTTCCGGACTTCACCGCAGCGAGCCTACGAGCGGCCGGCGCGGACGCGCTCGAGCAGTCTCGCCGCCGCGAGTGTCTCCGCTTCGGGCACCGGTGGCTCGCGCCCCGCGAGCGCCGCGGCGTGGAAGCGGCGGATGAGCTCTCGCAGTCCCGGGTAGGCGGGCTCCCGACGGAGAGCACGGCTCGCGAGATTTCCGCCGGCTTTTGCAACGAGCTGTCCGCCCAACGCGAACGGTCGCAGCGCTTTGGCCGAGCGAGAGACGCGTCCGCCTTCGACGACCGCGTAGCCGTGGAACAGGTCGACGAGCGCGCTTGCCCGCTCTCCGACGACCTCGAGCTCGTTGCGCGTAGGCCGCCCGCGGAGCGAGATGGAGACGTCCAGGCGCGTGTCGCCGAGCGTGCCGACAAGGTCGAGATCGTCTTCCGTGAACCGCACCACCTCGAGCTCGGCGAGGTCGAACGAGAGGCGGAAGAGGTGGTGGAGCAGCGACACCGGGTGCGGCAGGATCTCGAGCAGCACGCGCCGCCGTTCCTCCGGCGGGCGCCCTTCCCCGCCCGCGGAGCACGTGCGGTACGAGACGCGCACGAGCTCGCCCAGGCGCGCACGGCGTTCGAGGACGTTCCGGAAGCCCGGCTGGAAGGGAAACTGGTGCACCGGGTTGACCGCGAGCCCGCTTTCCTGCGCTTGCGCGAGCAGCGCCTCGGTCTCGGCGAGCGAGTCCGCCAGCGGCTTCTCTACGAGCGCGTGGCAGCCGCGTTCGAGCGCAATCCCCACGAGCGCCGCGTGCTCCTCCGTCGGCGTGCAGACGTGGACGACGTCGATCGGGGCGGCGGAGAGCGCGCTCTCGAGGTCGCCGTAGGTCGAGGCCTCGCCGTGCCTCGCCGCGAGCGCGCTTGCCGCGTCGAGGCGCACGTCGACGACCGCGGCGATCTCCGCGCCGGTCCAGCGCAGCCGCCGAGGCGTGCCAGCGCCCCATGAGCCCGGCGCCGACGACCGCGACCCGCGCGCCGCTCACGGCCAATGGCTAGGCGCAAGAACAGAATCCGCGAGCGCGGATTCGTGTCTCGCGCGACAGAATCCCTGAAGGCCGGCTGCTTCGCAGCCGGGCCGTCGCGTCTTCACATCAAGGCCTCCAGCCCACAGGCGGCTACGTACCCGCGAGGGCGGCGACGAGCTCGGCGGCCTCTGTCGGCGTCGTCCCGACCCGCACGCCTCGCTCTTCGAGCGCGTCCTTCTTGGCCTGGGCGGTTCCCGCCGACCCGGAGATGATCGCCCCCGCATGCCCCATCGTCTTCCCGGGCGGCGCCGTGAAGCCGGCGATGTACGCGACCACGGGCTTCGACATCTCGGACTCGATGAAGGAGGCGGCCTTCTCCTCCTCGTCGCCGCCGATCTCGCCGACCATGACGACCTGCTCCGTCTGCGGGTCCGCCTCGAAGCGCGCGAGCACCTCGACGAACGACGCCCCGACCACCGGATCTCCGCCGATACCGACGATGGTCGAGTTCCCGAGGCCGAGCTGGGTCAGCTCGTGGCCGATCTGATACGTCAGCGTCCCCGAGCGGGAGACGAGCCCGACAGAGCCCTCGCGGAAGATCTCCGCCGGGATGATTCCGACGTTCGCCTTTCCCGGAGAGAGCACGCCCGGGCAGTTCGGGCCGATCATCGTGGCGTCGCGGGTCCGTAGGTACGCGTGGATGCGGAGCATCTCGTGCGCAGGCACGCCTTCGGTGATGCAGATGACGATCGCGATCCCTGCGTCGAGCGCCTCGTAGATCGCGTCTGCGGCGAACGGCGCGGGCACGAAGATCATCGACGTGTTGGCGCCCGTCTCCGTAACCGCGGCGACGACCGTGTCGAACACCGGCACGCCCTCGACGTCCTGGCCGCCCTTCCCCGGAGTCACGCCCGCGACGAGCTGCGTGCCGTACGCACGATTCCGCAGCCCGTGGAACTTGCCCTCCGAGCCCGTGAGACCCTGGACGACGAGCCTCGTGTCCGTATCGACGAGGATGGCCACGCTAGCGCTTCGCCGCCCGGATCGCGATCTTGTCGAGCGTCAGGTGGCCGTCGGCGACCCGTTCGCCCCAGAGCTCCCGCACCTGCTCGGCCGTGTCGCCCGTGCACCCGGTGCGCTCGAGCCAGGCGGCGAAGTCGATCGTGTGCTCGAAGCGGCGCACGTCGTCGATCTTCAGCCCCGCCCCGGCGACGAGCTCGCGCCACTCGTCCTCCGAGTAGTTCCGGACGTGTGACGGGTCGCGAAGGCTCTCCGCGCGCTCGCCGGCTTCGCCCATGTGCGCCGTGTCCACGAGGAGCACCTGCTCGCGCGCAACGCGTGCCATCTCCGCGATCGCAGCCCGAACATCCGAGAAGTGATGGGCGGCGGTGCGACAGGTCACGGCGTCGAAGCTCGAGTCGGCAAACGGGAGGTCTTCTGCGGGGCAGACGACGTCTGGAGCCATTCCCGGTGCCGGGTCGCACGTGACCACCTGGATGCCGCCCTCCCGCAGACGACGAGCGACATGGCCTCCGCCGGTCGCGACGTCGAGCACGGTGCGCGCCCCGGCCGCCCATGCCACGAGCTGCTCGAGGTCCTCGCCCGATCGATGTGCGTCCGACTCGACGTAGAGCTGCGCCCTTTGCGACCACACGTCCGTCATGCGGCCAGCTCCACCGCGCGGCGCGCGCCGTCGAGCATCGTCGCCTCGACATGGAGGTTCGGCGGCGCGGCGTCCTGAAGGAGGCGGCGTCCCTCCTCCGCGTTCGTCCCGTCGAGCCGCACCACGATCGGATCCTCGATGCTCATCTGCGAGAGCGCCTGCAGGATCCCGCGGGCGACTTCGTCGCCGCGCGTGATCCCACCGAAGATGTTGAAGAAGATCGAACGCACCTGCGGGTCGCGCGTGATCACGCCGAGAGCATCGACGACGCCCTGTGCATCCCCGCCCCCGCCCAGGTCGCAGAAGTTCGCCGGGCGGCCGCCGACGAACGTGACGACGTCGACCGTGGACATCGTGAGCCCCGCCCCGTTCCCGAGCACACCGACCTCGCCGTCGAGCTTCACGTAGGTCACGCCCTTCTCCCGGGCCAGGCGCTCGAGCGGATCGCCGGCCTCGAGGTCGCGCATCTCCGCGAGATCCGGATGCCTGAAGAGCGCGTTGTCGTCCACGGTGAACTTCGAGTCGAGCGCCCGCACCTCTCCCTGCGGCGTGACGATCAGCGGATTGATCTCGCAGAGCATCGCCTCGCAGGCGAGGAAGACGTCGAAGAGCTTGCCGGCGATGGAGGCAATCTGCTTCTGCTCGCCCGGATCCTCGACGCCCGCGGCGTAGACAAGCCTGCGCCCCTGCCACGGGTGGTAGCCCTCGAGCGGGTCGACGTGAAAGCGGACGAGCGCCTCCGGGCTCGAGGCCGCCACCTCCTCGATGTCGATTCCGCCCTGTGTCGTGAACATGAAGAGCGGCTTCTTCGCCCCGCGGTCGAAGGTGAGGGAGAGGTAGTACTCGCGCGCGATCTCCGACGCGCGCTCGATCCAGACCTTGTGGACCACGTGGCCGCCGATGTCCATCCCGAGGATGTCGCGGGCGCGAGCGTCGGCCTCGGCAGGGCTGTCGGCAACCTTGATCCCACCTGCCTTTCCCCGTCCACCGGTCAGGACCTGCGCCTTGACCACCACGGGGCAGCCGAGCTGCTGCGCGGCCTCCCTGGCCTGGGCCGGATTCATGGCGAGACGCCCCTCGGACACGGGGATGCCGTGCCGGCGGAAGAGCTCCTTCCCCTGGAACTCGTACAGGTCCAAAGCGCGGGCGAGTGTACCCGGCAGGCCTGCATCGGTGTGCGAGCATGCCGCGATGAGCCGGAACCGAACCCTCCTTCTCGTCGTCGTGAGCGCCGGGCTCGCTCTCCTCGTTCTCTCGTCGGTGGCCGAGCGATTGCGCGCCGACGACGACCCCGCCGGAACCAGCGCGCCGGCCGGCCCTCAGACCGCGCAGCTCGGTTGGCGCGAGATCTACGGCGAAAGCGGCGAGCAGCTCGTCTTCGAGGTCGATCGCCTACAGGTGTTTCGCGATGGGTGGACGGCCCGGCTCGCGCTCACGAACGACACCTCCGTGGCCTGGGAGATCGGAGACCCGCAGGCGACGCTCGACCGGTCGTTCGGTCTCATGCTCCTGGCGACCGACGACCAAGCCGAGCTCGACGAGCGAAACAGCAACGGGACACTTCCCGAGCCGCGCCGGGCCCGCACGTACGTGCCCCGCCTGCCGGAGATCCTCGAGCCGCGATCCTCGTGGAAGGGCGAGATCTCGGCTCCCGGCTCTCTGGCGGCCGGGAGCTGGGTTCGCGTCGTCTTCGGGACGCTGATCGCCGTCGGACGGACGCCGGACGGCCTGGACTCCCGGCTCGTCTGGATTACGGATCGGACGTACCGGCTGCGGCGCTGACCGAGCAGATACCTTCCGTTTGACTCGGCTCCGCGACGGGTAACCGCCGGATCACTACGAAACGGAGGCAACTGCATGTCGACACCCGAGGAACAGACGAGCTCGAGCGCCGAGGCCGGCTACGGCGGAGCGGCGACGAGCGTGCCGGAGGACACCCCTCCGCACGTGCAGCCGCAGCGCCCCGAGCATGAGACGCGCGAGACGGGCGGCGCCTCAGCGGACGAGCGCGAGGAGCAAGAGGCCGCGGAGCACGAATCGGGCCGGGGGGCCGTCTGATGGCCGATCGCGGCAGTGGTGGAGTCGGTCTGACGCTCGGCGGCGTCATCGTGATCATCGGCATCGTGATCGCGATCTTCTGGAGTCTCGTGCTCGGGATCATCGTCGCGCTCGTCGGGCTGCTGGCTTTTGGCGGATTCGCCCGTGGCCGCTGGTACTAGTCGGTATGCGCAACGTTCTCGTCATCGCCTCTTCGGAGTGGCCCGTACCCGAGCTGCGAGCCGCCCTCGGCGACGACGTCGGTGAGCTGCGTGTCGTCGTGCCCGCGGTCAAGCAGTCGCGTCTCCAGTGGCTGACCAACGCGGATGACGACGCGCGCGAGCGTGCCGACTCCGCGGCAGCATCGATCGGGAATGCGCTTCCCGCGAACGAGACCGAGGCATCTGCCGGCGACTCGGATCCGCTGCTCGCCGCCAAGGACGCGCTGCGAGAATTCGCCGCGGACGAGATCGTGGTCGTCACGCGTCCCGACGAAGAGGCGACGTGGCTCGAGGAAGGCAGCGCGGAGGCGATCGCTCGGCAGCTCGGGGGCATGAAGGTGACTCGCCTCGTGGTCAGCGACAGCGACGGCTAGAGCACGCGGGCGCCGAGCGTTCGCTGGGGCTCCGGCTCGGCGGCGCAACTTGCAGGAACCGAAGGGCCCAGCCCCTCTTCGACGACGGCGGCCCACGTGGACCCGTCGAAGCCACGGAAACGCACGACGCCGTTCTCGGCTGCGTCGAGCCGGAGATCGTCGACGCGATCGAGGCCCGCCGCCTCGCGGACGGCGTGCTCTGCGGCCTGGGCCCCCGGCTCGTAGCATGTTCTGCCTCGGTAGCGTCCGAGCTCGATCCGTCCGGCGAGCGCGCGGGCGACGAGCAACGGCGCCTCCGCCGGCTCCACCCTCCCGAACTGCAACCCAGCCGGGAGGACGAGCACGTTCGCGGCGAAGCGGTGCCCACCCTGATGCGAGGAGAGCCAGAGCTCGTCCTCGCCGAGTCCCTCCGCAAGCGCGGCGAATACCGCCGTTCCGCGAAGTGCGCAGCACTGATCCCGGGTTCCGTGTCCGCACACCAGGACGAGTGGGTGGGTGACCCTCTCGCCCGCTCGGCTCAGGTCTACCGCAGCCAAGTCCTCGAGCTTCCCGATCTCCAGTCGGCGCAGCTCTTGCGTCGCTTCGTCGGCTCGCACGACGAATGCGAGGAGGCTTCGCAGCGTACGCCCGGGCCGGCGGACGAACTGGAGCCGCGCGCCCGGAGTCTTCGCAAGCCACGTGTCCACAGCGGCCCGCGCTTCCCCGGGCAGAGCGTCTTCCGCAGAGACATCGCGCGGCCATGCGCCTGGAACTTCGAGGACGAGCCAGGTTCGAGCTGTGATTGCGGTCGCGGTGAGTGGCTCCCCCGCCGCCTGCGAAAGGTCGGCGCACCGTTCTGTGCTCGAAGCCGGGGGCATCAGGGCAGCGATCCCGGTTGCGGCGCCAGCACACAGATGAGCTGGCCGCTCGCAACCTGCTCACCCGTGGAGACACTCAGCCCGGAGACGAACCCCGCGCGATGTGCTGCGATCGGGTTCTCCATCTTCATCGCCTCGACGACACAGATGACGCTCCCGACCTCGACCTCGTCGCCCTCGGCGACGTCGACCTGGAGCACGGTGCCTTGCATCGGGCTCACGACCGCGTCGGTCGCGGCACCCGTCCGGTGCTTCGCGCGCTCGGCATGCCGCCGCGCCGACTCCGCCCAGAGCGGCTCCGGCTCGCGGAGCCGCACCTGATGGAGCCGCCCGTCGAGCTCGACGGAGAGAACCCGCTCGCGCCCGGTCGGAATGCCTCCGTCCGCCTCTGCCGATAGCCTCGTTCTCTGATGAGGCAACGCATTCGACTGCTGCTCCGTCGCTTCCCGAGCGCGCTCCGCGAGCTCCTCCGACTCGACGAGGTCGCGACAGGTCTCGCCGTTGACGAAGCACGGCGAGGACAGGAGCGCACGATGAAACCCGATCAGCGTCGCCGGCCCTGCGATGACGAGCTCCTCGAGCGCCCGCAGCATCCGATGCCGAGCGCGCTCGCGATCGACGTCGTGCACGATCAGCTTCGCGATGAGCGGGTCGTAGTGATCCGAGATGACGTCGCCAGCCGTAAAGCCCGAGTCGACCCGAACGCCGAGTCCGCTCGGCTCGCGGTAGCCGGTGATCCTCCCGGGCGCGGGAAGGAAGCCGCGGGCGACGTCCTCGGCATTGATCCGGCACTCGATCGCGTGGCCGCGCAGCGCCACCTCTTCCTGCGCGACAGAGAGCCGTTCACCTGCCGCGATGAGCACCTGCTCTCGAACGAGGTCCAGCCCCGTGACCGCCTCAGTGATCGTGTGCTCCACCTGCAGCCGCGTGTTCATCTCGAGGAAGTAGTAGGAGCCGTCGGAGGCGAGGAGCCCCTCCACCGTGCCCGCCGAGCGATAGCCCACTGCGCGCCCGGCATCGACCGCGATCCGACCGATGCGCTCCCGGAGCGCCTCGTCGACGGCGGGAGACGGCGTCTCTTCGACGAGCTTCTGGTGCCGCCGCTGAATCGTGCAGTCGCGCTCGCCGAGATGGATGACGTTGCCGTGCGCGTCGGCGAGGATCTGCACCTCGACATGCCGCGGATCGTCGAGGTAGCGCTCGACGTAGACGGTCGAGTCGGCGAAGTACGCCGCGCCCTCACGCCGAGCCGAGTCGAACGCGCGCTCCACATCGTCCTGGCGATTCGGCGATCTTGAGCCCTTTGCCCCCTCCACCCGAGGACGCCTTGATCGCGATCGGGAATCCGATCTCCTCGGCAACCCGGAGCACGTCTTCAACGCTCCCGGCCGGATCGGTGCCGCCGGGGACGATCGGGACACCGGCGGCGAGCATCCGTGCGCGAGCGGCGATCTTCGACCCCATGGCCTCGATCGCGTCCGGCGGAGGACCGATCCACACGAGGCCGGCGTCCTCGACCGCTCGCGCGAAGTCGGCGTTCTCCGCAAGGAAGCCGTAGCCAGGGTGGATCGCCTCAGCGCCCGCACGCAGCGCGACATCGACGATGCGATCTCCTCGCAGGTAGCTCTCGGTGGCCGGGCCTGGGCCGAGGAGATATGCGTCGTCGGCGGTCGCGACGTGCAGGCTGCCGCGGTCCGGCTCGGAGTAGACCGCGACGGTCCCGATCCCGAGCTCCCGCAGCGTGCGAAACACGCGAACTGCGATCTCGCCTCTGTTGGCAACGAGGATCTTCGAGAAGGGTGGCATCGGACGCGTATTCTCCCGAACGGTGACTCTCCCGGATCAGCTGACGGTTCTTCGCGTCGCTGCGGTCCCTGTCGTGATCCTCCTCTACGCCTGGGACTTCCCGAACCACGCGTACTGGGCCACGGCGGTCTTCGTCGTCGCGATGGCCACGGATCAGATCGACGGCTGGCTCGCGCGGCGCAGCGGAACGAGCTCTCCGCTCGGGAAGCTGCTCGACCCGGTCGCCGACAAGGTTCTCGTGCTCGCCGCGCTCGTGATGCTGATCGGCGAAGGCGTGGCCCCGGCCTGGATGGTGGCGCTGATCGTGGTGCGGGAGATCCTCGTCTCCGGGCTCCGCCTCGCCGCGATCGAGCGCAGAGTCGTGTTGGGTGCGCGGGAGCTCGGGCGCGTCAAGACCTGGGCGCAGGCGGTTGCGGCGGCGGTGGCGGGCTTCGCCGCGGCCGGGGCGTGGAGCGACAACGTCGCGTGGTGGACGTTGCTCCTCGCGCTCGTGGCAACGTGGGTCTCGGGGCTCGACTACGCGCGGGTCGCACCGCGCGTGCTGCGCGGCGAGCGGGCGTAGCGCGCCACGGGCTCGTTGTCGACTCCTTCGCGAGCGGCAGCTCGACGCCACGAGCTGACATACGACGACGGCGCGGCACCGACCCGGACACCCACCTTCGTCAGCGCCTGGGTCATCGCCGCAAGCTCCGTCGCGGATACCGAAGGCCGTACCTCGAAGGACACGGACCGAGCGTAGACGCTCGATCGCAAGCTCACACGGGCAGGAGACGCGTACCCGTGGCCTTGAACGAAGCGATGACGACGTCTCCCTCGTGCAGGCCGAGCCGTTCGACCGAGCGCGCCGTGACTTCGGCCGTGACGGGGCCGATTCGAACGCGAACGCGGTTGCCGAGTGGCACGAGCGACGCAATCGGCGCACGCACATGGTTCACGGCCGAGTCGTCCGGCACATCGCGGGCGATTGCAACCTCCCATGGGTAGACGGCGAGCGCGACCCGCCCCACTCCGTGATCCACCGTGTAGGCCGTGAACCCCGCGTCGAGCGAGACGGCCGTCAGTCCGTCGGGACCCTCCGCGGCAACTCCGCGAAGGAGGTTGGCGCCGGTGAAACCCGCGACGAAGGCGTCCGTCGGTGCAGCGACGAGCTCGGATGGAGCGGCGACCTGTAGCAGGCGTCCCGCGACGAGGACTCCAACCCGGTCAGCCAGCGCCGCGGCGTCGTCGAAGTCGTGGGTCACGATCAACGTCGGCAGTTCGAGCTCCTGAAGGAGCTCTCTGAGCTCCGAGCGGACGTGCGCGCGCGTGTACGCGTCGAGCGCGGAAAGCGGTTCGTCCAGCAGGAGCACGGCGGGGTCGCGCGCCAGCGCCCGTGCAACCGCGACGCGCTGTCGCTCGCCGCCCGACAGGGTCGGCGGGCGCGCCTCGGCGAGTGAGGCGATGCCGAACCGGTCGAGCAACTCGTCGACCCGCGCTCGCCCGCCGAACGCGACATTGGCGCGCACGGTCAGGTGCGGGAAGAGCGCGTACTCCTGGAAAACGAGGCCGACACGGCGGCGCTCCGGTGGAAGGTCGATCCCGCGAGCCGTATCCAGCCACCTTTGGCGGCCGAGCCTCACGAAGCCCCGTTCGGGACGGAAAAGCCCGGCGATCGCGCGGAGCACGCTCGATTTGCCGGCTCCGGAGGGGCCGACGAGCGCGACCGTCTCCGCGCCGACCTCGAGCGCTAGCGAGAGCCGGAAGGCGCGAAGGCCGTGATCGAGGTCGAGTTCGAGCGTTTCCATGCCGGTATCAGCTTGGCCGCGAAGAGGATGAGAGCGCTGGCAAGCACGAGCAGCGCGCCGATGGCGAGGGCGAGATCGAAGTCGACGTCGAACTCCTGGTAGACGGCGAGGGAGAGCGTCTGGGTGACACCCTGGAACGAGCCAGCGAACATGATCGTCGCCCCGAACTCCCCGAGACCCCGCGCGAACGCAAGCGCCAGACCGGCGCCGAGCCCTCCCGCGGCCAGCGGCAGGGCGACGCGGCCGAACGTCCGCGCCGGTCCCGCGCCTAGCGTGCGTGAAGCCGCAACCAGATCGGGATCGACCGCCTCGAACGCGGCGATCGCCGTGCGTACGTAGAACGGGCTCGCCACATACGTGACCGCGAGCACGACGGCGAGCTTCGTGAACGCGATCTCGATGCCCAGCGCTTCGAGCGTTCCACCGAGAAGTCCCAACCGCCCGAACGCCGCGAGGAGGCCGATGCCCGCGACCGCCGGGGGAAGCACGAGCGGAAGCTCGACGAGCGTCACGAGCAGCGCCCGGCCGCGAAAGCTCCGCGTCGCGAGCAGGTAGGCGGTCGGCGTGCCGAAGAGCACGATCAGCGCGAGCGCGGCGAGATTCGTCTCGGCGGTCACGCGGAGCGCGTCGCGCGCGACATCGCTCGTGAGCCCGTCCGCGAGCTCGCCGAGCGACAGCTCGGCGAAGATCGCGACGATCGGGATCAGCAGGAATACGAGCGACAGCGCCGCGGCGGCCACGAGGGCCACGGCGAACGGAGCGGACCTCACGGGAGCCCGAAGCGAGCGGCGCGCAGCTGTCGCCGCCCATCCGGCCCGAGAACCGCGATCACGAGCTCCTGCGCCGCTTCCACGTCATTCGGCTTGGTCGCGATCGCCAGCTCGTAGACCACCGTCGGTTGCGCTCTCTCGGGAACCCGAATCGCGCGAACACGCGTCGGCCACCGGCGCGACGTCTGTGAGATACACGAATCCTGCGTCAGCCTGGCCGAGCGCGACCTTGCCGACGATGCCCTTTACGTCGGGCTCGAGGCTGACCGTCTTCTTCAGCACCCGGAGCAGCCCCAGGCGCTTCAGCACCTCTCGCGTGTAGAGACCGATCGGCACCTTCGGACCGGCGACGACGAGCTTCAGCTTCGGGCGCTTCGCAAGATCGAAGATGGTCTTGATCTTCGCCGGGTTGGAGCGGGGGACGATGACGACGAGCGAGTTCGTCGCGAACGCGACCGGCTTTCGCGCGAGCCCTTCCCGGTGTAGCGCCTGCGTGTAGAGGGGGCTCGCCGAGAGGTACACGTCGAACGGCGCACCTCTGCGGATCTGCTCGGCGAGGGAGTTCGAGCTCCCGAACGAATAGCTCGCCTCGGACGTGATCCGCGGAAGCACCTCGGCAAGCGAGGCGGCCGCGAGGACGAGGGGCCGTGCTTCGGCTCGGTCGTCGCCACCAGGAGCCGCCAACGCGAGTGCCGACGCGGTCGTTGCGACGAGCGCCGCCAGCGCCCCCGCGGCGAGCACCCGCAGTCCGCTCATCGCTCCACCATCACGCTCGTCGACTTGACCACTCCCGCGGCGCTCATCCCCGGCTTGAGCGCGAGCTCCTCGGCGGATTCGCGCGTGATGATCGCGACGACGCGGGCGGGCTCGGTGACATCGATCTCGACCTTCGCGAGCAGGCCGTCGACCTCGATCGCGCGAACCACGCCGCGAAAGCGGTTGCGCGCGGAGAACACCGCGGATCCGTCCTCGCCTCGAAGCCGCTCGACCTCGGACGCCGGGACGACGCGTCGGTTCGCGGCGTCGCGCTCGACGCGGATACGACCAGCGCGATCCCAGCGTCGAAGCGTGTCGAGTGAGATCCCGAGCGCTCGCGACGCCTCTGCGGCCGTGAACGTCTGCTTAGGCATTGCATATGAATATACCGCGTGCCGGTGTTGAGCACCACCACATGCGGGAGCCGTGCCCTCGAACCTACGGTTCGTGAGGATCGAGCGGGACGCGCCGAAAGACGAGGTACAGGGCAAGGTCGTAGACGCTCTTCACCACCCCGGCGACGACAAACGGCCCGACGAGTGAGAGTCCCGCCAGAGCCCCGCCCGCAACGGCAGCCGGTGGCCGCGAGACGTAGCGCGCGGCGTTCGTGTAGCCCGCCGCGGCCGTGCGCTCCTCGGGTGAGACGAGGGCCATCGACGTACGCCTGGCGCGCGGGAACGTCCATCTGACTGAGCGCGAAGCGCGCGAGCAGCAGCGCGACTGCGGTCGCGAGATTCGGCGCGAACGCAATCGCCGCGAGCAGCAGGTTCGACGGCAGATGCGTGAAGACCATCGTCCGCAGGAGTCCGATGCGCCCGGCGAGGCGCGCCGCAACCTGGAAGGACAGTGCTTGCAGGATGCCGACGGCGAAGAACGTGACGCCCAAGACCTCGGGCGACGCGTCGAAACGGCGCGCGAAGACGTACGCGACGAACGCCTGCACCACGAACCCGCCGCCGAAGGAGTCGAGAGCGAAGAGCGCCGACAGCTTGTGCACATTGGCCCGCGACGCGCCGAGCGGTGCCCGCGGCACCGACGGCTCGGGCGCGGGCGCCTCGACTGCGTCAGACAGCGTCCTGGAGAGCACAAGACCCCCTGCCGCCGCGACCGTGTACACGAAGAAGAGCCGCTGCGACGACGGCGGCTCCGGAAGAAGCGACACGAGGGCGACGACGAGCGCTCCGACAGACCCGGCGATGGTCGCAATCGCGTTGTACGCGGCGAACGTCCGCGCCGTGCCCTCCGGCCCCGGAACCCCGGCAAGCATGGGCTGCTCGAGCGTCGTGAACGGGCCGGACTCGACGACGTCCGCCGAGATCGTCCCCGTCAGCGCCGCGAGGACGAGGGCGGGGAGCCAGTCCGTGAGCGCGAAGGTCGAGCCGGCGGCCGCCATGAGGGCGAACAAGACGGCGTATGCACGTCTTCGACCCACCCGATCGCCGAGGCGGCCGAGGACGACCGAGGCCGCCGCACTCCCGATCAGCACGGCGCCGAGGACGACACCGAGCTCGGCTGAGTCGAGACCGGCGGCCGCGAGCCCCACGCCGAGAGCGATGCTCCCCACGCCGTACGCGAATGCCCGGAGCGCCTGAGCCGCAAAGATGATGCGGGCGTCGCGGCTCAGAGAGGAGCCTTCAGCCCGCAGCAGTCTCGTGCTTGCACCACGCGTACAGCGCGTCGTAGACCGGCAGGCTCAGCTCGAGCTGCCGGTGGTCGCCCACGTCGAGCAGGAAGAAGCCCTCGGCCACGGCGAGTAGCCCCCGGGACTGCGGCGTGGCGTCACGGTCCTCGGCGACGTCCGCCCCGTGCACGATGCGCCCGAGGAGCTCGAGGGCGGGGTCGTCGAGCCCGTACTCCTCGAGCAGCACTTCGAAGGTGCAGAGTCCGTCGCGGTGCGTGTATCGGGCAGCGGGCGCGTCGAACGAGACGGCGCCCTCCCGCTCGGCGACGGCGAGCACGTCCCCGGCGGGCACGAAGAGGAACTCTCCGTCCGGGTCGATGAAGCGGAGGATGAGCCACGGGCAGGCAATCCTGTCCGTCTTCGGCCGCTCTCTCGTGACCCAGCGCATTCGTCGCTCTCAGAGAGGGATGTTGCCGTGCTTCCGCTTTGGCTTCGGCTCGCGCTTCGTGAGCGCCGTCTCGAGTGCTGCGACGAGCCATGGGCGTGTGCGCCGAGGCTCGATGACGTCGTCGACGTACCCTCGCTCCGCGGCCGTGTACGGGTTCGCGAACCGCTCCTTGTAGTCGGCGATCAGCTCGGCGCGCCGGGCGTCAGGGTCGGTGGCATCCTCGAGCTCGCTCCGGAAGACGATGTTCACCGCGCCCTCGGGTCCCATGACCGCGACTTCGGCGGTTGGCCAGGCGACGTTGAAGTCGGCGCGGATGTGCTTGGACGACATGACGTCGTAGGCGCCGCCGTACGCCTTGCGCGTGATCACCGTCAGCTTCGGCACGGTCGCCTCCGCGTAGGCGTAGAGGAGCTTCGCGCCGTGCCGGATGATCCCACCCCACTCCTGCTCGGTGCCCGGCAAGAACCCGGGCACGTCGACGAAGGTCACGAGCGGGATGTTGAAGGCGTCGCAGGTTCGGACGAACCGGGCGGCCTTGACGGAGGCGTCGATGTCGAGAACCCCCGCCAGCGCCGCGGGCTGGTTGCCCACGACTCCGACCGAGTGCCCGCCGAGCCGCGCGAATCCGCACACGATGTTCTCCGCCCAACCCGGTTGCACCTCGAGGAACTGCCCGTCGTCCACGACCCGCTCGACGACCTGCTTGATGTCGTACGGCTTGTTCGGGCTGTCCGGGACGATCGAGTCGAGCGACCCGTCCTCGCGCTCGACCGGATCGGCCGGAGGCGCATACGGCGGCGGCTCCAGGTTGTTCTGCGGCAGGAAGGAAAGGAGGTAGCGCGCCTCTTCGAGGCAGGTCTCCTCGTCCGGCGCCGTGAAATGCGCGACGCCCGACTTCGTCGCATGCGTGGTCGCGCCTCCGAGCTCCTCGAAGCTGACGTCCTCGCCCGTGACGGTCTTCACCACGTCGGGGCCGGTGATGAACATGTTCGACGTCCCCTCGACCATGAGCACGAAGTCGGTGATCGCGGGCGAGTACACCGCCCCTCCCGCGCACGGGCCCATGACGAGCGAGATCTGGGGCACGACCCCCGACGCCTGCACGTTCCGCCAGAAGATCTCCGCGTAGCCCGCGAGCGAGACGACGCCTTCCTGGATCCGCGCCCCACCCGAGTCGTTGATTCCGATCACCGGGCAGCCGTACGTCACTGCGAGATCCATGACCTTGCACACCTTCTCGGCGAACACCTCCGAGAGCGATCCGCCGAAGACGGTGAAGTCCTGAGAGAAGACGAAGACCTTGCGCTCGAAGATCGTCCCGTATCCGGTCACGACCGCGTCGCCCCACGGGCGGTTCTCGCGCATGTCGAACTCGACCTCGCGGTGCCGGACGAAGCGGTCGAGCTCGACGAACGAGCCGGGGTCGAGCAGCTTCTCGAGCCGCTCCCGGGCGAGCAGCTTGCCGCGCTCGCGCTGCCGCTCGACGTGCTTCTCGCTGGCGGGATGGAGGGCCTCGTCGCCGAGTTCCTGGAGCCAGCGGAGCTTGGCCTCGGTCGTGTCGTGCGTCTCGGCCACTCGCGCGGACCCTAAACGACGGGCGGGCGGCCGAAGCCGCCAGCCTTCGATCGAGCGCTTCCAGCCTGGGGCTAGGACGTTCGGGGCAGAAAGCCAAATCGTGGAGAGGGTCAGGCCTGGCTCTGGCCCCGCTGCTCGAGTCACGCGATCGAGTCGAGATCGAGCTTGCCGACCGCTGATAGCGTCGCCGCATGAGCGTTCCAGTCGACCGCTCGACCACATGGCCGTACGAGGACGGCGAGCCTGGACCGTTCTCGTACTCGCGCTTCTCGAGCCCCACTGTGGCCGAGGCCGAGCGCGCGCTCGGAGAGCTCGACGGCGGCGAGGCGCTCCTCTTCGCTTCCGGAGCAGCGGCGACGACGAGCCTGGCGCTCGCGTTCCTCTCGCCCGGCCGAACGGTCGCACTCGCCGAGGGCGCGTACTACGGGACCGGAGTGCTCTTCGAGGAGCTGTCGCGCTGGGGTGTGCGCTGCGTCGAGTTCGACCAGACGGGGGCTCCGCCCGACGGTGTCGATCTCGTCTGGGTCGAGGCACCGTCGAACCCCTTCCTCACGATGCCCGACTTGCCGGCGATGGCGGCGCATCCGGCGCCCGTCGTCTGCGACTCCACCGCGGCGACGCCGGTTCACTTGCGCCCGCTCGAGCACGGATGCGACTTCGTCCTGCACTCGGCGACGAAGTTCCTCGCCGGGCACGACGACGCGCTCGTCGGGGCGGTCGTCTGCCGCACGCCTGAGGACGCCGCGCGATTACGCGAGCTCCGCACGCGCACCGGCCCGGTGGCCGCGCCCGACGTCGCGTGGCTCCTGCTGCGCGGACTCGCGACGCTGGAGGTGCGCGTCGCACGCCAGACGGAGAGTGCGCGGTCGATCGCTGAGCGGCTACGCGGTCACCCGGCGGTCGCGACGGTGCGCTACCCAGGGTTCGGCGGGCTGCTGTCGTTCGACGTCGAGGACGCCGACACCGCTCGGAGCGTCGAGACCGGCACGACGCTCATCGCCAACAAGACCAGCCTCGGCGGCGTTACCTCGCGGATCGAGGCGCGCTTCCGCTGGGAGGGAGACCGAGTCCCGGCGGGCCTCCTCCGCCTCTCTGTGGGACTCGAGGATCCCGATTTGCTCTGGGCCGACCTCGAGCGAGCGCTCGGAGGGCCCATAGACGTGGGCTTCCTCGACCGCTTTCGTCAGAAGCGCCCGCCGGGCCCAGAGCTCGACCTGCTCATCCTGGCGAAGCTGCGAAACCGCGGCGCCGATCTCACGAAGCCGCGCCACGTCGTCTTCTTCTCGTACTTCGCGGATGAGACGGCGGCCCGAAGCGCCGCCGCGGCGATCGAGCCGGCAGGCTACGAGGTCACGGTCGCCGCGCCCGGCGAGGACATACGCGAATGGGTCGTGCGAGCCGAGACCACCCGAGTCGTCGACGAGTCGAACGTCGCGGCGTTCCGGGCGCAGTTCGAGCGAGTGGCCGCGGAGCACGCGGGCGAGTACGACGGCTGGGAAGCGGCAGCTGAGCCGTAACAGGAAGACCGCTCCCGCTACTCTGAGAGCATGCTCTTCACGCGCAAGTCGAGGGATCTGCCCACCGCCGATCGGGCGCTGCCGGGCCGCGACACCCCCATACCGGTTCCGGACCGGCACTTCGTTCTCGGGACCCCGATCGCTCCGCCCTTCCCGGAAGGACTCGAACGGATCGTGGTCGGAATGGGCTGCTTCTGGGGTGCCGAGCGGTTGTTCTGGCAGGCGCCCGGTGTGTACACGAGCGCTGTGGGGTATGCAGGCGGGCTGACACCGAACCCGACGTACCAGGAGGTCTGCTCGGCCGGCACCGGTCACGCCGAGGTCGTGCTCGCCGTCTTCGATCCTGCGAAGACGAGCTACGAGGAGATGCTCCGGATCTTCTGGGAAGGACACGACCCGACTCAGGGGATGCGGCAGGGAAACGATGTCGGCACGCAGTACCGGTCCGCGATCTACTGGGAGACGGACGACCAGCGCGACGCCGCGCAGGCGTCTCGCGAACGATTCCAGGCGGAGCTCACGAAGGCGCGCTACGGCCAGATCACGACGGAGATCGCCGAAGCCGGACCGTTCTACTACGCCGAGGACTACCACCAGCAGTACCTCGCCAAGAACCCGAACGGGTACTGCGGCATCGGCGGCACGGGCGTCTCCTGCCCGGTCGGCGTCGCGACGCTCGATCGCACCTAGTCGCGGCGCGCTAGCTCTGCCGGATCTGCGTCCACGCAGCGTGCCACTCGTCCCAGCCTACGCAGGTCTTCTCGCCCTCCGGATCGCCGCAGTCCTCGGCCGGTGCAGTCGCGTACAGGACGTCGTCCCACCAGAGCTCGTCGTCGGCGTGAAGCTCGGCGCAGTGTTCAGGGCTCGCAGTGAGCTCGCAGGCCGTGAGGTTGAACGGGGCGTGACCGAGTTCCTCCGAGAGCTCCGCCTGTACGCGCGCCGAGGCGACATAGTCCAGCCACAGATACATGCAGTTCGGATGAGCGGCGGTCGACGAGATCATCCACGTGTCGAACCAGCCTGTCGTTCCCTCGTCGGGTTTCACGGCCGCGACCTGCACGCCCGTTCGCTCGACGAGATCGACCTGGCCGGGCCAGGTCATCCCGACGAGGCTCGTTTCGGCGACGAATGAACGAGCTTGGTCAGCTTCGTGCCGCGTCCAGTACTCGCCGACATGCGGATCGAGCCGCCGGACGAGAGCGACGGAAGCCCTGAACTGCCGCTCGTCCAACTGGTACGGATTGTCGATTCCGAGCTCTGGCCGCGCTGTCTTCAGGTACAGCGCCGCGAGGGCGATCAGCATCGGGTCGTCGTAGATCGTGAGCCTGCCCACGTACCTCCCGGGCCTCTCCCAAATCGCCCTCCAGCTCGTCAGCGGCTCAGGAAGCACGTCCTCCCTGAAGAGCAGGAGCATCGGGGCGCGACCCTCGGGCACGCCGAAGGGACCGTCTTCGGAGCCCTGCTGCGGCAAGCTCTCGATGCCCTCCGCGAGCTCGCCGTAGCCGGGTACCAGCTCAGTGTCGATTGGGGCGACGTCGCCGCTCGCGATCAGGAGAGCCGCCGCCGTACCGGTGGCGGAAACGCCGTCGAAGTCACCGCTCCGGACGAGATCGACCAGGCCCTGCGAGGTCGTGGCCGTCGTGGCAGTCACGCGGCAGCCCGTCTGACGGGCGAAGGGGGCGACCAGCGACTCGGACGCATGGCCCGGCGAGATCGCGAGCTCGAGCATTCCTTCCTGCCTGGCCAGTCTCTGAATCGCGCGCAGCGAGCTGCCGAGATCGTCGTCCCCGCCGCACGACGCAGCGACCGTGGCGAGCGCCGCAGTGACCACGCCGAGGAGAACCCATGAGGCAGTGCGCCTTCGTGCGCCCATACGGGTTCCTGCTCCTCCGATCGCTCGATTCCTTCCTCGAGCTTGCACGAACGTCGCGCCCTCGGCTGGAGCTCTAGGGCTCGGCGTCGACCGCCGCCGCAACCGATCCCTTCGGCGGCCGCTCTGCGGTCAGTCCCGTGCCGCCGGCGATCCGCTGCGCGATGTACACAGGGATGATCGAGAGCAGGATCACGAATACGGCTACCACGTTCACGATCGGCACCTGATTCGGCGTCGAGAGATTCCTGAGAATCCAGATCGGAAGCGTCTGCTGCCCGCCGATCGTGAACGTCGTGACGATCACTTCGTCGAACGACAGCGCGAACGCCAGCAGCGAGCCGGCGATGACCGCTGTCGAGATCTGCGGAGCGGTCACATAGCGGAACGTCTGCCACGTGTCTGCGCCTAGATCCATGGAGGCCTCGTCAAGCGACCCGGAGATCCGCCGCATCCGGGCAACTGCGTTGTTGTAGACGACGACGATGCAAAAGGTCGCGTGCCCGACGATGACCGTGAAGAGGCCAAGATCGATTCCCGCGGTGCGAAACGACGTGTTCAGGGCCATCCCGGTCACGATGCCCGGGAGGGCAATCGGAAGGATGACGAGAAACGAGATCGTCTCCCTTCCGAAGAACCGGTGGCGCGAGACGGCGATCGCGGCGAGGGTGCCCAAGACGATTGCGAGCGCCGTAGCACCGAGCCCCGCCTTGACCGATGTCCAGAGCGCGTCCCGAACGCCGGGGTTGTTCACGGCCTTGTCGAACCACTTCAGCGACAACCCTGCAATCGGCCACGCGGTCGTCCGCCGCTCGTTGAACGCATAGAGGCAGATGACGAAGAGCGGCAGATAGATGAACGAGAGCGTGAACGCCGTAGCGCCCCTGAGGAACCACCGCAGCGCGCGTGACTCGACCACGGCCGCCTACAGGCTCTCGAACGCTCCGGCCCGTCGCGCGAGCAGGAGGTAGACGATCATGATCATCACCGGCACGGTGGCGAACGCTGCGGCGAGCGGCAGGTTGCCCGCGACGCCGACGTTCGCGTAGACGACGTTGCCGATGAACTGCCGGGTGCCCACGATCTGCGGCGCGATGTAGTCGCCGAGCGTGAGCGAGAAGGTGAAGATCGAGCCGGCCACGACCGCCGGAAACGCGATCGGCAGGACGACGCTGCGGAACGTGCGGAAGCCCCTGGCGCCGAGATCCGACGAGGCCTCGAGCAGCGAGCTCGGCAGACGCTCGAGCCCGACGTAGATGGGCAGGATCATGAACGGGAGCCAGAGGTACGAGAAGACGAGCCAGAGGGCGTACTTCCCGAATCCCGGGCCGGAAAGACCGAGCGGGTCGAGCGCCCAGTTCAGGACTCCCTGCTCCTGGAGGATGACCCGCCAAGCGTAGATCTTCACCAGGTAGCTGGCCCAAAGCGGCGTCAGGACCGCGACGACGAGCGCGGCTCGTGCGCGCGGCGTCGCGACCCGAGCCATGTAGTACGCGATGGGGAAGGCGAGGATCGCGTCGGTGATCGTGACCGCAGCCGCCGTCCCGACCGTACGGAGCGTGATCGTCCGATACACGGGCTCCTCGACGAGCGTTCGGAAGTTGTCGAGGCTGTAGTCGTGCACGATCCTCGTGGCCAAGCGGGTCGAGACGCCAGAACGCCGCCACGAACAGCACCGCCAGCGAGCCGAGGTAAGCGATGCCGAGCCAACCGACGGGCGTCGCGAGGAGAGCGGCAAGCCCGAGCCGAGGACGGCGGTAGAGGAAGGTGGATAGGCGCCGCCCCGGGCGTTCCCGGGGCGGCGCCTCAGCGTTGCTAGTCGAGCTCAAGTACCGCGGATCTCAGTCCATGCCTGGACCCACTCGCTGTGGTCCTTGCAGACCTCTCCGCGGTCGTCGCCGCAGTCCGCGAGGGGCGTGATCCAGTAGTAGACGTTCTCCCAGTAGGCGGGGTCGTCTGCGTGGTACGTGTCGCAGAAGCTCTTGTCCGTGGTGAGGTCACACGCCTTGGCGTTCGCCGGCGCCTCGCCGTAGTACTCCGCCACGGCCGCGTTCGCCTCCGGGCTGACAATGTGGTCCATCCACAGGTACATGCAGTTGGGGTTGGCTGCCTGCGAGGAGATCATCCACGTGTCTGACCAGCCGGTTGCGCCCTCCTTCGGGAAGGTCGTCTCAACGGGCACCTTCTCGCTCGTGAGGAAGTTCGCGATCGTCTGCCACGTCGTGCCGAGAACGGTGTCCCCGGACGTGAAGGACGCCTCCTGTTTCGCGTAGTCCGCCCAGTACTCCCCGACGATCGCCTTTTGCTTCTTCAGCAGGTCGACCGCCGCCTGGAACTGGGTGTCGTCCAGCTCGTACGGGTTCGTGATGTTGAGGTCCGGCTGCGTCGCTTTCAAGTAGACGGCGGCGTCGGCGATGTAGACGGAGTCGTCGTAGGCCGTGACCTTGCCCTTGTACGGTGAGTTCTCGTCGAAGACGACGCCCCAGCTGTCAGGCGCCTCCTTGACGATGTCCGTCCGCCACATGAGCACGTTGGCGCCACGCCCGTGCGGGATCCCGTAGGGGACGCCGTCGACCGTGTTGTACTGCTGGTTCTTCAGATCCTCGAAAACGTCCGCGTAGTTCGGGACCAGATCGAGATCGACCGGCACGACATCGCCGCCTGCGACGAGCCTGAGCGACGCGTTGCCCGACGCCGAGATCCCGTCGTACTCGCCGGTCTTCATCAGCGTCACCATCTCGTCCGACGTATTGGCGATCTTGGTGGTTACCTGGCAACCGGTGTCCTCCTCGAACCCCGTCACCCAGTCCGCGTCCGGACTCGTGGAGCCGTCCTCGACGTAGGATGGCCACGCCACGAGGTTGACCTTGCCCTCCGTCTGGGCGTTCGTCTTGATCTCGTCAAGAGTGGTTCCCAAGCCTTCGATCTCGGTGCTTGCGCTGCTCCCGTCATCGCCGCCGCAGCCCGCTGCGACCACGGCGAGCGCCGCGACGAGCATGCCGAGTGCGGCCCATAC
>CAVVAZ010000007.1:0-86229 GCA_963746435.1 uncultured Actinomycetes bacterium
GACGCAACTGCATGGAAATCCCTTTTTCCAAGGTTACCCTCCCCAACGGTCTCGACGTGATCGTCCATGAGGATCACGGCTGTCCGATCGTCTGCGTGGACATCTGGTATCACGTCGGATCGAAGAACGAGCGGCCGGGCCGGACCGGGTTCGCGCACCTGTTCGAGCACCTGATGTTCGAAGGATCGCAGCACTACGACCACGGCTACTTCGAGCCGCTGCAGAACGCCGGCGCCTCGGCCAACGGGTCGACCAACACGGACCGGACCAACTACTGGGAGGTCGTGCCGCGCAACGCGCGTCGAGCTCGCGCTCTGGCTCGAGTCGGACCGCATGGGCTATCTGCTGCCGGCGCTGACGCAGGCCGAAGTTCGACAATCAGCGTGAAGTCGTGCTCAACGAGCGGCGGCAGAACTACGAGAACCGGCCGTACGGCCTCGCGTCGATGGCCATCATGTCGGCACTCTATCCGCCCGACCATCCGTATCACTGGCCGACGATCGGCGCCGCCGAAGACGTCCGCGCCGCGCGGCTGGACGAGGTGCGCGAGTTCTTTCAGCGGTACTACCACCCTGCCAACGCCACGCTGGCGATCGCGGGCGACATCGAGACGGGCCGTGCCTTCGACCTGGCGCGCGCGTACTTCGAGGATATTCCGGCGGGTCCGGCCGCCGCCGCTCGCATGCACCGCCGGCGGCGATCGAGCGCGCCGCCGAAGTCGCGGCTGATGCTCGAGGACCGCGTCGAGCTGCCTCGCCTGTACCTCGCCTGGCGCACGCCGCGCACGATGGCCGAGGGCGATGCGGACCTCGATTTGATTGCGGATCTGCTCGCCAACGACAAGACATCACGGCTGTACCGCCGGCTCGTGCACGACCGCCGCCTGGCGACGGAGGTCGCGGCGGGGCAGGGGTCGCGCGAGTGGTCGAGCGCGTTCCAGGTGGTGGCGACGGCCGCGCCGGGGCATACGCTCGCTGAGCTGGATGAGGCGATCACCGAAGAGATCGAGGATCTGCGCGCGGCGGGACCGCGTGAAGCGGAGCTCGAGCGCGTCATCGCCGGCGCCGAGGCCACCTTCGTCTATCGTCTGCAGTCGGTCGGAGGCTTCGGCGGCAAGGCCGATCAGCTGAACGCCTACAACGTGCTCGTTGGCGATCCCGGCTTTGTCGAGGAGGACCTGCGCGCGCTATACGACGGCAACGACCGTGCGGTTGCGGGATGCGGCGCGCGCCTGGCTCGGATCGACACAACGGATCGCGTTGAGCGTCGTTCCTCGCGGCCAGCAGCACCTGGCATTGCCGAGTCGCAGCTCGTGGTGATGGCATGAGCCGCGTGGACCGCTCCCGACTGCCGGCGCTGGGCGCCGACCCTGCGGTTCCGCTCCCGCACATCGAGACGCAGCGTGCTCGCCAGCGGATTGCCGTGCGGACTGTCCGCCACGGTCAGATGCCGGTCGTCACCTTCCAGCTCGTGGTGCCGGTGGGATCGGCGGCCGATCCGGCCAACCGCTACGGGCTGGCCGCGCTGACGGCCGACATGCTCGACGAGGGCGCTGGCCGGCGGTCCATGGTCGAGCTGCATGAAGCGCTCGCGCGAATCGGCTCGCAGGTGGAGCTCGACATGGCGGCCGACGGGGTGATCCTCGGCTTGACGACGCTGTCGCGGCACGCGGAGCGCGCGCTGGCGCTGCTCGCCGACATCGTCTTCCGCCCGCGCTTCGAGCCCGAGGAGTTCGAACGGGTTCGCGAGCTGCGGGTGACGCGGCTGCGCCAGCTGCGCGATGTCGCGAGTGCGGTCGCCGACCGCGCCATTCGCCAATGCGCTGTACGGCGATCATCCGTACGGGCACGGCACGCTCGGCACCGAAGAGGCGCTGCGCGCGGTCACGCGTGAAGAGGCGGTGGCCTTTCATCGCCTGCGTGGCAGCCGTCGCGGGCGACGCTGATCGCCGTCGGAGGGCATCGACCATGCGGCGATCGCTGCGATGGCGGCCGAGGTCTTTGGCGAGTGGGCAGCCCGCGGGCGGCGCGACCATGTCGACTTGCCGACGCCGGCCGCGGCACCGGCGCCGGACTGCGCGCGTGCTACCGGTCCATCGGCCGGCGCCCGCAGTCGGAGATCCGCGTCGGGCCGGTTGGGCGCGACGCGGCAGTCGCCGCACTTCCACGCGCTGCTCGTCCTGAACATGATTCTCGGCGGACAGTTCGTCAGCCGCATCAACCTGAACCTGCGTGAAGACAAGGGCTTGACGTACGGCGCGCGCAGCGGCTTCGATTTCCGCCGCGGACCCGGGTCCGTTCGTGGTGCAGGCCAGCGTGCAGACCGACGCGACGGCGGTGTCCGTCCAAGAGGTCCTTCGGGAAATGCCGGGACCTCGTCGGCTCGCGTCCGCCGACCGACGCCGAAATCGAAGGCGCCAAGGCGGCGCTCACGCGCGGCTATCCCCGCGGGTTCGAAACGGCCGCGCAGGTCGCCCGCGGCCTCGGCCAGCTCGCGCTGTACGACATGCCCGACGAGACGCTGGCCGACTTCGTGCCGCATGGTGCGGGCCCTCGATCGGGCAGCCCTGAGCTGCTGCCGCGGCTGCGCACCTCGACAGCCGACGACTTCGTGGTCGTCGTCGTCGGCGACCGCGAACAGGGCAGCCGAGGCCCAATTTCGGCGGCCCGCTAACGTCGACCGAGGTCCAGCCTTCTTTAACGCCGCTTTCCCCCAACCCGGCAGTGCCCTGCCCGCCGTCTGACGTAGTGTCCGGCTTCAGCCGGACCGACGCGACCGGTGTCTAACGTATCGATCCGGCTCGAGCCGGACCGGCGCAGTCCAATCGGTAATGGCGGTTGAACTGAATCGCCCGTGGCAGTATCTTGAACACTAAGGGCCTCCCACTCTGGGAACTGAGCGCGCCAGCTCGACGTATCGGTAGGAGGATTGCCACCTTCGATACAACGGGGCCACTGCGTCTACCGTCGGGCATCCAACCTATGCGTTTTGCGCGCGTCAGCATGAGCGTGTTCGGGGTTGTCGCGGTCATCGCGGCGGCGCTGGCGGGCGCGACCATCTGGTTGCTCGTCACCGATCCCGTGACCGTCGCCGACGCCGTGAGCGCAGGGCGACGTCTCGCCGATCGTCAAAGCGCTCGCCGGCGCCCTGTACAACGCCTTCAGCGGGCTGCTGAAATACCTGTAACCGCGCCGCGCTCCCTCCTACAGGTTCCGCCGCAGAAACCGAATCAACAGGAACGCATCGAGCCAGCTGAACGGCGCGATGCCCGTGGTGTAGTGGCCGCACGGCAGCACGCCACGCTCGTGCGGCACCGCCTGCGCGCGCGAGCTCGCGCATCAGGCTGCGCGATAGATCCAGCGGGAACGTCAGATCGTACAGCGCGTACACGAACAGCAGCGGCCGATCGCGCACCCGGTCGAGAAACGGCTGGGGGCTGATCGGCATCCAGAGCTCGCGCAGCGGTCCAGATCGACGTGTCCCTCGAGCCCCGCCCGCACGTGGGCCGTCGACAGGCCGCGCCAGACGACGTCGGCGAAGAACGGCGACACGTGATTGAATGCCGCCGCCTTGACGAGCGGCTCGTGCGCCGTCGTCAGCAGCGCGAGGCAGGATCCCAGGCTCGTGCCGAGAATGCCGATCCGCTCGTATCCCTGCGACGCGAGCCAGGCGATCGCGCGCCGGGCATCCAGCACCGCCTGACGGCACACCTCATCGTCCGCGCGACGTTGGCGCTGACGATGTAGTCGGCGCGATGCAGCTCGGGCGGCATGCGCGCGTCGTGGTAGGGCAGGCTCAGGCGCAGCGCCGACAGGCCCGAACGCGCGAAGCAGCCGGCACAAGCCGACGTGGCCTTCGCGTTCGCGTTCCACTGTGGCATCACGAGCACGGCGCGCCGGCCCGCGCCGGCGGCCGCGCGCGGGAAAATACCGCGCCCGAACCGTGTTGTTCTCGGGATGCGGCGTGACGAACGCGCTCGAGAAAGTCAGCGTGTCGCCGTCCAGCCGATAGTCGGCGGCCGGCTCAGCGGCGTAGAAAGCCGCGGAGTCGTGCATCGCCGCGCGAGTCCAGGCATTGAGCAGCGGTCCCGGATCCAGCGGCGCTTCGCTGCGCCCGTCCAACCAGTCCACGCCCCAATCGAACGGCCGGACGACCCGATCCCTGGTCGCGTTCGCAAGGCGGCGCTCCCATGCATGGAATGCTCGCGACAGCATCAGGGTGCCTGCTTGCGCGACGCCGGGCGCGCCGAAACGGGAACGACATTCCAGCGAAAACGTTGTGAGTTATCAGTCTTGAGTTTTGAGTCCGCGCACTCATAACTCATAACTCATAACTCATAACTCATAACTCATAACTCATAACTCAATCGACTCATGAGACTCGAAGCTCACAACTCATGACTGCGAGGAACGGAGGGCACACTCTGATTTGTCAGCGGTCGGGGCGGAGCACTTGTTCGCAGGCCGCCGCGAGACGCAGCAGGGCGGGGGTTTCGCCGCGCCGGCCCACGATCTGCAGGCCGATCGGAAGCCCGGCGCTCGTCGTGCCGATCGGGATCGAGATCGCGGGATGGCCTGTGAGATTGAAGATCTGAGTCAGCCGCAACATGATGTTGCGGACTGGTTCGGGGCCGTCGCCGACCGGCACCGTGACGGCGCCCAGCGGCGGCGCCGGAATAGGAAGCGTCGGCAACATCAAGGCATCTTCCGCATCGAGCGCGCCATCGACTTCGTGCCGCAGGCACTCACGCCCGCGCTCTGCACGGGCGTAGTCCTCCCCGAGCACGTACCTGGCTGCCTCGATCCGATACCGGACCGGAGGCGTGTAGTCCGCTGGACAGCTTCTCGATGGTGTGTGCGTGATAGGCAGCGACTTCAGGAAAGCACACATGCAGGTAGATCGGCGCCGTATCGGCCGCGTGCGCGATATTCACTTCGCGCATCGTGACACCGGCCGCCGCCAGACGACCCAGCGCGTCATCGATGCAGGCCCGGACCTCGCCATCCAGCTTGTCGAAGAAGTATGCCCGTGGCACCCCTGCACGGACCGACGCCAGATTGATCGGCGCGCGGGACAGATCGAGCGCGTCGGCGGGCAGCGCCTTGCCGGCCATCACGTGGTACAGGATCCACGCGTCACCCACGGTGCGGGTGAGCGGACCCACATGGTCGAGCGAGCGGCTCAGGGGAACCACGCCCTCGCACGAGATCTCGCCGTAGGTCGGCTTGAGGCCGACAACCCCGCACGCCGCCGCCGGAATGCGAATCGATCCGCCGGTATCGCTTCCGATCGACGCGACGCTCATGCCTGTCGCGACGGCGATGGCGGAACCGCCGCTCGACCCGCCGGGGGAGCGTGTGGGGTCGATGGGATTTCGCGCCGGGCCGAACGCCGAGTCTTCGTTGGTCGTGCCGAAGGCGAACTCGTGCATGTTGCACTTGCCGACGATGACCGCGCCCGCCTCGCGGAGCCGCGCAACGACGGGCGCATCGCGGAGCGCAGGCCGATGGCCGCGGACGGCAGATCCCGCCGTCGTCGGCACGCCCTCCATATCGATGAGGTCCTTGAGGGAGATGGGAATGCCGTGCAGCGGGCCGCGGCTTCGCCCGGCGGCAATCTCGCGATCGGCCGCGTGCGCCTGGGCGCGGGCGCTTTCGGTCAGGACGCGAATGAACGCATTCAGCTCCGATCCACGAAGCGCGATTTGCTCGAGGCAGGACTCCAGGACACCTGCCGCCGTCGTCTCGCCCGTGCGAAGGCGAGTCGCGAGCGTAGCGATGCCTGGCGTCTGCGGCTGGGTCGACATGCGGGCGTGTCTACTCGGATTTGACGCACGGCGGCGGAGCCGCGTCGGCCGATGCGCGGTCGTTCCAGTCGGCCGCGCGCAACGCGCGTGTGGCGCCGGCCAGCGCCTCGAGAATCGGCTTCAACTCGGGAAGTCCCCGCCGCGCGGCGTCGGCAAGTGCGGCTTGCAACCAGTCATCAACGGTCATAGTGATTTCGCTTTAGCGCGCACGACACGTCGTGCCCCTACGCGTCATGAATGCACGACTTGAAAAGACTACACTTCTAACCTGAAGTCCCAAGAGTCCAGAGTCCACGAGTCCCAGAGCCCAGAGCCCAGAGCCCAAGCCCCAAGCCCAAAGCCCAAACGCCCAAAGCCTATTATTATCCGATGTCCATCCGTGCGGCCGTAATGCCGGCCCCCCATGCACCGATTGAGATCCGCGAGTTTTCCGAGCCCGCGCTCGATCTCGCCCCGGAGCCTGACGACGGACGCGAGGACCGCCGGCCCCCGCGTCAGGACTGGCGCCCCTGCGAATCCGACTTCGCCTCCTCCCGCGCCTGCCGCCGCTCCCGGTGCTTCTCCGCGTGCTCGTGAAGCCACACACGGACCCGCAGCGGCAGTTTCCGCACACCCCAGTTGATGGCGCGGCGGGCGCGGTCGCTGGCCGGCGCCAGGCCAACCATGTACAATGAATGCTTCCCTGGTTGAGCGGGGTGAGCCACAGGACCACGCCCGTCACCAGGGCGGCGATCCCTCCCACCAGGAAGAGGATCCGCACCCCCAGAGACCGCGTCTGACGCGACGGGGGCAGCAGGTCGGGAAGGCTGCTCGCATCCGGGGTCATGGGCGGCATCATTTTCCGACCTCGAGGATCAGGATCCCGTGGCCGACCCCCGCCGGCTCCTGCGACCTCGCCTCCTGAAAGACGAGGTGCCGTCCGTCGGCGGACCAGTCCGCCCGCTCGCCGAACGAGGTCGAGCGCCGCAGGCCCGGCGGCAGCGGCGAAACGGCTGGCGCCGCGGCCGGTTCCTGCGCCGGCGCCCGACCCGGGCCGCAGAGGGCGCACGCGAGGGCTGCAGCAATCGAGGGGCGCGGGCGGGGCATGGAGGTATGATAGCGGTCATCGCGCGAAATCCCACGAAGGGCCGCCGGTCGGCCCGATGGGCCCGGCGAGCGTTGGTTCCGGGCGGCGTTTGCCCCTACCATTGGTGCCGGCTGCCCTGCCGGCGAGGGCAGCGACTCTCCCAGGAGGATCGATGAAGCCAGGTCGAGCCATCTCACGCCGCCTCGCGGCGCCGGCCCTGCTCGGGCTCCTGCCTTCCCTCGCCCACGCCTCGGTCCCCCTCTTCCAGCGGGGCGACGCCGACCAGAGCGGCAAGGTGGAGATCACCGATCCCATTCTCCTCCTCGGCGCGCTCTTCCAGGGCTCGAGGGCACCGCCCTGCCTGGATGCCGCGGACGCCGACGATTCCGGCCAGGTGCAAGTCACGGACCCCATCAAGGATCCTGAACTTCCTTCTCATTGGCGGACCTGCCCGCCTCAACCCCATCCGGCCTGCGGCGTGGATCCGACCGAGGACGGCCTGCCCTGCCTCGAGAGCCCGGCCTGCGGCGGCGATGATGAATTCGCGGAACTGGCGGCCTCGCTGGGAATCATTGACACCCTCGCGGGGAAGGCCGAGACCGACGGCGACAACGGCTGGAGCGCGGTCTTCGAGGGCGGCGACGCGCGGGCGGCGGAGCTGTCGCGCCCCCAAACGCCATGGGCACCTGGCAGGAAACGTGACATCGCCGACAAGGAGGGGCACGGGATCCGCAAGGTATCGCCGGAGGGCAAGATCGCGACCGTCGCCGGGACAAGCGCCCCCGGGAACGGCGATGACGCGCTCGGCCCGGGCACGACGCGCGCCCTCGAACCCGAACGGCCTCTGGGTCCTCGAGGACGGCACGGTCTACATCCTCGACCTCGACAACGACAAGGTGCGCAAGCTCCATCCCGACGGGATGATGGTCACGCTCTTCACCGTGCCGGGTCTCACCCTCGGCCGCGGGCTCTGGGTGGCCGCGGACAGAGCCTTGCCTATGTCAGCTCGCGTTCCGAGCTGAAGCGCCTGGACCCCGGGCGGCACCCCCGGCGGCACCCTCGAAATCCACGCCTCGGGTTCTCCTCCCTCGCCAACATCGCCGTGGACCCGCGAGGGCAACGTCATCGCGACCGACCAGGGCGCAAACCGGGTGTACAGGGTCCTCCCGGACGGGGAGAGATCCCATTGCGGGCAACGGGGGGACCGCGGGGGCGGCGATGGCTTCCCCGCGCTCGAAACCGGCCTCGACGAGGTCCGGGGCGTGTGGGTCCTCGAGAGCGGCGGACTCCTCCTGGGGACCCAGACCGGCAGCCAGGTCTGGCATGTCGACGCTTCCGGCATCATTCGCCTGCTCGTCGACGGCGCCCGGGGAATCGACGCGCACGTGGGCGATGGCCAGCCCTTCGACGCTCCCGGCAAGAAGGTCACGGAGGTTCGGAACGTGACCATGGACCCCGGCGGCAACCTCCTGATCACCGAGAACGACGACGGCGTCATCCGCATGGTTCGCAGGAGGTAAGGGCCGGGCGGGTTCCGGCAGCCGCTCTTGACTGCCCCGGGAGACGCTCCGGCAGAAGAGCCCCCGGTAGAAGAGCCGGAGTCGGGCGAGCAAGTGGCCGACGAACCGGCCGCCATGCCCGAGGCCGAGCCGGTTGCAGAAGCCGAGCCGGCAGCCGAGGCCGAGACGGCTGCCGAGGCTCAGCCCGTGGAAGAGGCAGAGCCGGCAGCGGCGGAAGCGGCGGTGTCCCTGCCAAAGAAGAAGAAGAAGCGTCTTCCGCGATCGCTGCGCCCGCAGCGGTCGAAGCCGAAGCGCGACAAGCGCCGCAGAGCGCAAGCCGATCTCCCGCCTGCCGAAGCCGGAGCACGTGCGCGGGACGCACGCAGGAGCGCCAGGGCACCGTCGTGTCCGCGGCGATGGACAAGACGATCGTCGTCCGGGTCGACACCGTGAAGGTGCACCCGCGATACAAGAAGGTCATCCGGCGGACCTCGAAGTTCCACGCGCACGACGAGCGGAACGAGGCGAAGGTCGGCGACGTGGTCCTGATCGTCGAGACCCGGCCGCTCTCGCGCATGAAGCGCTGGCGCCTGCAGAAGGTCGTGGAGGCCGCTCGCTGATGATCCAGCAGGAGTCCCGGCTGAGGGTTGCGGACAACACGGGGGCGCGCGAGCTCCTGTGCATCCGCGTGCTCGGGGGCTCGCACCGGCGCTATGCGCGCGTCGGCGACATCATCGTTGCTACCGTGAAGTCCGCAACGCCACAGGGCTCGGTGAAGAAGGGCGAGGTCGTGAAGGCAGTCGTCGTCCGCACCAAGAAGCCCTTCAGTCGGAACGACGGCACGCTCATCGGCTTCGACGAGAATGCCGCCGTCCTCATCGACAACCAGATGAACCCGCGCGGGACACGCATCTTCGGCCCAGTCGCCCGCGAGCTACGCGAGAGGAACTTCATGAAGATCGTCAGCCTCGCTCCGGAGGTCTTGTAACCCCGATGTCCGTCAAGATGAAAGTGAAGAAAGGGGACCTCGTCCAGGTCCTGGCTGGGAAGGACCGTGGCAAGCAAGGCCGCGTGATCGAGGCGCGCCCATCCGAGCGCCGGGTGATCGTCGAGAACCTGAACGTCGCGAAGCGGCACACGCGCCCGCGGCCGATCAGGGACTCGTCGCGCATGGGCGGCACTCAGGTGATCCCAGGAGGGATCATCGACAAGCCCGCGCCGATCCCCGTGTCGAACGTCATGGTCGTCTGCCCGGTCTGCGGCCTTCCGACCCGCGTCGGAATCCACGAGAAGGAAGTAAAGGGCGAGACGATTCGCGTCCGCGTCTGCAAGCGAGAGGGCTGCGGCCAGGAGATCGACCGTTGAGCACCGTGACCGCGCCCAGCCCCGGAAACCTACGTCCCGCGCCTCAAGCACCGGTACGAGGAGGAGATCCGCAGCCGGCTCCAGGAGGAGCTCGAGCTCTCTTCGACCATGCAGGTGCCGCGCGTGACGAAGATCACGCTGAACATGGGCGTGGGTGAGGCGAAGACGGATGCGAAGGCGCTCGACGCCGCCATCGACGAGCTCACCGTGATCGCCGGCCAGCGCGCTCAGGTGCGCCGGGCGAAGAAGTCGATCGCGAGCTTCAAGCTCCGCGAGGGGATGCCCGTCGGCGCCAAGGTCACCTTGCGGGGCGCTCGCATGTACGAGTTCCTGGACCGGCTCGCCTCGATCGCGCTTCCTCGTATCCGTGACTTCAGGGGTCTCGATCCGGAAGCGTTCGACGGTCGCGGGAACTACTCCATCGGGATCAGAGAGCAGATCATCTTCCCGGAGATCGACTACGACAAGGTCGCGTCGATCCGCGGGCTCGACGTCGCGATCACGACCTCGGCCGAGTCGGACGAGCACGGTCGCGCGCTCCTCGGCGCGCTCGGCTTGCCGTTCGCCGGAGAGAGAAGGGCGGAGTCGTAGTGCTCCTTCAAGCATTCTCATCCCTGCCTCTGGCGGCTGCAAAGCGTCGCCATGCGGCGTCCTCAGTCGCGCCCATATCTACTGATATGGACGCCCCCTGCGTCCTTGCCTGGCTCGCTTTTCGCGTGCCAGAGGCAGGGCAAGAACACTTGAAGGAGCACTGATGGCCAAGAAGTCGCTCGTCGTCAAGCAGAAGCGAGAGGCGAAGCACAAGGTGCGCAACTACTCGCGCTGCAACCGCTGCGGTCGTCCGCGCGCGGTCTTTCGGAAGTTCGGCCTCTGCCGAATCTGCCTGCGCGAGCTCGCGCATCAGGGCGCGGTCCCGGGAATGACGAAGTCCAGCTGGTAGGAGGAACCAAGGTGCTAACCGATCCCATCGCCGACATGCTCACCCGCATTCGCAACGCGAATCGCGCGCTCCACGAGAGCGCGTCGATGCCGACCTCCCGGATCAAGGAGGACATCGCCCGCATCCTCAAGGAGGAGGGTTACATCAAGGACTACCGGGTGATCGATGCGAACGACAAGAAGGATCAGCCCCTGCCCTATCGCACGCTCGTGATCGAGCTCAAGTTCGCCAAGGACCGGCGCAGGGTCATCACCGACGTCAAGCGAGTCTCGAAGCCGGGACGGCGCGTCTACGCGGGCAAGGATCGGCTGCCGCGCGTCCTCGGAGGGCTCGGCACGTCGATCATGTCCACCTCGAGCGGGATCATCACCGGCCGTCAAGCCGCGGAGCGCGGCGTCGGCGGCGAAGTGATCGCCTTCGTCTGGTAGCGATGTCGCGGATCGGCCGAAAGCCAATCGAGCTCCCCTCCGGGGTGATGGTCGCCATCTCGCCCGGACGGGTGCAGGTCAACGGACCCCTCGGCGAGCTCAGCCAGGTCGTGCCCGCGCGCATGCAGGTCGAGAAGTCCGGCGAGGAGATCGTCGTCACGCGGCCGACCGAGCGCGGCGAGGATCGCGCGCTGCACGGCCTGACGCGGACGCTCATCGCGAACATGGTGGAGGGCGTGACGAAGGGCTTCGAGAAGCAGCTCGAGATCCAGGGGGTCGGCTACCGCGCACAGCTCAAGGGAACGGACATCGAGCTTGCCGTCGGGTACTCGCATCCCGTGGTCGTCAAGCCGCGCCAGGGAATCACCTTCGACGTGCCGACGCCGACCCAGATCGTCGTCAAGGGGATCGACAAGCAGATGGTCGGCCAGACGGCTGCCGAGATTCGCAGGGTCCGACCGCCCGAGCCGTACAAGGGCAAGGGCATTCGATACGTCGACGGTCGGAGGAAGGTCGGGAAGCGCGCATGACCACGCTCGCTCGCGCGCGGAGGAAACCAGGTTCCCCATCGTCGGAAGCGCGGCATCCGATTGAACGCGGTCGGCCCATGCGTTAGCCAAGCGCGAGGCGCGCCTGCGCCGCCACCGCCGCGTGCGGGCGAAGGTCTCCGGGACGGCCGAGCGGCCTCGCCTGCTCGTGTTCCGCTCGAACCGCGGGCATCTTCGCGCAGTTGATCGACGACGCCGGCGGCCGCACGATGGCTTCGGCGAGCTGGACGTCGATCGCGGGCGCGGCTTCCGGCTCCAAGACCGAGCAGGCCCGCGAGGTCGGCAAGACGCTTGCCGCGACGGCGAAGAAGGCGGGCGTCGAGCGCGTCGTCTTCGACCGGGGCGGCTATCTGTACCACGGACGCGTGAAGGCGCTCGCAGAGGGCGCCCGCGAAGGGGGGCTTCAGTTTTGAGCATGACCGATGTCGTCGAGACCCGCGAGCTCAAGGAGCGCGTGATCGAGATCAACCGCGTGGCCAAGGTCGTAAAGGGCGGCCGGAGGTTCTCGTTCACTGCTCTCGTCGTCATCGGCGACGAGGTCGACCGGGTCGGGCTCGGCTACGGCAAGGCCCGTGAGGTCCCGCTCGCAATCTCGAAAGCGGTCGAGGACGCGAGGAAGAACCTCTTCAGCGTGCCGAAGCACGGCCAGACGATCACGCACGAGATCGTCGGCCGGTTCGACGCCGCCAGAGTCGTGCTGCGGCCGGCCAGCGAGGGGACGGGCGTCATCGCCGGAGGCGGGGTCCGCGCCGTCCTCGAGCTCGCGGGTATCCGCGACGTACTGGCGAAGAGCCTGGGCACCACGACCCCGATCAACATGACGCGCGCAGTCGTCAACGGGCTCCAGCGGCTGGTCCGCCCCGAGGACGTCGCGCAGCTGCGTGGCAAGACGATCGCCGAGGTGCTACCGATTCCGAAGGCTGCGAAGCGCGCTGCCGAGGAAGTGAGCAGCCGCCCCCGCCGCGGCCGAGCCGGACCAGCGCGAGCCTGCCGAGGGCGAGCCTGCCGAGATGGAGCAGGCCGCCGAGTCGGAGGAGACGGCGTGACCGCGGTCAAGGTCACGCAGGTTCGGAGCACGGTCGGGCAGTCCTACCGCCACGAGGGGACGCTGCGAGCGCTCGGTCTCGGAAAGATCGGGCGCACCGTCGAGCACCAGGACTCTCCCCAGCTGCGCGGCATGCTGCGCCACGTGAGTCACCTCGTCCGCGTCGAAGGAAAAGATCAGACGTGACCGACGAGCTGAACCTCTCGAACCTGAAGCCGGCACAGCCGCGCAAGGACCGCAAGCGTGTGGGCCGAGGGCTCGGCTCCGGCAAGGGGCGCTACTCGGGCCGCGGGATCAAGGGACAGAAGTCGCGCGCCGGATCGCACAAGATGCCGGCCGGGTTCGAGGGCGGCCAGATGCCGATCGACATGCGGCTCGGCAAGCTGCGCGGGAACACGTCCGCGGACGCGATGCCCATCGGCCCGTTCCGCACCTACAGCCAGCCGGTGAACGTGGCGGACCTCGAGCAACGCTTTGCGACAGGCGCCGAAGTCACCCCGGAGACGCTCAAGGCGGCCGGGCTGATCCGCAAGCTCTCGGTCGACGTCAAGGTGCTGGGACGGGGCGAGCTCCAGACGACGCTCTCCGTCGTGGCACACGGCTTCTCGAAGTCCGCGGTCGAGAAGATCGAGGCTGCCGGAGGGAGCGTCACCTGGCTCCGCGGCGAGCCGGTCGAGAAGAAGCCGAAGAGAAAGAAGAAGCACAAGGCATCGGCTCCGGCTGCCGAAGAGCCCGACGGGACCGAGGCCGAGGAGGACGAGCCGGCTGAGCCTGCCGCAGACGGATGAGGAGCCATCCGAGTGACCGGCGCGCCTGACTTTCCGCACGGAGCCTAGACGACGTGTTTTCGTGGCTCGCCAACGCGTGGCGCGTACCGGAGCTCCGGCGCCGCGTGCTCTTCACGGCGATGATTCTCGCCGTCTATCGGCTCGGATCGTGGATCCCCGCGCCTGGTGTCGACCCGAGCGCGATCGAGAACTACTTCTCGGGCCAGGGCGCCACGGTGCTCGGGCTGCTGAACCTCTTCTCCGGCGGCGCGCTCTCGCAGTTCTCGCTCTTCGCGCTCGGCATCATGCCGTACGTCACCGCCTCGATCATCCTCCAGCTCCTGACGGTCGTCATTCCGCGGCTCGGCGAGCTCCAGAAGGAAGGCGAGGCCGGTTACGCGAAGATCACCCAGTACACGCGCTATCTCACGGTCATCCTCGCCGCGGCTCAGGCGACCGGATACGCCTTCCTCTTCCGCGACCAGGGCATCCTCGATGCGACCGCGGGCGAGACCGTCCTCATCGTCACCACGCTCACGGCCGGGACGACGCTCCTCATGTGGATGGGCGAGCTCATCACGAAGCGAGGCGTCGGAAACGGCATCTCGATCCTCATCTTCGCGTCGATCCTCGTCGGGGCTCCCATCGGTATCGCGGCCTGGTGGAACGGCGGTCCGATGGAGAAGCTCTTCTACCCGCTGATCGCCGTCGCCATCACCGCCGCGGTCGTGTTCGTGCAGGAGGGGCAGCGCCGAATACCGATTCAGTACGCGAAGCGCATGGTGGGCCGGCGCATGACGGCGGGCGGGTCGACGTATCTCCCGCTGCGCGTGAACATGGCCGGCGTCATCCCGATCATCTTCGCCGCTGCGATCCTCGCGTTCCCGCCCACGGTCGCGCAGTACTTTCCGGCCACGCAGGATTTCGTGAACGAGTACTTCCAGCCGGGCGACTGGATCTACCTCGTGATCGAGGGCTTCATGATCGTCGTGTTCACCTACTTCTACACCGCCGTCCAGTTCAACCCGGTGGACCAGGCGGACAACCTCCGCCGCTACGGCGGCTACATCCCCGGCATCCGTCCGGGGCCGCCTACTGCGCAGTATCTCGACCGCGTCCTCTCACGGCTGACGCTGCCCGGGGCCCTCTTCCTGGCGCTCGTCGCCGTCGCACCGAGCCTCTTCATCGCCTACGGGGGCTTCTCCCAGGCGAGTGCCGGAGCGCTCGGCGGAACCTCGGTGCTGATTGCCGTCGGCGTAGCGCTCGACACCATGCGGCAAATGGAGTCGCAGATGATGATGCGCTCGTACGAGGGCTTCCTGAAGTAGACGGAGACTGCGCGTGAAGATCTTGATCCTGGGGCCCCAGGGCTCCGGCAAGGGAACCCAAGCCAAGCTGCTGGCGGCTTCTCGGGGGCTGGCGCACGTCGCGACGGGCGACATCCTGCGCGCAGCCATCGCCAACGGCTCGGAGCTCGGTCGTCGTGTCGAGCCGATTCTCGAGCGCGGCGATCTCGTCCCGGACGAGCTGATGATCGACGTCATCCGCGAGCGCGTCGAGGGGGAGGACGGCTACGTTCTCGACGGATTTCCGCGAACGCTTCCGCAGGCGGAGGCGCTCGGCTCGATGCTGGCCGAGATCGAGAAGCCCTTCGACGCGGTGCTCCTGCTCCAGGTGAGCGACGACGTCGCGACCCGCCGGCTGCAGGTGAGGGCAGCCAACGAGGGGCGGGCGGACGATTCGCCCGAGGCGATCCGGAACCGACTCCGCCTCTACCACGAGCGAACCGAGCCCGTCGTGGACCGCTACCGCGTCGACGGGACTCTCATTCCGGTCGACGGGGAAGGGTCGGTCGAGGAGGTCGCCGCCCAAATCGAAGATGCCCTGACTCGGGTCGGGGTCAGCTCGAGATGATCATCCGCAAGAGCGCCCGCGAGATCGAGAAGATCGCCGCCGCCGGGACGCTCGTGGCAGAGACGATCGCGCATGTCGGCTCGCTCATCGCTCCGGGGGTGACCACCGGCGAGCTCGACGACGCGGCAGGCGCGTTCATCCGCGAGCGCGGAGGCATTCCGACCTCAGAGGGCTACAAGGGCTACCCGCGAGCGATCTGCATCTCGCCGAACGACGTCGTCGTGCACGGTATCCCGGGCGCTTACGAGATCGCGGGAGGAGACCTCGTCACGATCGACGTCGGCGTGACGCTCGACGGCTACATCGCGGACAGCGCATACACCTTCGGCGTCGGGGAGATCGACCCGGAGGCGCAACGACTCCTCGACGTCGCGCAGGATGCTCTCGCAGCCGGCATCGACCAGGCGCAGGTGGGGAATCGCGTCGGTGACGTCTCGAGAGCTGTGCAGACCGTCGTCGAGAGCGCCGGCTTCTCGGTGGTGCGGAGCCTGGTGGGACACGGCGTCGGCCGGCACTACCACGAGGATCCGCATATCCCGAACTTCGGCGAGCCGGGGAGGGGGCCCCGGCTCTCGGAAGGCATGACGATCGCGATCGAGCCCATGATCACGTCCGGCGAGCCAGAGGTCGTCGTCGGCGAGGACGGCTGGACGATCGCGACCGCCGACGGATCGCTCTCCGCGCACTTCGAGCACACGGTCGCGATCACAGGCGCAGGACCCCGCATTCTGACCCCCCGAGTGGGCGTTCCGGCGCGGGGGCCGGCCGAAGGTGGTGTGCTACGATAGGCGACCGCGGCGCAGCCTGCAGGCCGTGCCGTGCACACTCCAAGAAAGCGAGCGACAAGCGCGGGCTCTGCTCGTTCATTGCTGGGCGGTAGAGGAACCGGGCACGAAGGGATTGAGGAACGAAGGCGATTGGCGGTCAAGGAAGAGAAGATCGAGGTGGAGGGCGAGGTCGTCGAAGCGCTTCCGAGCATCATGTTCCGGGTGCAGCTCGACTCGGGCCATGACGTGCTCGCCAAGATCTCCGGGAAGATGCGCAAGCACTACATCCGCATCCTGCCCGGCGACCGGGTCAAGGTCGAGCTCTCTCCCTACGATCTCACTCGCGGCCGCATCACGTTCCGAATGAAATAGCCATGAAAGTTCGCCCCTCCGTCAAACCCATGTGCGAGCGCTGTCGCGTGATCAAGCGGCACGGCCGCACGATCGTCATCTGCTCCAACCCCCGTCACAAGCAAAGGCAGGGCTAGTCCTTTGGCACGAATCGCCGGCGTCAACCTTCCGACTCAGAAGCGCCTCGAGGTCGGGCTCACGTACATCTACGGCATCGGAGGCTCGACCGCGCAGAAGATCTGCCGCCAGCTCGAGCTCGACCCGAACGAGAAGGTCCGTGACCTGACGGACGAGGAAGTCACGAAGCTCCGCAACTTCATCGACTCGGAGCTCGAGGTGGAGGGCGACCTCCGGCGCGACCGCGCGCAGGCGATCAAGCGCCTGACGGAGATCGGCAGCTACCGCGGGATCCGCCACCGCCGCGGGCTCCCGACCCGTGGTCAGCGCACGAAGACGAACGCTCGCACCCGCAAAGGGCCGAAGAAGACGGTCGGACGCGGCAAGAAGGCAGCCGCGAAATAATGGCGCCTCCTCGCAAGTCCGCAGCCCGCGGCCGGACGCGCCGGCGGGTTCGGAAGAACATCGCCATCGGGCAGGCACACATCAAGACGTCCTTCAACAACACGATCGTCACGCTCACCGATCGCGAGGGAAACGTGATCGTCTGGGAGTCCGCCGGGTCGGCCGGCTTCAAGGGCTCGCGGAAGTCGACTCCGTTTGCAGCGCAGGTCACCGCGGACAACGCAGCCCGCAAGGGCATGGAGCACGGCCTCCAGAAGGTGGAGGTGTTCGTCAAGGGGCCCGGCTCCGGCCGTGAGACGGCGATACGCTCGCTCCAGGCAGCGGGGCTCGAGATTCTGGGGGTCAAGGACGTCACTCCCCAGGCGCACAACGGCGTCAGCTTGCGGAAGCGGAGAGGGCGCGTCTGATGGCCCGCGATCTCGGACCCAAGTGCCGACTTTGCCGCCGCGAGGGGCTCAAGCTCTTCCTCAAGGGCGAGCGCTGCCTGACGGAGAAGTGCGCCGTCGAGCGCCGCAGCTACCCGCCGGGAGAGCACGGCCGCGGCCGCATCAAGCAGAGCGAGTACTTGCTCCAGCTACGCGAGAAGCAAAAGGCGCGGCGCTACTACGGCTTGCTCGAGAAGCAGTTTCGCTCGACGTACGAGAAGGCGAGTCGGCGGCAGGGCGCACCGGGCGAAAACCTGCTCCGCATGCTCGAGACCCGTCTCGACAACGTCGTCTACCGGCTCGGCTTCGCCGGCTCGCGGGCGCAGGCGCGGCAGATCGTGCGCCACGGCCACTTTCTCGTCAACGGGCGTCGCGTGAACGTTCCGAGCTACGGCGTGCGTCCCAACGACGTGATCAGCGTGAAGCCCGGTAGCCCGGTCGAGCCGCTCGTTCGCGATGCAACCGATCTGACCGCCGCCGTCGCGCCGTGGCTCCAGGCCGATCACGATGGCCTCACGGGAAAAGTCCTCAAGTGGCCGGAGCGCTCGGAGATCGACGCTCCCGTCCAGGAGTCGCTCATCGTCGAGCTGTATTCGAAGTAATGGCGGATGCTTGCGCATCCGCCTCGTGAACAGGAAGGAACTGATTTGGCTATTCGCACCAGTCTGATGGACTTTCAAATCCCGAGGATCGTCCACGAGGACGCCGACGAGCATCGCGGCGTCTTCGCCATCGAGCCGCTCGACCGCGGCTTCGGACACACCTTCGGGAACTCGCTTCGCCGCGTGCTGCTGTCGTCGCTCGAGGGAGCGGCGGTCACCGCCGTGAAGATCGAGGGCGTCTCCCACGAGTTCACCACGCTTCCCGGCGTGCGCGAAGACGTCACCGACATCATCCTGAACCTCAAGAACCTGATCGTTCTGCTGCACGGCGCATCGCCCGAGATCGAGGTCTACATCGCGAAGAAGGGTGCGGGCGTCGTCACCGCCGCGGACATCGAGGCCCCCGCGGATCTCGAGATCCTCAACCCGGAGCTCGAGATCGCGCACGTCTCCGACAAGGGCAAGCTCGAGATGACGCTCACCGTCGGCCGCGGCCGTGGCTACGTCCCCGCGGAGCTCAACCGCGGCCCCGAGACGACGATCGGCGTGATCCCGATCGACTCGATCTTCTCGCCGGTTCGGCGGGTTGCATACGAGGTCGAGGCCGCTCGCGTCGGGCAGCGCACGGACTACGACAAGCTCGTCCTCGACGTCACCACCGACGGATCCCTGGATCCGCGCGATGCCATCGGCCAGGCCGCTGAGATCCTCATCCGGCAGCTCGCGATCTTCACGGATCTCGACAGGATCGAAGGCCTCGGAGAGGCGGCCGCGGAGGCGGCTGCGGAGGCTCCGGCGGTGCACGGCATGGAGAACTTCCCGATCGAGGAGCTCGAGCTCGGCGTTCGCTCGTACAACTGCTTGAAGCGCGTGGGCATCGAGACGATCGGCGATCTGACCTCCAAGTCGGAGAACGAGCTCGTGGCGATCCCCAACTTCGGTCGCAAGTCCATCGAGGAGGTCCGCGCGGCGCTCTCCACGCACGGGCTCACCCTCAAGGGCGAGGATCTCTAGAGAACGATGCGGCACCAGCGGTCGGGGAAGAAGCTCGGGCGGGACTCCGCCCATCGCAAGGCGCTGTACTCGAATCTCACGGGTGCCTTGATCGAGCACGGCCGCATCGAGACGACCGAGGCCAAGGCGAAGGCGGTCAAGCCCTTCGCCGAGAAGATGATCACCCTGGGCAAGCGCGGCGATCTCCACGCCCGGCGGCAGGCGCTCGCCGCGCTTCGCTCCAACGACGTCGTCCACAACCTCTTCGCCGACGTCGCCCCCAGGTTCTCCGACCGGCCCGGGGGCTACACGCGAATCGTGAAGCTCGGCCCGCGACAGGGAGACGCCGCTGACATGGTCTACCTCGAGCTCGTCGACTACGAGCCGGTCGCGACACCGTTCACGATCCCGCGCGCCCCGCGCGAAGAGAGCCGCTCCGGCCGAGACGTAGAGCGCCCGGAGCCGAGTACGCTCGGGGCGTGCTCTTCACGATCGGGCTCCTGCTCGCGATCTTCGTTCTTCCTCAGCCGTGGGGACTCGTGGCCGTCGCGGCGGGCGGGACGCTCGACATCGTCGAGACGGGTGTTCTCTGGTGGTGGTCGAAGAGGCGGCGGGCGGCCGTCGGCATCGACTCGTTCGTCGGCAGGACGGGCGTGGCAACCTCGTCGCTCTGGCCCGAAGGGCAGGTGAAGATCGACGGGGAGATCTGGCGCGCGCGCTGCGCAGGGGGCTGCGACGCCGGTACGAACGTCGTCGTCCGCTCGGTCGAGGGGCTGACGCTCGTCGTCGACCCGGCGTAGACGATAGTGCGGGCTACAGTCCTCGCATGGGCGCGTCGCGCCACTTCTCGCGCTCGCGCTTCTGGCGTTGGCGCCTCTCGGGGCGCGCGACGCCGGCGGCGTGGGAGCGCATGCGCCGCTTCCCGTTCCCCGCACGGAGGTCGCGGCGGCCGTCCTCGGTCAAGAGATCGCGGTCGTGGGCGGATTCAACGCCGACGGATCCGCTTCCGCTCGCGTCGACGCCTACTCGCCGTCGCGCGACCGCTGGCGCCGCCTCCCCGACCTGCCGGTGCGCGTTCATCATTCGACCGCGGTCGGCTCGCAAGGGGCGCCTCTACGTCCTCGGGGGCTACGCGGAGGGCGGGACTCCCCTCCGCACGGCATTCGTCTTCCAGTCGGGGAAGTGGCGCGCATTGCCCCGGCTGCCGTTTGCGCGCGCGGCCGCGGGCGCGGCCCTCGTGCGCGGGCGGATCGTCGTCGCCGGAGGGGTCGCCCAGACGAGCGGCGCCAGGCTCGCGCGCACCGCCCTGTCGTTCGATCTGGCGAAGAGGCGTTGGTCGGTCGTTCCCGGTCCGATCCCTCGTGAGCACCTCGGTGTCACGCTCCTTCGCCGGGACGGTGTACGCGGTCGCGGGACGCACTTCCGGTCTCGACACGAACCTCACCCACTTCGAGTCGTATCGTCCCGGGGAAAGGCGCTGGCGGAGGCTCGCGCCTGTTCCGGGCTCACGCGGAGGGACGGGAGCGGCGGCCGGCGGAGGCACGATCGTCTCAGTCGGGGGCGAGGAGCCCGGAGGGACGATTCGCGAGGTCTACGCCTACTCCGTGGCCGCTGCGACGCTGGCGTCGACTCGACGATCTTCCCACGCCCAGGCACGGGCTCGGCGTTGCGGCGTTCGGCGGGCGCATCTTCGCGATCGGCGGCGGGCCCGAGCCCGGACTCACGGTCAGCGGCGCGAACGAGTCGATCGTCGTGCGCTAGCCGCGGGGCTACCGTGCTCCCGCGTTTGCGATGAATCTCAAGCTTCTCCTCGAGTACGACGGGACCGACTTTCGCGGCTGGGCGCGGCAGCCGGGGATGCGCACGGTCGAGGGCGTCGTCCGCGAGGCACTCGCCGACACGTATCCGAGCTGGGAGGGGCTGGCCGTGGCCGGCCGCACCGACACCGGGGTTCACGCGATGGGGCAGGTCGCGAGCGTGTCGGTCGACGGCGGCCCGCCCGCGATCGAGCGGCGCAGGCGCTGAACAGCGCGCTTCCGGGCGACGTCGCCGTACTCGCGGCCGAGGAGGCGCCGCCCGAGTTCCATGCGCGGTTCTCCGCACGCTCGCGCTCGTATCGCTACCGAGTGCTGGCGCGGCCGACGCCGTCGCCCCTCGAGGCGCGGCACGCGCTCTGGTGGCCGCGGCCGGTCGATCTCGAGACGCTCGAGGCTGCGGCCGCGCTCCTCGACGGACGGCACGACTTCCGAGCGTTCACGCCGCGCGGAGACGCAGCACGACATCTTCGAGCGCGAGGTGCTGGCGGCCTCGTGGGTGCGGGATGGCGACCGCCTCGACTTCGGCATCACGGCCGACAGCTTCCTCCGCCACATGGTTCGAACGCTCGTCGGCACGATGCTCGAGCTCGGGCCCCAAGCGCCGGAACGCATCGCGGAGCTCCTCGAGGGTCGTCCCCGCGCCGACGCGGGGCTCACCGCTCCGCCCTGGGGTCTCCACCTCGAGCGCGTGAGCTACTGAACGAGGTGTCGGAACGCGCGGGCTACGATCGAGCGGTGCGCTTTCCCGTCGTCCTCTTCGACCTCGACGGCACGCTCATCGACTCGGGGCCGATCATCCTCGCGTCGATGCAGCACGCGGTGAGGACCGTGCTCGGGCGCGAGATTCCGCCCGAGGAGCTCGGCTTGACGATCGGCGGCCAGGGCATCGTCGCGCAGATGCAGGCCATCGACGCCGATCGTGCAGATCAGCTGCTCGAGGCGTACAAGGAGCACAACGACGGGCTGCACGAGACGCTCGAGGCGTTCGACGAGCTGCTCGCGCTCCTGCCCGCTCTCAAGGCCGAGGGCAGGAAGCTCGGGATCGTCACGGCGAAGCGGCACCGTACCGTTGCCCTTGCTCTCGACCGCTTCCCCGCACTCGAGGCCGACTTCGACGTCGTGGTCGCCCACGAAGACACGGAGCGGCACAAACCGGATCCCGACCCCGTGCTTCTCGCTATCGAGCGCCTCGGAGGGACGCCGGGCCGAGTCCGCGTACGTCGGGGACTCGCCGTTCGACATCCAGGCAGCGAAGTCTGCGGGAGCCTTTGCAATCGCAGTGAGCTGGGGCGGCATCCACCCGGACGAGCGTCTGCTCTTCGAGAAGCCCGACGCATTCGTGCACTCCCCGCAGGAGCTGCTCGATGTCCTCTAGGACAGCCACCCCGAAGACGCGCGCGGCCGAGCTGCGCAAGACGCTCAACAGCGCTTCCGCCGCGTACTACACCGACGAGCCGATCATGACCGACGCGGAGTTCGATCGGCTCTACGACGAGCTCGCCGCTCTCGAGAGCGAGCATCCCGACCTCGTTGCGCCGGACTCGCCGACTCAGCGCGTCGGCGCCGCTCCATCGGAGCGCTTCCGAAAGGTCGAGCACCTGGCGCCCATGGGCTCCCTCGAGAAGGTGACGAGCGCCGAGACGCTCGCGAAGTTCGCCGACGACATTCGCAAGCGCCTTGGAACGGAGGAGGCGGTCGCCTACCTCGTCGAGCCGAAGATCGACGGCCTCGCCGTCTCGCTCCTATACGAGAAGGGCACTTACGCGCGCGGCGCGACCCGAGGGGACGGCGAGCGCGGCGAAGACATCACGCCGAACCTCCGCACGATCAAAGCGGTGCCGCTCGCGATCGCACGGGCCCGCGCGCGACCGCCCGACCTCCTCGAGGTCCGCGGCGAGGTGTACATGCCTCTCTCCGGCTTTCGCGCCTTTACGGAGCAGCAGGAGGCAGAAGGCAAGAGGCGGCGCCGAACCCGCGCAACGCGGCTGCCGGGTCGGTTCGGCAGCTCGACCCGGCGATCACCGCGAACCGGCCGCTCTCGATCTGGACCTACGGCGTCGGGCAGGTCGACGGAGTCGAGTTCGCGAGCCAGTGGCAGATCCTCCAGTGGCTCCGGGCGCACGGCTTCCGCACGAACCCGTACGCGGAGCGCGCTCGAGTCGATCGAGGAGGTCGCGCAGTGCGGCGAACGAGTGGGAGGCGCGGCGCGCCGAGCTCGACTACGAGATCGACGGGATCGTGATCAAGGTGGACTCGCTCGACCAGCAGCGCCGCCTCGGGGCGCTGCACGGTCGCCCGCGCTGGGCGCGCGCGTACAAGTGGGCGCCGATGTCCGCCCAGACGAAGCTCCGCAGAAGATCCACATTCGGGTCGGCCGCACCGGGGCGCTCAATCCGTGGGCCGAGCTCGAGCCCGTGCAGGTCGGCGGCGTGACGGTCTCGACCGCGACTCTCCACAACGAGGAGGACATCAACCGCAAGGACATTCGGGAGGGCGACACCGTCGTCGTCCAGCGCGCGGGCGACGTGATTCCGCAGGTGGTCGGGCCCGTGCTGCCGCATCCGCGCGGCTCGAAGCCCTTCCGCATGCCCGCGAAGTGTCCGCTCTGCGCCGCGGAGTCGTGAAGCCCGAGGGCGAGGTCATGCACCGCTGTCCGAACCGGGCGTGTCCCGTCGCGCGGTCTCGAGACGCTCATCCACTGGGTGCAGGCGGCCATGGACATCGAGGGCGTGGGGGAGCAGTTCGTCAGGCGGCTCTGGGATCAGCGGCCTGCTCCGTTCGATGCCGGATCTCTATCGCCTGACCCCGGAACAGCTGCAGGAGCTCGACGGCTACGGCGAGATCTCCTCGGCGAAGGCAACCGAGTCGATCCAGGAGTCGAAGGCACAGCCGTTCTCGCGTGTCCTACTCGGGCTCAACATCCCGAAGGTCGGGTGGGTGATGGCACGAAATCTCGCGCGCCACTTCGGCTCGGTCGACGCACTCATGGCGGCGGCGCCCGAGGAGCTGCTCGAGGTCGAGGGGATCGGACCGGACCGCGCCGAGCTCGTTGCCGAATGGTTCGCCGACGAGGACAACCGCCGGCTCGTCGAGGAGCTCCGAGCCCTGGGTCTGCAGATGTCGTCGGGCGAGGCGGAGCGACCGATCGAGGGGCCCTTGAGCGGGAAGCAGTACGTGATCACGGGGACGCTCGAGAGCTGGTCGCGAGAGGAGGCGAAGGCGTCACTGGAGGCTCTCGGCGCGAAAGTGTCCGACTCGGTCTCCGGGAAAGACGACAGGCGTGATCGTCGGGGAGAGCCCTGGCTCGAAGCTGCAGAAGGCGCAGAAGCTCGGCGTGGAGGTTCTCTCGGAGGACGCCCTCGCCGGCTTGCTAGGGACGCGCTAGCACGGTCACGAAGCGGTCCTGTGCCGCTCGGGCGGACCAATAGGAGACGGGCGAGCCGTTCTGGAGGATCGCGAACGCGTAGCGCCGCCTGACGAAGCCCGCGAGCGCCGAGGCGCGTGACGTGGTCCCAGTCTTCGCGATGACCCGCCCTCGCGTGACGCGGCGCCCCAGGCGGTCGCGCAACGTTCCGGAGACTCCGGCCACGGGGAGCGAGGCAAGGAACGCATCTCGTATCGCCGGATCGCGGTCGACCGCGCGGAGAAGGGCAACGAGCGCCTTCGCGGTCATGCGGTCGAGAAGCGAGAGGCCGGAGCCGTCGGCGACGCGTACTCCACTCACAGGTACGCCCACCCGGTCAAGCTCCTCGTGAACGACCGTTGCCCCCGCGGCGGTGCTTCCTCGCCCTGCTACCGCCGCTCCGACTTCCTTCAGGAGCATCTCGGCGACGAAGTTGTCGCTCTCGCGATTCATCCGGAGCACGATCTCCGCCAGCGGTTCCGAGAGGTCGAGCGCGAGCGGCAGGACGTCTCGCGGCGCTCGGCCGGTCGTCGCTCGTCCCGGCGACCCGGACCCCGCGCCGAACGAGGGCGGCTCTGAATGCAGCGGCGGCCGCCGCCGCGGAGCCGTTCGCTCCGGTCGTCGGCACGTCTTCCACCGAAAGCGCGGAGAGCGGGGGAGACTCGACGCCGAGGAACGAGGACTTCCAGCCTCGTGCCGTGCGGAGGGAGTCATAGCGCCGCTCGTCGCCGACGACGGCGCCGGCGACTCTCACGATCCCCCAGCTGGAGACATCCCGGGCGAGCGCGTCGAGATCGGCCGGGCTCAGCGTGGGGTCGCCGTAGCCGACGAGGTGGAGATCGCCTTTCCACGTCCTTCCGGAGAGCTCACCCGACCCGCGCACCTCGGTGCGGAACCGGAACGCCGGGCCAAGCAGGCGCAGCGCGCCGAACGCCACAGCCAGCTTCTCCGCAGAAGCCGGGGCGAGCGAAAGAGAGGCGTTGTGCTGGAAGACCACCTGCCCCGTCTGCAGGTCGACCGCGATCGCGCCGGTTCGGGACGGATCGACGTCGCGCGAGGCGAGTGCCCTTCCGAGCGCGCCGGACATGGGCGCGGCACCTACGAGTGCGGGTCCGTCCGCCTGTGCGGCCGTCGAAGTAGCCGTAGCAAGCGCAAGGGCGCATACGACAAGCCCGGCGACGAGGGAAAGCCGGAGCACGCCCTCAGTCTAGATTCGGCTTCGGGCGCCCTCTACCGGTAAACGGTGATCGTCACGGTCTTGCGGCCCCAGTTTCGAGCCGCCCTGTCGCTCGGCATCCAGAGATCGATGATCCGGCCCTTGATCGCCACTCCGACATCGGCGGCGATTCCCCGTCCGTACCCCGGGACGAAGAGGCGTGTCCCGAGCGGGATCAGCCGCGGGTCGACGGCGACGACGCCCTTTCGCACCGGCAACCCGCTCGCGGTCGATCCCGGGAGGTGATAGGCGACTGCATCGACCTCGAGCCGGTACCCGGTCGCCGTTGTCACGTCGGACACGTCCGCCGGAGCCGTCGACGTTGCGGCCGCAGGACTGGTTGCGAGAGCGACCGTCCCACCGAGGACCGCGACGAGCAGCAGTCCGTGCTTGCGGGTTCCCCTACCCACGAAGCGTCGACCCTAACACACCCCGGTTTCAGGCGGAGTTTGTGGACGCTTGCGAACATGCCTCTTTGCAGTGATTTTGGCTCTGTTGTCGGTTGCAGGCGTCCGCACAGGCTGCTAGTGTCCCCGCCTTGTGACGGGCAGGGCCGCCACCGGTGGGCCTGTTCGGGGTCGAACCCGTGGGCGTTCGACCACCGGATGGGCGCCGATAGTCCTGGTTGTCGCGGCACTCGCCGCGGGGCTGCTGCTTGCCGTCGGACCGGCATCGGGTCAGACGATCACGTCGAAGCGGGCGCAGGCAGAGGCCATCATGGCCGAGGTGCAGCAGCTCGACGCGGATCTCGCGGGCACGATCGAGGCCTGGAACGGCGCGAAGATCGAGCTCGACAAGATCGACGTCGACCTCGAAGTCAACGCCCGCCACCTCGTCACGGCGAAGAAGAGCCTCGTCGTCGCCCAGGACAGAATCTCGCAGCGGCTCCGCGACCTCTACGTCAACGGCGACGGCGACTCCACCCTCGAGGTCTTGCTCGGCGCCCAGAGCCTCGACGACGTCATCGCCAGGCTCGATGCCATCGAGCGCGTCTCGCACCAGGACGCGAAGGTGCTCGCCGCGGTCAAGCGGTTCCGCAAGGAGGTGGAGACACGCCGCGCGAACCTGCAGAAGGCGCGGACGTCGCAGGCCGCGATCGTGGCCGAGCGAGCGGAGCAGAAGAGCTACATCGAGTCTCGCCTCTCCGAGCGAGAGCAGCTGCTCGCCTCCGTCAAGGACGAGATCGCGCGTCTGCAGGCGGAGGAGCGCGCGCGGCAGGTGCGGCTCGCCGCCGAGGCTCGAGCGCGGCTCCAGGCGCAGCAGCTCGCGGCTCTCCAGGCTCAGGCCGAGGAGGACGCGGCGGTGGCATCGTCTGTCTACGTGCCGGAGGCCGTCATCCCCGTTGCCGCGCCGCCCGACGGGAGCAGGGCGTCGCAGGTGATTGCCATCTCGATGCAGTACCTCGGAATCCCGTACGTCTGGGGCGGGTCGAGCCCGTCCACGGGCTTCGACTGCTCCGGCTTGATCTCGTACGTGTACGCGCAGATCGGCATCTCGTTGCCGCACCACGCGGCGTCGCAGTACAACTACGGCGTTCCGGTCTCGCGTGAGGACTTGCAGCCGGCCGACCTCGTGTTCTTCAACGGTCTCGGCCACATGGGCATGTACATCGGGGGCGGTCAGTTCATCCACGCGCCCCATACCGGCGACGTCGTCAAGATCTCGAGCATCTACGACAGCTGGTACGCGTCGACCTGGGTCGGCGCTCGCCGAGTCCTGTAGAGCGTCGAGGTAAGCGCGCGTCGTGGCCGCGAACGCGGTCACTGCGCGGACTACGCGTACAGGTCCTCGATCTCGTCTGCGAAGTGCTCGATCACGGCGCGCCGCCGGAGCTTGAGCGTCGGCGTGACCTCACCGTGCTCCATCGTGAAGTCGCGCGGAAGAAGCGCGAAGCGCTTGACCTGCTCGTAGCGCGACCGCTCGCGGTTGGCCTCGTCGACGACTCCCTGCACGAGCTCGCGCACCCGTTCGTCTCCGACGAGCGACGACATGTCGGTGCCGAGCTCGTGCTCCTCCGCCCAGCGCCCGATCTCCGCCTCGTCGAGCGTGATGAGCGCCGCCACGTACGGACGGCGGTCCCCCACGACGAGCGCCTGTGACACGTACCTCGACGTCTTCAGGTCGTTCTCGATGTTCTGGGGCGCGACGTTCTTCCCGCCGGCCGTGACGAGGATGTCCTTCTTGCGGTCGGTGATCGTGATGAACCCGTCCGCGTCGATCTCGCCGATGTCGCCCGTGCGAAGCCACCCGTCCGGTGTCAACACGGCAGCGGTCGCCTCGGGTTCCTTGAAGTATCCCTGGAAGACGGTCTCGCTCCGGACGAGAAGCTCGCCGTCGTCGTCCACCCTGACCTCGAACCCGGGCAGCGCGGGGCCTACCGTGCCGAACCGGTAGCGATCGGGCCGGTTCGTGCTGGCCGCCGTCGTGCACTCCGTCAACCCGTAGCCCTCGAGGATGCGTATCCCGACGGCGTCGAAGAACTCGGCGATCTCTTTGGCCAGCGGCGCTCCGCCGGAGATCGGGATGCGCAAGCGTCCGCCGAGCCGCTTCTTTACCTTCGAGAAGACGAGACGGTCGGCGAGCCGATGTCGCATTGCCAGCCCTCGCGGAATGGGCTTCCCCTCTCCCTCGAGGCGGCTGACCTCGCGCCCGATCGGGAGCGCCCAGTCGATGAGGCGTCGCTTGACTCCGGTCGCATCCTCGAAGCGCGCCTGGACGGCTGCGTACACCTTCTCGTACACGCGGGGAACGCTCGGCAGGACGGTCGGCCGAACTTGCAGCATCGCCTCCGCGACCCGCAGCGGGTCTGCGAGAAAGGCGATCGGGAAGCCGACGTACGCGCCGGTCAGGAGCATCAGCCGCCCGAAGTTGTGAGCGAGGGGAAGGTAGAGGAGCATCGAGTCGTCCGCCCGGTAATGGTCGTCCATCTCGTCCACGACGCTGACCATCGCGTAGTAGTTGCGGTGGCGGATCATGCAGCCCTTCGGCGGCCCGGTCGTCCCCGACGTGTAGATGATCGTGAAGAGGTCCTCTTCCCCGATCGCGGCCGACGCGTCGTCGAGCGCCGTCGGGTTCGCTTCGGCGAAGTCGCGGCCGTGGGTCGCGAGGCCCGCGAGGTCGTGGAACGTGAGCACATGCTCGAGCTTCGGCAGCTCCTCCGAGACCGCCTCGACCTTGGCGAGCTGTGCAGCGTCCTCGCACACGATGCCGACCGCCTCCGAGTGCTCGAGGAGGTAAGCCGACGTCCCGCGAGGCGCTGTTCGCATAGACGGGGATCCCGACCGCGCCGATGTGGGCGAGCGCGAAGTCCAGGAGCGCCCACTCCAGGGAGTTCTGGGCGAGGAGGGCGAACGCGTTCCCTTTGCCCACACCTCGGGCGAGAAGGCCGTTGGCGTAGGCGCGCACGAGCTCGTCCGCCTCCGGCCAGGAGACCTCTCGCCAGCCCCCCTCGTGCTCGACGAGGTAGGCCGGCGTCGTGCGCTCGGCAGCGACCGCGTCGCGCCAAAGGCGTGCGATCGTGCGCCGCCCGCTGGACGGAGATGTCGTCGGCCCCGCAGAGGCGGTCTCGGTCATTTGCCTGAGCTTACTCAGAGGGGTTGTGGACTGCGTGGCGAAACAGCTTGGTCCCTCTAGAGTTATCACGACTCATGCGCACATCCTGGAACGGCTCACTCAGCTTCGGCCTCGTGTCGATCCCCGTCGGCCTCGCGCCGGCGACCAAGCCCGCCGCGCGCCAGTCCGACGTCTCCTTTCGGCTCCTGCATCGCGAGTGCGGTACGCCGATCAAGCAGAAGCGCTGGTGCCCGAAGCACGACCGGGAGGTCACCCAGGACGAGATCGTCCGCGGCTACGAGGTGACGAAGGGGCAGTTCCTGATCGTCGAGGACGCGGATCTCGAGGCGATCGAGCGCCAAGACGATTCCCGCTCGATCGAGATCACGCGCTTCGTCCAGGGGGACACGGTCGATCCGATCTTCTTCGATCGCACGTACTTCCTCGTTCCCGAGTCCGGCGCGGCGCAGCGGCGGCCCTACGTTCTGCTGCTGGAGGCGATGCGCAAGACCGGAACCGCGGCGCTCGGCCGGTTCGTCCGCGCCGGCAGAGAGAGCCTCTGCCTCGTGCGGGCGCGAGACGACGCCCTCGTCCTCGAGACGCTGTTCTTGGCCGAGGACGTCCACTCGCAGGCGGAGATCTCCGAGGCGATCGAGGGCACGGAGGTCAAGGAGTCCGAGCTGGACCTCGCCCGCCAGGTGATCGAGAGCCTCGCGGGCGACTTCGAGCCGACGGAGCTCGCGAGCGAATATCGCCGCGACCTCCGCGCGCTCCTCGAGGCGAAGACCCGTGGAGAGGAGATCGCGGTACCGGAGCCCGTCGCCGAAGCACCGGCAATCGACCTCATGGAGGCGCTCAAGGCGAGCGTCGCGGCCGTAAAGCGAAGTGGCGAGAAGGCGCCTGCGAAGCGCAAGACGGCCGGCGGCTCGAAGTCACGCAGTCGCGCGCGCTCGTAGGTCGGCGCTCGCAGTACAGACGCTCGATGTGAAATCGCAGCGGGCCAGCTGCGAAGCAACCGGCTGCGAGGGATTCCGTCTGCGCTATACCTAGGGCCGCGTCGCGGAGCCGGCGGTCCCGACGGCCTCGAGCGAGGCCTGGAAGAGCGTCTTGTCGACCTTCCCGTGGTAGATCGGCACGCCTTCTGCGATGCAGATGCGGATGATCTCTTCGCGGTCGATCCCGGTTTCCTTGGCGAGCTCGTCGGGCGTCAGGTGATTAGGCATCGAGTCCTCCTTCGGGCATGAAAAAAGCCCGCCGCGCATCGTGAACTGGGCGTCGTCGGGCTTGCGGTCACTTCCTCTCGAGCGGGTCAACCGACGACCCGCCTGACGTGAGCTGAAACATCCGTCTGAGCATACCCAGGTTTCCGAAGTCCTGCGCAACGCCGATCGGCGCCTCTTCCGGTGCCTCTCCCGTCGAGGGCCGGAGGCGGGCTTAGCCCGCCGGGAGGCCAGCCTCGCCGATGCCGTGGCATGCGAAGAGGAAGGGGGGCCGACGGGGGGAAACATCGTTTCCCCCCGTCATCGATCGGGGTGCCCAGATTCGAACTGGGGACCTCTCCGACCCGAACGGAGCGCGCTACCAGGCTGCGCCACACCCCGAGCGGCCACAGGGTACCGGCTTGCGAGCCTTCAGCGTCCGGCGCAGGCTGACCGTGCTTGCGGAGAGCTGGCTATCGTCCTCGGTGCTCGCAGCGGTTCTGTTCGACGTCGACTTCACGCTCTTTCGGCCCGGGCCGGAGCTCGGGCCGGAGGGGTACCGACGCCTGGGAGAGCGGCACGGGCTCGTCGCTCGACCCGGACCGATACCCGGACGCCCGGGCGCGGCGATCGAGGAGCTGCAGCGGCAGCGCGAGCTCGTGCACGACGACGAGATCTGGATCGTCTTCACGGAGCAGATCGTCCTCGGGATGGGCGGCGAGCCTGCTGCAGCGCGCGCCTGCGCGATCGACATGGTCCGCCAGTGGGAGCGGCACGAGAACTTCTCGCTCTACGAGGACGCGCTCCCCGTGCTCGACGAGCTCCGCCGCCATGGTCTTCTGATCGGCCTCGTCACGAACGGGCAGCGCGATCTCGAGGAGTTCGTCGCCCATCACGGACTCGAGGTCGACGCCATGGTCGGGTCGCGCGCTCACGGGAGGATCAAGCCGCACCCGTCGATCTTCGAGGCTGCACTCGACGCGCTCGGCGTCGAGCCTGAAGAGGCGGCGATGGTGGGCGACTCCTACGAAGACGACATCGAGGGCGCTCGCGCTCTCGGCGTCAGGGCGATCCTGCTCGATCGCGACGGCCTCCACGTCGACGCCGAGGATCGCATCGACACCCTGCTCGCGCTGCCTGCCGCCTTGGGACTCTCGCCCACGTAGACGCAGCGTCACTCGGACTCGTGCAGGTCCGAGCTCGCGGCGCCACGCACTCGGTGTGCTCGCCGAGTGCCGGGGCTGGCAGATCCGGCGGCGACCCGAACTCGGCGGCCGCCTCGTCGAGCGTCGCCACCGGGCCCGCGCACACGTCTTCGCCGTCGAAGAGCGCAAGCCAGTCGGCGAGCGACCTCGTCTCGACGACGGCTGCGAGCTCCGCCGCGAGCGACTCCTGGTCCAGCCCGTACTGGCGATCCGCGAGCTCCGGCCGGCCGATGATCTCGCAGAGACGCCGGAAGAACTTCGGCTCGAGCGCAGCGACGGTGAGGTGGCGGCCGTCCGCGGTGCGGTAGATGCGGTAGCACGCAAGCCCGCCGGTGAGCAGACGCGGGCACGGGTCGCCGCCGAGCCGGTGCGCGACGAGGTCGTGGGCGCCATGAGTCATCGAGACGACGACTCGTGCACCCTGTCCGGTGCGCTGGCGCTCGAGGAGCGCGGCGAGAATGCGATTCACCGCGACGAGGGCGCCCGCGGCGAGGTCGGCGGCCTGAACGGGCGGAAGCGACGGCGCCGTGTCTTCGAGCGCGCCCGCCCAGCCGAGGTAGTTGAGGTCGTGCCCCGCGCGAGCCGAGTGCCGTCCGTCGTCGCCGAATCCGGTGATCGAGCAATAGACGGTCGAGCCGGGAACGTCGTCGGGCCGATTCCGAGCCGAGCCGCGACTCCCGGGCGGAAGCTCTCGAGCACGACATCCGCTCGGGCGCACAGAGCGCGCGCGAGCTCGACGTCGCGCTTCAGGTCGCAGACGACGGACTCGGTTCCCGCCCGCAGCGCTTCGTCCCAGGCGGGCGCCGTCTCACGCATCGGATCTCCGTCCGGGCTCTCGACGCGCACGACTCGTGCGCCGAGGCCGAGAAGCTCGCGGCTCGCATACGCGCCGGGGAGGTAGCGCGTGAAGTCGACGACGAGGATCCCGGCCAACGCTTGCACGCGGGCGGAGCGTACCTCTATCCTCGACGGCGTTGACTGACCGTTCAATCGCACCAGGAGGAGAAGCGCCGCAGTGATTCTGGACGCCGCGGTGCGGGTGTTCGCGCGGAGCGGCTACCACGGTGCGCGGGTCGGCGACATCGCGACCGAAGCCGGAGTCGCACACGGCCTGCTCTACCACTACTTCTCGTCGAAGGAGCAGGTGCTGCGAGACCGTCTTTCGCGAGAACTTCGGCGAGCTGCTCGAACGATTCCGTGCGGTCGAGGCCTCTGACGAGCCGGCCCCGGAAAAGCTCGAGGGCATCGCGAAGATCCTCCTCCGCACCTGGCGGAACGATCCGGCGCTCGTGACGGTGATGGTGCGCGAGGTCGCCCGCAGCCCACAGCTCCAGGCTCAGGTCGAGGAGGTGCGGGAGGCGTTCGCGATCGTGCAACGGGTGATCGAGCGGGGTCAGGCGGACGGGGCCTTCCGGCGCGACGTCGACGCCCGGCTCGCGAGCTGGGTCGTCTACGGCGGACTCGAGGAGGTGCTCACGGGCTGGGTGCTGGGGCAGCTGCCGGACGGGGACGAGGAGGTCGCGCGGGCGGAGCGGACCGCGATCGAGCTCGCCCTCGGGGGTCTCAGCGCTTAGATTCTCACGCGTGAAGGTCTTCAACCTCGGCGGTGACGAGTGGGACCGCGACGAGGAGCGCGAGGGCTGGCGCAGCAAGGACGCGTGGGTGGGCGCGCGAATCGGCGCCGAGCTGATCGGCGGGAGCATGTACGAGCTCGAGCCGGGCGACCGGCTGTGGCCGTATCACACCCATCACGGAAACGAGGAGTGGCTGATCGTCCTCCGTGGACAGCCGACGGTACGGACGCACGAAGGCGAGCAAGAGCTGAACGAGGGTGACGTGGTCGCGTTTCCGCGCGGGAAGGAGGGTGCGCACCAGGTCAGCAATCGCACGACGAGCCGATCCGCGTGCTCATGCTCTCGACCTTGCTCGAGCCCGACATCGTCGAGTACCTCGACAGCGGCAAGGTCACGGGCACGGCGAAAGGCGAGCGGTTGTTCCGCATCCGACGCGGCTCGGATGTCGAGTACTGGGAAGACGAGGACTAGTTCGCCGTGGCTTAGCGGAACGCGTTCTCGCCGGTCAGCGCTTGCCCGACCACGAGCGTGTGCACCTCGTGCGTGCCCTCGTACGTCAGCACCGACTCGAGGTTGTTCACGTGTCTGATGACCGGGTACTCGAGCGTGACGCCGTTTGCGCCAAGGATCGTGCGCGCGCGAGCGGGCGACCTCGATCGCGCCGCGTACGTTCCCCATCTTTCCGAGGCTCACCTGCTCGGGGCGCAGCGTCCCCTCGTCCTTCATCCGCCCGAGGTGGAGCGCGACGAGCGAGGCGCGATTCAGCTCGAGGGCCATCTCGGCGAGCTTCTGCTGTGTGAGCTGGTAGGCGGCGATCGGCTTGCCGAAGACGATTCGCTCCTTCGCGTAGTCGAGCGCGCACTCGAAGCAGGCGCGTCCGGCTCCCACCGCACCCCAGACGATGCCGAAGCGGGCCTCGTTCAGGCAGGAGAGCGGACCTCGAAGCGTGGTCGACCCGGGAAGCAGGTTCTCGTCGGGCACGCGGACGTCTTGGAGCACGAGCTCGGAGGTCACCGAGGCGCGGAGCGAGAGCTTCTTGTGGATCTCGGGCGCCGAGAAGCCGGGCATCCCTTTCTCGACGATGAAGCCGCGGACCGCGCCGTCGTCCGTGCGCGCCCACACGATCGCGATGTCCGCGATCGTGCCGTTCGTGATCCACATCTTCGCGCCGTTCAGGATCCAGTCGGAGCCGTCGCGGCGTGCATGCGTGCGCATCGCGCCCGGATCCGAGCCCGCGTCCGGCTCCGTCAGCCCGAAGCACCCGATCACCTCGCCCGCGTGCATCGGCGGGAGCCACCGCTCTTTCTGCTCCTCGGAGCCCCAGCGCCAGATCGGGAACATCGCGAGCGACCCCTGCACCGAGACTGCGCTCCGGACTCCGGCATCCCCGGCCTCGAGCTCCATGCACGTCAGGCCATAGGCGACGGAGCTGGCGCCGGGAAGCCCGTAGCCCTCGAGGTGCATCCCGTAGAGCCCGAGCTTCGCCAGCTCGGGTATGAGCTCGCGCGGGAAGATCCCCTTCTCGAACCAGTCGCCGACCTCGGAGAGCACGTGCTCGCGCACGAACTGCCGGACGGTGTCCCGAATCGCCCGCTCCTCGTCGTCGAGCAGGGCGTCGATCGCGAGGAAGTCGAGCGGGTCGAGCGCTGAGAGATCGGCGGTCGTGGTAGCCACGATCACATCCTACGGATGCGCGTTCGACTCGCTTGACCGGGGCAGAGGCGAAGACGTAGACTGGCGTTGACTGACTAGTCAATCGAATTCAGGAGCCGAAGATCATGACACGGTCGAAACCGGTGTCGCCGGCGGCGTCTCGTTCGAGCTGACACCCGAGCAGCGCGAGTTGCGTGCGCTCGCGCGCGAGTTCGCCGAGAAGGAGATCCGGCCCAGGTCGGCCGAGTACGACGAGCATTCGACTCATCCGGCGGACGTCATCGCCAAGGCGCACGAGATCGGCCTCATGAACCTTCACCTGCCTGAGGCGCTCGGAGGCTTGGATCTGCGTGCCTTCGACGGGATGCTCGTCGGCGAGGAGCTCAGCTGGGGTTGCTCGGGGATCGGAACCTCGATCAGCGCCAACGGACTCGGGGCAGCGCCGGTGCTGATCGCGGGCACCGAGGAGCAGAAGGAGCAGTGGCTGACGCCGCTCGTGGAGGAGCCCATCCTCTGCTCGTTCGGGCTCACGGAGCCGGACGCGGGCTCGGACGTCGCCCGCATGAAGTCGACCGCCGAGCGGCGCGGCGACGAGTACGTCCTGAACGGCTCGAAGACGTTCATCACGAACGCGGGCCATGCCTCGTGGACCGTCGTCTTCGCGAAGACGGATCCGAGCAAGGGCCACCGCGGCATCTCGGCGTTCGTCGTCCCGATGGACACCCCCGGAGTCCAGATCGAGAAGCACCTCGACAAGATGGGGCAGCGCTCGACGGACACGTCTGCATTCGCGCTCACGGACGTCGTCATTCCTGTCGGCAACCGGCTCGGCGAAGAGGGCGAAGGCTTCAAGATCGCGATGAAGACGCTGGACTTCACGCGACCAGGGACCGCGGCGGGCGCCGTCGGCGTCGCCCAGGCGGCGTTCGAATACGCGGTCGAGTACGCGAAGGAGCGCGTGACCTTCGACGTGCCCATCGCGATGCACCAGGGCGTCAGCTTCATGATCGCCGACATGGCGACCGAGATCGAAGCGGCGAGGCTCCTCGTCTGGCAGTCCGCCTGGCTTCACGACCAGGGGAAGCGCGCAACGTTGCAGTCGTCGTTCGCCAAGCGCTTCTCCGCCGACACGGCGATGAAGGTGACGACGGACGCGGTCCAGGTCTTCGGCGGCTACGGCTACATCAAGGAGTACCCGGTCGAGAAGCTGATGCGCGACGCGAAGCTCTTCCAGATCTACGAGGGCACGTCGCAGATCCAGCGGCTCGTGATCGCGAAAGAGATCTTCCTGCCGCGGGACGACTGAGCTCCGCGCGTTAGGGTCTGCGCCGTGGCCATCGAGATCGATCTCTCGGGACGCGTCGCGCTCGTCACAGGCGGGTCGCGAGGCTTGGGCCGCGCCGATGCGCTGACGCTCGCGCGTGCGGGCGCCGACGTTGCGATCGCCGACATCCTCGTCGAGTCCGAGGCGTCGGAGGAGACCGATCGCTGGGGGTCCCTGGCGACCGTCGCTCGGACGCAAGGGCTGATCTACACGGAGTCGACCGTGACGGAGATCAGGGAAATGGGACGTCGCGCGGTGGCGCTCAAATGCGACGTCACCGACCGAGGGCAGGTCGCCGCCGCGGTTGCCCGGGTGGTCGAGGAGCTCGGCTCGGTCGACATCCTCGTCAACAACGCGGCAACGCTCGACCACGTCGGGCAGTTCCACGACCAGAGCCCGGAGCTGTGGGAGCGCGACCTCCGGGTGAACCTGACCGGCTCCTTCAACTGCGGGCAGGCCGTGTGGCCGCACATGAAGGAACGTGGCTGGGGCCGGATCGTCAACATGGCATCGGTCGCCGGGACGCTCGGGGGGTTCGGCCAGGCGAGCTACTCGACCACGAAGGCCGGAGTCCTGGGACTGACCAGGACGCTCGCGATGGAGGGTGCAAGGCACGGGATCACCTGCAACGCGATCGTGCCCGGAGTGATCGGCACCGAAGCGTTCAACATGGCGAATCAGGCGATGAACGACCGTATCGTCGCCCGCACCGCGCTCAAGCGTCCGGGCGACCCGCAGGACATCGCGAACGCCATCGCCTTCCTCTGCTCGGATCTCGCGAGCTACATCACCGGGGTCGGGCTGTACGTTTCCGGGGGAGTCGAGCTGTTCGTCTTCTGAATCGAATGAATACCGCCGTCCACGACCCACAGAACGTCCTCGCCGCGATCGCGGACTCCGACCGCTTTCTCATCCAGCAGGTCTTTCGGCCGATCGGGAACGAGTACCGGATCAGCATCCCGACGCCCGGCTCCACCGACGAAGGCCGGCCGCTCCTCTTCGTCAAGCAGAAGAAGCTGACGATCAAGGAGGACATCCGATTTCGACTCGATCCCGACGCCGATGCCCACCTCTTCATGATCAAGTCGAAGACCGTCTTCGAGTTCCGCGGCCGGCATGAGGTGCTCGACGAGCACGGCCAGGCGATCGGCGTCCTCGAGAAGGACTTCGGGAAGTCGCTACTGCGCAGCCACTGGCACGTCCGCGACGCCGCGGGCGTGGAGCTCTTCGAGGCGTACGAGGCGAGCTGGGTCGTCGCGCTCGTTCGGCGGCTCGCCGGCCTGATCTCGAACTGGCTGTCGGCGCTCACTTGGCTGCCGTTCAACTTCGTCTTCATGCGGGAAGGAGCTCCCGTGGGCACGTATCGGCGTGTCCTCGGCAAGCTGCGCGACCGTTATGTGCTCGAGCTCGAACCGGAGTTCGAGGGCGACCGGCGGCTCGTGCTCGCGTTTGCGGTCGCACTCGACTCGCTTCAGGACCGCTGAGCACCTCGAGCCGGTAGCCTCGCGGCCGCAGCCGGGGGGCGCCGCCACGCCGGTAGAATCCGCGCTCCCGTGCGCGCCCGCTCGCCCCTTTACGCCTCGCGCGTGCGCCGCCGTAGCGCAGGCCGCTCGGCGCTCGTCACCGCCGTCGTCGGAGCCGCCGCCGTCGGGATGGTCGCGCTGCTCGTGGGCCTGGCGTTCTCAGGCTCGTCGGGCGAGCTCGCCGAGGGCACGCGCATCGCGGGCGTCGACGTCGGTGGCATGAGGCGTGCCGAGGCGGTAGCCATGCTCGAGCGGCGCTACCAGACGGTGTCCGGGAACCCGATCACCTTCGTCGCGGGAGATGCTTCCTTTCGGTTCTCGGCGGACCAGCTCGCCATCGAGCCCGACTGGCGCGCCGCCGTGGCGGCGGCCGCCCGGACGAGCGACGGATTCGGCCCGGTGCGCGGCTTCCGGCGCCTCCACACCAGGGTCTTCGGCGCCGAGGTCCAGCCGCCGCTCGAGGTTTCCCACGACGCGCTCGAGTTCGCGCTCGGAAAGGTCGCGGGCGAGGTCGACCGCGAGTCGAACGACGCTGCGCTCGTCCGTCGTGGGCTGCGCATCGAGGTCGTGCCGGAGCTCGCGGGGCGCCGCCTCCAGCGAGCGCGCGCCGGACAGATCGTCGTGCGTAGCCTCGGCTCGGTTCGGCGAACCGGTCGGTCGGTCGCTCTGCCTGTAGTGAGCTCCGCCCCGCGCGTGACGAGGGACATGCTCAACCAGGCAGCGCGTAGGGCCAGGACTGCGATCTCGGCTCCGGTCTATCTCCGCGGCGGCGGCCGGAGCTGGCGGCTTCCGCGCTGGCGCGTTGCCGAGCTCCTCTTGCTCCCCTCGGGCGGAGCCACGCGGCTCGCGATCGGCGGCCCGGACGCGAGCGCGTACTTCCTCGCGCTCTCTCGCCGGGTCGGCTCGAGTCCCGTGGACGCAGACTTCGCCGTCTCGTACGACGACGTCCGGATCACGCCGTCGCGGGCCGGCACCGAGCTGGACGTGCCGGCGACCGCCCGCCGGTTGCTTCGCGCCGCGACGTCGCCGTCCAACCGGACGGCGAGCCTCGTGGTCGCTCGCGCCGAGCCCGAGCGGACGACCGCGGAGGCCCGTGCGATGGGGATCGATCGCCGGATGGGCGGCTACAAGACATACAACGCCGGCGACTCGAACCGCATAACGAACCTCCGACTCGCGGTGACCCTGCTCGACGGGACGCTCGTGCCTCCCGGCGGGACGTTCTCGCTCAACGACTCGATCGGAGAGCGGACCGTCGAGCGCGGCTTTCGACCGGCGCCGGTGATCATCGGCACCGAGTACGCGGAGGAGGTCGGCGGCGGCACGTCTCAGGTGGCGACGACGGTGTTCAACGCCGCCTGGGAAGCGGGGCTCGAGATCACGGAGCGCAACCCGCACAGCCTCTACATCAGCCGCTATCCGCTCGGCCGCGACGCGACGGTGTACTGGCCGTCTCTCGACCTCCGGTTCGCCAACGACACCGAGCGCTGGGTGCTCGTCAAGGGTTTCGTCGAGTGGGACGGCATCAGCGTCGCGATCTACGGAGGCGAGCGGCGGCGGGTCGAGAGCTCGGAGGGGACGATGACCATCACCGGCTCGGCGCCGGTCGAGCGAGTCAAGGACCCCACGCTTCCCAGGGGCCGCACCGTGGTCGAGGAAGAGGGATCGTCGCCGAGCCGCACCACCGTGACACGAACGGTGTACGCGGGCGAACGGAGACGAGCTCCGCACCGAGACGTGGAACACGTCCTACAAGGGCGAGACGCGCATCGTCCGCGTCGGGACCAAGACCAAGGAGCCGAAAGCGAAGCCGCCGGGAGACCAGTCGAAGCCGCCCGCCGGGGATCCGCCTACCGCTCCACCGACGACTCAGCCTTAGCGACCGCCTCCGCGAGCCACTCAGGGACGCGGGTCGGTCTGTGGGTACTCCTGTCGACGACGGCGTGGCTCGTGTGCCCCTCGGCGACGAGCTCGCCGTTCCTCGCGACCCGGTACTCGTAACGGAAGCGTGCACCCCTGACGTCGGTGCAGCGTGCCCAGATCGTCAGGCGCTCGTCGAAATACGCGGCCCGGTGGTAACGAAGAGAGACCTCGGTCGTCAGTGCTTCGACCCCGCGATCTCTGATTGCCTGGTAGCCGCCCGCATACCGTTCGAGATACGCGACGCGCGCGACCTCGAGGAACACCACGAAGGCGGCGTGGTGCGCGATTCCCTGAGCGTCCGTCTCCGCAAAGCGGATCTTGACCTCGGTCGAGAACGAGAAGCCGTCCACGGAAGCAACCCTAGAATCCTTCGGTGTCGGTTGCCTCCCTTGCCGCTCTCCTGCGGGAACGTCAGCCGTGCGTCGTCCTCACGGGCGCCGGGGTCTCTACCGAGAGCGGGATCCCGGACTTCCGCTCGGCAACTGGCATCTGGGCCGAGGTGGATCCCTTCGAGGTTGCCTCGATCCATGCCTTCCTGAGCAACCCGCAGAGCGTGTGGTCGTTCTACCGGGCGCGTATCCACTCCCTGCTCGAAGCGGAGCCGAATGCCGCCCATCTCGCGCTCGCCGAGCTCGAGCGACGGGGCCTCGTTTGCGCCGTCGTCACCCAGAACATCGACACGCTCCACACTCGGGCCGGGAGCCGCGACGTGGTCGAAGTGCACGGCTCGATCCGGACGGCGGTCTGTCGGGCCTGCGGCACCGAGGAAACCCTCGAGGGCGTTCTGGCGCAGCTCGACGAACGGCCCGTGCCGATCTGCTCGGCTTGTGGCGCCGTCCTGAAGCCAGGCGTCGTCCTCTTCGGAGAGTTGCTTCCCGCCGCCGCGATGAAGCGTGCCACCGAGCTCGCTCGCAGCGCGGAGCTGATGCTCGTCGTCGGCTCGTCACTCGAGGTGTGGCCTGTCGCGGGGCTTCCCCTCGAGGCGCGCGCCCTCGCGATCGTCAACCGGGGACCGACTGCGCTCGACGACCGCGCACTCCTGAAAGTCGACGGCGGCGCCGGCGAGACACTCGCCGCGCTCCTCGACGAGCTCGGCTACCCGTGCGCTGTCACGAATCCGCCTCGAGATGGTATGACTAGCCCTATGGCAGACACGACGCACACGCAAGAAGGCCGCCGACAGCGCGAAGCTGGGCGAGAAGGACTTCATGGCACGGCTCGCCGACGCGGGCGAGGAGGCGGTGCAGCGGCTCGCCGAGCTCCCGGGCGGAAACCGGATGCTCGCGGCGTTCAACGACTTGCGGGCGCGCGTCGACGAACTGACCCGAAAGGTGCGCGGAATCGACGCGCTCGAGAGCCGGGTCGACGAAGCTCGAGCGGGAGATCGCCTCGCTGAAGAAGCCGAGCTCGACGGCGCGTCGCGCGCCGGCCGACAAGTAGTCCTAGCCGGCGGCGCGCGGAACCCTGAGCTGCAGCGCCCGGGGGATGACCTCGAAGCGCGCCGGGGTCGTGCCCGGCTGCTCCCCGTCCACCTCGATCGGGAGCGGCTCGTCGGCGTCCACGGTCACGATCCGGCCGCGGAGCACCTCGAGCTTCGGGTGCGGGAGGTGCTTGCCGCGGTACGTCTTCGGCAGCACGAGGAGGAGGTCGCGCTTCGTCACGTCTCCGATCAGCATGACGTCGAAGAGCCCGTCGTCCGGCTCGGCCTCGGGGCACATCATCATGCCGCCTCCGAGATAGCGTCCATTCGCGACGATGACGTCGATCATCCGGCCTCCCCGGATCTCGTCGTCCACCGAGACCCGCATCTCCCCGGTCGTCCAGCCGAAGAAGACGGCGAGGGTCGCCCAGTAGTAGGAGATCTTTCCGCCGAGGGTCTTCGAGGTGTCGTTTGCCCGCTGCGCGATCGCGCCGCTGATCCCTGCGCTGCCGACGTTCGCGAAGTACGAGCGGCTCTCCGCGCCCGCCCACGTGCGGAAGCTGACCAGCCCGAGGTCGATCTCACGCACGTCACCGGAGAGCGCGGTCGCGACCGCGTCCTCGAGGCGCCGGGGAATGCCGAACGTGCGGACGAAGTCCCAGCCGGTGCCGTGGGGCAGCACCGCGAGCTCGAATCCCTCGAGGTCTGCCACGCCGTTCACGACCTCGTTGACCGAGCCGTCGCCGCCGACGACGACGAGCAGCGTCGCGCCTTCCTGCACCGCGGCCTGCGCGAGCGACGCAAGGTGTCCGGGCTCCTCCGAGAGCAGGGCGTCCCCGGAGAGGCCGAGGGCGGAGCAGCGGTGTGCGATCTCGGGCCAACGACGTCCGGTCGAGCCTGCCGCCGAGGCCGGGTTGACGAGAAAGACGGTGCGGCCGGGGTCGGGTCTTCCATGTTCCACGTGCGCTTCGTGGATCATGGACCTGGCCTCTACGCGGTTGCCGTGTCGAGCGCGATGCGCGTCATGCGGTCGACCGCGGCGCGCAGCTCGTCGTCCGAGATCCGGACGAACTCGCCCTCGACCCTGATGTCGCTCACGGTGAGCAGGCACCCACTCAGCACGCCACGCAGGGCCCCCACCGTGAAGAGCGCGGCCGCCTCCATCTCGACACCGAGCACGCCGCGCTGCGACCAGCGTTCGTACTGCCCCTCGTCGGGGTTGTAGAAGATGTCGCTGGACACGATCGGACCGACGCGCAGCGGCTCCTTCCGGTGCTTTGCGATGTGGACGGCCTCGTGGATCAGCTCCCAGCTAGCGGTCGGACAGTGGGGCTCGCCGCCGACGAGGTGGCTGGCCGTCGCGTCGGCGGGCACGGCCGAGAGCGCAACGATCAGATCGCCCAGAGCGTGATCCGCCTGGAGCCCGCCGCACGTGCCGACGCGGAGCAGCCGCTGGACGCCGAGCTGGATCAGCTCCTCGAAAACGATCGTCGCGCCGGGGCAGCCCATCCCGGTTCCCTGGACGGAAACCGGCTTCCCCTCCCAGTTACCCGTGAACCCGAGGAGTCCCCGCTCCGCGTTGACCTGTCGAACCTCGGTCAGGAAGGTGTCCGCGATGTATTTCGCCCGGAGCGGATCGCCTGGGAGAAGGCACGCTTCGGCGTAGTCGCCGGGTTCCGCTCTCAGGTGGATGGGCATGCCAAAACCCTACGGGTTTTGGTTGGGAGCAACGGCACGAACTCACGCTCGGGGCAGTCGGGGATAGCTCTGCCTAGAGTTTCCCGCGTGAGCGCGGAGCTCGTCCAGCCGACGAAGGAGCAGATCATGCGCTTCTGCGCCGAGGATCCGATCGAGCGCGTGTTCCTGGAGGACGTCGCTCGGAGGGGTCTTGGCCGTTTCGTCGGCCTTGCGGCCGGCGAGGAGCTCGTGGCGCTCTGCCATGTCGGCGTCAACGCCGTCCCGTCCGGCCGCGGCTGCGCGGGTTTCGCGCGCGAGGTCGCCCGCGCGTCGCCGCGGATGCTCATCGGCGAGGCCGCTGCGGTCGGCGAGCTCTGGGACGAGGCGCGAACGAAACTTCCCAAACCGCGCCAGGACCGTCCCGGACAACCCGTCTTCCTCATCACCGAGCTGCCGGCGCCCGGCGACACAGGGCTACGCGCGGCCACGCTCCAGTGATCTCGATCTGCTGCTTCCCGCCTGTGCCGCCGCGCACAGGGAGGAGCTCGGGCAAGACCCGCTGCGCCGCGATGCCGAAGGCTTTCGCTGGCGCACGAGGAGCCAGATCGAGGAGGGGCGGTCCTGGATCTGGGCCGAAGACGGGGCAATTCTCTTCAAGGCGGAGGCTTCGGCGTGGACACCTTCGGCCGTCCAGCTGCAGCAGGTATGGGTCGATCCCCAGGTTCGGCGCAACGGGTACGGCGCCCGCGGGCTCCGCGACCTCTGTCGGAGGCTTCTCCCGCGCACGCCGGCCGTCTGTCTCTTCGTACGTTCCGAGAACGTCGCAGCGATTCGGCTGTACGAGAGCGTCGGGATGGAGCACGTCCTCGACTACCGCTCGCTGCTGCTCTGAGGAATCCCTCGTGAAACGACTCTTCCTCGCACGCCATGCATTCGCGGGCTCGAATCACGGGTTCGGGACGGCCTCGTGCACCGCTCCGGGCGACGGCTTGACGACCGAGGGCGTGGAGCAGGGTCGCCGGCTGGCGACATCGCTTCGGAACGAGCAGGTCGACCTGGGCGTCGCAACTCGCCTCCGACGCACGCAGGAGACCCTGGAGCTGGCGCTCGCCGGCCGCGACGTGACCCGCCTCGTCGTCCCGGAGCTCGACGAGATCCGGTTCGGTCGCTTCGACGGCGGACCGCTGGCCACGTACCGGGCGTGGGCGGTCGCGGAGCGGCCCGACACGGATGCCCCTGGGGGAGGGGAGAGCCGCGCCGCCGCTGCCGCTCGGTTCGCCGGTGGGCTTCGGCTCCTGCTCGCCCGGCCGGAGGACACGATCCTCGCGGTTGGACACGCGCTCGTCGTGCGCTACGTCCTGGACGCGGCGAACGGGCTCGTCCCGGCCGCCCTCATCGAACCCGTCGAGCACGCTGTCGCGCATCTGCTCGACGCGAGCCAGGTTGCCCGGGCGGCGGACGTGCTCGAGGCCTGGAGCCGGGACCCGTCCTTTCGCAGTGGAGGGCACAATCTCTGACATGGCACGCTCCGTCCCCGATCGCGTCGAGAGCTGGATCCGCCGGCAGGACCTGATTGCGCCCGGGGGTGAGATCGTCTGTCTCGTGTCCGGCGGCGCAGACTCCACGTGCCTGTGGCACGTGCTCGGGAAGCTGGGATACCGGACGTCCGCCGTGCACGTGAACCACCGCGTGCGGGCGAGCGAGTCGGAGGAGGACGCGCGACATTGCAGCGAGCTCATGGGAGCCGAGGTCCTCGTCTCGAGTGGCTCTGAGCCACGAGGTCGAACCGAAGCCGAGCTGCGCGAGCTTCGCTACCGCCTGACCGCGGGTCGTGGACTCCGCGCAACCGGCCACACGGCCTCGGACCAGGTCGAGACGATGCTCTACCGCCTCGTCTCCTCGGGGAGCCAGAAGGGGATCAAGGCGCGGCGGGAGGACGGCGTCGTGCGACCGCTGCTCCCGTTGTGGCGCGAGGAGACCGAGGCGTACTGTCGTTCGCACGGGCTTCCGTTTCGTGTCGACTCCTCCAATCGCGACACCAAGCGGGGCTTGATCCGGGAGGAGATCCTTCCGCTTCTCCGCCGGGTGCACCCGGGCGCGGACCTGAACTTGCTCGCGCTCGCCGACGAGGAGCCGCGTCTTCCGCGCGAGCTCGAGCGCACGCTCGTCGCAGCTCTTGGCTTCCACGGACGGGACGAAGGCCGCCGATCTCGGCCAAGGCGTGCGAGCCGTGCGCGAGTACGAGACGCTCCGGCTCGAAGGCCGCGTCAGCTTCGGTCCCTGGCGCCTCGAGAGCCACGCGCCCGATCTCGTCGTCCGCACGCGCCGACCGGGCGACCGGCTCGCAGGACGGCGCAAGAAAGTGCAGGATCTCTTCGTGGACGCGAAGGTGCCGAAGCGGGAGCGCGATGCGTGGCCCCTCGTCGTCGACGGCGACGACGAGGTCGTGGCGGTACCCGGGATTGCCGAGGCGCCGGGATGGGAAGGCATCGTGCGCGCATGGAAGGATGGAGGCCTATGACTCAAGCCGAGTTGGCGCAGGCTGTGGGTGAGGTGCTCATCGACGAATCCGCCCTGCAAGGACGGATCCGCGAGCTGGGCAGCGAGGTCTCGGCCGACTACGCCGGCCGCGACCTGCTCCTCGTCGGCGTGCTCAAGGGCGCGGTCTTCTTCATGGCCGACCTGATGCGAGAGCTGACCGTCCCCTGCGAGATCGACTTCATGGCGATCTCCAGCTACGGAGCGGCCACCGACTCGTCCGGCGTCGTCCGGATCCTCAAGGATCTCGACATCAACGTCGCAGGCAGGGACGTCCTCGTCGTCGAGGACATCATCGACTCCGGGTTGACGCTTTCCTATCTGATGCGAAACCTTCGCGCGCGCAAGCCCGCCTCGCTCGAGATCTGTGCGCTCCTCACGAAGCCTGAGCGCCGCGAGATCGACGTGCCCGTGCGCTACATCGGCTTCGAGATCCCGAACCGATTCGTCATCGGCTACGGCCTCGACTTCGCGGAGCGCTACCGCAACCTGCCGTACGTCGCCGTGCTGCACCCGGATCTCGTGCCGAGCACGATGTAAGCGTCTCGGCGTCCGCGAACCTCGAGCTGACGTTAAGCGAATGTGACTTCGATGTGCCCATCGACCTCTGAAGTGCGCTTCCAAGGCCGTAGCGGGATTCACTCCCGCGTAGGCCAGCAACCCATTATTCCGTGCACTACCGCGAAGGAGGGGGCTCGTGGGGGAACCATGTGGTTCCCCCACGCTAAGGGCGGGGCCGTTCGGTGCCGAAGAAACACGGTGCTACCCTGCGACAACCATTGTGAACCGCTTCTTTCGTAGCGCGCTCTTCCCGCTGATCGTCATCGTGGTGCTCGTCTACCTGGCGAGCCAGACGCTCTTGTCGAGCCGCGATCAGCAGCGGAAGATCACGTACTCCGACCTCATGACGCAAGTCAGGGACGGGAACGTCAACGACGCGCTGTTCACGCCGAGCAAGCAGCAGATCAGCGGGACGCTCGTCGACGGCACCAAGTTCAAGGTCAACTACCCGACACCGGAGTCGGCGACCGATTTCCAGAACCTGCTGGAGAAGGAGAACATCAAGTTCGACTCCAAGGGCACGGGCTCGTCGCCGTGGTGGGCACTGCTCATCAACCTGCTCCCGTTCGTCCTCCTCATCGGCTTCTGGATCTTCCTCATGAACCAGGTCCAGGGCGGCGGCTCGAAGGTGATGAGCTTCGGGAAGAGCCGCGCCAAGCGGATGTCCCCGGACTCCCCGAAGGTCGACCTTCAAGGACGTGGCCGGCGCGGACGAGGCCGTGGAGGAGCTGCACGAGATCAAGGAGTTCCTCGAGAACCCGAAGAAGTTCCAGGCGCTCGGCGCGCGGATCCCGAAGGGCGTCCTGCTGTACGGGCCTCCGGGAACCGGCAAGACCCTCCTGGCGCGGGCGGTTGCGGGCGAGGCGGGAGTTCCGTTCTTCTCCATCTCGGGCTCCGACTTCGTCGAGATGTTCGTCGGCGTCGGTGCGTCGCGCGTCCGCGATCTCTTCGAGCAGGCCAAGCAGGCGTCTCCCTGCATCATCTTCATGGACGAGATCGACGCGGTCGGCCGCCATCGCGGCGCCGGCCTCGGGGGCGGGCACGACGAGCGCGAGCAGACGCTGAACCAGCTGCTCGTCGAGATGGACGGCTTCGAGATGAAGGACAACATCATCCTCATCGCCGCGACGAACCGCCCGGACATCCTCGACCCCGCGCTCCTTCGCCCGGGCCGCTTCGATCGACAGATCGTCGTCGACCGCCCCGACCGCCTCGGGCGGCGCAAGATCCTCGAGGTGCACTCGCGCGGGAAGCCGCTCGCCCGGGAGATCGACCTCGACACGCTCGCCGCCGGCACGCCCGGCTTCACGGGCGCCGATCTGTCCAACCTGATCAACGAGGCAGCGCTCCTCGCCGCCCGCCGCGGCAAGAAGATGATCGAGCAGGACGAGCTCGAGGAAGGGATCATGCGCGTCATCGCGGGGCCCGAGAAGAAGGCCCGCCTCCTCTCGGAGAAGGAGCGCAAGATCACCGCCTACCACGAGATGGGGCACGCGCTCGTGGGGCACTACCTCGAGAACACGAACCCGGTGCACAAGATCACGATCGTCTCCCGCGGCCAGGCGCTCGGGCTCACGATCTCGCTCCCGACCGAGGACCGCTACCTGACGACGCGCTCGGCGCTCATGGACGAGCTCGCGATGACGCTCGGGGGGCGCGCCGCGGAGGAGCTCGTCTTCCACGAGGTGACGACCGGCGCCGCGAACGACCTGGAGAAGGTGACCGCGACCTCGAAGCAGATGATCATGCGCTTCGGGATGAGCGAGAAGCTCGGCCCGCGCGTTCTCGGGCGGAGCCACGAGATGCCGTTCCTGGGCCGCGACATGGGCTCCGAGCCCGACTATTCCGAGGAGCTGGCGAAGGAGATCGACGACGAGATCCGCCGCGTGATCGAGGAGGCGCACGCTTCGGCAACCACGGTACTCCGCGCGCACATGGACGAGCTGCACCGTCTCTCCGCGATCTTGATCGAGCGCGAGACGATCGACAAGGACCAGTACGAGCGTCTGCTCGCCGGGGAGTCCGAGGAGTCGGTGTTCCCAGAGGAGGAGCCCGCGTTGCCGGAGCCCGAGCCGGAGCCCGAGCGGCCCAAGCTCAAGCCCCAGCCGCGGCCCATTCCCGGCACGGCCATGCAGCCGCCGCCGCCCGAAGGCGCGGCCGGCTAGTCAGCCCGACTGTCTGCGGGCGTAGAGGACGACGAGCAGGAGCGCGGCCGCTGCGGCTCCCGCTCCGACGAGATCCACCGCGAGCCCGCCCGCCCGCGCTAGATCGGCCGCCGCGAGCAGAACAGTGCCCACGACCAGGCCCGCGAGCGTGAGGCCGGCGACGAAGGCAAGCCGGCGGAGTCCCTCTCCCGGCTCCGAGCGCACTTGCTCACGCTCCTCGAGCGACCAGTAGCCGAGCTCCGCGGCCAAGAGGAGCCCCGCCGCGAAGAGAGGCGCCTTCACGTCGAACCCCTCGTCGAGGTAGAGGTGCAGCGCGTAGGCGGCGCCCACGAGCAGAAGCGACGCGGGCAGGAGCACGCTCCAGCCCAGAACGAGCGCGGCGACGAGGGCGACGAGCGCGAGCATGACGAGCCGAGCCCCGACCTGACCGGCTCCCTCACCCGCGTCCACGAGCGTGAGCGCGGACAGCCCGGCCACGCACGCGACCGAGCCCGTTCCCGCGGCTACACGCGTGCGAGCCGGGCGCGGCGCCGGTATGTCCTCACCCCCTCGAGTGCCGTCTGGAGGTCGACGGCGTCGTCCCAGCGGGCCACGGCGATGCCGAGCCGCGCGAGCCTCGCTGCCAGGACCTCACGCTCGAGGAGCCAGAGGCGGTACGCGAGCCGCTCGAGCTCCGTGGTGCCCGGATCGACGAACCGCACCGGATCCACCTCCACGACGGCGAGGTCGAAGCCGCGAGCGCGCAGGTCCGCGAGCGTCGTCACGAATCGAGGGTCGACGAGTGGGGTCACGCCGAGGACGAGCGCCTTCGGCGGAAGGATGCGTGCGGGGATGATGCTCACGTCCCGCCAGGTGTAGGTGGGCTCGACGCCGGTCTCGAGGAGCGTCTCGACGAGCCGGAAGCGCTGGGTCGGGCCCATTCCCGGCTGCAGCCAGCGGAGGACGCCTCCGAACGTCACGAGGCCCACGCGGTCCCTCCGCTCGAGGTAGCGAGCGGCGAGCGTCGCCGTCGCGCGAACGGCATCGTCGAGCGTGCTGCGGCCTGCCCGCCGTACGTCCGCGAAGCTGTCCACGAACAGAACGACGTCCGTGTTTCGCTCGGGATGCCGCTCGTTGACGACGAGGAGGTTGCGTCGGGCGGAGGCGCGCCAGTTGATCGCGCGCAACCGGTCGCCCGGAACGTACTCGCGGATGTCCGCGTACTCGATGCCGTCGCCTTTCGTGCGCGCGACCTCGCTTCCGGTGAACACCTGCGTCTCCCTCGGGGGCAGTATCCGTTCGAGCGACTCGGTGGTCGGGTACGCGTTCAGCCGGTGCTCGCCCGCGATGGTCCGTTCCCAGACGACGACCCGGAGCGGGTCGCGGATCCGGAGCTCGATCTCGCCAAGGTTGTAGATGCCCCAGCGCCGGCAACGGAGCTTGAAGGCGATCCTCCGCTCGTCGCCTGCCCGAAGTCGAAGCGCGAAGGCGTCCTCGCCGCCGACGACCTCGACCTCGCGGGGCAAGACGAGCAGGAGCTCGAGCCGGTCGACGGCCGTCTCCGTGCGAATCGCGACCGTCGCCCCGATCTCCTCCCCCTCCACGACCCGCTCGGCCTCGAGCGCGAACAACGCGTCGACGCGCGGTGCCGCAGCGGGTCGCATACCGATCGCGAGGACGAGCGCGAACGGTGCCGCGACGATCGCGAGCTCGGGCCGCCGCAAGGCGAGCGCAGCCAGGAGGCCCGTTGCGACGACGATCGCGTAGCCCTCGAGACGGGGGCTTGCGGCGCGCCTCACCGGCGCGCAGCGAGGTCTTCGGCCTTCGGCGTCGGGACCGTCTCGACGACCTCGCGGACGACGTCCTCCGCCGAGATCTTCTGGACCCAGAGCTCGGGTCGAAGCACGAGCCGGTGCGCCAGGGCGGCGACGGCGACCGCTTTGACGTCGTCGGGAAGCGTGTAGTCGCGTCCTGAGAGCGCTGCTCTCGTGCGGGCAAGCTTCAGGAGAGCGAGGCTTCCACGAGGACTGGCGCCGACTGCAGCACTCTGCGAGCGGCGTGTCCCCTCGACGAGGTCGACGCAGTAGCCGCGCACGCTGTCGGCGACGTGCACGTGCTCGACAGCCTGCTGCATCTCGAGCAGCGTCTCGCGGTCGACGACCGGCTCGAGGACAACCTCGTCGGCCCTCCGCTCGAGTCGCCGGTCGAGCACCTCGATCTCGTCGTCGCGGCCGGGGTAGCCGAACGCCGTTCGGAGGAGGAAGCGGTCGAGCTGGGCCTCGGGCAGCGGGTACGTGCCCTCGTACTCGATCGGATTCTGGGTGGCGATGACGAGGAACGGCGGGCCGAGCCGGTGCGTCACACCCTCGATCGTCACCTGCCGCTCCTGCATCGCCTCGAGGAGAGCGGCCTGCGTCTTGGGTGGAGCCCGATTGATCTCGTCCCCGAGGAGCAAGTTGGTGAAGATCGGCCCCTGGCGGAACTCGAAGTCGGACTCCCGCTGGTTCCAGATCGACGAGCCGGTCACGTCCGAGGGCATGAGGTCGGGCGTGAACTGGATGCGGGTGAACGTGATGCTCAACACCTGGGCGAACGAGCGCGCGGCCAGCGTCTTCGCGAGCCCCGGATAGTCCTCGAGCAGCACGTGGCCGTCGGCGAGAAACCCGGTGAAGACGAGCTCCAGAGACTCGCGCTTGCCCACGATCGCGCGCTCGACCTCGTCGAGCACGCGGCCGGACAGCTCGTGGACCTGTTCGAGCTCCATCGTCATATGCGCTCGAGGGATTCGACGACTCGACGAAGCTCCTTGATAGGGAGCCCCCGCGCCAGGCGATCCTCGGGCGCCGGGCGATCCGCGCGTACGAGCTCCCAGGTCTCCTCTCCGACGAGCGCCCTCGCTCGCTCGGGCTCGTCGTCGAGCGACGCTCCGCGGCGAGCTGCGAGAAGTCCTGACGCAAGTGTGCGCAGACGTGGGCGCAGGCGGTGGTGGAGGTCGAACGACCCGGCCACGCCGAGCGCCGTCTCTTGCTCCAGCCGCCCGAGCATCCCAGGGACCCGGCGACGTCCGCCGCCACGGCGCTTCGCTCTCGCGCGTAACGGCCTCGAAGGGGCGTAGGAACGGCGCAGAGCTGCGACCAGCACGACGAGCCCCGCCCCGCAGAGCACGAGCGCGTACACGCGGATCGCGGGCTCAGTCCGACCGGGTACGAACGCGATGACCGCAGCCAAGCCGAGCGTGGGCAGGAGGAGAAGCTTCCCCGCGCGGACGAGATCGCGCCTCACGAGGCCACCGTCTGCTCGCGTGCGACGAGAGCCTGCTCCGCGCTCGTCCTCCTGCCGCCGCGCTGCAGCGCGCAGATCGTCTCGAATCTGCACGAGAGCGTCGATCGCGGACTCCTTCATCGTCGCGTCGACGTCGTGCTGCGAGAACTTGGCACGCGTGAACAGGTCGGTCAGCGTGCGAACCGGAGCGCCGTCGACCTCGAGTTGGTCGAGAATGCGCACGACGTACTCCTCCGCCGTCTCGGACCTCATGCGCGGGAGGCCCGCGGCAGCCAGCGCTCGCTCGAGGCGCGCGTACGCGGCGATCACGGCGCGGCGCGCGTCGGGTTCCGCGCGGAGGTCGTCGAGAGTGTCCGCGAGCACGTCCGCGACCTCGCGGGCCGCCAACCCGTCCCTCCGGATGAGCGTTCGTTTCCTGCGACGGATGCTGAGGAAGTACGCGCCCACCGCTGTCGTCGCGAGGAGGAGGACGACGAGGACCGGGATCCAGGCGAACTCGGCCTGGTATCGCCGTGCTCCGGACGCATCGACGTCCGGCGACGCCTGCCGGCCTGGTCTGCCCCGAATCGACCTCCTCGTTACCACCGCCGAGCGTGAAGTCGGAATGGCGCAGGCGGTAGTACACCACGACGGTGAAGACGGCCATGAGCACCAGATACGTCGCCAGTCCGGCGCGCCGATACCTTCCGGACGCGATCTCCCGAGCGATCTCTTTCCGCTGCATCAGCCCGTAGACGAGCAGCGCGGCGCCCGGGATGAGCGCGACCAGCCACAGGCTGAAGAACGTGTCGAGGAGAATGTCCGCCGGGGGCCGCGTGTCGCCCGAGCCCGCGGAGGTCGAGCCGGACGACGCGACTGCGACAACGCCGACGAGGACCAGCACGCCGAGCACGACGAACGCGAGCGGAATGCGGCTCGCGCCGCGGTTCACGCGATCCCTACGATGCCGGCGTGATCGGACGGAGCCGTGGCCGGCGCGGTAGCGGTCACGCTTTCCCAGTAGCGGTTCAGTCCGCCCTGGACCTTCACGAACCAGACGATTGCGGGGATCAGGAAGATCCCGAAGGGAAACAGCCACAGCCCGGTCCAGCCCGGTCACCGGCGGCTCCTTGCCGGCTTGCTTGTACATCTTCCCGACTTCCGACGGGATGACGAAGGCGCTGACCGCGCCGACCAAGATCCAGACGACGAGGCCGAGTACGCCTCCCAGGCCGTCGCCCGTGTGCTGCTTCATCTCCTCGTGCGTCTTGTAGGCCCAGTACAGGCCGTAGATGCCCACGGTGATGACGAACAGCAGGATCCCGAATCCGATCCCGCGCGGATGCCCTGGAGGGCCCGTGCTCGATGAAAGTGTGCTCATAGCTCGGCATTCTGCGCCATTTTCCGGACGCCCGCGGCGCTACGCTCCGGCGGTGACCGGACGAAGGATGCCGATCGACGAGCGATTCCCGCGGCCGACCGTCATGGGCGTCGTCAACGTCACGCCGGACAGTTTCTCCGACGGAGGCGAGCTGGTGCGGCCGGCGGACGCGATTGCCCGGGCACGACGGCTCGTCGAGGAGGGAGCAGGGCTCGTCGACATCGGAGGGGAGTCCACACGTCCCGGCGCCGACGCGGTGTCGGTGGAGGAGGAGCTGAGACGGATCGAGCCGGTTCTCGCCGGGCTCGAAGGGGTCGCGTTCTCGATCGACACCTCCAAGGCGGCCGTTGCGGAACGCGCGCTCGAGCTCGGCGCGGAGCTCGTGAACGACGTGACCGCGCTGCGCGGCGACGCGAGCATGGCCGCGCTCGTCGCCGAGCACGGTGCGTACGTCTGCCTGATGCACATGCAGGGAGAGCCGCGAACCATGCAGGAGTCTCCGCGGTACGACGACGTCGTCTCGGAAGTGGCCGCCTTCCTCGAGGAGAGGCTCGCATTCGCTGTCAGCGAGGGGATCCGCGAGGAGCTCGTCTGTCTCGATCCCGGGATTGGTTTCGGGAAGACGCCCGACCAGAACCTCGAGCTCGTCCGGCGGCTCGACCGGCTGGTCGCGATCGGGCGACCGGTCGTCGTCGGGTTCTCGCGGAAGAGCACTCTCGCGCGTGTGCTCGGCGACTCGGGCTCGTCGCGTGGAACCGTTGCGGCTTCGGTCGGCGCCGCCGTGGCCGCCTACGAGCGAGGAGCGTCGATCCTGCGTGCTCACGACGTGCGGGAGACGATCGAGGCGATAGCCGTCGCGGCGGCTGTCGAGCGTGGCACGGTTACGGCGTGACGCGTCAAGTCTACGGCTGCGCGTTCCTCGGGCGCCGCTCGCAAAGGAGGCGAGCCCGAGGCGCGCAGGCAGTACGACTAGTACGGCCAAGCGCCGAGGGCGAAGCATCCTGCAGCGAGCGGCGTCAGGCGACGGCGGAGCCGGGCTTCGCCCGGCGGGAGCCGGCGCCGGCGAGGGGCGCGCATGACGATCGAGCTTCTCGGCCTCGCGGTGTTCGGTCACCACGGCTACCTCGAGGAGGAGAGGCGGCTGGGTCAGCGGTTCCTCGTCGATCTCTGGGTCGAGCTCGACGAGGATGCGACCTCGAGCGATCGCATCGACGAGACCGTCGACTACCGTCGCCTCGCAGACGTGGTTCGGGACGTGTTCACCGGTCCGTCCAAGCTGCTCCTCGAGGGCCTTGCGGGTGCGGTCGCCGACGAAGTGATGGAGCGCTTCGATCCGGTCCGGCACGTTCGCGTACGCGTCCGTAAGCCCGACGTCGTGCTCGACCCGCCCGTAGAGCACGCGGCCGTGATCGTCGTGCGGGAACGCGGCTGACCGCGCGTGCGTACGTCGGGCTCGGGGCCAACCTCGGGCCCCGCGAGCAGACGCTCCTGCGGGCCGTGGAGCTACTCGAGCGAGCTGGACGGAGTGGAGATTGTCGCCGTTTCGAGCTTTCGCGAGACCGAGCCGGTGGGCGTCGTCGATCAGCCGCCGTTCCTGAACGGGGCGGTCGAGGTGGAGACCTCGCTTCCGCCGCGCGCCCTGCTCGACGCGCTCCTTCGCATCGAGCACGAGCTCGGCCGCACGCGAGACGGGACTCGCTGGGGGCCGAGAACGATCGATCTCGACCTGCTCGTCTACGCCGAGGAGGTCATCGACGAGCCGGGGCTCCGTGTTCCGCACCCTCGCCTCCACGAGCGGAGGTTCGCGCTCGAGCCGCTCGCCGAGCTTCGTCCCGAGCTCGTCGTCCCCGGTGCCGGAAAGGTGTCCGAGCTCGTCACGGCGCTAGACTGAGCACGGTGTCGCACCTCGACGAGCTCGACGAGTTCGAGGCGGAGCTCGAGCTCTCGCTGAAGCGGGAGTACTCGGCGGTCTTCGCGCTCTTCCGCTACTGCGTCCTCACCCAGGACGCGACCTACCTCTGCAACAAGCTCGACCTCGAGGCGCTGCCGCAGGCCAGCTATCCGTTCTTCCACATCCGTATGGAGGACGTATGGGTGTGGGACAAGAACCGGCCCAGCCGGATCATTCCCAAGGCCGAGGTCTACACCTCGGGCGACGTCACGGTCGAGGAGCTGCGGGGTGAGGGCGAGGAGCCACGCCTCACGGCCGAGGCGCTCGCGGAGCGGATCGGCCAGCCGCTCTCGTCCGAGGACGAGCAGCCTTAAGGGTTCGTAGACCACCAAAAGGCGCGAGCGGCTGGATGGCTCTTGCAGGGCGGAGCTAGGCGGCCTGCGAGCGGCGGCGCGCGGCGAGCCACTGGGCGAAGGTGCCGTGCGCGGTCTCGAGGTAGCTCCAGAACGCACGCTCGAAGTCCTCGATCTCGTCCCGCAGCTCGAGCATGCGCCAGTCGAGCGCAATCTCCAGCTCGCAGACATGCGAATCGGCGCCGGACGACAGCCCGCAGCTGGGGCACGGGAGCTGGCTCGAGTTGGTGGAGTGCGTAGACATCGAGGGGCGTTCGAACGGAGGTGAGTCCGATATCGACCGCGGGGCACCGGCACCGCAGCGCCGAACGGGGGAGCTGCCGCTTCGAATCGCGACTCTGATTCACTTGGCACATGCTCCTTGCAGTCGACGTCGGCAACACCCAGACCGCACTCGGTCTCTATGCCGGCGGCGGGCTCACCGAGCACTGGAGGCTCGCGACGGAGCGCTCCACGACCGCGGACGAGCTCGGAGTTCTGCTCGGCGGGCTACTCGACTTCGACGCCGTGGAGGGAATCTGCCTCGCCTCGACGGTGCCCGTGCTCATCCGCGAGTGGCAGGAGCTCGCGCGAAAGTGGGCGGATGCGCCGCTTCTGGTCGTCGGCCCGGGCGTGAAGACGGGCATCCCCATCCGGTACGACGACCCGCGCGAGGTAGGCCCGGACCGAATCGTGAATGCCGTCGCGGCGAAGGAGCGGTACGGCGCCCCCGTGATCGTCGTGGACTTCGGCACGTCGACCAACTTCGACGTCGTGTCGCCCGAGGGCGAATACGTGGGCGGCGTGCTCGCGCCTGGGATCGAGATCTCGATGGACGCGCTCTTCGCGCGCGCGGCGCGGCTCGTGAAGGTCGACTACGCGGTGCCGCCTGCCGTGATCGGCAAGACGACGGTCGGCGGCGCTGCAGTCGGGTCTCGTGTACGGGTTCGCGGGTCAGGTGGACGGCATCGTCGGGCGGATCCGCGAGGAGCTCGGTGCCGAGGCGCGCGCGGTCGCGACCGGCGGGCTCGCCGACCTCGTCGCGCCGCACTCCCGGACGATCGAGAAGGTCGATCCGTTCCTCACGCTCGACGGCCTCCGGATGGTCTGGGAGCTGAACGAGTGATCGTCGATCCCGGAACGCTCGCGGTCTTCGCGCTCGCCTCGGCGGCGCTCGTCGCGGTTCCCGGCCCGGCGGTGCTCTACATCCTCACGCGGAGCCTTCACCAAGGTCGTCGCGCAGGAGTCGCCTCCGTGCTCGGGATCGAGGTCGGAGCGCTCGTCCATGTCCTGGCGGCGGCGGTGGGCCTCTCGGCTCTCCTGGCCTCGTCGGCGGTTGCGTTCTCGGTCGTCAAGTACGCAGGGGCGGCTTACCTGATCGCCCTCGGACTGTGGACGCTCCTCTCCGGGAGGGCCGAGTCGGAAGAACCGCTCGAACGAGAGCGCCGTCTCGGGAGGATCTTTGCCCAGGGCATCCTCGTGAACGTGCTCAACCCGAAGGTCGCGCTGTTCTTCCTGGCGTTCCTGCCGCAGTTCGTCGATCCGGACGGCGCGCAGCCCGCCCTCCAGATCGTCCTCCTGGGGCTCGTCTTCGTCTCGATCGCCCTCGTGCTCGATCTCGTCTGGGCGCTGAGTGCCGGCACAGCGGGACTGGCGCTCCGCCGTTCGCGACGCTTCATCCGTGCGCAGCGGTATGTGTCGAGCGGCGTCTACGTCGCTCTCGGTGTCGGGACGGCGTTCACCGGCTCCGCCGACGACTGAGTCAACCGCCGCCGTAGACGGAGATGGGCAGCTCGATCGTGACCTCGTCGCCCGACGGGATCTCCGCCTCGAGCTGCGCGACGAGCGAGATGGCTCCGGGCGCCGCCGCGAAGAGACGACGCTCGACCTCCGCGGTCGACTCGAGTTGCACGAGCTCCTGCTTGAACGGCTTCGGGAAGCGGCCCTGGCCGAGGTACCAGCCGTAGAACTTCTTCAGGAACCCGGACGCCCTCCGCTCTCCCAGCTCGCGCACGGACTCGCGGATGAAGAGCACGAGCTCGGCCGCGACTTCCTCGCGCGAGGGAGCGCTCGCGTCGGCCTCCACGATCTCCCGCAGGGCCCAGGGATTCCCCTGTGCCCCGCGGCCCACCATCACGGCGGCTGCCCCCGTCGCTGCGAGCACCTCGTGAGCACGCTCGCGCGACGTCACGTCGCCGGACGCGACCACCGGAACGTCGACGAGCGAGACGAGCTCCGCCGTAAGTGCGTGATCGGCCGTTCCCGTGTACATCTGCTCGGCGGAGCGGGGGTGGAGCGTCAGCGACGCCGCGCCCACCTCGACCAGCCGGGGCCCGAGCTCGAGACAGGCGCGAGAGCCGTTGCGGACGCCGCGGCGGAGCTTCACGGTGACCGGGACGTCCACAGCCTCGGCGATGGCCTCCACGATGCGGGACGCGCTGTCGGGATCCTCGAGCAACGTTGCACCCGCGCCGGTACGGGTCACCTTCCTGACCGGGCAGCCGAAGTTGAGGTCCACGATGTCGGCGCCGGCGGCTTCAACCATCCGCGCCGCGTCGGCCATCGGTCGCGGGTCGCAACCGAAAAGCTGGATCGCGAGCGGGTGCTCGTCTGCGGCCACGCGGAGATACCCGAGCGTGCGCTCGTTGCGGTGCTCGATTCCGGCGCAGCTCACCATCTCGGAGCACACGAGCCCGGCTCCGTAGCGGCGGCCTTGTCGCCGAAACGCCTGCACGCTGACGCCCGCCATCGGCGCGAGGACGAGCCGCGTGGGAATCTCGACGGGCCCGATGTGCCAGGAGGTCCATCATGTCGATCACGGCGCTCGGATGGTACTCGGCGGACCGTTGACGCCACTTGGGGTCGCAGCTACCATTGCGGGCCGTCTGACGGGGCTCGTGTGGCCCCGCCAACTCGTCTCGGAGGCATTTTTCGTGAAGGATGTGATCCTCACTCCTGAGGGCTACAAGCACCTGAAGCTAGAGCTCGACCGCCTGCGCACGACCAAGCGCCGCGAGATCGCGGACCGCATCGCCGCCGCCCGGGAGTTCGGCGAGATCGCCGAGAATGCGGAGTACGACGACGCGAAGAACGAGCAGATGATGCTCGAGCACCGCATCGCGCAGCTCGAGGACCGCCTCGCGAACGCCCAGCTCATCGACACGAAGCGGGTGGACACGAGCGTGGTGTCCGTCGGCTCGGTCGTGCGCCTCCGAGACGTCGACGCGAAGGAGACGATGGAGTACTTCATCGTCGGCTCCGCGGAGGCGAACCCGGCCGAGAAGAAGCTCTCGAACGAGTCTCCCGTCGGCCGTGCGATCATCGGGCGGAAGAAGGGCGAGACCGTCGAGGTGATCACCCCCCGCGGCTCGAAGGTGAAGTTCAAGATCATGGAGATCAAGGCCGCCTGACCTGCTCGGGCTCGGCCCGAGTGGCTGGGGCTCCCTCTCTAGCCGTAAGACAAGGCGTCGTCCGCTTCTGAGCGCCGAGGGCCCCGACGCGCGGGGCCCTCGAATGGAGCCGAAAGCCGAGTGGGTCTACACGAGCCCCTGGGCCTTCCACTTGCGGTAGATCTGCCTCGCCTTGGCGTCGAACGCCTTGACCGCGTCGGCCGGGCTGCTCTTCCCCTGCGCGACCTGGGCGAACATCTGCGGGATCATGAAGCTTTGGAAGATCTCGTCGATCACCGCGTTCGAGTGGCCCGGGTGGCCCGGGTTCGTCGTGTACTTCTCGGCGATCGTCGTCAGGATCGTGTACTTGCCCTTCGGCTTGTGCGTGTCCTGCGCTGCCAGCGTGCGGATGGTCTTGAACCCGCCCTTGATCGCTCCCGTCCACGGCGGGAAGTTGTAGAACTCGCTGCGCATGAAGTGCGGTCGGTAGTTGAGCTGCTGGTCGACGAGGTACTTCCTCGCCGCTTCCTTGTTCTTCGAGAACTTCCAGATCACGTAGACGCCCATCACGTGCTCGTTCCCGAGGCGCATCACTGGTCCGCGTGGGATCGACGCGAGCCAGGTGTCGTCGGCGAGCGCCACATTGCCGGATTTCTCCGCAGTGCGCACGATCGAGATCGCGTTCAGCGCCATGGAGAGCCTGCCGGCGACGAAGGCATTGTTGTTGGACGCCGCCGTCCACGCGAAGACCTCGTCGGTCATGCCGTTCCTGTAGATGTCGCGCATCACCTGCAGGGCTTCGATCGCGCCCTTTCGGTTCGCGCCCTGGTTGAAGACGATCCTGTTCTCTTCGTTCTGTATGAAGCCGCCGTAGCAGTAGAGGAGTGACGTGAGCAGCATGTTCGAGTCGATCTCGTTCGACATGCCGAGGCCGACAGGATGTCCGTTGGCCTTGAGCTTCGCGGCGCCCTTGCGAACGTCCTCCCAGGTGTTCAGGCTGACGCCGGCCTCCTGCAGGTAGCTCTTCCGGTACTGCACCGGGTCGGGCGCGTACGTCTCGGGAAAGCCGAAGAACTTCTTGGTCTTCGGGTTGTAGGTGCTCTTCTTGGCCACCTTCGCCATCGGCCCGAGCTTCTTCGTGACCTCCTGGACGAGGTCGTTCACGGGCACGACCTGCTTCTGGAACGCCGACGGCGGCGAGATGAACCAGTGGAGGTCGTGGCCGCTCTGGGCGGCGATCTCCGATGACCCGTTCGCGACGAGCAGGGCGTTGTTGATGTGGTCGAACTTGACCTCGACGTCGTTCGCCTCGCCCCACTGCTTGGCGTACGTGCCGTCGAGCCACGTGTCGTAGGCCGGGACGAAGTGCGCCCACGTCATGATGCGAAGATCGCCCGAGAGTTGCTTGTCCTTGAACGCGCAGCGGGCCATAGAAGCCGAGGGCCTTCTCCGGGAGGGCGCCGAACATGCTGACGGCGAACGCCGCAGCCCCCGCCCTCTTCACCAGGTCGCTGCGGGTCAGCTGCGAGCTCGGGGTCCCGAACTCGTCTGAAGCTTCTGACACCGTGACCTCCTTTCTTCTCGCGTCGATTCTCTACCTGAAAGCGCCGCCTGTAAACCCCTTGATGAAGCGGTCGAGAAATGCGTTGTAGAGAAGGGCGAGCGGAATCGCGGGGATCAGCGTCGCCGCCATGAGGGACTGCCAGAAGTAGATGTCGCCGCGAATCAAGTCGTTCGGGATGCCGGCCGACACCGTCCGCTGCTCGGACGTAGAGATGAAGGTGAAGGCGTAGATGAACTCGTTGACGCAGAGCGAGAAGGCGAAGATGACGACGGTGAGGATCCCCGGCAGCGAGATGGGAAGAACTATCCGGTAGAGCGCCTTGATCCGCGAGCAGCCATCGACGAGCGCTGCGTCCTCCAGTTCCTGCGGAATCGTCTTGAAGAACCCCATCAGAAGCCAGGTCGCGAACGGGATCGTGAAGGACGGGTAGACGAGGATCAGCGACCAGAGCGAGTCCTTCAGATCGAGGTTCGTCACGATCCGGGAGAGCGGCAGGAAGAGCAGTGTCGGCGGGATCAGGTAGACGAGGAAGATGCCGACGCCCGCGCTCTGGCCCCAGGGGCCGGCGAGCCGGGCGAGCGCGTAGCCCGCCGGCATCGCGAGAAGCAACGTGATCCCCACGACGGCCAGACCGACCAAAAGAGTGTTCAAGAGCCACGTCGGGTAGTTCGTGTCCTCGAAGATGAACTTGACGTGGTCCAACGTCGCGTCGTTCCAGAAGTCCCAATGGAGGTTGCCTTGGGGGTCGTGGTAGAGGTAGGGAGAGCGCTCGACGTTCGAGAGGTCGAGGTTGCTCTTGAACGTCGTCACGAGCGCGAAGTAGAACGGGAACGCGAGGACGACCGCGAACGGGCCGACCACGAGGTAGGTGAGGCCCTTCTGACGCCAGGTCATGGCGCAACCTCGGTTGGGCGATGACCTCGGTGGAGGGGTGTGGGGAACCGGGAGGTTCCCCACGTATTCAAGAAGAAGGGGGCTTCGCGGGGGAAACATGGTTTCCCCCGCGAACGCGAGCCGAAGGCGAGCGTTGGTCATCTATGTCACCTGGGCTCGTCGGGCGAAGAAGAGCATCGCCACCGTGACGACGATGAGGAGGGGGAAGAGGTAGAGGGAGATCGCGGCACCCTCGCCGAGGGAGCCGGAGTTGATTCCGATCTGGAACGCCCAGGTCGGGAGCACCTGCGTCGAGTTGAACGGCCCGCCCGCGGTGAGGATGTACACGACCGCGAAGTCGCCCGCGGTGAAGACGATGCCAAAGAGCACGGCCACGAGCGCGATCGGGAGCTGTAGCGGGAGGTCGACGTACCAGAGCTTCTTGAGCCCGGTCGCGCCGTCGATCTTCGACGCATCCTCGACCTCGTTCGGAATCGAGGCACGGCCGGCGATGAAGATGACGACCGCGAAGGGAAGGATCCGCCACGCGTGCACAAGCGTGATCGCGATCAGCGCGAGGTTGGGCCTCCCGAGCCACTGCAGGGGGGCCTGCGCGTTCTCCTCGAGATGCACGACGTCGAGCAGCCACACCAGCCCGTTGTCGAGGTGCAGCCTGGCGAGCGTCCAGTTCACGACGCTGAAGAGCGAGTCCAGGAGCCAGAGCCAGGTGATGGTGGAAAGGACGACCGGCGCGGCCCAGGGCAGGACCACGAGGAAGCGGATGAGCCACTTGCCGCGGAAGTCACGGACGAGGAACGCCGAGAGGATCGCCGCCCCGACGACGACGAGGACCTGCGACGCGAAGGTGAAGATCAGCGTGTTCCGCAGCGCCTTCTGAAAGTTGTCGTCCGACCAGGCGTTCGTGAAGTTGTCGAAGCCGACCCAGTTGCCCTGTAGCGACCCGCCGATAGCGTCCGTCATGCTGAGGTAGATCGCCCAGCCGAACGGAACACCGACGACGAGCACGATGAAGATGACCGCGGGCGCGATGAGGAGCGGCGCGAGGACACGGCGGTCTTCGAGCGCATGTCGCCAGCGACGTGTGCTCGGCGCCCTCCCAGCAGCGGACTCGGCCTCCATCCGACTCGTGCGATGCTAGTAGTTTCCGAAAGGGAACGGCGTGGCGGAGATCACACTCGACAAGCTGACGAAGGTCTACCCCGACGGGACCGAGGCAGTGACGGGCCTCGACCTCGAGATAGGGCGACGGCGAGTTCGTCGTCTTCGTGGGGCCGTCCGGCTGTGGGAAGACCACCGCTCTGCGGATGATCGCCGGCCTGGAGACGATCACCTCGGGGACGGTGAAGATCGAAGGCAACGTCGTCAACGACCTCCCCCCGAAGGACCGGGACATCGCGATGGTGTTCCAGAACTACGCGCTCTATCCGCACATGAACGCGCACGACAACATGGGCTTCGCGCTCAAGATGCGCGGTGTCCCGAAGCGCGAGATCGACGCCCGCGTCCGGGAGGCGGCGGTCGTGCTCGGCCTCACCGACGCGCTGAAGAAGAAGCCGCGAACCCTCTCCGGAGGGCAGCGACAGCGCGTCGCCATGGGACGCGCGATCGTCCGCCAGCCGCAAGCGTTCCTGATGGACGAGCCGCTCTCGAACCTCGACGCGAAGCTGCGCGTGGAGATGCGGGCGGAGATCGCCCGCCTGCAGCGCGACCTGCACGTGACGACGGTCTACGTCACGCACGACCAGACCGAGGCGATGACGATGGGCGATCGCGTCGCGGTGATGAGAGGTGGCCTCTTGCAGCAGGTCGACGCCCCGCAAGTGCTCTACGAGCGTCCCCGGAACCTGTTCGTCGCCGAGTTCATCGGGTCTCCGGCGATGAACGTCGTAATGGCGGACGTCGCGCGCTCGAACGGCGACGTCTGGGTGCAGTTCGGCGACCACCGGCTACGGCTCGACCCGTCCACGTTGGAGCGCCGTCCTGCGCTTGCCAGCTTCGAGGGCGCGCCAGGTTGTCATGGGAATACGGCCGGAGGACATGGAGGACGCCGCGCTCGTCGGTGAGACGAGCGAGGGTCGCGGATTGTCCATCGTGTGCGACATCCGCGAGGACATGGGTTCCGAGGTCTACGTCCACTTCAACGTTCCCGGGGAGCCTGTGACCTCCAAGGAGGTCGTCGAGGCACTCGTGACCGATGCACCGGAAGATGCGGAGGCCCGGCTGGCCGCGGAGCGTGCCCGCGGGGCGGGGATCTCGTTCGTCGCTCGCCTCGAGCGAGAGACCCAAGCCCGGGAGCGGCAGCCGCTCGAGCTCGAGGTAGACGTCACGCGCCTGCACTTCTTCGACCCCGACACGGGTCTCGGCATCTACGACAAGCGGTAGTCGCGTCCGTCACGACCGTCTCGCGCACGCCCGCCCCTCGACACGAAGCGGGTTGATGTGAGCCGGTCGCTCCCACTCCCATGGCCCGAATGCCGAGGCCCGGGCGCCAGCATAGGATTGCCCAACTGCGGACAAAAGGGTGAGGGATGGCTGAACTGCCGACCGGGACCGTCACGTTTCTCTTCACCGACATCGAAGGGTCGACGCGGCTCCTCAAGCAGCTCGGCCAGCAGTACGACATCGTCCTCTCGGATCACCAGCGCATCCTGCGGGAGTGCTTCGAGGCGCACGGCGGGCGAGAGATCGACACGCAAGGTGACTCGTTCTTCTTCGCGTTCGGGCGGGCAGGCGACGCCGTCGCCAGCGCGGCCGAGGCGCAGCGCGCGCTCGCACGCCACTCCTGGCCGGATGGCATCGATGTCCGTGTCCGGATGGGGTTGCACACGGGTGAGCCGCGTCCGACCGGAGAGCGGTACGTGGGCTTCGGCGTGCACCGTGCGGCGCGCATCGGCGCGGTGGGCCATGGCGGCCAGATCCTGCTCTCCAACGCGACGCGGGAGCTGGTGGAGGACGAGCTTCCACCCGACGCGCTCGTTCGCGAGCTCGGGGCCTTCGCGCTCAAGGACCTCGACCGGCCCGAGCGGCTCTACCAGCTCGAGATCGAAGGTATTCCGAGTTCGTTTCCTCCGCTCCGAGCGCAACGAGTCGCGCGACCCCGCAGCGTGCCGCGTCGTCCTCTCGTCCTCGGTCTCCTCGCTCTCGCTGTGGTGGCGGCTGCGGGCTTGGCGTTCGCCTTCGCCCGGGACGGATCGAACGACGCTTCGTCTGGCGTGGCCGAGTCGGGCGGACAGATCATCGCCGTCGATGCCACGAACGGGACGGTCTCCCGTCGGATCTCGGCCGGTCGTACGCCGACCGCGATCGCGGCCGCCGAAGGCTCCGTGTGGCTCGTCGATGCAGATGCGCGCACCCTGATCCTCTTCGACGAAGTCCTCAGGCGTCGTCGAGACGCTCTCCACGGGTGCGACGCCGACCGACGTCGTCGCGCGTCCTGGCGCGGTTTGGGTCGGGAACGGCGAACGAATCGAAGGAGCTCAGTTCATCGGCCCGGTCGCGACGGCAGTCGTTCGACTCGATCCTGCGACCCGGACGGAAAGAGCGCACGTCCGGCTTCCCGCCAAGGCCGGCGACGTGTCGAATCTGCTCGAGAATCACCTCGCGGTCGCCGACGGCTCGCTCTGGGCCGTCACGCCCAACTACTCGGTCGTCCGTATCGACGGCGTGTCGGGAGCGATCACGGCGACGAGCAAGGCGGTCCGGGCGGTCGCTGTCGCCGCCGGCGGCGGAGGCGTATGGGTTCTCGGAGCGGACGGCGAAGTCGTTCGGCTCCACGAGCGAACCGCGCGCGTCGTCGCGCGAGTGAAGATCCCGGCCTCCGTCATCTCGATCTCAGTAGGAGGACGATGCTGCCTGGGTCACCTCAGGCGACGGAAAGCTGTGGCGGATCGCGGCCGGGCGGCCTCCGACCGGTGGGGTCGATCGACCTCGCCCTGGGCGTCGCGGATCTTGCGGTGGGAGCGGGTGCGGTGTGGGTGGTCAACCCTGCTCGCCGGGCACGCTGACGCAGGTCGACCTCGATACCGTGACCGTGACGCAGCACGGTCGAGCTAGAGGGAATACCGCGCTCGGTGGCGGTGGACGGAGACACCGTCTGGGTCGCGGCAGTCGCGGGTCTCGAGTGTCGCCGTCACGGAGGAGGTTTCGGGGATCACCTCTCTCCCGGCGACGGTCTGCGAGCCGGTCCTGGCCGGTGAGTGGCAAAGAAGGCGGACATGCTCGTCGTGTCGGATCTCCCTCTGCAAGGCAGGCATCCAGGTCACGACGACCCAGATGGCACAAGCCATCGCGTTCGTCATGCGGGAGCGCAACTTTCGCGCGGGGCGGTTCCGTGTCGCGTACCAGTCCTGCGACGACTCGATCGGGAGCACCGGCGCACTACGACGACGCGAAATGTGAGGCGAACGCCCGCGAATACGCGCGAAACGAAGACGTCATCGGCGTCATAGGCACAGCTCAACTCTGGTTGCGCGATTGTTGCGATGCCCGACCCTGAACCGTGCCCCGGACGGACCCCTGGCGATGGTATCGCCTCTCAACTCCTTCGTTGGTCTGACCCGAGGTGGTCCGGGCATCGACCCCGCCCTCCCGGCCGTCTCTCTACCCGACGGGCCGCCGCAACTACGTGCGCGTCTCACCCGACAGACGACCTTCAGGGGGCCGCGCTCGCACTCTTCGCCCGTGAGCGCGGTCGAAAGCGCGTCTTCGTCGCTCGACGACGGCAATGTGTTCTACGGCGGCCTGATGGCAACCGGTTTCGAGACATCGTCGCGCAGGCTCGGCCTCGCAGGTCGTCGGCCGCGCCAGCTGGGACCCGCAGGCCGGAGAGCTATGCGCAACATCGCGGCGCGGGTGGCGCGCTCCGGCGCGACGGCTGTCTTCGTCGGCGGACTGATAGACACCAACGCGGCTCAGGGTCATTCGAGACCTCCGCTCTCGCCTCGGCCGCATGGTCGACATCATGGGGCCTGACGGTCTCCAGCCGCTCCTGCTCGTGGAGCAAGCCGGCAAGGCCGCTCTCGGTACGTACGTAACCCTGGGGGGAGTGGTGACCGAGCGGCTGCCGCCCGCCGGCGCCCGATTCGCGAGCGGTTCGCGCAGACGCAGGGGGGAGCAGAGATCGAGCCGTCCGCCGTGTATGCGGCCCAGGCGACCGAGGTGCTCTTGGACGCGATCGCCCGCTCGGATGGATCACGCGCTTCCGTCGTCCAGGAGCTCTTCCGAACCCAGGTCAAGGCGAGGAATGCTGGGCTCGTTCGGTTTCGACGTGAACGGAGACATCACCGAGAGCCCTGTCACCATCCTTCGAGTAGACAGCGGGCGCGGGTCACAGGCGATCCAGAGCGTCGAGGGAGCAACCGTCGCACGCGTCGTGCGTCCACGGGCGGGCCTGGTGCGCTGACACCCCGCAGTAAGGACTCTGGCGTCCTCTATCCGCGCTACCTGAGGCGCGCTCTCATCGCGGTCAGCTGTACCCGAGTGGCTCGCGGTCGGAGGTGGATGCGTCTGTGCGACTAGACTCGCGACCCGTGGCAGCTCCGAAACGCTTCCCCGATCGCGACGAGATCGCGGGGTTCGTGCCGAGACCGAGCAGCTCGAGGCCGGCGGCCAGCTGGACGAGACGCGGCGTTGGCGCTGGCCGGCCGCGTGATGGCTCGCCGGGAGATGGGGAAGCTCGTCTTCCTCGACCTCGTCGACCGCTCCGGGCGCATCCAGCTCATGTGCGACACCGGCCGGACCGGTGACGTGGACGTCCACCTCGGCGACGTGGTCGGCGTCGCCGGCAAGCCCGCAAAGTCACGCCGCGGCGAGCCGTCGCTCGCGGTCGACGAGCTCGAGCTCCTCTCGCGCAACCGGAGCTCGCTCCCGGACACGTTCCACGGGCTCACCGACGTCGAGACGCGCTACCGCAAGCGCTACCTCGACCTGCTGATGAACGAGGAGAGCCGTGAGGTCTTTCTCCTCCGGGCGCGCATCGTCTCCGCGATTCGCGGCTACCTCGACGGCGAAGGCTTCGTCGAGGTCGAGACGCCGATCCTCCAGCCCCGCTACGGAGGCGCCTTCGCGCTGCCGTTCGTCACCCGCTCGAGCGAGCTCGATACCGACCTCTATCTGCGCATCGCGACGGAGCTCTATCTCAAGCGCCTGATCGTCGGCGGGCTCGAGCGCGTCTACGAGATCGGGAAGGACTTCCGAAACGAGAGCGTCTCGTACAAGCACCAGCCCGAGTTCACGATGCTCGAGTGGTACGAGGCCTACGCCGACTACCGCGACACGATGGAACGGATCGAACGGCTCGTGGAGCAGGTCGCGAACGAGGCTCTCGGGACGACGCGCGTGGCGTTCAGGGGGAACGAGATCGAGCTGAAGGCCCCGTGGAAGCGAATCCGCTTCGTCGACGCGCTCGAGAAGCTCGAGCTGTGGACGCGCGACGCGGGCGAGCTGCGCGCGTGGCTCGAGGAGCGAGGCGTCGACACGGGTGCCGACAAGGACTGGCCCCAGCTCGTCGACCACGCGTTCAGCCACTTCGTGGAGCCGACTCTCGTCCAGCCGACGATCGTCCACGACTACCCCGTCGAGCTCTCGCCGTTCGCCCGCTCGACGGACGAGGACCCCTCGCTCACCGAGCGCTTCGAGTACTTCGCCGGGGGAATGGAGCTCGGAAACGCGTTCACCGAGATCAACGACGCCGAGGAGCAGCGCCAACGATTCGAGCAGCAGTCGGAGCACGTCCTCGGTGAGCGCGGCGACCCCGACTACGTCGAAGCATTGTCGTACGGGATGCCGCCGACGGGTGGTCTCGGGCTCGGCATCGACAGGCTGACGATGCTCCTCTCGGGCCGCGAGACGATCCGCGACGTGATCCTGTTCCCCGCCCTGCGGCAGGGTTAGTACTACGGAACGGCGGCGGTCGGCGCGGAGATCGCGCCTCCGGAGCCCACGGAGTTCGTCGCGACGACGAGAACGCGCAGAGTCGAGCGCGAGTCGCCGGCCGCGACGGTGTAGGTCGCTGCTGTGGCGCCCACGATGTCGAGGCAGGCGCCTCCCGAGGCGTCGCAGCGACGCCACTGATACGCGAACGTCGTCGGAGCTCCCGCCCACGCGCCGGTATCCGCGGTCAGCGTTCCGCCGACGGCCGGCGTTCCGGAAATCACGGGGAGCACGGTGCTCGTCGGCGAGCCTGACGGGCCGGCGACGACGGCCGTGGGAGCCGAGCGCGAGGTGGCGCTGCCGAGAAGGTTCGTTCCGGTGACGGTGACCCGGACCGTCGACGCGAGGTCGCCCGCGGCGAGGGTGTAGCTCGTGCCCGTCGCGCCGGAAATCGGGACGCATCCCGCTCCGGCAGGCGTCGCAGCGTTCCCACTGATACGTGAACGCCAGCTGAGTCGCCGGTCCACGTCCCGCGGCTCGCGGAGAGAGCCTGTCCCGGCTGGGCGACTCCCGGTGAGCGCGGGCGCGAGGGTGTTGACCGGAACGAGCCCGGCCTGTATCCGGGTCACGGCGACTCGCGCGAGACGGTCGGTGTCGGCCGGGAACACCTTGCCGCCCGGCATGCCGAAGAGCCCGACGCCGACGAGAACACGGTCGAAGCGCAGGAACGCGAGCTCGAAGGGGAACCACGATCCCAAAACCCTTAGACGTAGCGGGACGACCAGGGCGCCGTGCCCGATCTTGGGGCGGCGGATCTTTCCTACGCGGATGTCCTTCGAGTCGATGCCTTCCTCGGCAAAGATCGCCTTGAACAGGCTCACGCCCTGCTTCCCGCGGAGAAGCGCGGCCAGGAGAGCGAACTCCTGCTGCGCAGCGGCGGGCGTCCGAACGACGTCGAGGCTCTCGTATGCGCCGATCAGACGCGTCCGCCCGAGTCGTCCGCCCCGAACCTCGAACTCGCGCTCGTACGAGGCTACGAAGTCCGGATCGCGCTGATATCCCTGGCTCTCGACCCGGGTGCCGGCCGGGAAGTCGTACACGGCGAGCGACATGGCAGCGAGGTCGGGAGAGCCGGGCGGTCTGGAGGCGTTCGGCGCCGCGCCCGCGGCCGAAGCGACCACGGACGCCACGACCATGGCGATCAGGAGTGCAGTGCGTCCCCGAACTGTCACCGCGCGGAGTATCCGCGCCTCTTCGTCGACACGTCGGAGACAGGCTTCCGTGGCTCGAGCCGTGCCTGGGCAACGTCACGGTCGCCGCGACCGGCTTCCAGCTGAGCTTCGCCCCGTCCGAGCCCTCGTGATCGGCTGTGCACGGGAACGTTCTCCTCCGGATGCGCGTCACGGTGCTCTCGAAACCACGCAACCGCGCGCGCGATCCCCTCGTCGAGCGGCACCTGCGGGTCGTATCCGAGGAGCTCGCGGGCCTTCGAGAGATCCGCGACGTAGTGCGTCACCTCGCCGAGCAGCGAGGGCGCCATGGTCATTCGAGGCTCGACGCCGAGCTCCGCCGCGATCCTTTCGGCGCAGTGGACGAGGGTGTTGCCCTGCCCGTAGGCGAGATTGATCGTGTGATTGACGACCCGGCCTTCGGCGAGCGCTTCGATGCCTCGCACGATGCCCTCCACGCAGTCGTCGACGTACGTGAAGTCCAACGTCTTGTCGCTCCCGCCGTAGACGGTGATCGGCTCGCCGCGAAGCATCGAGTGGATGAAGAGCGGGATGACCCGGACCATCCGGTTCAGGTCGTTGTCGAAGCGCCCGTACACGTTCGAGAAGCGGAAGACGAGGTACGGAAGCCCGTAGCAGCGGGCGTAGGAGTAGATGAAGGCCTCACCGGCGATCTTGGACGCCGAGTAGGTGCTCTCCGCGAACGCGAAATCGGCAACTTGCTCGTCGTACGCCTCGAACCGGTGCACGTCGCCGTACACCTCGCGGCTCGACGAGAACACGATCGGGATGTGCCGTTGTCGGGCGTACTCGAGGACGTTGAAGGTCATCACCGCGTTCTCGAGAGCCCGGTGCGGCTGCCGTACGAGCTGGTGAACCTTCGCGTGGGCCGCGAGATGAACCACGACGTCGGCTTCGGGGTACTCCACGCCGTTGATCCCGCCCGGAAACGGCGCATAGTGTCCGGCGAGATCCTGGAGCAGGTAGCGGAACTCGTCAGTCCACGTGTTCTGGCGCTTGTCGACGCCGAAGACCTCGTGACCGTCCTCGTGCAACCGCAGTCCCAGATTGGTCCCGATCTGACCCGACGATCCGGTCAGCAGGATCTTCATGCAGCGCGTCCGCCCACAGCGCGAGAAGGGTACCGGCCTCGGCGGGCGAACCCACCGGCGACGGCGCTGTCACGAGACCCGTCGGCTACGATCAGACCTGCACCTTCGACCCGGAGTGCGGCAAACCCGTCGGCCTCCGGAAGCGAATAAGGGGAAAGGAGGGTCGAAGGCGTTGTTCGAGCGATTCACCGAGAGGGCACGACAGGTGGTCGTTCTCGCCCAGGACGAGGCGAGGGCGCTCAAGCACAACTACATCGGCACGGAGCACATCTTGCTCGGGCTGCTGCGCGAGGAAGAAGGGCTTGCCGCGCGCGTCCTCGAGTCGCTCGACATCACGGTGGAGGAGGTCCGCGCCCAGGTGGCGCGCATCGTCGGCCAGGGCGACGAGGTCACCACCGGCCAGATTCCGTTCACCCCGCGTGCCAAGAAGGTGCTCGAGCTCGCGCTGCGCGAGGCTCTCTCCCTCGGACACAACTACATCGGCACCGAGCACATCCTGCTCGGGCTCGTGCGCGAGAACGAAGGCGTCGCCGCACGAATCCTGCTCGACTTCGACGCAGATGCGGAAAAGATCCGCAACGAGATCATCCGCATGCTCTCCGGCCCGGGACGCCGCCAGGCCGGCGCCGGCGCTCCACCCGGCGAGAAGACGAAGAGCTCGAAGCTCCTCGACCAGTTCGGCCGCAACCTGACGAAGCTCGCCGTCGAAGGGAAGCTCGACCCGGTCGTCGGCCGCCAGACGGAGATCGAGCGCGTGATGCAGATCCTGTCCCGCCGCCAGAAGAACAACCCGGTGCTCATCGGCGAGCCCGGGGTGGGGAAGACGGCCGTCGTCGAGGGCCTCGCCTCCCGTATCTCCGCGAGCCAGGTGCCCGAGATCCTCAAGGGCAAGCAGATCTACACGCTAGACCTCGCCGCGCTCGTCGCCGGCTCGAAGTACCGCGGGGAGTTCGAGGAGCGCCTGAAGAAGGTCATGAAGGAGATCATGCAGCGCGGCGACATCATTCTCTTCATCGACGAGCTCCACAACCTCGTCGGCGCCGGTGCCGCCGAGGGCGCGATCGATGCGGCTTCGATCCTCAAGCCTGCGCTCGCACGAGGCGAGATCCAGACGATCGGCGCGACCACGCTCGACGAATACCGGAAGTACCTCGAGCGAGACGCCGCGCTCGAGCGGCGCTTCCAGCAGGTGCGCGTCGAGGAGCCGACGATCGACGAGACGGTGCTGATCCTGCGCGGACTTCGCGACCGCTACGAGGCGCACCACCGCTGCAAGATCACGGACGAGGCGCTGCACGCCGCCGCGGTTCTCGCCGACCGCTACATCCAGGACCGGCACCTGCCGGACAAGGCGATCGACCTCATCGACGAGGCCGGGCTCGCGCATCCGCATCGCCACCATGTCCGCGCCCCCGCGCTACCGCGAGCTCGAGGAAGAGATCGACAAGGTGCGCGCCGACAAGGAAGCGTCGATCGAGGCCCAGGAGTTCGAGAAGGCGGCGCAGCTCCGCGACAAGGAGCGCAAGCTCTCTCAGAAGAAGAAGGAGCTCGAGGAGGACTGGCGGAACCAGGCCGACGAGGAGCAGCCCGAGGTCGGCGAGGACGAGATCGCCGACATCGTCTCGATGTGGACCGGCATTCCCGTGTTCAAGCTCACCGAGGCCGAGTCCGAGCGGCTCGTCCGGATGGAGGACGAGCTCCACAAGCGCGTCATCGGCCAGCACGCGGCGATCGTCGCCGTCTCGAAGGCGATCCGGCGGGCGCGCGCGGGGATCAAGGATCCGAAGCGACCGACCGGCTCGTTCATCTTCCTCGGCCCGTCAGGGGTCGGGAAGACCGAGCTCGCGCGCACGCTCGCCGAGTTCCTCTTCGGCGACGAGGACATGATGATCCAGGTGGACATGTCGGAGTACATGGAGAAGCACTCCGTGTCCCGGCTCGTCGGCTCTCCGCCCGGGTACGTCGGCTACGACGAGGGCGGCCAACTCACCGAGGCCGTTCGCCGCAAGCCGTACTCCGTCGTCCTGCTCGACGAGATCGAGAAGGCGCACCCGGACGTGTTCAACATCCTCCTCCAGATCCTCGAGGACGGGAAGCTCACCGACTCGCAGGGGCGGAAGGTCGACTTCCGCAACACGATCGTGATCATGACCTCGAACCTGGGCGCCGCGCAGATCTCGAAGAATCAGACGCTCGGCTTCTCGATCGGCGACGAGGCTGGGCTCTCGTACGACGAGATGAAGGAACGCGTGATGTCGGAGCTCAAGAAGGTGTTCCGGCCGGAGCTCCTGAACCGGATCGACGAGGTCATCGTCTTCCACAAGCTCGAGAAGTCCGAGATCCTCCAGGTCGTCGATCTCCTCATGAAGCGCGTGCGCGAGGAGATGGCCAAGCACGGCACCGTGATCGAGCTCACGCCCGAGGCTCGCGAGCTGCTCGTCGAGCAGGGCTACGACCCCGCGATGGGAGCACGACCGCTGCGCCGCGCGATCCAGAGGCTGATCGAGGACCCGCTCGCGGACTTCATCCTCGGCCGCGAGCTCTCGCTCGCCTCGACGATCGTCATCGACCGCCGCGAGAACCCGGTCGAGGACGAGCCGCTCATCGATATCAAGATCATCGAGGGCACGCCCGTCCCGGCGACCGTCGGCGGCCCCGAAGAAGCGCCCGAGAGCGACGACTCGCCCGACGAGTCGGCTACCGAAGACTAAGTCGCAGCCGTCGCGCGGCGTAGGCTCGACGGAGCCGCCCAGGAGCGGAGGTGCCGGCTTTGCCGGCGCCGGAGCGGGAAAACAGCGGCGTAGGCTCGACGGAGCCGCCCAGGAGCGGAGGTGTCGGCTTTGCCGGCGCCGGAGCGGGAAAAGCGGCGTAGGCTCGACGGAGCCGCCGGCCCGCGTAGGCTCGACGGAGCGGGCACAAGAGCGCAGGCGGCGCCTTGGCCGGCGCCGGAGCGGGAACACGAGCGGAGCGTCGGCTTTGCCGGCGCGTGAGCGGGCATGACTACCACTTGGCGTTCGGCTCGTCAGCGGTCGAGTCCGGTCGCCCGCGCTTGGCCGGTCCGGCGGGCTGAGGCTCGGCTCGCCACGCGGAGTGGACGTCGATCTCGTCCGACCGCGAGCCAAGCCAGTCGATGAGCGTCCCAACTGCCACGACGGCCGCGAGCGCGACACCGAGGTAGCTCGCCCAGGTCGAATCCGCGTCTCGCAGGTTCTTCACGACCGCCAGCAGGAAGACGAGGCCACCCAAGATCAGCGGCACCCGATCCCAGCGACTGTCGAGCAGCAGCTCCGTGTCGGTCTCCCGGATGGCCACGATCGCGAGCAGCGCGAGGGTGAGGACGGCGATGAGGAGTCCCCAGACGTCCCATCCGTCCTGCCCCTGGCTCACGTCGACACCCGGCCCGAAGTCGAGCTCTATCGTCTGCCACGTCAGAAACAGGTCGATGAAGAGGAGAGCGCCCGCGGCGATTACGAGCTTCGTTCCCGTCGAGAAGGCGGCGATCCTGTCCAACGTGGCTCCTTGGTCGGAGGGTGCTGACGGCGTGTTTCGCGCCGCGCCTCCCCATTGTCGGGCGACTGTGTCGTTCTGTCGAGCCTAGCGCTCAGCGCGGCCGGCAGAGCGGGTCGCGGGCGAGCAGCTTTGCCTGCCTCTCGTCGGCGGCGAGGTCGAACGCCCGGTCGTAGGTCTTCGGCGGGGCTCCCTCCCAGAAGACGTCCGGAAGCACTCCTGGGCCGCTGACGCTCATTCGGTAGCGCTCGCCCATCCCGGACGGCCGCGGCCCGTGCGGGTAGAACCCGTAGCAGAACCCGCCGCTTCCGATGTGGCTCAGGAAGCCGTTCTCCCGCTGCCAGCCGGGGCCATACGCCGAGTTCAGCGTGTCCACGTAGAGGTTGCGACCGAAGCTGTCGAGGGGGACGCCGGCGGGAGTGGAGGCGAACCCGTGGACACCCCGGCCACGCCAGGAGAAGCGCCCGTAGAGCGAGTGGAACCGCCCGTAGGCCCAGCCGATCCCGACCTCCAGCCTCGGGATCGGTCCGTTCCAGTGTGAGAGCCGGAGCTCCCAGTCGTCGCGCGTTCCGGTCGCCGGCATTCCGTAGTTCCGAAGACCGCGCTGCCAGCTCTGGAGCGCCCAGAACGAGCCGTCCGGCGCGCGGCAGGCGGCGACGAGCCAGGCGAGGCGGACGCGCGCGGGTCGGCAGGCATCGGCGAATCCCTTCCAGACCGTGCGCCCGAACGAGCGCCAACCGCCCGAGTAGTCCACGCGGAACGCGACCTGCCGGCGCTTCTCGGTCGGGTGGATCGCGTTCACGGCGCCCCAGGCGAGAACATGGCGGGTCCGGCCCTGCACCCGGTATGTGAGCATCGCGCGGCCCGTGCGGTCGACCGCGAGCCTCACCGCCGTCGCGTCGCGCGCGATGAGCTGAGAGGCCTCCGCTGCGGGGACGAGCCAGCAGGCGGTTGCGGCCGCCACGACGACCAGCGCCGTACGAGATCTCCTCGACACGTGAGTCGATCGTCGGTTCGGCGCGGCGATCTCCATGTCCCGCTCGCGGGGGATTCGCGTCTCGACGGCCAAGCGGCGTTTAGGGTAGCGACGTGGGCGTCACCATCCGCCACGCTCAACCGTCCGACTACGGACGCGTCATCCAGCACGTCAACGCCTGGTGGGACGGGCGGGAGATGGCGCCGATGCTGCCGCAGCTCTTCTTCGTCCACTTCGAGGGCACGAGCTTCGTCGCCGACGGGGAGGATGGCCACCTCGCCGGCTTTCTCGTCGGCTTCTTCTCGCAGACCGATCCGACTGACGCCTACGTCCACTTCTTGGGCGTCGCGCCCGACCTGCGAGGCTCGGGTCTCGGGCGCGACCTGTACGAGCGTTTCTTCGCAGCGGCGCGTGAGCACGGGTGCACGACTGTCCGCTGCGTCACGTCGCCGGCCAACCAGGACTCGCGAGCCTTCCACGAGGCTCTCGGGTTCGAGGTCGACCGGCTCGCGACGGATTACGACGGTCCGGGTGAGGACCGGGTGCTTCTCGCCAAGCGGCTCTAAGCCTCGCGATCCCTGGTCCGGCTCCTCAGGCGAGCTCGTCGGACGGCGAGTCGACGCATCGTCCGGCGCCGCGTACGGCTCGCCGGCGGGCGCAGCGGGCTCCGTCGAGACCGGGGGCGGCGGTGGCGTCGAGGTCGTCGGCGGAGGGGCGGACGCAGAGGTCGAGCTGTCCGCGATACCTCTCTTCGGCATCTCGCTCCGAAGCGTGTCCATGCCTCCCGCCGCCTGAATCTCCAGCCAGGCGCCGACAACGATCGCCGCGGCGAAGATGATGCCGAGAACGCTCCAGAAGCTCGAGTAGTCGTCGGTCAGGTTCTTGAGCACGGCGAAAACGAGGATGAGCACGGCGAGAACGGCGCCGATCATCGCGGCCGAGAACGGGATCGGGATGTCCACTCCGGCGAGTCGCGCAACGAGCCAGGCAATGAGGACGAGCGTCAGCAGGCCCATGACGACGCCCCAGAACCCGTGCCATGCGTTCTGACCGACGTCGACCGGTCCGATGTCGACCGACTGCCAGTTGAAGAACGTGGAGATGAGCAGCAGGACGCCTCCCACGAGCATGAGCTGCACTCCGCGCCCCATTGCGTTGAACCTATCCATGTCGGCCCATCCTTTCGTGGTGGTCGGCCCCGTATTCACCGGGCACTCTGAATAGCCTGCGCCCGAGTTGCAAGCACTATCGGCATTCTTTTGTGACGAACGGCGTCGGATGCCGTTCGTAGACTGGCCGTGTGGCCAAGGCTCTCGTCCAACACGTGTGCTCCGAGTGCGGGACGGCGACCCCGCGCTGGCTCGGGAAATGCCCCGGTTGTGGCGCTTTCGGAACGCTGGTCGAGGAGATCAAGAGCGCCCCGCGCGGCTCCAGCGCTGCCCGTCCGGGGACGCCTGTTCCACTCGGCGACGTTCGGGCGAGCGAGGCCGAGCGGATGCTCACCGGCGTCGCGGAGCTCGACCGGGTGCTCGGCGGGGGCCTCGTCCCCGCATCGCTCGTTCTCGTCGCCGGGGAGCCGGGCGTAGGCAAGTCGACGCTCCTCCTCGAGCGTTCTCGGTGCGATGAGCAAGAGTCGGAGAGCACTTCTGGTGACCGGGGAGGAGTCGGTGGCTCAGGTCAGTCTCCGGGCCGCTCGCCTGGGCGGCGCCGAGGCCGTCGGAATCCTCGCGGAGACGGAGCTCGAGGCGGTGTGCGCCACGCTCGAGAGCGAGCGCCCCGACGTGTGCGTCGTCGACTCCGTGCAGACGCTCTACTCGCCCGATGTCGGCTCGGCACCCGGATCGGTCGCCCAGGTGCGGGAGGCCGCCGCAAGGCTCATGCGCGTCGCGAAGGAGACCGGCGTCGCGACGATACTCGTCGGCCATGTGACGAAGGACGGGGCGGTCGCGGGTCCACGAGTGCTCGAGCATCTCGTGGACTGCGTGCTCCAGTTCGAGGGCGACCGCTACCACGAGCACCGCATCCTCCGCGCGACCAAGAACCGCTTCGGCTCCACGAACGAGCTCGGTATCTTCGAGATGACGGCGGGCGGACTCGTCGGTGTCCCCGATCCGTCGGAGCTCTTCGGCTCGACGCACCCCGGAGAGGTGGGCGCCGCGGTCGGTTGCGTGCTCGAGGGCACGCGTCCGCTCCTCCTGGAAGTGCAGGCCCTCGTCGCGCCGACCGATCTCGCGATGCCGAGGCGCGTCGCCACCGGTGTCGATCCGCGACGGCTCGCGATGATCGTCGCGGTCCTCGGTCGCCATGCCGGAATCTCGCTCGGAGGCTCGGACGTGTTCGTCAACGTGGCCGGCGGCGTAAGGATCGAGGAGCCAGGCGCGGATCTCGCTGTCGCTCTCGCAGTCGCGTCCGCCGCTCGCGGGGCTCCGGTTCGCGCGGGGTCGGCGACGTTCGGCGAAATCGGTCTCACTGGGCGCCTCCGGCCGGCGGCACAGGCCGAGCGTCGGCTGGACGAGTGCCGGAAGCTTGGAATCGACACCGTCCTCGCGCCGGAGGGAACATCCGGCCGCGAGCGGCCACACGTCACAGCGGTGGAGACCCTTCGGGCAGCAGTCAAGGCCGGCCTCGGCGCGCACCCGGCTCGCACCGACGAGCCTGTCCTTGCGGCGACGGCCTAACCTCCGGCTTCCCCGCTCGTCTCTGTAGCAAGGGACTCTCGGGCCCGACCGGTTCGCACCGGACGGCGTTGCTGTTCCGTTAAGACCCTGTGTGAAACCCGCTATCATGAGGCAGGACGCCGGCAGGAAGACGCTGCCGGCACTTTTTCGTCATGTCACGGACTTCGGGGATGGAGGCTGGCTTGTTCCAGATCGGCGACAAGGTGGTCTATCCGCACCACGGAGCGGGAACGGTCGTGAAGAAGGAGAAGCGGGAGATCATGGGCGAGGTGCGCGAGTACCTCACGATCCAGATCCTGCACAACGACATGACCGTCAACGTCCCGTGTGAGAATGCCGAGCTCGTCGGCTTGCGGCAGGTCATCGACCAGCGCACGGTGCAGATGGTGGTACGCACACTTTCGGGCGGTTCGACGGAGATGCCGAAGAACTGGAACCGCCGCTTCAAGCACAACCGCGACAAGATGAAGACCGGCAACATCTTCGAGCTCGCAGAGGTCGTGCGGAACCTCGCCGTGCGAAACAACGAGAAAGGCCTCTCGACCGGCGAGAAGCAGATGTTCGTCAAGGCCAAGAAGATCCTCGCCTCGGAGCTCATGTACGCGAAGACAATGTCCGAGGACGAGGCTGCGGCTTGGCTGGACGACGTTCTCTCGCGAGCCGGGCAGCCGGCGGCGAAGGCCGGGGCCAAACCGAAGGCCGCGGCGGTAAACGCCTAGCCTCCGCTGCTGCGCAGCGGCGGCTGATCGTGCGCGGGCGTTTCGCGAAGGAGGATTAGACATCTCCGTCCAAGACGGAGATGTCTGGGCGGTCATCGTTGCCGCCGGCGCGGGCGAGAGGCTCGGCCTCGACCGGCCGAAGGCGTTTGCGCCGCTCGCAGGGCGTCCCCTGCTCGCCGAGAGCGTCGACCGGCTCGACCGTTGTCCGTGGATCGACGCGATCGTCGTGGCGGCGGCGCCCGGTTGGGAGGAGCCGACGATCCTGCTGACCGAGGAGGTTGTCGCCACGAAGGTCGTCTCGTGCGTGACCGGAGGCATGACGCGAGCGGAGTCGGTCCGGGCGGCGCTCGCCGATGTCCCCGAGGCCGCCCTCGTCGTGCTCGTCCACGATGCGGCCAGGCCGCTCGTGACCGACGAGGTCGTCGAGCGTGTGCTGCAGCCGCTCGCGGAAGGCTACGACGGCGCCGTGCCCGCTATTCGGCTCCCGGACACGCTCAAGCGCGTGTCCGGGGCGACCGTGCTGGAAACGGTCTCCCGCGACGACATCGTGGCCGCGCAGACACCGCAGGCTTTTCTCGCGCCCCCGCTGCGTCGAGCCTTCGCGGGTGATCTGGCGGGGGCGACCGACTGCGCCTCGCTCGTCGAGCGCACGGGAGGCCGCGTGGCGGCGGTCGAAGGCGACCCGCGCCTCGTCAAGGTGACGACGACCGCCGACCTCGCACTCGTCGAAGCGCTGCTCGCCGCTCAGTAGCGTTCTCGGCATGTCGCTCGAGGCCGTCTTTCTCGACGTCGGCGAGACGCTCGTCAACGAGGAGCGCTACTGGCACGAGGTCGCAGCGCTGGCCGGGCTCGACTCCCACGTCGTTCTCGCGGCGCTCGGGATGACGATCGCCCGGGGCGAGGATCACAACGAGCTCTGGCGGCATCTCGGCGTTCCCAAGCCGGGAGAGCTCGTCGACGTCGTCTACGAGCTCGGTGACCTGTATCCGGACGCGCTCCCCTGCCTCGAGTCGCTTCAGGCTCTCGGTCTTCGGATCGGGCTCGCCGGCAACCAGTCGCACGAGCTCGAGCGTTGGACGCGCGAAGCGGATCTCCCCGTCTCGATCATCGGATCGTCCGCGAGCTGGGGGGTGCGGAAGCCCGCCCCGGGGTTCTTCGAGCGCATGCTGGTGGAAGCTCGGTGCCAATCTCACGAGCTCGCCTACGTGGGCGACCGTGTCGACAACGACGTCGTCCCGGCGCTCGAGGCCGGATTCGTCGCGGTTCATCTTCGTCGGGGGCCGTGGGGGCGGGTCCAGACGACACCGTCCGCGGCGATCGGCGTCGAATCGCTGGCCGAGCTGCCGGACGCGCTAGCCTCGCTCCGATGAGCGAGCTCAGAGTCGGGCTAGGAGTCGACGCACATGCACTCGTCGAGGGCATTCCGCTGGTCCTCGGCGGGGTGGCGATCGACTTTCCGCGCGGGCTTGCCGGACACTCGGACGGCGATGTCATCACGCACGCGCTCATAGACGCCCTGCTCGGCGCGGCCGATCTCGGTGACATCGGCACGTTCTTTCCGTCCGACGACGAGGAGTACCGCGGCGCCTCGTCGGTCGACCTGCTCTGGAAGGCGTATCGCGAGGTGCGCGACGCGGGCTGGCAGCTCGTCAACGCGGATTGCGTGCTCGTCGGCGAGGAGCCGCGCATCAGGCCGCTCCGTGACGAGATGTGCGCGCGCCTGGCCGAGGCGCTCAGGGTCGACCCCGGTCGCGTGAGCGTGCGTGCGACGACGACCGACGGGCTCGGGTTCACCGGTCGCGCCGAGGGGCTTGCCGCGCAGGCCGTCGCGCTGCTTTCGAGATGAAGCTCGCGCGCTACGCGGATCGGCCCGACCTGCGCGCGCGGCGCCAGGCCGAGCTCTCGAGCCTCACGTTCCCCGAATACATGAACTGGAACGAGCCGGGCGACCAAGTACTGGGATCGTCTCTACTCGGACTTCCCGGACTTCCAGGTCGCGCTCGTCGAAGGCGATGAGCTCGTCGCCGAGGCGCACGCGGTTCCGCTTCCGTGGGACGGGACGCTCGACGATCTGCCGTCCGGCTGGGACGAGGGCTTCGTACGCGGCATGACCTCGCCGGACCCGGCCACTGCGTTGATGGCGATCGCGATCAGCGTGGCGCCTGCGCGACAGGGTCAACGGTTTTCCGGAAGGATGATCGAGACGTTCCGCGACAACGCGCGCGGAGCGGGGCTCTCCTCCGTGATCGCGCCTGTACGGCCCACGCTGAAGGAGCGCTATCCGCTCATCCCGATCGAGCGCTACGTGGAGTGGCGTCGCGACGACGGATCGCATTTCGATCCCTGGATCCGGATCCACGAGCGAATGGGCGGAGAGATCCTCGCTGCCGCGCCCGAGTCGATGACCATCAGCGCTCCGGTCGCCGACTGGGAATCCTGGACGGGAATGCGCTTTCCCGACGACGGCGCGTTCGTCTTCCCGGGCGGCCTGGCGCCCCTCGTCATCGAGGACGGGATCGGCGTGCACCTCGAGCCGAACGTCTGGGTGCTACACCGTACGGCGGTTTAGCCGGTCGAGAGGCGACACAGACTCCGCGCCGCATGCCTTCGCGTGACGGGCGCGGCAGAGGGCGTCGAGGAGGGCTTGGCGAAACAGACGCTGTGCCGTCGGGGAAGCGCTGGATCGCCGCGAGGCGGCGTCCTCAGTCGCGCCCATATCTACGATGGGCGCTCCCTGCGTCCTTGCCTCCCGACGACCAGCGGCATCCCGACGACGAGGGCCGTTCCGCCAAGCCCTCCTAGCCGGGCAAGGCGACCGTTCCCTCGCACGACGACGAGGCCGTCCCGCTCGAGGGCACGGACGGCCTCGTCGTCGAGCGCGTGCAATCCTTGCGGCGACTCGGCCACCACGCGCAGCGTGGCGGCGCGGCGTTGGCGAAAGGAGCCCTCGAAGTCCCCCTGCTTGCGGAGTGGCGCGTCGCGGAGTCCGCGTGACGGGCAGCCGTCTGCGAGAGGGCACGCGCCGCAGCGCGGGATTCTCGCCAGGCAGACCATGGCGCCGAGATCCATGAGTGCCTGGGCCGACGCGGCGCTGAATGAACCGCCGGTACGCCGCAGCACCCTCGCGACGTTGACGTCCACCGGGAGCACGTCGTCGCCGTGGGCGAAGCAGCGGATCGCCGCGGCCGTGTACGGCCCGATGCCGGGAAGCTCCGTCAGGTCCTCCGGCCAGCCATCGGCCGCGACGCGCGTCGCTGCGCGGTGGAGATGAAGCGCGCGGCGGTTGTACCCGAGGCCCTGCCACTCGCGGATGACGTCCCCCGGCGACGCGGCGGCGAGCGACTCGACGGTCGGCCAGCGCGCGAGCCAGGCGAGGTAGCGCGGGCGGACGCGCTCCACCTGCGTCTGCTGCAGCATCACCTCGGACACGAGGATCGCGTACGGGTCTCGCGTATCGCGCCACGGGAGGTCACGTGCGTGCCGGAGGAACCACGCCTGCAGCAGCTCCTCAGACCGCGCAAGGTCGGTCGTCCCGTTCGCTCATCGAGGCAATCGAAGCACGCGCGTGGCGGCGACGTCACGATTGAGCGGCCTTCCCGTCGCGGACTCGACAGCAGAGGAGATGCCGATGACCTTGACCGAGCGACAACGCGAGCTCTGCACCTCGAGCCGCTGGGACTTCTCGGACCTGCGAGCGCTGTACGTGAACTGCACGCTGAAACCGTCACCCGAGCTCTCCCACACCGAAGGGCTCATGCGCATCTCGGTGGAGATCATGGAGACGAACGGCGTGGAAGTGGAAGTCGTGCGCGCGGTCGACCACGAGCTCGCCCCGGGAGTCTGGCCGGACATGCGCGAGCACGGCGCCGAGCGCGACGACTGGCCCGAGCTGTACGAACGAGTGCAGGCGGCGGACATCCTCGTGCTCTGCTCGCCGATCTGGCTCGGCGAGAAGTCGTCCGTCTGCACGCGGGTCATCGAGCGTCTCTACGGCAACTCGAGCCTCCTGAACGAGGACGGCCAGTACGCGTACTACGGCAAGGCCGGCGGCTGCCTGATCACGGGCAACGAGGACGGGATCAAGCACTGCTCGATGAACATCCTCTACTCGCTGCAGCACCTCGGGTACACGATTCCCCCACAGGCGGACGCGGGCTGGATCGGAGAGGCCGGGCCGGGGCCGTCGTACCTCGACTCGGGCTCCGGCGGGCCCGAGAACGACTTCACGAACCGGAACACGACGTTCCTGACCTGGAACCTGCTCCACCTGGCGCGCATGCTGAAAGACGCGGGCGGAATCCCCGCACACGGGAATCAGCGGTCACTCTGGGATGCCGGTTGCCGGTTCGACTTCCCCAACCCCGACTACCGTTAGCGCTGTGCTTCTCTACAACTCAGCGGTCTCGGGCAACTGCTACAAGGTGCGGCTCCTGCTCGCGCACCTCGGCTTGGAGTACGAGACGGTCGATGTCAGCGTGGTCGATCGGTCCGGGAGGGCGGAGCTGCTCGGCTTGCTGAATCCCGGGTTGCGAGTGCCGACGCTCGTTCTCGACGACGGTCGCCCGCTCGCCGAGTCGAACGCGATTCTCTGGTACTTCGCGGACGGCACCGAGTACCTGGCTGCGGATGCCTTACGAGCGCGCGCAGACGCTCCAGTGGATGTTCTTCGAGCAGTACAGCCACGAGCCCAACATCGCGGTGGCGCGATTCTGGCTTGCCTATTCCGGCAAGCCAGAGGAGTTTGCCGACCGACGGTCGCGGGTGATGACCGGCGGCTACGCCGCCCTCGACGCGATGGAGCATCACCTCGAGTTCAGAACCTTCCTCGTCGGCGACCGGTACTCGATCGCGGACATCTCGCTGTACGCGTACACCCACGTCGCGCACGAGGGCGACTTCGACCTCTCGTCGTATCCGGCGATCCGCGCCTGGCTCCAGCGTGTGGCGTCCCAGCCCGGGCACGTCTCGATCGATGCCTGACCGCGCGTGACCGTTCGCGCTCGCTTCGCGCCAAGTCCGACGGGCTCGCTGCACGTCGGAAACGCACTGACGGCCGTCGCGAACCGGCACTTCGTGGACGAGCACGACGGAGTCCTCGTGCTGCGGATCGACGACACGGATCCCGAACGCACGGTGGAGGGCGGAATCGAGGCGATCCTCGACGACCTCGACTGGCTGGGCGTCCAGTTCGACGAAGGCCCCGTCCGGCAGAGCGAGCGCGGAGTCCTGTACACGGACGCCGCCGAGCGCGCATTGGCTTCGGGAGCCGCGATGCGGGACGACGAGGGCTCGGTCAGGCTCAGCACCGGCGGCACGACCCTGCTTCGCCCGGATGGCACCTCCACGTACCAGCTCGCCTCGGTCGTCGACGATCTCGAGCTGGGGATCACGCACGTGATCCGGGGCTCCGACCATCGTCCGAATCTCGAGGTCCAGAACCGCATCGCACGCGCGGTGGGAGGTGAGCTTCCCACGGTGATGCACCACGGCCTCGTGCTCGGCGAGGACGGACGGAAGCTCTCCAAGCGCCACGGGCATTCCTCGATCGGTGAGCTCCGCGACGAGGGGCTCCCGCCGAGCGCAGTGCGTGCCTACCTCGAGGAGCTCGGCCTCCCAGAGCACGACGTCCACCTCGACCTCGCGCGGCTCCGTCGACTCGCGGTCGATGCGATCGCGGCCATGAGCGACGAGGAGTTGACGGCAGCGGTTGGCGCACCGGCCGGGGTCGCGCCGGTCCTGCGCGGGGCACGTTCTCTCGTGGAGGCGAAGGAGTACGCCGAGCTCGTCGTGACGCCGCCGTCGGCCGAGCTTCCGCTCGACGCGGCCCCGACGCTCGAGCGCTTCAAGGAGCTTCGCTCGAACGCACCGGAGCGGCTGAGCACCGACGACGCGCGGACGCTCGTCCGCGAGCTGAAGGCGGTCGGGGGCGACCTGCGCGCGCTGCGGCTCGCGCTCACCGGAGCGCCGACCGGGCCGGAGCTCGCGGCCGTGCTCGCAGCCGTTCCGCGGCAGGAGGCGCTCACCCGTGCGAGCCGCGCCTGAGAGCCCGGATACGATCGCGCGGTGCGTCTCTACGACACGCTGACCCGCTCGCACGTCGAGCTGCCCCCGCCGCCTGGACCCATCCGGATGTATTTCTGCGGCTCGACGGTTTACCAGCGCATCCACGTAGGCAACTCGCGGCCGTTCGTGCTCGGCATGTGGCTCCGGAGCTGGCTTCGCGAGCACGGGCTACGACGTCACGCTCGTGCACAACATCACGGACGTCGACGACAAGGTCTACGCCGAGGCCGCGAAGCAGGGGATCTCGAGCCGAGAGCTCAGCGAGCAGGCGACGGCCTGGTTCTTCGAGGACACGGATGGCCTCGGGTCTCGGGCGACCCGACCTCGAGCCGCGAGCCACCGAGACGATCCCGGAGATCGTCGAGTTCATCCGAGGAGCTCGTCTGCAGCGCGATCTTGCCTACGTGGCGAACGGCGACGTGTACTTCCGCGTCGCGCGCTATCCCGGAGTACGGGCAGCTCTCAGGCGCCCGGATCGAGGACATGGTAGCTCAGGAGACGAGCGAGCTGAAGGAGGATCAGCGCGACTTCGCTCTCTGGAAGGGACAGAAGCCGATACGAAGACGCAGCGTGGGACTCGCCGTGGGGCCGAGGCCGGCCGGGCTGGCACATCGAGTGCTCGGCGATGGCGGAGAAGTTCCTCGGCCGCGAGTTCGAGATTCACGGCGGAGGCAACGATCTGCGCTTCCCTCATCACGAGAACGAGCTCGCGCAGTCGAGGAGCCTCGGGCACGCCTTCGCGCGAATCTGGATGCACAACGGAATGCTCGAGTTGGATGCGTCGAAGATGTCGAAATCGCTCGGCAACGTCGTGACGCTGCGCAACGTGCTCGACGTCTGGGGTCGCGAGGCGCTGCTCGTCTTTCACCTCTCGGGCCTCTGGGGCAAGCCCGTCGACTTCTCCGACGACGTGATGCAACAGGCCTCGGCCCGCGGCAATCGCTTTCGCGACGTCTTCCGGCGGCCACACGAGGGTGCTCCAGCCGACGCCTGGGACCGGTTTCGCGGCGGCGCTCGAGGACGACTTCAACACCCCGGCTGCGCTTGCGGTAATGCACGAATGGCGCGACCACGAGCTGCTTCGGCGGGCGCTCGGCATCTTCGGGCTCGCGCACGCTCGCCGAGCAGGAGGCGGCGCCGGCTGAAGTGACCGAGCTCGCGGACCGGCGACAACGAGCCCGGGCGGAGCGGGACTTCGACGAGGCCGACCGACTTCGCGTCGAGATCGAACGGGCGGGCTGGGAAGCACGCGACGAGCCGGGCGGCTACCGGCTCGTGCGTCTTCCTTGACCCGCGAGCTCGTCTACGGGCGCAATCCCGTCCGGGAGGCCATCCGCGGGCCACGGCGGGTGCACGAGATCTGGGCCACCGAACGGGCGGCCGCGGCGATTCCGTGGGTCGAGCATGCGCCGCGCCATGACGTCAGGCCCGAGCGGGAGCTCACGGAGGCTGCGGGCACGCGGGACCACCAGGGCGTGCTCGCCTGGTGCGACCCGTTCCGGTACGCGGACGCCTACGAGCTGGCCGGCGGCGACGTGCCATTGCTCGTCTGTCTCGACCAGGTCACCGACCCACAGAACTTCGGCGCCGTCGTCCGCAGCGCCGAGGGGGCGGGCGCGAGCGGAGTCGTCGTCCCCGCGCATGGCTCGGCTCGCGTCACACCCGCGGTCGCGAAGGCATCCGCAGGCGCAATCGAGCATCTTCCGATCGCGGTCGTCTCGAACCTCGCGCGGTACCTCGCCGAGATCAAGGGCCCCGAGCTGTGGGTCTACGCCGCCGACGCGGAGGGCGCGCTTTCCGTGTGGTCCGCCGACCTCTCCGGTGGCGTCGCGCTCGTGCTCGGGGCCGAGGGCAAGGGCGTGCGCCCGCTCGTGCGGCGCACGTGCGACGGTGTGATCGCGATTCCGCTTGCGGGAAGGGTCGGCTCGCTCAACGTGGGCGTCGCGGCCGCCGTTCTCCTCTACGAAGCCCGACGCCAGCGAGATACGACATTAAGGGCAGAAGCATCATGGCCGAAACGACCCTGTTTCTGTTCGACGGCTACAACCTGCTGCACGCGGGCGAGTTCTCCGACCCCAGCGAGCTCGTCGACACGCTTGCAAGCTTCGTGGCCGGTCGGGGAGTGCGCGGCGTCGTCGTGTTCGACGGCGTTGGGGAGGAGCGCGTGATCGGCCCCCTCGAGGTTCGCTATGCGGCGCATGCCGACGATCTGCTCGAGCGGCTCGCGGCCGAGCACCGCGTGGCCGAGCAGGTCTGCCTCGTCTCCTCCGACGCCGCCATCCGCGGCGTCTCGGGCCAAGAGGTGAGGAAGCTCTCGTCGCGCCTCTTCCTCGCCGAGCTCGCGCCCGAGCGGCACCGCGACCACGAGCACAGGGGCGCGGGCGGTCGAGTCGGCGATCGGCTGGACCCGGAGACGAGGGCCCGCTTGGAGCGTCTCCGCCGAGGCGAGTAGCAACGCGGCGACCCTCGCCGGAGCGACCGCGCGCTCAGCTACGCAAGAAGACGAGCACGGCGAGCACGCGGCGATGGTCATCCG
>CAVVAZ010000008.1:0-76750 GCA_963746435.1 uncultured Actinomycetes bacterium
CCACGCGCTCGGAGTGCGTCGCGCCCTTCGGCACGAAGTCGACGACGATCCCCGCCTCCTTGCGCGGGTGCGATCCGCATGATGCGGCCGATCCGCTGCTGGTAGACGCGCTTCGACGCCGTCGGGGCGAGGTGCATGCAGACCGTCGCGCGCGGCGAGTTCCAGCCCTCGGCGAGCAGCTGCGCGTTGATCAGGACGTTGATCTCGCCGCGCTCGTAGGCCGCGAGCGTCTCGGCGAGCTCGCGCTGGCGGCGTGCGTCCGGAGACGGCCATCGTCTTGAGCCCGGCGGCGCGGAATTCCTGCGCGAGGTTGTACGCGTGGTCGACGCCTGCGGCGTAGACGATCCCGGGCGTCGAGCCGAAGCGGTCCCGGTAGAGGCTCGCGGCCGCCTGGTTGAGCGCCAGTGGTCGAGCGCTGCGGCGAGCGCGCGCTCTTCGAAGTCGCCGCCGACGATCGGCACCGAGTTGATCGCCGCGACCGGAGGCACGCGGAGGCAGCGGAGCGGGGCGATGAGGCCGCGCCGGGCCGCGTCGGTGAGCGGAAGGTCGTCGACCGAGGCGGGGAAGACGTCGGAGACCTGCTTCGCGATCAGCTGCTCCGTCGCCGTCATCCCGATGTAGAGCGGCTCGGGGAAGCGCCGGATCGCGGTCGACGTCTTCTCGCCGAGCGCGGTGTGCGCCTCGTCGCAGATCACGAGCTGGTACGCGTCGCGGAGAGCTCGTCGGCGTGGCGCGCGAACCAGGCGTACGTCTGGATCGTCATCGGGTCGGGCCGGAGCGGCTCCTGCCGCGTGAGGATCGCGTCGACGAGGCGGTCGCCGTAGCCCTCGGTCGTGAGGTCGCGGCGGAACTGGTCGACGAGCAGCCGGCGGTGCGTGAGGATCAGGACGCCGAGCTCGCGCGCCGCTTCGACGAAGCCGGCCGCGGCGATCGTCTTGCCCGACGCGGTCGGGTGGCGGAAGCGGTAGCGGCGCGACGCTCCCGGGTCCTCGCCGTGGAACTCCTGCTCGAGCTCGCTCGTCGTCGAGAGCCGGCGTCCTAGTCGTCCTCGTCCTCCGTCGTCGAGTCGAGCTCGGCGACGGCGCCGTTGGCGCTCCGTCGAGCCGTTGCCGTTCCCGTTCTCGTCGCTCCGCTGGGTCGCGGCGATGAGCTCGGTGAGCATCCCCGCGAGCGCGTCGATCTGGTGGCGCCGAAGCGCGGTGCCGGCCGCGGTCGAGTCGGGTTCTCGCGCGAGAACCCGCTCGAGGCCCGAGCATCAGCCCGTAGCGCACCTTCCAGCCGGGCGACGGGTCCTGAGGCCGGCCTCGATCTCCTCGATCGCGTCGTCGAGCGCGCGGCGACGTGCGGTGCCCGGGCGCGAGCGCGACCTCCGCGTCCTCGTCCGGGGTGGAGGAACGGCTCGCCGAACCAGCGCTCGGCGCTGCGAGCGGCGCTCTCCAGGTCGCGGGGGCCTCGGACGCGGACGTCGAGATGATCGTGATTCCTGCATGTGTGCAGCAGCCTCGAAACGCGTGCCGCTCCTTCCGAAGTGTGGCGCTCGAGCGAGGCAGCTCGTGGCGAGCGTGACCGCGCGAGCGTCGCTGCAGACTCGGCGGTCGCAGGCGGGATCCGTGCGCCAGGGCGGTCAGGTCGGAACGCGCTGCGCCGCTGCTCGGCGAGCGGCCGGCCGACGACGCGCTCGCGAGACGCCGGTCTGGTCGAGGTGCTTCGTGATCCCGCCGCGGAAGAACGGGATAGCCGGCGCCGAGGATCAGGCAGGCGTCGATCTCCGCCGCGCTCGGCGACGACGCCCTCGTCGAGGAGGTGCCGCACCTCGTCGGCGAGCGCCTCGAGGACCGCCTCGTGGATCTCGTCGACGCTCGCGCGGCGCTGCTCCTTCGCCTCGATCTCGTCGGAACCCTGCGGCGAGCTGCCGGAGCGTCGGCGAGAGCGGGAAGCGGTCCGGGAACGCGTCGTGCAGCGTCTCGAGCACGTGGTTCGCGACGCGCGGGCCGACCATCGCGAGCAGCGCGGACGGCGGCATCGGGATGCCGAGCCGGAGCGCCGCCTCGTCGGTCTCCTCGAGCGTGTTGCCGTTCTCGAGCGCCTGCATGAGCACCGTCGACTGCCGGCGTGAGCATGCGGTTGACGACGAACGCCGGCGCGTCGCGTACGAGCACGCCGCGCTTGCCGAGCTTCCTGGTCACGTCCCAGGCGGTCGCGAGCGTGACGTCGTCGGTCTCGGCGTGCGCACGACCTCGACGAGCGGCAGCACCGCGACCGGGTTGAAGAAGTGGAGGCCGACGACGCGCTCGGGATGCTCGAGCTCGGCGCCCATCGCGGTCACGGAGAGCGAGGACGTGTTCGTGACGAGCAGGCACTCGGGCGAGACGACGTGCTCGAGCGCGGCGAACACCTCGCTTCTTGACGTCGAGCTCCTCGAAGACGGCCTCGAGGACGAGGTCGCAGCCGGCGTAGGCCTCCATGCCGTCGCCGCCGGTCGACGAGCGAGCCGAGGAACCGCGCCTTGCCCTCGGCGAGGCGGCCCTTCGCGACGAGCCCGGCGAGCTCGCCGCGGATCGCACTCGACCGCCTCGTCGCACCGCTCCGGCGTCGACGTCGCGTGAGCACGACCGGGACCTCGAGCCGGCGCAGGAAGAGCGTCGCGAGCTGGCGTCGCCATCAGCCCGGCGCCGACGAGGCCGACGCGCTGGCATCCTGCGCGGCTCGGCGTCCGGGACGCCGACGCCGCGCTTCGATGCGCCGCTCGACGACGTCGAACGCGTAGATCGCCGCCTGCGCCTGCGGGCCCGGGAAGGAGCTCGGCGAGCGCGTCCTCCTCGGCGCGATAGCCCTCCTCGAGCGTCCACGTCGCCGCGCCCTCGATCAGCTCGAGCGCGCGGTACGGCGCGGGCGCCTGGCCGTGGACGACGTCGTCGACCCGCGCGCGCGCCTTGCGCACGACCTCGGCCACGTCGGAGAGATCGGCCTCGGGCCGCGCTTCCCGTCGCCCTCCTCGACGCGCTGGACGAGCAGCTCGAGCGACTCGTCGAGGAACTCGACCGGCTCGAGCAGTGGTCGACGAGCCCGAGCTCGAGCGCCTGCGTCGCGCCGATCATCCGGTTCTGGCTGAGCGGGTTGTCGACGATGCAGCTGCACCGCCGCCTCGGCGCCGACGAGCCGCGGCACGAGCTGCGTGCCGCCCCAGCCGGGAAGAGCCCGAGGAGCACCTCGGGGAAGGCGAAGTGGCGGACGTTCGAGGCGAGCGTGCGGACGTCGCAGTGGAGCGCGATCTCGAGCCCGCCGCCGAGCGCGGCGCCGTTGACCGCCGCGAGCGTGGGGAACGGCAGCTCGCGCAGCCGGCCGAAGAGCTCGTGGCCGGCCTCGGCCGCCCTGCCGGGCGAGCTCGGGCGTGATGCCCGGGGAACTGCGTGATGTCGGCGCCGGCCGCGAAGACGAGCGGCTTGCCGGTCAGCACGAGGCCGCGCCAGTCGCGCGCTCCGAGCTCGTCGAGCACGTCCTGCGAGCGAGCGAGCGCCGCCGCGCCGAACGTGTTCGGCTTCCGCCAGTCGGCGCCGTTGTCGATCGTCACGAGCGCGACCGGGCCGACGCGCGTCTCGACGCGCTGGAGCTGGAACTGCGTGACGGGCTCAGCAGCCATCGCCTGGAGCGTTCTCCCAGAGGAGCGCCGCGCCCATCCCCATCCCGATGCAGAGCGCGGTCAGCCCGTAGCGCACGTCCGGCCGCTCGCTCGAAGCCGTAGGCGAGCTGCGCCATCAGCCGGACGCCGGTGGCCGCGAGCGGGTGGCCGCAGGCGATCGCGCCGCCGTAGGGGTTGAGCCGCGGGTCGTCGGGCGCGACGCCGATGCCGTCGCACCAGGTGAGCACCTGGACGGCGAACGGCTCGTTGAGCTCGAAGAGGCCGACGTCGTCGATCGAGAGCCCCGCCTGCGCGAGCACGCTTCTCGTCGCCGGCACCGGGCCGAGGCCCATCAGGTGCGGCTCGACGCCCGCGTAGGCGAAGGCGACGAGGCGCATGCGCGGCTCGAGCCCGAGCTCGGCGGCGGCCGCCTCGGAGGCGAGCAGGCCGGCGGTCGCGCCGTCCGTGAGGCCGGCCGAGTTGCCGGCGGTGACGCGGCCGCCGGCGCGGAACGGCGTGCGCAGCGTCGCGAGGCCTTCGAGCGTCGTGTCGGGCCGGAGGAACTCGTCGCGCTCGGCGACCGTCCAGCCCTCGTCGGTGAAGACGCTCATCGGCACGACGGTGCGCCGTCCATGACGCCGTCGTCCCAGGCCTCCGCGGCCGCTGCTGGGACTCGGCCGCGAAGCGGTCGGCGTCGCTCCCTGCGTCAGGCTGCGGGAACGCGTCGTGCAGGTTCTCGGCGGTCTGGCCCATGACGGCGGCGCACTCGTCGATCGAGCCGCTCGGAGACGAAACGCGGGTTGAAGTCGACGTCCGCGCCCATCGGGTGGTGGCCCATGTGCTCGACGCCGCCGGCGATCGCGAGGTCGCCGGCGCCCATCGCGATCTCGCCCGCCGCCGCGGTCATGGCCGTGAGCGCGCCTGCGCACATGCGGTCGACGGCGAAGCCCGGGACCGTGTGCGGCAGGCCGGCGAGCAGCGCGACGTCGCGGCCGAGCGTCAGCCCCTGGTCGCCGACCTGGGCGGTCGCGGCGATGACGACGTCGCCGATCCGCTCGGGCGGGAGCCTGCGGGGTTGCGGCGGAGCAGCTCGCGGACGACCTTGACGCGCCATGTCGTCGGCGCGCGTCTTCCAGAAGAGCCGTCCTGCGCCCGCCTTGCCGAACGCCGTGCGGACGCCGTCGACGTAGACGACCTCGCGGAGCTCCCGTCCCACCGCGCGAGACGATACTTCGTAGCTGTCGTGGTCGACTGGGCAGGAGCTGCGTTGACGCGGGCGGCGGCGCGGTACGAGGACGGAGCGCGCGTCGACTGCTCCGAGGAGCCGGACGAGCGGCAGCGCCAGCTCACGCGGCTGGGCAACGCGCGCGTGGGCCGCGGGGCTGTCGCTCCTCATGCTCGGCCGGCGCGACGAGGCGGCGCGAGCTGGCTCGTGCGCGCCGCCGAGCGGTATCGCGAGAGCTGGCCGCGATGCCCCTCCGGAGAGCTGGGGCCGGCCGATCGGGGCGATGAAGTCGCGGCTGATCGCGGGCGACGGCGAGGGCGCTCGCGAGGATGCGCTGTGGGCGCTCGCGGCGGGTGCGGCGACGTCGGACGAGCCCGATCGGCGGCTACGCGCCGCGCTCGCGCACCTCGTGCTCGGTCGAGGACGACGAGGCCGGCGGCGCTCGCGGTGACGCGCTCCAGGACGCGACGACTTCCCCCGGTCCGTGGCTGCGGACGCGCTCGCTGCGCTCGTCGGCCGGCGACGCGAGCGGCTACGACGAGGCGATCGGCGCGCTGCTCGCGGACGTTCGAGGAGCCGGGAGGCGTTCCTCGAGGACGTCCCGGTCGCCGACACCGTGCTCGTCGCTCCAGAGGCTCGCCGACGTCGCGCGGCATCGACGTGTTGTTGCTCCTCGCGCGCTTCTTCCGAGCGGGCGCTAGGGCTCGCCGGCCGCGAGCTCGCGAGCGCGCATCATCGCCGCCTGGATCGCGTTGAGGAAAGCCGCGCGGACGCCCGCCGATCTCGAGCTCTCGGATCGCCGCGATCGTCGTCCCGCCCGGCGAGGTGACCATCTCCCGCAGCTCGACCGGGTGCATCTTCTCGTCCCGGAGCTGTTTCGCGGTGCCCAGCATCGTCTGGACGACGAGCTGTGTCGAGATCTCGCGCGAGAGCCCGAGCAGGATTCCGGCCTCGATCATCGCCTCGGCGAGAAGCGCGAAGTACGCGGGGCCTGAGCCCGATACCGCGGTGACCGCGTCCATGCGACGACTCCTGAACGCGAACCACTGCACCCGAGGTGAGAGAGCGCCTCCTCGGCGAGGTCGAGGTGCGCGTCTCCTGCGTGCGCGCCGGCGCAGAGCCCGGCGATCCCCTCGTGCACGGTCGAGGGCGTGTTCGGCATCGCGCGCACGACCGGGACGCCCGACGACGAGCCGTGCCTCGATCCGCGCCGTGGGAATCGCGGCTGCGATGGAGAGGACGGTCTGCTCCGGAAGCAGGATGCCCTCCGATCTCCCCGAGCAGAGCCTCGATGTCCTGCGGCTTCACCGCGATGACGACGAGCGATGCGCCCGCGATGGCGTCCTGGTTCGACAGGGTCGCGTCGATGCCGTGCCGCTCGCGAAGCTCGGCGACCCGCTCGGCGCGTCGTCCGGTCGCTGCGATCTCCGCGGGTTCTCGCCAGCCGGAGGAGAGGAGCCCCGATGACGAGCGCCTCGCCAATCCGTCCGGCTCCCAGAATCGCGATCTTGCGGTCGTCCATGTCGGCGGAGTCTATGGCCGGCGAGAGACCACGCTTGACTACGAATCGTCGCCCTAAGGCGATTGCTGTCGGATCCGGCTCAAGCGGCGCTTGCGGCTGCTGCCCTCGCCCATCGAGCACGGTCGGGGCTCGCTCCCGTGACGAGACCTCGCTTGAAGCCCGCGAGCAGGAACACGCTCGCGAGCCCTTGCCACTCGCCGTAGGGTGCGAGCAGCCCCGCGGTCTCGTCTGCGATCTGCGCTTGCTCGGGCCAGCGGCCGGTCCGCGCCGCCAGGATCTTCACGAGCCCGAGGTCGGAGACCAGGCCCGTGTCGTAGCGGCCGAGTCCGCCGAGCGCGACGACACCGGTGCTCCACGGGCCGAAGCCGCGCTCTCGTCGGAGCCGCACGAGAGCCGTGTCGGGCGACGACTTCAGCGCCTCGAGGTCGATCGTTCGCACGATCCGGGCAAGAGTCGCCGCGCGGCTGGGAGCGAGCCCGCACGCGGTGACTCGGGCGGGGGAGAGGGCGGCGAGCGCTCCCTGGCTCGGCGGGTCCTCGCTGCACGCGCGAATCACCGCTCGCTCGATGTCTCGCGCGCGGCGCGACTGGATCAGCTGCCCGCAGACGGCGTGCAGGACTGCGTGCGCAACGGTCGCCTTTCGCGCCGGCCGCAGACCCCGGAGCATGCGCACGGAGCGCCCGAGCAGAGGATCGCGTCGCGAACCGCCGGTGAAACTCGCTCGTGTCGTCGTCGAGCGCGAGGACGAAGCGCGCTTCGTCGACCGCCTGGTCCGAGGACGCTCGAATCGACGACCGTCCCGTTCGGGCTTTGCCGTGCCTCCGCCCATCGCCCTCCGGGCAAGGCCGAGCGCCATTCGGCGGTCCAGGTCGTGAGCTTCAGCGAGTACGGACCCCGCGGCTCGACTCGCGCCTCGACCATCGAGCCAGCCTACTCGCCACACCGGAGCCGATACTTACGCCCGTGAAACGCTCGCCGCCGGCTCGCTCCCGGGAAACCTTTCCCCACTCCCCCTTCTTCACGAGAGCGCGGGGAACCTTCCGGTTCCCCGCACCCCTCCACGCTCATGGGCCAAGGATGGCCCATGAGCTCGTCGACGCCGTCTCGCTGCGATCGCGCAAACGAAAGCTCCAGCTCTTCCTCGACGAGCTCCGACCGACGGGTGAGACGACGGTGCTCGACGTCGGAGCCGACGAGCTCGGCTTCGGAGAGGGCGAGGGCTGCTCGACGCTCAACTTCCTGGAGGAGCTCTACCCGTGGCCCGAGCGGATCACGGCGCTCGGGCTCCACGACGGGCGGAGCTTCCGTGAGCGGTATCCGGCGGTCGCGTACGTGCAGGGAGACGCCCTCGCTCTTCCCTTCGACGACGACGCGTTCGACGTCTTCTTCTCGAACGCAGTCATCGAGCACGTCGGCGACCGCAAGGCCCAGCGCCGGTTCGTCACCGAGGCGCTTCGCGTCGGTCGCCAGGTGTTCATCACGACCCCGAACCGCCGCTTCCCGGTCGAGCTGCACACGAGGCTGCCGCTCGTGCACTGGCTGCCCGAGCGAGCGGCGCATTCGGTGTACGACGCGCTCGGAAAGGGCTTCGCGAAGGAGGTCGAGCTCCTTTCGCGGCGGGACCTCGAATCGCTCTTTCCCGTTCGGGTGCGCATCGTCAACTTGGGTCTGACCTTGGTGGCGATCGTCGATTAGCGCCCAGACCCTCACGCGTGTTCTCCTCGCCGTGCTCGTCGTCGGCCTCGCGGTTCACAACGCGGCCATGGCGCAGCTCTGGGAGCTCGGCGTCCGGGGCACGACGCTCGACGTCGTCGCCGCCTGGAAGGAGGTGCTCCTCCTACTCGCGCTCGTCCTCGCAGCCTGGAAGGTGCGCCGACTCCCCGCCGTACTGGTGGCCGACGCCCTCGCCGCGGCGTACGCGGTCGTCGTCCTCCTGTACTTTCTCTTGCCCCAGGACTCGCTCGGCGGAGACGCGACCGCGCGGGGCGAGCTTCTCGCGCTTCGCCATCACCTCTTTCCGGTCGGCGCCTATGCGCTGGGCCGGCTCATGTCGAGCTGGTGGCGGTCGGAGCGGCTGGGAGTCGTCGTCTCGATCACCGCCGCCGGGGTGGCCCTCATCGGGCTGCTCGATCTCGCCCTGATCTCGCTCCAGGCGTGGCGCGACTCAGGCGTCCCGGGCTGGTATCGCGAGCAGCTCGGGCTCGACTACGAGGGTCTGTCGGGCCTTCCGGAGAACTGGGTCTACAACACGGGCGACGAGCAGAACCCGATCCGGCGGCTCGTCTCGACGCTGCTCTCGCCGCTCGCGAGCGCATACGTGTTGCTCGTCGCGCTCATCTTCGTGGCCGGCCGGGGCGTCCGTTGGTGGTCGGTGCTCCTCGGGCTGCTCCTCTACGCGGGCCTGCTCTATACGCACACGCGGGCTGCCGTCGGGGCGCTTGCGGTGGGGCTCGTCGTGCTCGCGGTCGCGAAGCGGCGCGTGGCGCCCGCAGTGCTCGCCTTCGTCTCGCTCGTCGTCGCGATCGCGTTCTTCGCGGCGTATCCGCGGATCGGGCCATCGACGAGCTACACGGGCGAGGAGCTCGAGTTCCTCCGTCAGAACGCCGAAGCCGAGCCGGGGGCGAGCGCGGACCCCTTCTCTCCGGCGGAGTCGTCGCTCGCGAGCCACTGGCGGAACCTCCGGGACGGGGTCGAGGCGGTGATCGAGCATCCACAGGGCTACGGGCTCGGGAACGCCGGCGTGGTCGCGAAGCGCACGGGCGTCGAGATCAAGGCGGGCGAGTCGACCTACGTCGAGCTCGGGATCGATGCGGGCGTCGCCGGGCTCGCGGCTTTCGTCCTCTGGAGCATCGCGATCCTCCGCGGGCTGTGGGTCCGGGAGGCGTGGCTCGTGGCCGCGTTCGCCTCCGTCCTGCTGCTCGGCCTGCAGACGGATGTGATCGGCGTGCACTGGCTCGCGGTCGCCCTGTGGGCGCTTGCGGGCCTCGCGCTGGGAGCCGAGCGTGCGCGAGAGACATCTCCGGAGGAGCCGATAGAGGCGGGCGAGCAGCCGGAATAGCGCATCCGCTGCTATCGTTTTCACGTCCAGTACTAGAGCGAGTCCGGTTTGCCCCACGTTTTTCGCGGGCGCTTCCTTACCCGTTCGTGAGTTTGGTGAAGGAGGTGTTTTCTATGGCAACCGGAACCGTGAAGTGGTTCAACGACAGCAAGGGGTATGGCTTCATCACCCCGGACGAAGGGTCGAAAGACCTGTTCGTGCATCACAGCAACATCGCGGGCGATGGCTACAAGAGCCTCGCCGAGGGTGCGCGCGTCGAGTTCGAGCAGCGCGAGGGGCAGAAGGGCCCCGAGGCGACAGACGTCAGAGTCGCCGGCGCGTAGCCGGCAGAGCCGAGGGCGTGGCCGCGAAAGCGGCCACGCGCCTCTTCGAGGCGAGGAGGTGGGAGATGGCGGAGAAGGAAGAGAAGATCGAGGTCGAGGGCGAAGTCATCGAAGCCCTCCGGAGCCAGCAGTTCAGGATCCGGCTCGACAACGGCCACGAGACGCTCGGCTACATGGCCGGGAAGATGAAGCGGTACCGGATCAGGGTCTTCCCCGGCGACCGCGTGCGGATCGAGCTGTCCGCGTACGACCTCACGCGCGGTCGCATCGTCTACCGCCTGAGCTGACCGCGGTTCCGGTCCCAGCTCGTCACGGCCTGCACTGCACGGTCCAGAAGATCCTCGACCCTGCGCGCGACTTCCGGCTCGTCCAGACCACGGTAGAAGAGCGTGGTGCGGCGGCGGATCACGTCCTCGGCGCTCAGTGCCCACTCGGCGGTCGAGGCGTAGAGGGCCTGCGCCGCGATGTCGGGCCCGCCCTCGTGGAGCGGTTCCAGAAGTGTTGGATCAGCCACCGCCGGAGCGACGACATCGGTCGCGAGTCCTCCGTACAGGTGCAGGAGATGCGACCGCACCGTCGGGAGGAGGCTGGCCGGGAGGGGCACGGAGGGCGCGGCGGCGCCGGGAAGCGGCCACGGACGTCGGTCCACGCGGTGCACGCCGAGATCCGCGCGGAGCCGGTCGAGCACGCTGAGAGCGATCCGCCGGTAGGTCGTCAGCTTTCCGCCGGCGACGCTGAGCATGCCGCCGCGGCCGAGCGTGATCACGGTCTCCCGCCGCGCGCTCACGGTCTCGCTGCTCCCGACGGGCAGGACGCGCAGGCCTGCGTAGGTTGCGCGCACACGTTCCGGGGCGACGAGGGACGGGTCGACCGCGACCGCCGCCTCGTCGAGGATCTGCTCGACCTCTCGAGGCTCCACCGACACGTCCGATGGGTCGCCTTCGTACACGCTCTCCGTCGTGCCGAGCAAGAGCATCCCGTACCAGGGCACGGCGAAGGTCACGCGGACGCGATCCTGCGGGATCGTCACGGCGGCCGACCACTCGTCTCCGCTCGCGGGCACCAGCACGTGAACGCCCTTGTCGAGCAGGACGGAGGTTCCGGCCCGGGGACTCTCGAGCCGGCGCACCTCGTCGATCCACGGGCCCGCTGCGTTGACGACGACGCGCGCGTTCACCTCGACCACGTGGCCGTCGACGCGCACGTCCGCGCCGCTCACGCGCCCTCCTGTGGAGCGGAGCGCCACTACCGCGGCTCGGTTGACGACGCACGCGCCGGCGTCCGCCGCCGCGCGAACGTTGGCGAGGCAGAGACGCGCGTCGTTCGTCCAGGCATCGGCGTAGAGCGCGCACGAGCGCAAGCCCTCGTCGCCGTAACGGGGGAACGAGGTCGCGTGCCCGAACGGGATCGACGAGCCAGTTCAGCCGCGATCGCGCGAGCGCCGAGTAGAGGATGATCCCGCTTTGGACGACCGCGGGCCGGTACGGGCCACCGCGGTAGAGGGGGAGCAGGAACGGGATGCGGCGCACAAGGTGCGGCGCGACGACGTTCGTCAGCGTGCGGCGTTCGTGATGCGCCTCGCGGACCAGCCGCACGTCACCCAGGCGCAGGTAGCGGAGACCGCCGTGGATGAGCTTCGACGACGCGCTCGAGGTGCCGCCGCCGAAGTCGCCCGCGTCGACGAGGGCGACGGCGAGCCCGAGACGAGCCGCATGAGCGGCCACGGCCGAGCCGATGATTCCGCCACCGACGACGAGAACGTCGAAGCGCCGACGAGACAGGTCTTCGACGGCGTCGGCGCGGGCCGGCGGGGTCACGCGCTTCGCGTCTCGCTGCTCGTCGCCATCGCAGGATCGTGCCCGATCGATCGCATCTTGATTGGATTGGCCGCCGATGCCCATCTCGGCGCTCGCGCTCGCGCTCGGCGCGGCTTTCCTGCACGCCTTCTGGAACCTCGTCCTCGCGCGCGCTCCCGACGTGCAGGCGGCGACGGCCGTTGCCCTCGTCGCGGGGGTCGTGGCCTTCGCTCCGGTGGCGGCGGTGGCCTGGGAGGCGGATCGCGACGTCTGGCCGTTCCTCGTGGCCACCTCGCTCCTCCAGCTCACGTACTTCGTGCTGCTGGCGACGGCTTACGGTCGCGCGGAGCTGTCGTTCGTCTATCCGATCGCCCGTGGCTCCGCACCCGTTCTCGTTCTGCTCGCTGGGGTCGTCCTGCTCGCGGAAGCGGCATCCGCTGCGCAGGTCGGGGGAGTGCTGCTCGTCGCCGCCGGGGTGCTGCTCGTTCGGGGTGTCCGGGGGCCTGCGGCAGCGGGCGACCTTGCGCTCGCGCTCTCCATTGCCGCTTGCATCGCCGCGTACACGCTCCTCGATCAGCGTGGGATCCAGCACGCGTCGCCGATCGTCTACCAGGAGCTCTCGATGATCCCCGCGACGCTCGGCTTTCTCGCGCTGACGGTTGGGCGTGGGAAGTGGCAGGCGGTCCGGGGCGCCGCGACCCCGGTAACGGTCGCGGCGGGACTCGCGACGTTCGGCGCGTACATCCTCGTGCTCGCCGCGCTCTCCCGCGCGCCCGCCGCGTCCGTGGCCGCCGTGCGGGAGACGAGCGTGGTCATCGCGACCGCGCTCGCGGCGCCGCTCCTCCACGAGCGGGTCGGAGCGAGTCGGCTCGTGGGCGCTCTGGTCGTCGTGGCCGGTGTGGTGCTCCTGGGTCTCTAGGCTGCGCCGCAGCACGATCGAACGACCGGCGCCCTCGGGGAGAGGCAAGGCGCGATGCGCAGCAGCGGCGGCCGTCGACCGACCCGGCGACGGGCTCGAGCCAGGGCACGTACGACCCTCGGCGGTGTCCACGTGCAGGAGGAGATGCTCGGCGGTCGCGAGCGTCTCGTCGCTCGTCCGCGTGCTGCATCGTGTGGAAGAGATGCAGGCGCTTCTCGTCGGCGCCGAGCACCTGCGTCAACGACCTGAAGGGGCTCGAGGGCGGCGACCTCCCGCAGATGCCGGAGGTGCGTCTCGACGGTGTACGCGCTGTGGCCGCCCTCGAGGTACTCCGCACCGACTCCGACGTAGCGGAGGAAGGCGTCAGTCGCGTCGGCGAAGACGTGGAGGTAGCGAGCCTCGGTCAGGTGGCCGTTGTAGTCGATCCAGTCCGGGATCCACGAGCGTCTCGTGCAGCGGCAGCGGCTGAGTCGGGTCGGGTGCCGCCAGGCGCTCGGCGGGGGCCTCGAGAAGCCGCGCCTCGTGCGCGCGCAGCAACTTCCCCTGCCGCATAGCCGCGAGCGCGGAGCGCCTGCAGAATCGCGACGAGGTTGTCGTCCCGCAGCCGCTCGAGCTCGCGAACCGTGAGCCCGGCGGCCTGCGCGTCGGACTGGGCGGCGATCTTCTCGACGAGCTCGTCGGTGAGCTCGGGAACGTCGGTGAGCTTCGTCCACGGCCACGCGAGGGCCGGGCCGAACTGCGCGAGGAAGTGGCGCATCCCGTCCTCGCCGCCCGCGATGCGGTACGTCAGAAACGTGCCCATCTGGGCCCAGCGCAGCCCGGGCCCGTAGCGGACCGCGTCGTCGATCTCCTCCACCGTCGCGACGTCGTCGTGGACGAGCCAGAGCGCCTCGCGCCAGAGCGCCTCGAGCAGGCGGTCGGCCACGAACCCGTCGACCTCCTTGCGGACGCGCAGCGGCTTCATGCCGAGCGAGGCGTAGAAATCGAGCGCGCGCGCGACGGCGTCCTCGGACGTGAGCTCGCCCGCGACGACCTCGACGAGAGGCAGCAGGTACACCGGGTTGAAGGGGTGCCCGACGAGAAAGCGCTCGGGGTGCGACATGTCGAGCTGGAGACGGGACGGGAGGAGCCCCGACGTCGACGAGCAGACGAGCGCCTCGGGCGGCGCGTGTCGGTCGATCTCGGCGAGCAGCCGCCGCTTGAGCGCCTCGTCCTCGGGCGCGCTCTCCTGGATCACGGCGGCGTCGGCCACCGCCTCCTCGAGCGAGTCCGCGAACGAGACAGCGCCGCGAGCGCGGGGAACCAGCGTCAGCCGCGCCCAGGCGCGCTCGGCGTTCTCCGAGCACCTCACGCACGCGCCGCTCCGCCTCCGGATGCGGATCGTGGACGGTGACGTCGACGCCGTTCTCGACCAGGCGCCCCGCCCAACCGCCGCCGATGACGCCGCCGCCGACGAGTGCGACGTGCATCAGCGCGGTGTCAACCCGAGCTTCTCGCGCGTCTCAGCCGGGCCGAGCACGCGGACGTTCATGGCCTCCAGGATCGTGACCGCCCGCTCGACGAGCCCGCCGTTCGTCGCCTTCACGCCGCGTTCGAGCCAGAGATTGTCCTCGAGCCCGACCCGCACGTTGCCGCCGACGATCGGCGCCAAGGCGACGAACGGAAGCTGCATCCTCCCGATCGCGAACGCGGAGAACACGCATCCGGGCGGGAGCTGGTTGACCATGGCGAGGAGCGTGGCTGGGTCGTCCGGCGCCCCGTAGGGGATCCCCAGGCAGAGCTGGAGCATGGGGGGATCGTCGACGAGACCCTCCGCGATGAGCTGCTTCGCGAAGACGAGGTGCCCCGTGTCGAAGACCTCGATCTCCGGACGGACGCCGAGCGCCTGGACCTGCCGTGCCATCTCGCGCAGCATCGACGGCGTGTTCGTCATCACGTAGTCGCCCTCGGCGAAGTTCATCGTGCCGCAGTCGAGGGTGCAGATCTCGGGCCGGAGCTCGGCGACATGCTCGAGGCGCTCCGTCGCTCCGGCCATGTCGGTTCCGTCCGGATTCGGCGGAAGCGGCGACTCGACTCCGCCGAGGACGAGGTCGCCCCCCATCCCGGCCGTGAGGTTGAGGACGACGTCGACGTCGGCCGAGCGGATTCGCTCGACCACCTCGCGGTAGAGAGCCGGGTCGCGCGCGGGGCCGCCCGTCTCGGGGTCGCGAACGTGGATGTGCGCGATAGCCGCCCCGGCCCGAGCCGCCTCGAGTGCGGCGTCAGCGATCTGCGGAGGCGTTATCGGCACGAGCTCCGAGCGGCTGGTCGTCGCGCCGGCTCCCGTTACGGCGCAGGTGATGAAGACCTCGGTGTTCACCGGGCGACTCTACGAAAGCTCGCGTGGAGGCGTCCACTCGTCGCGACGGTCGTAGACTCGCGTCGTGGCCGGGTTTCCGCGGCTCTTGTCGCCGATCTCGTTGCGCGGGCACGAGCTCCGCAATCGCGTCGTCTTCACCGCGCACACCGCTTCCTTCTCGCAGGACGGCATCCCGGCCCTCGTGCACGCGCCTACTACGAGGCGCGGGCGGAGGGAGGCGCCGGGCTGATCGTCATGGAGCCGCTGCCGGTACTGCAGTCGGGAGGGGTGACGCCGCAGAACTACCGCTTCGAGGACGAGGGCTTCGTACCGGCTCTACGGGCGACGGTCGAAGCGGTGCATGTCGCACGGCACGGCACTCGTGTCGCAGCTCTACCACCTCGGTCCCAACGCCGACCCGGTCGCGACCATGCGGGATCTCTGGAGCGTCTCGGGAGGGCCGCCTCCGGGCGGCGGTCCGGGTCTCATGCACGAGCTCGACGACGAGGACATCGACGAGCTCGTGGACGGCCACGTCCGCGCGGCGCGCACCGCTCTGTCAGCAGGCGTGGACGGCGTGGAGTGCATGTTCGCCTACGACACGCTCGTCGACGGGTTCATGTCCGAGGACCGAAACCGCCGCTCGGACGGGTACGGCGGCACGCTCGAGAACCGGCTACGACTCGCGCGCGAGATCCTGGACGCGCTTCGCGCCGCGCTCGGGGACGAGCCGTTGCTCGGCGTCACCGTGACGGCGTCGATGCCCGGGTACGTCGATGCGGTCGCGCACCTGGCCGAGCACTGCGACGTCGACTACTTCGGCATCGGCAACGGCGACTACGACAACCTCGATCTGCTCATGCCGACGCTCGACTACGAGCCCGGCTTCGGGATCCCGTTCGCGCGCGCGGTCAAGCAGGCGGTTCCGGCCGCCGTGGTGCTGGCCGAAGGCCGGATCACGCGGCCGGAGACCGGTGAGCGCGCGCTCGCCGAGGGCAGCTGCGACCTGGTGGGGATGACGCGGGCGCAGATCGCGGACCCCGACCTCGTTCGCAAGGCCGAGGCCGGAGAGGAAGTCGAGATCCGCGAGTGCGTTGGGCTGAACCTCTGTGTTGCGCGCCGCCTGCGCAAGTTTCCGATCGCGTGCGTGCAGAACCCCGACGCCGGCTTCGAGCTGAGGGCGGTCCCCCGCGCGGCCACGGCACGCCACGTGGTCGTGGTCGGCGGCGGCGTCGCGGGTCTGGAGGCCGCGCGGGTGGCTGCCGAAGCGGGCCACCGCGTGACCTTGCTCGAGCGCGCGTCGTCGCTCGGCGGCCAAGTCGCGCTCACGGCCGGGCTCCCGCGGCAGGGCGCCCATCGTTACCTGATCGACTGGCGCGCGCGCCGGCTCGAGCGGCTCGGCGTGCACGTCGAGCTCGGAGTCGACGCCGATGCGGACGCGGTCCTCCGGCTGGAGCCCGACTTCGTCGTTGTCGCTTCGGGATCGGTGCCGGAGCAGCGCTATCCCGGGGCGATCTCCGCGGTCGACGTCCTGCGGGGCGCCGAAGCTCCCGGGCCGGTCGTCGTCCTCGACGAGGAAGGCCATCGCAAGGGGGCCGGGGTCGCAGAGACGCTCGCGCATGCCGGTAGCGAGGTCACGCTCGTCGGCGACGGCGTCGCGCCCGCGGGGTCGCTCGTCTACACGCTGGCCGACGCGCCGACGAGGCGCCGATTGCAGGCTGCCGGCGTTCGGCTCGTGGGCGGCGCGCGCGTGGTGTCGGTCGAACGCGAGGGAGTCGTCGTCGAGCGGGAAGGAACGCGTGAGGCGATTCGCTGCTGCGTCCGTCGTCCATGCGGGGCGGCATCGGCCGGCGGACTCGCTGCTGGCGATCTTGCGAGAGCGGGGACTCGCCGCGACGACCGCCGGCGACGCGCGGGCGCCGGGGCTGGTGGAGGATGCAATCCGGAGCGGCCACGACGTGGCTGCCGCGCTGTGACACCGGTCCCGCCCGAGCGACGCAGCCTCTGGCTCGAAGAGGCGCTCGCGCTCCCCAACGAGGAGAGCTGCCCGCCGCTCCAGGGCGAGGTTCGCGCCGACGTCTGCATCGTCGGCGGTGGCTACGCCGGCCTGTGGACGGCGCTTCGGCTGCTCGAGCTCGAGCCGTCGCTCGAGGTCGCCATCGTCGAAGCCGACGTCTGCGGCGGCGGTGCCAGCGGCCGAAACGGCGGCTTCGTTCTCTCGTGGTGGGCGAAGATCGGGACGCTCGTCAAGCTGCTCGGCCCGGAGGAGGGACGACGCCTCGCCTTGGCCTCCGCCCGACTCGGTCCGCGACATCGGGCGCTTCTGCGAGGAGCACGCGATCGACGCGGGCTACCGTGCCGACGGCTGGCTCTGGAGCGCGACCTCGCCGGCGCAGGTGGGCGCCTGGGAGGAGACGGTCTCGGCGGCGGAGTCTCTCGGCGAGAGCCCGTTCCGCCGGCTCGGGCGCGAGGAGGTGGAGCGGCTGTCGGGATCTCCTGTGCAGCTAGCCGGCGTCTTCGAGGAGACCGCCGCTTCGGTGCAGCCTGCGCTCCTGGCGCGCGGTCTGCGCCGCGTCGCCCTCGAGCAGCGGTGTGCGCATCTTCGAGGGCTCGCCGATGACGGCGCTCGAGCGCTCACGTCCGCCAAGGGTTCGGACCCCGAGCGGCGTCGTCACTGCCGGCACGGTCGTCCTCGCGCATGAACGCCTGGATCGCGCAGTTCCGGGAGCTCCGCCGCTCGCTCGTCGTGATCGCGAGCGACATGGTCGCGACTGAGCCGATCCCCGAGCGCCTGGCGGAGCTGGGCCTGACGAGCGGGCTCTGCGTCTCGGACGCGCGGCTGCTCGTCAACTACTACCGGCGGACCGACGACGGGCGGATCGCGTGGGGCAAGGGGGGCGGCGGACTCGCGTTCGGGGGGCGAGTGGGAACGAGGTTCGACGGCAGCTCGCCGCGCGCAGCGGCGGTCGCGGCCGATCTCCGGCGGATCTACCCGCAGCTCGGAGACACGAGGATCACCCACAGCTGGACGGGGCCGATCGACCGCACGCCGACCGGTCTGCCGTACGTCGGCCGCCTGGAGGGCCGGGACGACCTCCACTACGTCTACGGGTTCTCGGGGAACGGGGTCGGCCCGGCGCACCTGAGCCGCGCGCATCGTCGCCTCGCGTGTTCTTCGCCGCGACGACGAGTGGGCGGCGACGCGCCTGCCCGAGCGGCCCAGCGGGCTGTTTCCCCGAAGCCGCGTCGGGAGCCTTCCCGCCCGAGCCGTTCCGCTACGCCGGCGGCCGCGTCGTGCGCGCGGCGGTGGCGCGCAAGGAGGCGGCCGAGGATGCCGGCCGTCCTCCCGGCCGGATCGTCCAGCGCCTGGCGGCGTTCGCTCCCGCCGGGCTCACGCCTACGCGAGACGCTAGGGCGCTGCACGGATTCCGAACGCGAGATCCGCTGAGCGCCGCGCAAGTCCGGATCGCGCATACAGGAGATATGGACGCGACCTGAAGTACGCGGCCGCTTCGCGACCGCGGTGCTTCCGTTGCACATCAGCGGCCAGGCGCGCTGCGTCGATCAGGAGAGCACGATGCGGGCGTCGAGGCCAAGCGCGCCGCGCTTCGGTGCACGAGCAGCGGATTGACGTCGAGCTCGAGAATCTGGGGGCACGCGGCCGCCGCCCGCGAGACGGCTGCTACCGCGTGTGCGGCGGCCGCGATGTGGAGCGGTGGGCGCCCGCGCGCTCCTTCGAGCAGCGGTGCTCCTCGCAGCGACCGGATGAGGCGCTCGGCCTGGCGGTCGTCGATCGGGGCCAGCGCGACCGCGACGTCGTCGAGGATCTCGGCGTACACGCCGCCGAGACCGACGAGCACGACCGCGCCGAAGCGTGGATCGCGCTTCGCGCCGACGATCAGCTCGACGCCCTCGGCGACCGGAGCCATGCGCTCGACCGAGAGCACCTGCGCGCCGAGACGAGCTGTGAGCTCTTCGAAGGCTTCTGCGAGCGCGTTCTCGTCCCCGAGACCGAGCATCACGCCGCCGGCTTCGGACTTGTGCAGGAGCTCTCCCGCTTTGAGCGCGACGGGGTAGCCGAGCTCGGCCGCGGCCGCGAGCGCCTCTTCGCGTGTCGTCACCGAACGCGCCGCCGCCATGGGCACACCCGCCTCCGCGAGGAAGACGCGCGCCTCCGCGTAGCCGGGAGCCGGCGGCCTCGAGCGGCGGCAGATCGCAACTCGGCCGGCGCGACGGGTGCGCCTCGGCCGGCCTCGGCCGCGAGCAGCGCCAGAGCGGCGACCGCCGACTCCACGTCGCCGTAGACCGGCACGCCGCCGCGGCGCAAGGCCGCTGCGGCCGGAGAGTCCGGATAGGACGTGTGCACGACGAGCGTGCCGCCCGTCGTCGACGGCCGCGCTTGCAAGCGAGCCCGCGGCTGCGACCTCTTCGTCAGCGAGCGCAGGCGGTGTCGACCCCGTAGCCGCCGAAGTAGCCGGTCAGCAGCACGGAGTCGACGTCGCCCGACTCGAGGAGGAGCCGGCCGACGTCCGCATACGAGACGAGGCCCCGCTCACCGCCGCCGGCGAAATCGACGGGGTTGCCGACGCTCGCGGTGTCCGGAAGATGCAGATGGAGCGCCGCCTGCGTCGACTCCGAGAGCGGCGGGACCTGGAGCCCAGCTGCGGCGAGCACGTCGGCCGCGACCACGCCGTGACCGCCGCCGTCCGCGTACACCGCCACCCTCCGCCCTCGCGGCCGTCCACGTGAGAGGAGCGCCTGTGCGGCGTCGACGAGCTGCTTGGGGGTGACTGACGTGGACGATTCCGGCGGCGTCGCAGGCGGCGCGAACCGCACGAACGTCGCTGACGAGTGCGCCCGTATGCGAGCGCGCTGCCTGGGCACTCGCTGCGGTGACACCGCCGCTGAGCAGGATCACCGGCGTTCCCGCTGCAACCGCGCGAGCGGCGGCCGCGACGAACGCGCGCCCGTCGCGGAAGTCCTCGAGGTAGAGCGCGATCGCGCGCGAGGGCTCGTGGGCCGCAAGCTCGTCGAGCAGGTCGGCGGCGACGAGATCCGCCTGGTTTCCGAGCGAGGCGAAGCGGGAGAAGCCGAGTCCCGCGGCGACCGCGAGCCGCGCGAGCTCGAGCGCAAGGTTGCCGCTCTGAGAGACGAGGGCCACCGGACCGGCGGGCAACGCGCTCCAGCCGAGATCGAGCTCCTCGCCTGCGTCGAAGACCCCGAGGCAGTTGGGCCCGAGCATCACAGCCCCGGCCGCACGGACGCGCGCCGCGGCAGCTTCCTCGACGAGCTTCCCTTCCTCGCCGTGCTCGCCGAGTCCCGCGCTGATCGCGACGATCGCCTTCGCGCCTGCGCCGAGCGCCTCCTCGACGGCCCGCTCGAACCCCGCTGCGGGGACGCTTATGACCACAAGCTCAGGAGAGTCGGGCAGGTCGTCGAGCGAGAGGTAGGCACTCTCCCCGAGGATCTCCCCACCCGCCCGGTTCACGAGGTACACGGGTCGCCGATGCGCACCGCGCAGAGCGCCGCGAGCGAGGACGTTGCCCCACTTGGACGGGAGTCCGCGGAAGCGCCGACGACGGCGAACCGACCGCGGGCGCGAAGAGAGGCGCGCAGAGCTTGGCGCGTTCACGACGAGAGCAGGCGGCGGGAGATGATGAGGCGCTGGATGTCCGACGTGCCCTCCTCGATCTCCTCGAGCTTGGCGTCGCGCATCCACTTCTCCACCGGATACTCGCGCGAGTAGCCCCAGCCGCCGAGGGTCTGCACGGCCGCCCACGTACACCACATGGCCGCCTCCGAGGCGTGGAGCTTGGCCATCGCCGCCTCGAGGCCGACGTCCTCGCCCGCGTCCGCTTTCGTCGCTGCCCGCCAGACGAGGAGGCGCGACGCCTCGACGCGAACGGCCATGTCCGCGAGTCGGAAGGCCACCGCCTGGTGCTCCGCGATCGGCTTGCCGAACTGCTCTCGCGTCTTCGCGTACTCGGTCGCGTACTCGAGCGCGGCTCGCGCGAGCCCGGTCGCCGCGGCGCCGAGCGTGATGCGCGAGAGGTCGAACGTGCGCATGAGGCCGCGAAAGCCCTGTCCCTCTTCCCCGAGGCGCCGATCCTCCGGCACGAAGCAGTCCTCGAAGAAGAGCTCCGCGTTCAGGAGCGCGCGCTGGCCCATCTTCTTGATCGGCGGACCGATGGTGAAGCCCGGATCGCCCTTCTCGAGCACGAACGCGGTGATGCCCTTCGCGCGGGTGCCCGGCGCGACGGTCGCGAAGACCACGTAGTACTCCGCCGGGCCGGCACTCGAGATCCAGCTCTTCTGTCCGTTCAGGCGGTAGCCGCCTTCGACCGGGGTCGCGGTCGTCGTCATCGCAGCCGCATCCGAGCCCACTCCGGGCTCCGTGCTCGCGAGCGCTCCGAGCGGTGGGCGCTCGCCGGTGAGCGGCTCCACCCAGCGTCGCGCCTGCTCCTCGTTCCCGAGCACGAGCACGGGCTTCGCGAAGAAGCCGTTCGAGGTGATCAGGTTGCCGATGCCCGAGCATCCCCAGCAGAGCTCCTCCTGGACGAGTGCCTGTGTGAAGCGAGTCCTCCATGCCGCCTCCGCCGAGATGCTCCGGGAGCATGAAGGCGGTGAGGCCGAGCCCCGCCGCCTTGTGCCAGATCTCCCATGGCATCTCGGTGTCCGCCTCGTCGACCGCGAGCGAGATCGGGCGGATCTCGCGCTCGGCAAAGTCGCGGCAGAGCGCCTGGATCTCGCGCTGCTCGGAGGTGAGCTCGAACAGACCCACGCTCATAGCCGGCGATTCTCGCACTTGCGGACAGACCCGCACTCGCGAGACGATGCGTCCGATGAGCGATCTCGTAGAGGTGCGCCGCGCGGGTGACGTGAGCATCCTCACCCTGCGCCGACCGGAGAAGCTGAACGCGATCTCGACCGCCGTGGAGCGGGCGCTGGGGAGCGCGCTCGATCACGACACCGTGCGCTCGAGCCGGGCGCTCGTCCTCTCGGGGGAGGGGCGTGCGTTCTCGGCCGGCGCCGACGTGACCGAGTTCCAGGACCGTGACGTGGCCGCGATCCTCGACCTACTACCGCGATACGGGCGCCGTCTACGAGCGCTTCGCCCGCCTCCCGATCCCCACGTTCGCCGCGATTCACGGCTACTGCCTCGGTGGCGCGCTCGAGCTGGCGCTCGCGGCCGACTTCCGCGTCGCCGACGAGACGGCCGTCTTCGGTCTGCCCGAGGTCTCGCTGGGCATCCTGCCGAGCTCGGGTGGAACGCACCAGCTCGTGCGCCTGCTCGGCACCGCCCGCGCCAAGGAGCTCGCGTTGCTGCGGGAGCGGCTCGATGCCGCCGAGGCGCTGCGCGTCGGCCTCGTCACCGAGGTCGTCGCCGAGGGAGATGCGCTCGACCGTGCGGTCGAGCTCGCCACGCGCCTGGCGGAGCTGCCGCCCCTCGCCGTGTCGCTGACGAAGGAGGCGATCGATGCGCTGGGCGAGTCCTCGCGCGAGGCCGCTCTGCTCGTCGAGCGGATCGGCTACGCGGCGCTCGCGCAGACGGACGAAGCGCGGGCGGCTCTCGACGCCTTCGGGAAGTGACGCTCCGCGTCGAGCTCAGTCGAGCTCGGCTGATCCTGTGCTCGGAGCGCGCGAGCCACTCGGGCGAGATCTCGACTCCCCAGCCCGGGCCCGTCGGGGACTGCGACCGTCCGTCGACGACCTCGGGCCGCGGCTCGTACATCCCGACCTGCCACGGGTAGTCCGCGTCCGGCTCGATCGAGAATTCGACGTACGGCCCGGGGTTCCCGATTGCCGCCGAGCAGGTGCAGCGCGAAGACGAGCACCAGCGAGTGGTTCGCCGAGTGGGGCGTGCACGGCAGGCCGGCCGCTTCCGCCAGCGACGGCTACCCGCAGCGCCCTCGTGAACCCGCCGACGTAGCAGACGTCGGGCTGCACGACGTCGACGGCTCGGGTCTCGACCATCGTCCGCCAGACGCGCGGGTCCCAGTCCTGCTCCCCGCCCGCCACGTCGAGCTCCAGCGCGTGCGTCACCTCGCGTGTCCACTCGAGCTCCCAGTACGGGCACGGCTCCTCGAAGTGGGCGACGCCGTGCTGCTCGAGCATCCGGCCGACCTCGATCGCCTTGGCCGGCGTGTAGCAGCTGTTGGCGTCGACGAGCAGCGCGACGTCGTCGCCGAGCGCGCTGCGCACCGTCGCGACCACCGCCTCGGTGCGTCCGGGCCACTCGTCCTCGTCGTGGCCGCACTCCTTGCCGATTCGGACCTTGAAGGCATCGAAGCCGTGGCGCTCGCGTAGACCGACGAGCCGCTGCGGCCTCGTGCTCGGGCGTGATGTCGCGACGCATGCTCGACGCGTAGGCACGAAAGGCGCGGGCGTCTCCGCCGAGGAGGCCGGAGACGCTCTTGCCCTCGACGCTTCCCGCGCAGATCCCAGAGCGCGGTGTCGAGACCGGCGAGCGCGCGGTAGAGGTGCGAGCCCGGAAACTTGTGCTCGCAGCTCGGGGATCCGGTCGGCGAGAGATTCGATGTCCGCGGCGTCGCGACCGAGCGCGTGCGGAGCGATCTGGCGGTGGAGGACGTGTGCGGTGATGTCGGCGTGATACGGAGCGACCTGGCCCCAGCCCTCCGCGCCGTCGTCCGTGCGCACGCGCACGAGCGCGACATCCGCATTGCCGAAGCTTTCGACGCTGGCGATCTTCACGCGTCGAAGACGATCACGTTCCGTCGCGTGTCGCCGTCCCGGGCGGCCGCGATCGCCTCGTTGATCTCCTCCAGCGGGAAGCGAGCGGTGATCAGCTCGTCGAGCTTCAGTCGCCCGCTCTCGTAGAGCTCGACGATTCGAGGGACCGCGGTCTCGAAGCGGGTGGAACCCATCTTGCTCCCCAGGATGCGCACGTCGTCGTGGACCAGGTCGACGGCGACGACGCCGAACGACTCTCCCGCGGGCGGCATCCCCACGACGACGAGCGTGCCGCCGCGGCGCACGTAGGTGAGGCCCTGCTCGATCGCGTCCGCGCGGCCGACGGTGACGAACACGTAGTCCGCGCCGCGTCCGCCGGTGAGGGCGCGTACCTCCGCGGCAAGGTCGCCGGAAGCCGGGTCGACGGCGTGGGTCGCGCCGAAGAGCAGGGCAGCGTCGCGCTTCGCGGGCGAGATGTCCGACGCGACGATCGGCTCGGCGCCACTGATGACCGCGCCTTGCACGCAGTTCAGTCCGACGCCTCCGGTACCCACCACGACCACGCTCGAGCCCTCCGGCACCCCCGCCCGGTCGAGGACGGCCCCGAGTCCGGTGACGACGCTGCAGCCGAGGAGCGACGCGACGTCGTAGGGCAGCGACGGCGGAACGACGGCGACCTGGGACTCGTGGACGACGACCGCCTCGGCGAAGGCACCCGTGTGCATCGCCTGCACGACCGGCTCACCGTCCCGCGTCTGGAGCCTGTCGCGCGCGATCGGCGGGGAACTCGCCCTCGCAGAGATGCGGCTCGTCACGTGCGCAGAAGAAGCAGCTGCCGCAGGAGCGGAGGAGGCTGACGACGACGCGGTCGCCCGGACGGACTCGCCCCACGTCGGGGCCGACCTCCTCGACGACGCCGGCCGCCTCGTGCCCGTAGACCGCCGGCAGGGTCCCGCCCCAGGCGCCCTCGGCGAAGTGGATGTCGCTATGGCAGATCGCGCACGCGGAGACGGCGATCTTCACCTCGCCCGCCTGCGGTGGATCCAGCCGCAGGTCCTCGATCTGGAGTGGGCTCCCGAAAGCGCGGCAGACGGCCGCTCTCACGGCGTCGGGGGTGGGAAGCGTGACTGCTGGTCGCGCACGGCGACGTCCATCGTGTTCCGCGTGTACTGCTTGGACGCGGCGCGCGAGGGCTGGAAGTCCCACGGGTACGTCGCGCCCTGCTGGAGAGCGCGGAAGACCGCGAGTCGCGCGCGCTGGCTCTGGCGGACGTCACGCTCGATCGCATCCAGATCCCAGCGTCTCGCGACCTCGCTCGCGCAGCTCGCGCAGCACCGAGGCGTGCTCGGTGGAGTCGGCGAGGTTGACGAGCTCCAGCGGATCGCTCTCCAGGTCGAAGAGCTGATCGGGATCGCTCGGCGTGTGGATGAGCTTCCAGCGGTCCCGCCGGAGCATGACCATGGGTGCCAGCGCGCTCTCCGCGAGGTACTCGCCGGCGACGGTCGCGTCGGTGCTCTCGGCCGCACCCTCGAGCAGCGGGACGAGGCTTCGCCCGTCCACGGGGAGTGCGAGCTCGTCGGAAAGACCGGGGCGGGCGAGGTCGGCGAGCGTGGGAGTCAGATCCGCAAGCGACACCGGCTCGCGCACGCGACGCGCGCCAAAGCGTCCGGGTGCATGGACGATCAAGCGGCACGCGCGCGGAATGCTCGCGGAACGACATCTTGTAGAAGAGGCCGTGCTCTCCGAGGAAGTCGCCGTGGTCGGACGTGAAGATCACCACCGTGTCGTCTGCGAGCCCGCACGCGCCGAGTGCCGCGAGCACCTCTCCGATCCGCTCGTCGACGTAGGAGAGGCTTGCGTAGTAGCCGTGCCGTGACGCACGGATGTCCTTCTCGGTGATCTCGGTGTCGCAGATCGCGCAGTCGGTCCAGAGGCGGCGGCTGTGCGCGTCGAGTTGCTCCTCGGGCAGCGCCGGCGCGGCGGGCAGGTCGATCTCCTCGTCCGTGTAGAGATCCCAGTGGCGCTGACGTGCGACGTACGGATCGTGAGGATGACTGAACGAGACGCAGAGCAGGAGGGGGTCGTCGCCTTCGTAACGCGCGTAGTCGTACAGCCGGCGGACGGCGTGGAAGGCGACCTCGTCGTCGTACTCGAGCTGGTTCGTCACCTCGGCGACGCCCGCCTGCTTGACCGACGTCATGTTGTGGTACCACCAGTCCACGCGCTCGCCGGGCCGGCTCCAGTCGGGGGTCCAGCCGAAGTCGCCGGGGTAGACGTCGGTCGTGAGCCGCTCCTCGAATCCGTGCAGCTGGTCGGGGCCGACGAAGTGCATCTTCCCGCTCAGGCAGGTCCGGTAGCCCTCCAGCCGGAGATAGTGCGCGAACGTCGGGATGGACGAGGCGAACTCGGCCGAGTTGTCGTACACGCCCGTCCGGGTCGGCAGCAGACCCGGTCATGAACGACGCCCGCGACGGCGCGCACAGCGGGCTCGGCGTGTACGCGTTCTCGAAGACGACGCCGTCTTGCGCGAGACCGTCGATCGCCGGCGTCTTCGTGACCGCGTGGCCGTACGCGCGCAGGAAGAGCGCGGAGAGCTGATCGACCATCAAGACGAGGATGTGCGGCCGATCGCGCATCGCGCGCGACGCTACCAGTGCGCAAGATCGAAATCCGCTCGAGCGGATTTCGATCGCGCGAAGATCCCTGAAGGCGTCCGCTTCGCGGCCGCTGCCGTGGTCCTCGCATCAGCCATTCTCAGTCGCCGGCCTCATTCACCGCGTCGCGCGGGCGGCGGCCTTCGAGCACGTCGAGCACCGACTCGGCCGCGCGACGGTGCGCCGCCTCCTCCGCCCGCTCGCTGTACCACCCCGCATGCGGAGTGACGACGAGCCGCGGCGCGCTCGGCGCCTTCGCTCGCTCAGAGGGCGGCTCGACGTCGAGAACGTCGAGCGCGACACCGCCGAGGTGGCCGCTCTCGAGCGCTTGCAGCAGTGCCCCGTGTCCACGAGCCCTGCCCGCGAGACGTTGACGACGTAGGCGCCGGCGGGCAAGAGCGCGAGCTCGCGCGAGCCGATGAGCCCACGCGTCTCGGGCGTGAGCGGCGCATGGATGGAGATGGCGGTGGACGTGCGGAGCAAGTCGTCCAGCGCCGCCGGCCGTACGCCCGCAGCGGAGATCTCCTCGTCGGAGAGGAACGGGTCGTGCGCACACACCTCCATCCCGAGCGCCCGTGCGCGAGCCGCCAGCGCACGCCCGATGCGCCCGAAGCCGATCACCCCGAGCCGTTCGTCCGAGACACGCCGAAGACTGCCGGCCGCCTTCGAATCCCATCCCCCGGCGCGGACGCTCCGGTCGAGCTCGACCACGCCGCGCACGAGCGAGAGAAGGAGGGCGAGCGCGTGGTCGGCCATCTCCTCGATGCAGTAGTCCGGCACGTGACAGACCCAGACCCCGAGGCGAGTCGCGGCCTCGACGTCGACGTGGTCGAAGCCCACGCTGGGAGCGGCGATCACGCGGAGCCCAGGCAAGCGCTCGAGATCGCCGGCGGTCACGGGTTCGAAGGACACGAGTGCGACGACGTCCTCGCCCGACCACGGCGGCACCGACGTCTCGACGATGGTCTCCGAGGCAGCGAGGACGTCTCGGACGAGCTCGAGCGGAACCGACGGGTCGCAGAGAACGCGAGCCATGCGCCCGCTCAACCGCGGAGCGCGGCGCAGACTTCGCCGAGCTCGCCCGTGACGCGGTGCATCAGCGGGCTCGGCCCGACGGTGATTCGCACGTATCCGGGCAGGCCGAAGTCGGACCCCGGCCGGATCAGGAGGCCGCGCGCGGCGAGCCCATCGGCAAGGGCCGTGTCGTCGACGTCCACTCGAGCGAGCACGAAGTTGGCCGCAGACGGCAGCGGCTCGACACCGGCTTCGCGAAGCCCCGAAGAGAGCGTCTCCCTCGCCTCCGCGACCTCGGCGCGCCGCGCTTCTGCTGCGTCTCCGGCGCGGAGGCACGCGCGGCCCGCGGCGAGGCCGGCGCAGTTCACGTTGAAGGGCTCCTCCACCAGGCCGAGGTACGAGGCGAGAGCCTCGTCGACGATCGCGTAGCCGAGCCGGAGCCCGGCCAGCCCGAAGAACTTGGAGAAGCTGCGTAGCACCACCACCGATCGCCCGTTCTCCACGTCCAGCTCACGACGCACCCGGCGCTCGGCGGGGAGATAGTCGATGTACGCCTCGTCCGCGATCGCGACGCAGCCGGCCGGCAGAGCGTCGAGGAAGCTCTCCCACTCGTCGCCGCCGATCACCCAGCCCGTCGGGTTGTTCGGATCGCAGATCCAGACGATCTTCGCGCTCGTCTCACGCGCGGCGCTCGCCATGGCGTCGAGGTCGAGGGCCGAGCTCCCGCAGCGGGACACGCTCGACCGTCGCGCCTCGCACTGCCGAGAGCTGCGCGTACAGCCCGTACGTCAGGGCGGGCGCGACGACATGGTCGCCCGGCCGCAGGAACGCGCTGGCCAAGATCCCGATCAGCGCCAGCGTTCCGTGGCCCGGGACGACGCGGCCTGGCACCGTGCCTGCGTGCTGCGCCACCTCCTCGCAGAAGGCGGTGTTCACGAGCTCCGGATACAGCGAGAGGTTCTCGAGCTCGTCGCGAGCGGCCTCGATCACCCCGGGAAGAGGCCCGAACAGGTTCTCGTTCCAGTTCAGCTTCACGATCTCGTCGAGCCCGTAGCGCGCTTGCACGTCCGAGATCGTCTCGCCGAGAGCGAACGGATCGAGCTCGGAGAGCGCGGGGACGACGATCTTGCTCCAGTCGGTCACGCGCGACAACTCTATGGTTCGCATCGTGGAGACGCGGGCTCGAACCCGGATCGGCGGCCACGTCGTCGCGGACAGCTTGGGTGCGCTCGGCGCGGACGTCGTGTTCGGGCTTCCCGGGGTGCATGCGCTTCCGATCTGGGAAGGGCTGCGCGAGACGGATCTGCGCGTGCTCGGCTTCCGGCAGGAGCTCAACGCGGGCTTCGCCGCGGACGGGTACGCGCGAGTCACCGGCCGGCCGGCCCCTCTCGTCGTCTCGACCGGTCCCGGCGCGTTCATGACGCTCGCTCCACTCATGGAGGCGTTCACGGCGTTCGTCCCCGTCGTCGTAATCGCGACCCAGATCGCGGCGGACGCCATCGGCCAGGGACGAGGCCACCTCCACGAGACGCCCGACCAGACCGCGTCGTTCGCCCCGCTCGTGAAGTGGACCGGGCGGGCGCGCTCGACCGACGAGATCCCCGAATGTGCTCGAGGAGGCCTGGCGCCGTGCTGCAACCCCGCCGCAGGGACCGGTCTACGTCGAGGTCCCCTTCGACGTCCTGCACGCGGCCGCGCCGCAAGGGTCTCCCGCCGCCAAGCTCGACGGAGCTCCGGCGCAGCTTCCGCTTCCCGCGGAGGCCGAGCTCGATCGGGCCGCGGCGCTGCTCGCTGCAGCCGAGCGCCCGCTGATCGTGGCGGGAGGCGGAGCGGTTCGCTCGGGCGCTCGAGCGGAGCTGCTCGAGCTCGCCACTCGGCTCGATGCTCCGGTGGCGACCACGTACACGGGGAAGGGCGTCTTTCCCGAGCGCCACCCGCTCGCGCTCGGCAGCGCGTGGGACGACGCGGCTCACCGTGAGCTCGTCGCGGAGGCCGACGTGCTTCTCAGCGTCGGCTCCTGGCTCGGTTACGAGTTCACGGACAGCCTCGAGCAGTTCGACGGCACGCTCATCCAGCTCGACGCCGCACCGGAGCGGATCGCAGTCAACTTCCCGGCTCTCGGCCTCGTCGGGGATGCGAAATCGACGCTGCAAGGCGCTCCTCGACCGGATCCAGCCGAGCCGGGAACGAGGAGGAGAAGCACGAGCGGCGGCCGTCCGCGAGCGTGTGGAGCGCGGACACGTGGAACAGCCCGGCCGGCTCGCGCGTAGACCTGCTCGAGATCATCGAGGACGTCATCCCGGAAGGCGCGGCTGCAGCCTGGGACTCGACGATCCTCGCCTACGCCGCCTGCTGGTACCTCCATGTCTCCGATCCGCGGCAGATTCCTCTACCCGGCCGGATCGAGCACTCTCGGCTACGGGTGGCCGGCCGCGCTCGGAGCAGCCGCCGCGCTACCGGACGAGCCGGTGCTCGCGGTCGTCGGGGACGGCGGCTTCCAATACGGGATCGCGGAGCTCGCAACGGCGAAGCAGCACGACCTCGACGTGACCCTCCTCGTGGTCGACGATCGCGGGTACGGGATCCTGCGCCAGTACCAGGATGACGCGGGCTTCGCCAATACGGGTGTCGATCTCGAACACCCGGACTTCGTCGCGCTCTGCGACGCCTATGCGATTCCCGCCCGCCGCTCGTCGGCGGAGAAGCTCCGAGACGACCTCGCGTGGGCGCTCGGGCACCGTGGACCGGCTGTCGTCGTCCTCGAGGAAGTGCTCACCATGCCGGAGCCGACCGTATAAAGCATCGCCCGGCGGCTTGTTTTTGACTCGCGGCTGGAGAAGAATGGCGTCGGAACGGCCTCGCCGAGGTCGCGGTCTACTGCACGGAGGAGGACGCGCATGACGTCACTCGACGAAGCGCTGAGTCGCGAGGTTCAGCGCGGCATGACCCGTGAGGATCTACTTCGCCGGGGGGCGGCACTCGGCATCGTCGTCGCCGGCGGCGCGTTCGGTCCACTGACCGAGGCGGCGTTCGCGCGGACGCAGATCAAGCGAGGCGGCACGTTCCGGCTCGCGGTGTCCGGCGCAGGCGCGTCGGACTTCATCGACGGGCAGCACATCGTCGCGAAGTCCGACATCGCCCGCCTGATGACCGGATGGGACCGACTCGCGTACATCGACGAGAAGTTCAGGATTCAGCTCGAGCTCGCCGAGGAGCTTCGCGCGGAGAAGGCGAACCAGATCCTGATCCGCATCAAGAGCGGGATCGAGTTCCACAACGGCAAGACGCTCTCGATCGACGACGTCATCTACTCGATCCGCCGAACGGCCAACAAGAAGCTCGGTCTCTTCGGCAACGGGGCGTTCCAGGCGATCAACCTGAAGCGCATGAAGAAGCTCGATAAACGGACGGTCCGACTCTTCCTGTCGCGCCCGGACGTGACGCTGATCGAGGCGTTCGCTCAGTACTTCCAGGGCGTCGTTCCCGTCGGGTACGCGCCGAAGAGCTTCCGGGACGGGCCGCTGCACACGATCGGCACCGGGCCGTTCAAGCTCAAGAGCTTCAGTCCCGGGCGCCAGAGCGTCCATGTCAAGAACGAGAACTACTGGCGTGACGGGCAGCCGTACTTCGACCAGGTCGTGATCACCAACTTCCCCGACGACTCGGCAAAGGTGAACGCGCTTCTCGGCGGTCAGATCGACGCGATGACCGACGTCCCGTTCGCGCAGGTCGCGGTGGTAAGGAGGCGCAAGAACCTGAAGATCTTCATCTCGCAGACGGGCGCGTGGACGCCGCTCTGCATGGCGGTCGACGAGGAGCCGTTCAAGGACGTTCGCGTGCGACGAGCCTTCAGGCTGCTCGCGAACCGCCCGCAGATCGTGGCCCAGGGACTCTCTGGAACCGGCCGGATCGCGAACGACATCTACTCGCCGTTCGATCCCGCCTACGCAGGCGACGATTTCCCACAACGCAAGTACGACCCCGAGCGGGCGAAGTCGCTGCTCAAGGCAGCCGGCAAGGAGGGTGTCTCGGTCGATCTCATCACGTCCCCGGCGGATACGGGCATGGTGGAGGGCGCGACGATCTTCGCCGAGAACGCGAAAGCGGGAGGCGTCCGGGTCAACGTCAAGAACGTCTCCGGCGGAGAGCTGTACGGGCCGCAGTACCTCAAGTGGCCGTTCTCGGCCGACTACTGGGGAACCCGCAGCTACCTGCCTCAGGTCGCGTTCGGCAGCCTGGCCTCGTCCGCGTTCAACGAGACGCACTGGCACAAGTACCAGAACTATCCCCGGTTCGCCCGGCTCTACAACCAGGCGGTCGGGACGGTCGACGCGAAGAAGCGCGCGGAGCTCATCCGCGAGATGCAGAGGATGGAGTACGACGACGGAGGCCACATCATCTGGGGCTTCAAGAACCTGACCGACGCCCACTCGACCAAGGTCGGTGGCTTCAAGGCGGACCGAGGCACGCTCAACCTCAACAAGTACGGGAACGGCTTCCGCACGATCTACTTCGTCTAGTCGGATGAATCGGGCCGGGGCGCACCGCCCCGGCCCTCTTCTCGGGAGGTCGCAATGACGCTCTGGCGAGGCATTCCCGGCTTCATGCTGCGGCGTCTTTTGCTCGGCATCGTCACGCTCGCCGTCGTCTCCGTGATCATCTTCGCGGCCACGCAGGCCTTGCCGGGAGACGCAGCCCGTTCGATTCTCGGAAGGGGAGCGACACCGGAGGCGCTCGAAGAGCTGCGTGCCCAGCTCGGCCTGAACGACTCTCCGGTGCAGCAGTATCTCGACTGGATCGGCGGCTTCCTGACGGGCGATCTCGGAACGTCGCTCGCCGCGAACATCCCCGTGACCGAGCTGCTCGGCGACCGCATCCTCTACTCCGCGTTCCTCATGCTCCTCGCCGCCGTCATCAGCATCCCGCTGGGCATCCTCATAGGCGCGGTCAGCGCTCGGCGACGGGACAGCGCGTTCGACCACACGATGTCGATGACGACGCTCGGGCTCGCCGCGCTGCCCGAGTTCGTGGTCGGGCTCACGCTCGTGGTGCTCTTCTCGACGACCGTGTTCCAGTGGCTACCCGGGGTCGTCGTCACCGAGCCCGGTGTGGGGCCGTGGCACTATCCGAAGGAGCTGATCCTCCCGACGGCGACGCTCGTCATCGCCGTCGTGCCGTACACCGCGCGCATCATGCGAGCATCGATGGTCGAGATTCTCGAGTCCGACTACGTCGAGATGGCGAGGCTCAAGGGCCTGCCCGAGCGCATCGTCCTCTGGCGCCACGCCGTGCCGAACGGGTTGGCCCCGACGTTCCAGGTCGCCGCGCTCAACCTCGCGTATCTGGCAGGAGGCATCGTCGTCGTCGAGACCGTGTTCAACTATCCGGGAATCGGCCTCGCTCTCGTCGAGGCGGTGCAGTCTCGAGACATGCCCGTCGTGCAGGCACTCGCGCTCCTGATCGCCGGGCTGTACGTCGTCCTCAACATGCTCGCCGACATCGCGACGATTCTGGTCAGCCCGCGGCTGAGAACCTCTCTGTCAGCACGATGAGCGAGGCCGGCGCAGCCGCAACGGTGGTCGAGATACCGGCGCCGCCGAGACGCCGCCGGCCCTGGTTCGCCCTACTCGCGGGCGCCTGGCGCCAGGGTCGTACGAAGGTCGGCCTCTTCCTCTTCGTGTCTCTGATCGGGATCGCCCTCGTCGGCCCGTATTTCGCCCCTCACTCGCCGACCGAGTTCGTCGCGCCGCCCTTCTCCACACCGTCTGACTTCGGCTGGTTCGGAGCCGACTTTCTCGGTCGGGATGTCTTGAGCAGGTTCCTCTGGGGCGGCCGCTCGGTCCTCGCGCTCTCGATCCTGGCGACGCTGATGGGATTCGTCCTCGGCACCGCGATCGGCCTCGTCGCGGCGTACTCGCGCGGCGTGCTCGACGACGTGCTGATGCGAACGATGGACGTGCTGCTCTCGTTTCCCCAGATCGTCTTCGCCCTGGTTCTCGCGGCGACGGTCGGGCCGAAGCTCTGGCTGCTCGTGCTCGCGGTCGGGATCACCACGATGCCTCGGGTGGCGCGGATCGCACGTGGTGCCGCTGTCGAGGTGGTGGAGCGCGACTTCATCCGCGCCGCCGAGGCGATCGGCGAGCCGCGGCGGCGAATCCTCCTCGGCGACGTGTTGCCGAACATCACGGGGCCGCTCGTCGTCGAGGCGAGCCTGCGGCTTTCGTTCAACATCGCCGTCGTGGCGGGGCTCAGCTTCCTCGGCTTCGGGATCCAGCCGCCGAGCGCAGACTGGGGCCTGATGATCAACGAGAACAAGAACGGGCTGACGATCCAGCCCTGGCCGGTCGTGCTGCCCGTCGTCGCGATCGGCCTGCTCACCATCGCGACGAGCCTCATCGGCGACGGGCTGTCGAGATCCGTCAGCGGGATCGACCGCGGGGGCCGGGGGAAGGAGTGAGCGCCGGCATGACCGCCGCATTCGCACTCGAGGTCGAGGGTCTTCGCGTCGTGCTGGAGGGCACGGCTGTCGACATCGTCGACGAGGTGTCCTTCAACGTTCCCGCCGGCCACGTCCTCGGCCTCGTCGGCGAGTCGGGCTCGGGCAAGACGACTGCGGGGCTCGCCGTGCTCGGGCACACGCGTCGCGGTGCACGGATCGCCGCAGGAGAGGTGCGGATCGAAGGCCGGAACATCCTCGCGCTCTCCAGGCTCGAGCGACAGGCGCTCTCGCGGCAAGCTCGTCTCCTATGTCCCGCAGGACCCGGCCTCGGCCTTGAACCCCGCGCTGCGCATCGGGCGCCAGCTCGACGAGACGCTCTCGGAGCACGGGTTCGGAAGCTCGGGAGAGGAGCGGCACGCACGGATCGTCGAGGCCCTCGCGGAGGTGCTCCTGCCGAGCGACGACGTCTTCCTCCGGCGGTACCCGCACCAGCTCTCCGGCGGCCAGCAGCAGCGTGTCGCGCTCGCGATGGCATTTGCGAACCGGCCTCGCGTGATCGTGCTCGACGAGCCCACGACCGGTCTCGACGTGACGACGCAGGCGCACGTGCTCGAGACGGTGCGTGATCTCTGCGTCGCTCATGGAGTCGCAGCGGTCTACGTGAGCCACGACCTGTCAGTCGTCGCGACGCTCGCGAACGAGGTCGCGGTCCTGTACAGCGGCCGGCTCGTGGAGGTCGGCCCGACCCGTGTGCTCTTCAGGCAAGCCGCACACCCGTACACCCGTCGTCTGGTGGAGGCGATACCGGAGCTCTCCGGCCTGCACGCGCTGATCGGGATCCCCGGCACGGCGCCGCGTCCCGGCTTTCGGCCCGAGGGATGTCACTTTGCGCCCCGGTGCGCGTACGTGCGCGACACCTGTCGCCTGGCGTTCCCGCCCGTGGAGGCGGTCGTCGCGGGGCACGATGTCCGTTGCTTCCGGCACGACGTCGTGCTGCAGGAGTCGCTCGCTGCGCGCCCGGTCGCCTTGCCCCGGCCGGAGCTCGAGGCCGACGACGCGCTCGTCGCCGTCCGCGGAGTGCAGGCCTCGCACGGAGCGCGTCAGGTGCTCTTCGACGTCGAGCTCGTGGTGCGACCGCGCGAGTGCGTCGCGCTGGTCGGCGAATCCGGCTCCGGGAAGACGACCCTCGCACGCTGTATCGCGGGCTTGCACAAGAACTACGAAGGCGAGATCTCGTTCCGGGGCGGTGTCATGCCGGCCGGTTGTCGGGCGCGGGACACCGACCTGCGACGTGACATCCAGTACGTGTTCCAGAGCCCGTACAGCTCGCTCAACCCCAGGAAGACGATCGGCCAGATCATCGGCCAGCCGCTGCGTCTCTTCTTCGACTGCGGCGGCGAGGAGGCCCGCCGGCGCATCGTGGAGGCGCTCGAGCGCGTCCAGCTCAGCTCGTCCGTGCTCGACCGCTACCCCCACCAGCTCTCCGGCGGCGAGCGCCAGCGGGCGGCCATCGCGCGGGGCCTCATCGCCGAGCCGCAGCTGCTCGTCTGCGACGAGGTGACCTCGGCGCTCGACGTCTCCGTACAGGCCGCGATCATCGACGTGCTGGCCGAGCTCCAGCGCGAGCTCGACATCGGTGCTGCTCTTCGTGACGCACAACCTGGCGCTGATTCGCACGCTCTCGCAGGAGGTGGCGGTGATGAGCGAGGGGCGAATCGTCGAGCGGGGCCTGGTCGACCGGGTGCTCGACGATCCTCAAGCCGAGTACACGAAGAAGCTGCTCTCCGACACGCCGAGCCTCGAGGCCGCGCTGGCTGCCTCGGGCTAATGGCGATGGAAGGACGACGATGACTTCGACGAACGGCCCGCACGCGGATCTCGAGGACGCAGGCAAGGCCTCTCCGCTCCTCGCGATGCCGCCGCACAGCTTCTTCGGCGCGCCGGTGTGCCACGACCTCGCCTCGTTCGACCAGGAGGTGGCGCTGCTCGGGGTGCCCTACGACCAGGGCTCGCTGATCCCGTACTGCCGGGTCGGCCAGTCTCAAGGCCCCAACGCCGTTCGCACGAACCCGACCTTCTTCTACGGCGGGAATCCCTTCGACGGTCCGCCCGATCCGACCAAGCCGTGCGTCGGCTTCCACTGCATCGACGACGGCAAGGAGTATCTCGCCGGCGTGACCATGGCGGACATCGGAGACGTCGTGATCCCGGTGGGCGACCTCAAGGCGTTCGTCAACACCACGACCGAGGTGGCGCGGCAGATCGCGGCCCGGAACGCCGTGCTGGCGAGCGTCGGTGGCGACCACTCCATCGCCTTCCCGCTCGTGCGGGGCATGGAGCCGTGGGGCGACATCGAGGTGATCCACTTCGACTCGCACTTCGACGTCAGGGACGCCGTCGCCGGATCGCGCTACTCGCACTCGAGCCCGATCCACCGGATCTCGGAGCTCCCCTTCGTCGAGCGCATCACGCAGTTCGGGATCCGCAACTTCGTCTCGCGCGAGTCGCTGGCGATGGTGGAGAAGATCGGGTCGGTGGTCGTGCCCGGCTCGGAGATGCACCGAAAGGGCCCGGCGGAAGCGGTCGCCGAGTATGCACCGGAGGGAAAGAACGTCTACGTGACGATCGACACCGACTTCTTCGACTGGTCGATCGTGCCGGGGACGGTGCTTCCCGAGCCCGGCGGGTTCACGCTGCAGGAGTTCCGAGAGTGCATGCAGGTCATCGTCGGACGGTCGAACGTCGTCGGCTTCGACGTCGTCTGTCTCAACCCGCTCGTCGACTCCTCCTGGTACGGCGGGGTAACGACTCGGCTCGTGTCGTACGTGATGGCCTACACCCTCGGCTACATCTTCGACGCGCGACGAGCCCTCGTCACGGAGCCTGTGGCCGCAACCGCGGCGAGCACCTGATCACAGCACGCGAAAGGCCCACACGCGGACGACGACCTCGGGCTCGCCGCTCGGGAGCGCCTGGAACTCGTCGCCGCGCTCGACGAGCTGCCACCGCTCCGCGTCCTCGAGCGCGGCGATCTTGTCCTCGAATCCGGGCGGAAGCTGGTCGGACCGAAGGGTGAAGATCACGTGCCCGCCCGCCCGCGTGACCCTCACGAGCTCGTCGAGGCTCTCTGCGGGCGCATGGCCGGTGGTGAGAACCCCGGAGGCGACGACGCCGTCGTAGGCCGCGCTGCCGAAGGCGAGCTCGTCCCCGAGCTTGGCCTGGTGGAGCTCGCCATACACGTTCTTGCGCGCCGCTTCCGCGAGCATCCCCGTCGAGAGATCGAGCGCGTCGAGTCGCGTGAAGCCGGCTTCGGCCATGGCGGCGCCGAGGAGACCCGTGCCCGCGCCTGCATCGAGAATTCGCCCCTCGCGCGGTAGCAGCCGCTGCGCGACCTCGAGGACCGCAGCGGGCGAGCGGTACCCCATTCCCTCGACGAGCTCGGCGTCGTAGGCCCGGGCGATGCGGTCGTACTCGGAGCGCAGCTCGTCGACATCGCGGGCGCCGTACAACCGCGCGAGGTCGACGGCGGTGCCTTGTTCGGGCGCTCGGGCGCCTCCCCGACTTCGATCCGTAACGAGAAGCCACAGGCCGAAGAGAACGCAGATGAGGATCATCACCGCGTAGGCGGCCCGCATGCCGACCGAGTCCGCAATCCCGCCGGCTATGAGGGGGCCGGCCGTCGAGGCGACACCCCAGCCGAGCATGACGAGCCCCATGACAGAGCCGCGTCCGAGCGAGGACCGATCTGCGCCGGCCGCCGCCAGCGGATAGATGATCGTGTCCATCGTCGCCCAGGGCGGCGCTCGCAAGAGGACGAACGCGACGGCCGCGATCGTCGAGCTGCTGAAGAGGACGAGCACGATCGACAAGCCGGTGAGCAGCGCTGCCATGCCCGCGACGCGAAGAGTCGCCGAGCGTGCGCCCATTCGCGCGACGACGGCGCTCACGACCGTGTACACGGCGGACGCGGCCGAGAAGAGCAAGCCGATCTCGCCGGCCGAGACCCCGTTCTCCCGGAGCTGAAGCGGGACGAGCAGGTTCACGCCCCCGCCGACGAGGCCGATCAGCACGATGATCGCGATGCCGGCGAGCACGAGCTCGTCTCCCCGCGCGACGCGAAGCATGTCGCGCAACGGTTGGCGTGTGACCTCGCCGGTGGCGGCAGGAGCTGCGAGGAACAGGAAGACCGTGACGAGCGCCGCCGCGACCGCGGCTGCGAGGAACGGCGTCCCCGTGTCGTAGCGATCCGCCAGGGTGCCCGAGAGCACCGGCCCGACGGTGAACCCGAGCCCGGCCACCGTGGTGGCGGCGCCGAGAGCGCCGGCACGCTTGTCGTGGCTGAGCGAGTCGGAGATCCACGAGGTGCCGGCTCCCCAGACGGCACCGAACGCCACGCCGAAGGCGGCGCGGCCGAGAAGCAACGACCAGAACTCGTCTGCCAGCCCCTGCCCGAGGGTCGCGAGCGTGAAGAGAAACGCCGACGCGATGGTCACCTGACGCGCACCGAGCCTGTCCGCCAGCAATCCAAGGGGGAATGCGACGACGAGCGCAGCGAGGCTGGACGCGGCGAGGATCATCCCCGTCTCGACTCCGGTGAGACTCAGCTCGTCCGCGAAGGTCGGCGCGAGTGGCACCATCGCGATCCAGACGAGCGTCTCGAGGAAGATCAGCGCGTAGATCGGGGCGACGGTGCGGCGCATCGGCTGCCCGCAGTCTCTCGCACCCCGTACCGCGCGTCTTCACCGACCGTCGAACGACGAGGCACCGAGCTCTGAGGGCGGACGGATCGTTTACCGCAGTTGCTCAGGTGGAGAGTCGCGCGAGAAACTCGCGGGCAGTTTGGGCCAGGACGACGTTGCCCTTCCTCTCGTAGAGGGCGAGCGCAACCTCGGCTGCCGCATGTGCGTCTTCGGGACAACCTGCCGCCGAGAGGGCCTCGGCGAAACGGAGCTGGGCGGTTGCTTGGAGGTTGATGTCGTCCGTCGCGAGGGCGAGCTCGACGGCCTTCCGTGCTGCGTCGGCTGCGGATAGATAGTCGGTGTGCGCGATCAGGATTCCAGCTCGAGCGGAAAGTGAGCGAACGTGCGGCGCCACCGCATCTCCCCCATCGCGTGCTCGGCGATCGCCAGGAGCGGCTCGGCGTCGGCCGGGCGATCCTGAACGAGCAGAGCCTCGATCAGCAGGCTTGCCGCGTTCGACGACACCTCGCGGTCACCGCTCTGCAGCGCTTCCTCGCATGCGCGGCGAAGCGGCGGCTCCGCGGCTGCGGGGTCACCCGCGAGCAGCTCGATCATTCCAAGCGCGGGCAGCGCGTACTTCGCCGTGAGGAGGTGCAGGCCGAGCCGGTCACGGTTTTCGATGCTCGCAGCGATCGAGCGTCGTGCGTCCTCGAACCGGCCGCGCATCGCCTCGAGCTGGGCGAGCGACTCGAAGAAGGTCGCCTCTGCTGCCTCGTCGCCTTCGAGGTGGTCACGTAGCTCGTGACAACGCTGGATGGCCTGCTCGACCGGTGTCGGCCCTTGCGCAAGCTGCCAGAAGAGCCACCAGTGCAGCTCGAGCTCGTAAAACCGACTACCGGCTCGTCGGGCGTGTGCGATCGCGATCTCCGTCTCGCGCACCACCTCCGCCGACAGACGGCGCAGGTCGTACACGTAGGCGCGCATGTCGTGGAGCTTGGCCAGGCTGAGATCGTCTCGTGCTTCCACCAAGGCCGGCTCGAGGCGGTCTCCGACCTCGAACATCGTCGCGGCGCCTGCGCCGGGATCGAGGAGAAGCCGGGTCCACACGTGGAACATCTCGAGGCGGGCCGCCAGCGCCCCGTTGTCTGCCGCGACAGCCTCCTCGAGCGCGAGTCCGAAGACCGAGGAACCGTGCTCGAGATCGCCCGCCTCGACGAGCAGGTGGGCGGCCGACTCCTTGAACTCGAGACGTGTCGAGTCCTGCGCAGGTCGTAGGTCGGCGCTGCGAAGTAGGAGGTTGACCGCAGCGCCTGCGTCGCGGCGGGCCAGGGCGCGCGTGCCCGCCGCTCCCAGGCGCTCTGCCGCTCGCGTCGCGAGGATCCGATCCGCGGGTGTGACGGGCCCGAGCTCCTCGCGGTACCGGAACGCTTGCTCGAGGTGGTAGCCGAGGATCTCTTCGAGCTCCGTCGCCCGCTCGCCCACCTTCGCTTCGAGCCAGTCCGCCAGCCGCGCATGGAGCTCGGAGCGGAGCTTCTTCGGTATGGCTTCGTAGGCCGCGTCACGGATCAGGATGTGCCTCACGCGATACGCAGCCTCGTCCGCGAAGCCCGCGGGAGCGCGGCGCAGGAACTCCCTCTCGACGAGAGCATTCAGGCAGTCGGGCAGCCCGATCCTTTCGTTCGGTTCCGACAGCGCGGCGACCGCGCCGCGGTGGAAGAGCTGTCCTTCGACGGCGCCGCGCTCGAGCGCAGACCGCTCGCCTCGGGGCAGCCGATCGAGGCGTGCTCCGAGCAGCTCGCGGAGCGTCGGCGGGGATCCGGAGCTCGGCGAGACCGACGTCAGCCTTCCAGCCCCCGTTCCGGCGCTCGATGAGCCCGTCGTCGATCAGCATGCCGACGAGCTCCTCGACGAAGAGCGGGTTGCCGGCGGCAGCCTGCGAGACCCGCTCGGCCAGGCCGGCCGGCAACGTTGCCTCCCCGAGCAGGTGCTCGACCAGAGTGACGGACGCGCCTTCTTCGAGCGGTTCGAGGCTGACGGTCGTCTCCCAGTCGGGCTGCTGCTCGCGGAGCTCCGGTCGCGCGAGGCACAGGACCGCGAGCGGCGTGCCTCGGCAGCTCCGCGGGAAGGCTCGAGAGCAGGTCGAGCAGAGCCGATTCCCCCCAGTGGATGTCGTCGACGAAGAGAAGTACCGGGCGCTCGCTCGAGCCAGCGACCGCGACGAGCTCCCTGATCGCAGCGACGATCTCGTCCGTTCCGGCTTCGCCTTCGGCTAATCCGACCGCCTGCCCGACGACGGCGGCCACCTCGCGCGGCACGAGCCGCTCGATGCGCGCGAGCGCCTGCTCGCGCGAGTGCTCGTCGCGGATGCCGGCCGCCTGGCGCACGATCTCGGCGATCGCCCAGTAGGTGATGCCCTCGCCGTAGGGGAGGCAGCGGCCCGCGAGAGGATCTGGAAGTCGGCCTGCGCGCGTGCGATGAGCTCGGCAGCGAGGCGCGACTTGCCGACGCCCGGCTCGCCGACGACCGTGGCGAGCGTCGGCCGCCCCGCAGCGCGTCGGCGAGCTTCGCCTCGAGCAGCGTGAGCTCGTGCGTCACGGCCGACGAGCGGGGTGTCCAGGCGGCGTGCCCGCGCCGGCGCCGCCTCCTCGACTCGAGCAGGCGGTAGGCGGGCAGCGGCTCGGACTTGCCCTTCAGCACGAGCGGGGCGACTGGCTCGGCCTCGACCGCGTCGCGGCACGAGCCTGAAGGTCGCCTCCCGATCAGGATCTCGCCCGGCGAGGCCGCCTGCTCGAGCCGCGCGGCGACGTTGACCGCATCGCCGGTGACGAGCGCCTGCCGCAGGCTCGCGTCGCCCGCGACGACCTCGCCCGTGTTGACGCCGATCCGGAGCGCGATCTCGGAGCCGAAGCGCTGCTCGAGCTCGGCGTTCAAGCTCGTCGAGGCGCTCCTGCATCTCCAGGCCGCCCGCACCGCGCGCAGAGCGTCGTCCTCGTGGGCGACCGGGACGCCGAAGACGGCCATGACCGCGTCGCCGATGAACTTCTCCACCGTCCCGCCATGGCGCTCGATCGCCCCCCGCATCTCGTGGAAGTAGCTGAACATGAGATCTCTGACCGACTCGGCATCGACGCGCTCGCCCATCGCCGTCGAGCCGGACATGTCGCAGAAGAGCAGGGTGGCGAGCTTCCGGCGCTCAGGCGCCTCGGGCCCGAGCGGGGCGGCGCACGAGTTGCAGAAACGCGCGGCTTCGGGATTCTCCTGCCCGCACTCAGGACACCGCATCCAGAAATCCTAGGTCGGTGGGGAAGAGCGCGACGTTTGTCACACGTCCATTTCGAATGGGATGATGGCGCCGATGGCGTCTGCGGCGGGGCGACCAGGGGGCGATTTCGATCACTTGGACGAGCGGTCGATCGGGCTGCGCCACCTCGTCTTTCAGTCGCTCACGAACATGGCGCCTGCCACGGCGCTTGCACTCGGCTTGCTGGTCGTCGTCGCGTTCTCCGGCCCCGCTTTGCCTTTCTTCATCCTCGTGGCGCTTGCCATCTGCCTTTGCGTTGCAAGCTCACTCGCTCAGATGGCCAAGCACGTTCCTTCTGCCGGCGGCTGGTACGCCTACACGGCCCGTGGGCTCGGGCCAAAGGCGGGGTTTCTGGTGGGGTGGCTCTACCTCCTGTCGATCCCGGCGGGCATGACGCTGATCCTGATCTCGACGTCCTTCGTCGTGCAAGACGTGATGACGAACGAGCAGCGAGGCCTGGGCTGGGAAGGGTCACCCTGGTGGCTGTGGATGCTCGTCGCGGCGGGCCTCATGCTCATCCTCGCGTATCGCGGCATTCGCCTGGCAATGAACGCGGCCATCGTGCTGGGAGCGGTGGAGATCGCGTTGTTCGGGGCGCTCGCCGTCTGGATGGTTCTCTCGAACTCGGGCGAGAACACGCTGCGTGTCTTCGATCCCGGCGAGGCACTTGGTAGCGACTTCGACTTCTACTTCAAGGGGCTCGTGCTCGCGATCCTGGTGTTCGTGGGCTTCGAAGGAGCAGCCCCACTCGCCGAAGAGGCGCGAGATCCTCGCAGGACAGTGCCCCGAGCAATCGTCTGGACGACGCTCGCGATCGGACTCTTCGTCACCTTCGGTTCCTACGCGACGGTCGTGGGATTCGGGTTCGACGAGTTCACGGATGCCGCCTTCGCAGCCGGAAATCCGTGGGTCGAGCTCGGGGACATCTACTGGGGTGCGGGTTGGACGCTCATCTTTCTTGCCATCCTCAACTCGCTGCTCGGGCTGGGCAATGCGGTCGTAAACGCAGCGAGCCGGATCGTCTACGCACTCGGTCGCAACGGCGCCATTCCGGTGGTCTTCTCGCGCACGCACCCGACCTATCGAACGCCTCACGTCGCCATCGCCGCGATCATTGGATTGGGAACAGCGGCTGCGCTTCTCGCGGGCTGGAAGTGGGATTTGCTGACGGCGCTCGGCGTCGCTGCGGTCGCTCTCACGGTTCCTTCGATGCTGATCTACATCGCGGTGTGCGCGTCGACCGTCGCCTTCTACTGGCGCGAGCGCCGAGACGAATTCAGCATCTGGCTTCACGGTCTCGTTCCACTCACCGGCATCGTCGGTCTCGCTGCCGTCGTCTACTACCAGTATCGACCGCTTCCTCCGTACCCCATTCGCTGGTCGAACTGGTACGTGCTGGCCGGGCTCGGCGTCGGGGTGCTCGTCATGGCCTGGATGGTGCGCCGTCGGCGCGAGGCGCTCCTGAACGCCGGTCACATCTTCATCGAGAGCGACGAAGGCGGCTCTCAGGCGCGCCCGGCTACCGCCCCGAGGTGACTTCCGCCAGGAGCGTGCGCGTTCTCTCGGCGAGGACGACGTTGCCCTTGCGCTCGTAGAGCTCGAGCGCCTGCTCGAGACGCCATTGCGTCGCCTCCGCGTCCCGATCCGCGTAGCGCAGCACGTCCACCGAGAGCAACGAGGCAGTCGCCCTGAAGCTCGAGGAAGTCGGTCTGCTCGGCCAGCGCGACTGCCTCCCGGGCGAGCGGTTCGGCGCGCGCGATCTCCACGGCGGGCGAGCAGCCGCTCGCACCGCCCGCCATCGCGCGTGCTGGATCGGCTGATCCTTCGGCGACCAATCTCGGGCCTGCGCGACCACGTCTCGGCCTCCTCGAGACTGCCCCTGCTCCACGAGCAGCGACGCGAGCAGGCCGCGGCGTTCGCCAAGACGGGGAAGTCCGACATGGCCTCGAGCAGGCTCGAAGCTCGACGTAGCTCCCGCTCGGCGCGCTGCGCATCGCCTGCCAGAAACTCGATCTTGCCGCGACAGAGCGGGTACCACGCCGAGAAGACATGCCTGTGTCCTCGAAGACAGCAAGCGCATGCTCGGCGAGCTCACGCGCGATGATCGAACCGTCCTCTCTTCGCTTCGAGCCGCGCCAGCGAGTAGTGCGTGTGCCCATCGACGCCGGCGTCGTCGCCCGCCTCGGCAGGATCCACGGCGCAGCTGGCACAGGCCGTCCTCGACCGGACATCGGCCCGTTCGCAGCCGCCCAAGCGAGGTACCAGAACTGCTCCACCATGGCCAGCTTCGATCGCCGAGCCGTCCGAAACACCTCGGATCGCCGTGCTCGGCCTCGCGCTGCGCAGTCTCGAAACTGCCCCTGGTGAAGTACACCGAGGGCACGCATGTCGTGCGAGCGGGCGATTCCCGGCTCGTCGGCGAGAGCTCTCGAAGACCGACCGCAACTGGTCGACCTCCGGCCAGCATCTCAGTTAACCCCGAAGTCGGGCTCGATCCAGAGCCTGCATCAGAGAGCCGATGAGACGAGCCGTGCGGCGAGCGAGATCGTTCCCGAGCCGCTCGCGCCCTCGAACACCGGCGGTACGCGGTCGTCAGAGATCGCTCGAACTCCACCATGTACCCAGCTCTTCGGCCGATGAACTGCAGTAGCTCCAGGCGAGTCTCGCTCTTCGTCCGGGCAGCAGTGCCGCGGCACGCGACAGGAGCTGGGTCGTAGCTCGCGAGTCGCGGCGATGCAACGCTCGCAGCCCGGCGCGCTCGAGCTTCTCGGCGGCACGGAGCGCCGGTGGCGCGGTCGGCGTCGCTCGGTCGGCCCGAGCTCGCTCCGATACCGATACGCCTGCTCGAGGTGGTAGCCCAGGATCTCGTCGTACTCGGGATGCTCGCTCGCCGGCCTTTGCCTCGAGCCAGTCGGCGAAGCGCTCGTGGAGGCTCGCGCGCAGCTTCTTCGGAATCGCCTCGTAGGCGGCGTCGCGGATCAGGATATGGCGAACCCGGAAGGCGGCCTCGTCCACGAAGTCGGCGCGGGTCGGTGCGCAGGTACTCGCGCTCCGAAAGCGAGTGAAGCTCCGCCGGAGCGGTGGCGCGATTGCGCTCCTCCGACAGCTCGATGACGGCTCCCCGGTGGAAGACCTGGCCCTCGACGGCGCCCCGCTCGAGCGCGGAGCGCTCGCCTGCCGGGAGCCGGTCGAGGCGCGCGCCGAGCAGCTCTCGCAACGTCGCCGGGATCGCGATGTCGGCGAGGTCGCGGCTCGCGACCCAGCCGCCGTTCTCGCGCGCGAGCAGGCCGTCGTCGATCAGCATTCCGACGAGCTCCTCGACAAAGAGCGGGTTGCCGGACGCGGCGTCTGCCACGCGCGCCGCGAGCCCCTCGGGGAGCGCTGCCTCGCCGCCGAACAGCTGCGCGACGAGCGCGTTCGAGGAGAACTCGTCGAGCGGCTCCAGCCGAAGCGTCGCGTCCCACTCCGGGTGTTCCTCGACGAGCTCGCGGCGGGCGAGACAGAGGAGGAGCACGGGCGCGTCGACCAGCGCCTGCGGGAGGCGGGCGAGAAAATCCAAGAAGCACCGTCTTCTGCCCAGTGGATGTCGTCCACGAAGAGGAGAAGCGGCTGCCGGCCGGCGAGCGCGCGGATGAGCCCGCGCAGAGCGCCGGCGATCTCGTCGGTCGAAGCATTGCCTTCGACCAGTCCGATCGCCTGAGCGACGACGTGCGCGTCGTCCTCGGCAAGGATCGCGCCGATGCGAGCGAGCGCTTCGTCGCGCGTTTGCTCGTCTCGGATCCCCGCTGCCTGGCGCACGATCTCGGCGATCGGCCAGTAGGTGATGCCCTCGCCGTAGGGTAGGCAGCGGCCCGCGAGGATCCGGAACTCGTCCTGGGCGTGCGACACCAGTTCGGCCGCAAGCCGCGACTTGCCGACTCCCGGCTCGCCGACGACGGTTGCGAGGATGCAGTGTCCGGCGGCCGCCTCTGCGAGCTTGTCCCGCAGCAGCGCAAGCTCGCCGTCTCTCCCGACCATGGGCATGTCGAGGCGACGCACACGGGCGGGAGCTTCCGCCTCGACGTGGGTGAGCCGGTAGGCGGGTAGCGGTTCGGACTTGCCTTTCAGCTCGAGCGGCGCGACGGGCTCGGCGGAGACTGCGTTGCGGACGAGCCTGAAGGTCGCCTCGCCGATGAGGATCTCGCCCGGGGAGGCGGCCTGCTCGAGCCTGGCCGCAACGTTGACCGCATCGCCCGTGACGAGCGCCTGCCGCAGGGTCGCGTCGCCGGCGACGACCTCGCCCGTGTTGAGGCCGATGCGGAGCGCGATCTTGGAGCCGAAGCGCTGCTCGAGCTCGGCGTTGAGGCGTTCCAGGCGCTCCTGCATCTCGCCAGGCGGCGCGCACCGCACGCAGAGCGTCGTCCTCGTGGGCGACCGGGACGCCGAAGACGGCCATGACGGCGTCGCCGATGAACTTCTCCACCGTCCCGCCGTGGCGCTCGATCGCCCCCCGCATCTCGTGGAAGTAGCTGAACATGAGGTCGCGGACCGACTCGGCATCGACTCGCTCGCCCATGGCCGTCGAGCCGGACATGTCGCAGAAGAGGAGGGTGGCGAGCTTGCGGCGCTCCTGCGGCTCGCTTGGGCCTTCCACCGGAGCGCCGCACGAATCGCAGAACCGGGCCTCCGCACGGTTCTGGTGCCCGCAGCGCACGCAGACCGTCATCAGCTGGTCAGTCTACGACCCGCGCGACCGATCCTTCCCCACGGCTCGCGCGCAGGCCCGCTGCGTGCGCTATACCTGAGTCATCGCGAAGACCAAGCCTGTCGAACAGCTCGAGCGGGTCGTGATCCGCTTCGCGGGCGACTCCGGCGACGGCATGCAGCTCACCGGCGATCGCTTTACGAGCGAGACGGCGGTCTTCGGAAACGACCTGGCGACGCTCCCGGACTTCCCCGCCGAGATTCGCGCGCCCGCCGGATCGCTGCCGGGCGTCTCGGGGTTCCAGGTCCACTTCGCCGACCACGACATCCTCACGCCGGGCGACCAGCCGAACGTCCTCGTGGCCATGAACCCGGCCGCACTCAAGGTGAACATGGGCGACCTCGCCAAGGGCGGCACCGTGATCGTCAACACCGACGCCTTCAACGAACGCAACCTGCAGAAAGCGGGCTACGGGTCGAACCCGCTCGAGGATGGCTCGCTCGCGTGACTTCCACGTCCACGAGGTCGCGCTTTCCTCGATGACGGTCGAGGCGCTCAAAGGGATCGATCTGATCACCTCGCGCGAGGCGGAGCGCTCCAAGAACTTCTTCGCGCTCGGGCTCATGTCCTGGCTCTACCAGCGGCCCGTCGAGGGCACGCTCGCGTTCGTCGAGAAGAAGTTTGCGAAGCGGCCCGAGATCGCCGAGGCGAACACGAAGGCATTCAAGGCCGGCTGGAACTACGGCGAGACCTCGGAGGACTTCGCAGTCTCGTACGAGATCGCCCCGGCCAAGCTCGAGCCGGGCACGTACCGGCAGATCTCGGGGAACACGGCATTGACGTACGGCCTGATCGCAGCGAGCAAGCTGTCCGGGCTGCCGCTGTTTCTCGGCGCCTACCCGATCACTCCCGCGTCCGAGGTCCTCGAGCAGCTCGCGTACCTGAAGCACTTCGGCGTGCGCACGTTCCAGGCCGAAGACGAGATCGCGGCGTCCGGCGCTGCACTCGGCGCCGCTTTCGGCGGCGCGCTCGGCGTGACGACCTCGGCGGGGCCCGGGATCGTGCTGAAGTCGGAGACCGTAGGGCTCGCAGTCACGCTCGAGCTGCCGCTGATCGTCGTCGACATCCAGCGCGCCGGGCCTTCGACCGGTATGCCCACGAAGCCCGAGCAGGCGGATCTGTTGATGGTCATGTTCGGGCGCAACTCGGAGTCGCCGGTGCCCGTCGTGGCAGCCTCGACTCCCGCCGGCTGCTTCCACGCGGCGATCGAGGCCGCCCGGATAGCGATCAAGTACCGAACGCCGGTCTTCCTCCTCTCGGATGCCTACCTCGCCAACGGCTCCGAGCCGTGGCTGATACCGGAGGTCGGCGCGCTCGCCGACATCTCGACCGAGTTCGCCACAGAGCCGAACGACGGCGAGACGTTCCTCCCGTACAGGCGCGATGCGGAGACCCTCGCGCGCCCGTGGGCGATTCCGGGAACGCCGGGACTCGAGCACCGGATCGGCGGGCTGGAGAAGGAGGACGAGACCGGGAACGTCTCGTACGACCCCGAGAACCACGACCTCATGGTGCGACTGCGGGCCGCGAAGGTCGCGGGAATCGCGGCGGACATCCCGGAGCTCGAGGTCGACGACCCCGACGGCGCCGACACGCTCGTCCTCGGCTGGGGCTCGACCTACGGCGCTATCGGAGCCGCCGCGCGGCGTGTGCGCGCGACCGGGCGCAACGTCGCGACTGCGCATCTCAACCACCTGAACCCGTTCCCGCGCAACACCGGCGCGGTCGTCCGCGCGTACGACAAGGTGCTCATCCCCGAGATCAACCTCGGCCAGCTGCGGATGCTCGTCCGGGCCGAGTTCCTCGTCGATGCGGTGGGCTACAACAAGGTCCGCGGCCGCCCGTTCCGCGCGGCGGAGCTCGAGGACGCGATCACGGCGCTGGTGGACTCGTGAGACCGAAGAAGAGGGCGCTCGACCGGCGCGGGTTGCTGTTGAAGGAGCAGCCGTTCACGTTCCGGCAGCGGAAGGACGGCACGGTCGCCATCTTCTGGAACGGGCGGCCGGCCACGGTGCTCGCAGGGAAGCTCGCGGAGAACTTCCTCGCCTTGGCTCCGGAGTGCACCGGGCAGGAGCTGCAGCTGCTCATGGCCAGGGCGACCGGCAACTTCAAGCGAGGAAACGAGAGGAGACGATGAGCGGGAACGGCAATGGGCTCGTCCAGCTCACGGCGAAGGACTTCAAGTCGGATCAGGAGGTCCGCTGGTGCCCCGGCTGCGGGGACTACGCGATCCTGAACGTGATCCAGGGCTTCATGCCGGAGCTCGGTCTCTCGCGCGAGCGGATCGTCTTCGTCTCCGGAATCGGCTGCGCCGCGCGCTTCCCGTACTACATGCAGACCTACGGGATGCACTCGATCCACGGCCGCGCGCCGGCAATCGCGACCGGCCTCGCCGTGTCTCGCCCGGACTTGTCCGTCTGGGTTGTCACCGGCGACGGCGACGCGCTCTCGATCGGCGGCAACCATCTGATCCACTCGCTCCGCCGCAACGTCAATCTCAAGATCCTGCTCTTCAACAACAAGATCTACGGCTTGACGAAGGGCCAGTATTCGCCGACCTCCGAGCTCGGCAAGGTGACGAAGTCGACGCCGCTGGGCTCGCTCGACCACCCGTTCAACCCGCTCTCGATCGCGATCGGCGCCGAGGCGTCGTTCGTCGCGCGGGCGATCGACACGGACAAGAAGGGGCTCACCGAGGTTCTCGGGGCCGCCGCGCGCCACCGCGGCTCGGCGTTCGTCGAGATCCTCCAGAACTGCAACATCTACAACGACGGCGCCTTCGACTTCGTCCGGGAGGAGAAGGGAAACCGGATCTACCTCCAGCACGGCGAGCCGATCCGCTTCGGCGCCGAGGGGGAGAAGGGCGTCGTGCAGGATCGCGGACGGGTCGGCGCGCGTCGTCGAGGCTGCCGCGGTGGACGAGACGACGCTGCTCGTCCACGACGCGGGCCAGCGCGAGCCGAGTCTCGCGTTCGCGCTCTCCCGGATCACCTTCGAGACCGAGGGCGCGGTGCCGCTCGGCGTCTTCCGCAGCGTCGAGCGCCCGGTGTACGACGACTTGATGAGCGAGCAGCTCGACGCCGCGCGCGAGACGTCAGGCGAAGGCGACCTCGCCGCGCTCCTGCACTCGGGCGACACCTGGACCGTCGCCTGAGTACGGCAAAGCCCCTGACTGTCACCGCGATTGGTCGGCGAGGAAGCGGACGATCCGCTCGGCGATCTCCTCGCCCTTCTCCTCCTGGAGAAAGTGTCCCGCCCCCGGCACGATCTCTGCTGGCCCCGCGCCCGGGATGCGTGCGGCCATGCGCTCGGCGGCGTCGGGCGTGAAGATCGGGTCGGAGTCGGAGAACAGCACGAGCGTCGGTTTCTCCCAGCGCGCGAGCGCGTCGCGCACTTCGAGCATCTTCGCCGCCGACGGATGGTCGATCTCGGTGGGCACGAGCTCGGGGAAGGCGAGGACGCCCGCCTTCGACTCCGGCGTCGGGAAGGGCGCGTTGTAGCCGGCGAGCACCTCCTCGGAGAGCTCGCTCACGCACGAGATCTGCACGAGCTGTCCCGGGACGAGGTCCGACCCGACGCGTCGCATGAACTCGCGGAAGCGCAGCCACTCGGGCGAGGGAGCCCGGCCGGCGCCGATCCCCGTATTCAGGATCACGAGCCGTGCGACGCGATCCGGGCGCTCGACCGCGAGTCGCAGACCGATCGGCCCGCCCCAGTCCTGCACGACGACCGTCGCCTCCCGCAGGTCGAGCTCGTCCGCAAGCCGCTCGATCGAGCCGTAGTGGAAGTCGTAGGAGTAGTCCTCGATCCTTGTCGGCTTGTCCGAGCGGCCGAAGCCGAAGTAGTCGGGCGCGACGACCCGAGCGACCTCCGCGAGCGGCGGGATCAGCTTCCGGTAGAGGTACGCCCAGCTCGGCTCCCCATGGAGCAGCAGCACCGGGTCGCCCGCGCCTTCCTCCACGTAGTGCATCCGAAGTCCGTGGTTGTCGAGGTACCGCGGCTCGAACGAGTACCCCGGTAATCCTTCGAAACGCTCGTCGGGCGTCCGAAAAGACTCCACCCGGCGATCATGACGACGAGGAGGCCGCGGGGGCACCGACACGGAACATCTGGAGCGACGAGTGCCGCCAGCCCAGTTGCATCGGGCTGAAGCGCGCAGTAGTGTCGCTTCAGTTTTCTTCGATGAGCCTGCAGACACTTGAAGAGACGCGCGTCGACGTCGGCGAGCGGCTCCGCGCAATCCGGAAGCTCCGCCGGGTGACGCTCAAGACCGTTGCCGACCGGGCGGGCCTCTCCGAGAGCTTCTTGAGCCAGGTCGAGCGCGGCAGGGCAAATGCGAGCGTCGCGTCGCTGAAGCGCATTGCCGTCGCGCTGGGCGTCAACGTTGCCGATCTCTTCGAGCCGAACGGGTCGACAAGCAGGCCGCGGGTGCTTCGGCGCGAGGGACGGCCGGCGCTGGCTTTCGGAACGCTCGGGCGCAAGTTCATGCTGACTCCGCGGCCGCTCGAGCATCTCCAGGTGATCGTCGGCGAGCTCGATGTCGGGGGCTCGACCGGTGACGAGCCGTACACGCACGGCGACTCGGAGGAGCTGCTCGTCGTCCTCGCCGGAATCGTGTCGCTGCAGCTCGACAGCCAGATCTTCGAGCTTTCGACCGGCGACTCGATCGACTACCGGAGCTCGACTCCTCATCGGCTGACGAACATCGGCGGAGACTTGGCGGAGGTCATGTGGATCATCAGTCCACCGAGCTACTGAACCCGCCCGAGCCGAGCGCGGAGGCTGCCGACGTCGAGCTCGTGGATGTCACGAAGCGGTTCGGCGACGTCGCCGCGGTGGACGGGATCGATCTCACCGTGCAGCCGGGGGAGTTTCTTTCGCTGCTCGGGCCCTCGGGCTGCGGCAAGACCACGACCCTGCGGTTGATCGCGGGTTTCGAGCGCCCGGACGAGGGCGAGGTGCGGATCGGCGGCCGAGACGTGTCGCGGCTACCCGCATACAAGCGAGAGGTGAACACGGTCTTCCAGTCGTACGCGCTCTTCCCGCACCTGAACGTGCTCGAGAACGTCGCGTACGGACTGAAGCAGCGAGGGCTCGGCCGGAGGGAACGGCGAACGCGGGCGCTCGAGATGCTCGAGCTCGTGCGACTCGGCGGGTTCGAGAAGCGCAAGCCGCGCCAGCTCTCGGGCGGACAGCAGCAGCGCGTCGCGCTCGCCCGCGCCCTCGTCATGAACCCGCGCGTGCTCCTGCTCGACGAGCCGCTCGGCGCCCTCGACCTGAAGGTGCGGAAGGAGCTCCAGATCGAGCTCAAGCGGATCCAGGAGGAGGTCGGGATTACGTTCGTGTACGTGACCCACGACCAGGAGGAGGCGCTCGCGATGTCCGATCGCGTGGCGGTGATGAACCAGGGGCGCATCGAGCAGCTCGGCCCGCCGGGCGAGATCTACGACCGTCCGGCGACGGAGTTCGTCGCAGGGTTCATCGGCGACACGAACTTCATCCGGCGAGCAGGAGGGTGTCGTAGCGGTTCGACCCGAGCACCTTCGCTTGAGCCGCGAGCATGCCGGCCGCCGACCATGCGCTCGAGGCGGTCGTCGTCACGACGATGGTTGTTGGTCCCGCCGTGCAGTGCCTGGTACGGACGGATGACGGACAGGAAGTGATGGTGCGGGAGCAGCGGACGAAGGGCGCCACGGCTGCCGAGTCACTGCGCGAAGGTGATCGGATCTACCTGAGCTGGGCAGACGACGAGGCCCTCGAACTCGAGAGGATGGAGGAGGTTGCGTGATGACTGAAGAGTCGCTCTGGGAACGACCGTTGAATCGAAAGGGGTTCGTGGCCGCCGCTGGGTTTGCGGCTTTGGCGGCAGCAAGCGGAGGACGTCTCACCGGTGGCGCGCTCGCGGCGGCCGACGCCGAGGTTCTCCACTACTACAACTGGGCCGGGTACGTGAACCCGAAGACGTACGCGGACTTCACGAAGGCGACGGGAATCAAGGTCAAGAAGAGCTTCTATGTCTCGAACGAGACGATGCTCGCCAAGCTCAACGCGGGAGCGCGTGGCTACGACCTTGCGGTCCCGACCGAGTACATGGTCCGGATCCTCATCGAGGAGGAGCTCCTCGAGAAGATCGATCTCAAGAAACTGCCCAACGTCAGGAAGAACATCGACCCCAAGTTCTTCGGCCTTCCCTACGACGCGAAGAACGAATGGTCGATTCCGAAGGACTGGGGGACGACCGGCTTCGTCTACCGCAAGGACCTGATCAAGGAACGCCCGACGACCTGGAAGCAGATCTACGCGCTCTTCAGGAAGTACCCGAAGAAGTTCACCCTCCTCGACGGCAGCCTCGAGAACATCGGCGCCGTGCTGATGATGATGGGCTACTCGTACAACTCCGACTCGGCGAGCGAGCTCGACAAGGCGCGGAAGTTCCTGATCGACCTGAAGCCGTTCGTGCACTCGATCGACTCGGTCAACCTCAAGCAGAAGATCATCCGCGGCAACGCGTACGGCGGAATGGCGTGGAACGGGGACAGCGCAGTCATCATCGGAGAGCGGCCGCGTGCGGAGTACGTCATCCCGGGCGAGGGCGCCGAGTTCTGGATCGACGCGTACGTCATCCCGGCCGGGGCGAAGAACCCGGATGCGGCCCACAAGTGGATCGACTTCTGCTACCAGCCGCGGGTCAACGCCCAGGAGACGTCGTTCACGTACTACGGGTCGCCGCTCAAGCGCAATCTCCTCCGTGGCGTGCTCGCGAAGAGTGTCTTCAACAACACCGACGTCTTCCCACCGCCGAACCTCGTAAAGAAGCTCGTGTCGGCGAACGTGTCGGCGAAGGGGACGCGGAGTCGCGAGCGGATCTGGACCGAGTTCAAGAGCGCATAGCACCATGGCGACGGAAGTCGCTCCAGTGAAGCGCCGGCGCGGGCAGTCCCGCGCCGGCGCCGGCGGCCCTCGCTATCCGGGCTGGCTCGCCCTCCCGGCCATTGCCTGGTACGTCGTGTTCTTCATCGGCCCGCTCGGGATCATGGCGGCCTACAGCTTTGCGGAGGTGTCGGGCTTCACCGACGTCGCATTCAACTGGAACATCGCGAACTACCGCTATCTCTGGGACCCCCTCTACGGCGAGATCTTCCTCCGGACGCTGAAGCTCTCGCTCATCGGGACGGGCGCCACGCTCCTCGTCGGCTTCCCGTTCGCCTACTACCTTGCGCGCTACGCGAAGCACAAGACCTTCCTGCTCCTGCTCGTCATCGTCCCCTTCTGGACGAGCTTCCTCATTCGCACGTACTCGTGGCTGATCATGCTCGATCCCGAGTTCCCGCTCTTCCGGGCCCTCGGGATGAGCGGATACGTCGAGGAGCAGGAGCTTCTTTACTCGACGAAGGCGATCTACATCGGGGTCGCCTACAACTACCTGCCGCTGATGATCCTGCCGCTCTACGCGGCGCTCGAGCGGATGGACTGGACGCTCGTCGAGGCAGCGCAAGACCTCGGCGACAGCCCTATTCGGGCGTTCTTCCGCGTGACGCTGCCCCTCGTCCTTCCGGGCGTTCTCGCGGGCTCGCTGCTCGTCTTCATCCCGCTGACGGGCGAGTTCCTGATCCCCTCGATCCTCGGGGGCGAGAAGGTCTTCTACGTCGGCAACCTCATCGCGCAGCAGTTCGGCGAAGCCCGCGACTGGCCGTTCGGCGCAGCGATCTCGATGGTCGTGATCGGCGCGATGACCGTCGCCCTGCTCCTCTACGCACGACTCCTCGGCCGCCAGGAGCAGTTCGGTGGGTAGGCGGTTTCTCCAGGCGCATGTCCTGCTGGTGTACCTGCTGCTCTACGCCCCGATCGCGGTGATCGTCGTCCTCGCTTTCAACGGCGGCCGACAGGCCCTCTACTGGGAGGGGTTCTCGACGAAGTGGTTCGGAGTGGCGCTCCGAAACGAGGACATTCGGAACGCGCTCGAGACGAGCCTGATCGTCGCCTCGCTGAACGCCGTGATCGCCTGTGTCCTGGGGACTCTGCTCGCCCTCGCCCTGTCGCGAATGCGACCCTGGGTTCGCGTTCCGATCGACGCGCTCGCCTACATGACGCTCGTGACACCCGAGATCGTGTTCGGGATTTCCGCGCTCATCTTCTTCGTCGAGGCGGGCGCTCTTATCGGCGTCGAGTCGCCGCTCAGCATCTGGACGATCCTCGTTGCACACGTCGTCTTCAATTCCTCGGTGGTGGCGCTGATCGTCCGGGCGCGCTTCGTCGGAATGGGTCAATCGCTCGAAGAGGCCTCGTACGACCTCGGCGCGGGGCCGCTCTCGACGTTTCGTCAGGTCACGCTTCCGCGGCTTGCCCCGGCTATCCTCGCCGGCGGGCTCCTCGCCTTCACCTTCTCGTTCGACGACTTCTATACGTCGTTCTTCGTCGCCGGAGTCGACCGCGAGACACTGCCGATCTACATCTTCTCGCAGCTCCGCTTCGGCGTCTCCCCGGAGGTGAATGCGACTGCAGCGATGATGCTCGGCCTCACGCTCGTCGCCATCGCGATCGCGTACCTCGTCCTCCGCCGCACGGGTCAGGGGCGCGACGCGACCGCCGTGCCCGGCGTCTGAGCTCGCGCGCGACGAGCGCTCGCGACGCCGATCGTGACGAGCGACGTCGCGCCGGCGACGGCGAACGCCAGAGACGTTCCGCCGAGATTCGCGAGCCAGCCCGTGAGGAGACCGCCGGCCGGCGCGAGGCCCACGAAGGCGAACAGATAGAGGGCGATCAACCGTCCGCGCAGGTGATCGGGCGCAGCGAGCTGAACGAGGGCATTCGCATTCGCGGCGAAAAGCGTGAACGAGACGCCCAGGCCGAAGAGAAGCGCACCTGCAAGGACGGCGTTGCTCACGGGCGCCAGCGCCAGCGCGAGCACGCCGAACCCGGTTGCTCCAGTCGCGAAGAGGCGCCAGCTCGCACCGCGGAACGTCGCCGTGACGAGAGCCCCGACGAGGGCACCGAGGCCGAAGATCGCGGACAGAAGGCCGAATCCCTCCGGTCCCACCTCGAGCGTGTCCGCCGCCAGGAGGGGTACGAGGACATGGAAGTTGAAACCGACGGTGCTCACGATCGTGACGACGGTGAGCACGGCCCGAAGCTGCGGGTCGCGGCGGACAAAAGCGAGGGCGTGCCGTATGCCCTCGACGATTCGCGTGGACGGGTGGCGCTCGACGAAGTGGAGCTCGCTCCTGGCGAAGGCTCGCGAGCGCTGCGAGGACGGCGAGGAAGCTGAACGCGTTCAGCACGAAGCAGACGCCGGTGCCGAAAGCGGCGATGACGACTCCCGCGATCGCGGGTCCGATCACGCGCGAGCCGTTGAAGAGGCCGGCGTTCAGCGCGATCGCGTTCGGTAGCTCGCGCGGGCCGACCATCTGGTACGTGAGCGACTGACGCCCGGGGGCGTCGAAGGCCAGCGTGACGCCGCCGAGGGCGGCGAGAACGTAGACGACGGGGAGCGTGGCCGTCCCGGTCAGGGTGACGACGGCAAGTGCGATGGACACGAGCAGTGCGGCGCCCTGTGTGCCCATGACGAGCCGGCGCGAGTCGATGCGGTCGGCCAGGACCCCGGCGGCGAGCCCGAAGACGGTGAACGGAACGAACCGGCAGAACACGAGAGCGCCTACCGCGAGCGGAGAGCCCGACAGCTCGAGCACGAGCCAGGCGAGCGCGACGTTCTGCATCCACGAGCCGGCGAGCGACACGAGCTGACCCGTGAAGAAGATGCGGTAGTTGCGGTGCTCGCCAAGACTCCGGAAGGTGCGCGCGCGTAGCGCGAGCGAGAGCGTGCTCATGCGTACGTCGCCGACCAGTCGCCGAAGCGCGGGCATCGCGGCGTCGACGGCGGCCAGCTCGTCCGGCTCGAGCTCACGCAGGCGGGTCGCGAGCCAGGTAGTGCGGCGCGCTCGCACCCGCCGGAGCAGCCGAGCGCCATCCTCAGTGAGGCGAAGCCCCACGCGCCGCCGGTCCTCGCTCGAGCGAACCCGCTCGATCAGACCCGCGCGCTCGAGGCGGTCCACGTGGCCGGAGAGCGCCGGGAGGCGAGATCCCCTCTTCCGCGGCCAGCTCGGCCAGCGACAGGCCGGGGCTCCGCTTGACGAGCCACAGGAGCGTCGCCTGCCGGGCGGTCACTCCTAGCTGCTCGGTCTCCTTGCGCAGCTCCCGTGCCAGCCGGAGGAGCACCGGCCTGAGCTCCGAGGCTACGATATCCGAGGTAAGCGTAACGTCACTAATCATTAACTACGCTAAGATATCGACACCGCGCGGATCGTGCAACCACCCAGCCTGGACTCGGCTAACGGACGGGTGACCCCGAAGGGGTGATCTTCGCGACGGCCGGTTGACCTGGTCGGGAGCCCGCATACGGTGGGAGCGATGAGCCGCCGCCACATGCTCGCCCTGGTTGCGCTCGTCCTCCCGCTCCTCGTCGTACCGATCGCTTTCTCGGCATCCGGCGAGGCCGAGCTGCAGGGCACGCTCCGCACGTGGCACGGCGACACGTTCACGACAGCGGTGGATCTCGGCGCCGGGGTGGACACCGGGGTCGCCGGCGTCGTGCCGCTCGTCGAGGCCGGGCCACCCGTGCATGCGCTTGCGGGCAAGAAGGTCCGCGTGAAAGGCAAGCACCAAGGCGGAGCGTTCGCTGCAGGTGCGAGCGGCGTCCAGCCTGCAGGCGGAGATGTCGTCGCTGCGGCAACGGGAACGAAGTCGGTTGCGGTTCTGCTCTTCAACTTCTCGAACGCGATAAGCCAGCCCTGGACGACGTCGTACGTTCGCGGCGTCGTCTTCGACAACGCGAGCTCCGTGGACGAGTACTACCGCGACGCCTCCTATGGACAGCTCGGGCTGAGCGGCGACGTCTTCGGCTGGTACACGCTCTCTGCGTCGAACGCGGGCTGCGCTTACACGAGCTGGGCGAGCGAGGCGCGCTCGAAGGCGACGGCCGCAGGTGTGCCGCTCTCGAGCTACCAGTACGTCGTCTACGCGTTCCCGTCGACGGCGAGCTGCGGCTGGTCCGGCCTCGCGTACCTTCCGGGCACCTCGAGCTGGATCAACGGCTCCATGACGCTTCGAACCGTCTCTCACGAGCTCGGCCACAACTTCGGCGTCCACCACGCGAGCACGCTCGCCTGCACCTCCGGCGGCGTTCGCACGACGTTCACGGGGTCGTGCACACAGAGCGAGTACGGCGACCCGTTCACAGTGATGGGCGGAGCGGCGGACCGCCATCAGGTGAACTGGCACCGGGCTCAGCTCGGCTGGTTCGCAGACACGCAGACCGTGACCTCGAGTGGGAGCTACCTCCTGGCTCCGGCCGAGCTGACGAGCGCGCCAAGGATGCTGCGCGTCTCGCGCGGCGATGGCACGTACCTCAATCTCGAGCTCCGGCGGCCGTGGGGGATCTTCGACGACTTCGCCTCGAGCGATCCGGTCGTCAACGGCGTGTCGGTCCGCATCGCCCCTGAGCTCTCGAGCCTCGTGCAGTCGAAGCTCGTGGACGCGAACCCGGCCACCACGTCCTTCTCCGACGCCGCGTTGGGTGTCGGTCAGACGCTGACCGATCCGCTGACCGGCGTCTCCGTCTCGACGCTCTCGGTCGGTCCCAGCGGGGCAACCGTGTCCATTCAGTTCGCCGGAGGCGACACGCTGGCCCCGAGCGCGCCCGCTTCCATGCAGGCGACGCCTACGAGCTCGACGTCCGTTCAGCTCAGCTGGTCGGCTGCGACGGACAACGTCGGCGTCACGGGGTATCGCGTGTATCGGAACAGCGTTCTCGTGACTTCGACAGCGGCTCTGTCGTACCTCGACACGGGCCGCCAGCCGCAGACGACCTATTCCTACGAGGTGAGAGCGTACGACGCGGCCGGGAACGTCGGGCCGGCTGCGTCGGCATCGGCGACGACCCCTGCCGGAGGCGACACCTTGGCACCGTCCGTTCCGACGGGGCTGACGCCGTCACTGCGAAAAGGCAACCGGAAAGTCGTGCTCGACTGGAACGCCTCCACCGACAACGTTGGCGTCGCCGGCTACCACGTGTTCCGGAACGGCGTTCAGATCGCCGCGCCGGCCGGGACCACGTACAGCCAGCAGCCGGGGCCCGGGACGTTCACATATCAGGTGCGAGCGCGTGACGCTGCCGGCAACGTAAGCGCCCTCTCCGCCGGCGTCACCGTCACCACCAGGTAGGGCGCCGCACGCCGGGCGCCAAGTTACAAGTTGTAACTTGGGTTTAGGCTTTCGTTTTTACTTCGGCAGCGCTTCCAGCTTGTAGCCGACCCCGTAGCGCGTGTGGATGAAGGCGTGACGCGGCGCACGGCGGTCGACCTTCTCGCGGAGCTTCCGCACGAAGACGTCAACTGTGCGATCGCGGTGCGTCGCGCGCCTGCCCCAGACGCGCTGGAGGAGCTCGTCGCGGGTCAGCACGCGACCCTGCTCCCGCGCGAGCGTGTAGATGAGCCGGAACTCGGTCGGTGTGAGCTCCGCGCTCTCGCCGTTCACGTACGCCTGGACGTTGTCCGGGTCGAGGCGAAGCTCCTGGATCACGATGGCGTCGCCGCGGCGCGGCTCTGCTTGGCTCACCCCGCGGCGAGCGGCCGCCTGCACGCGCGCTGCCAGCTCCTTCAGGGAAAATGGCTTGACCAGGTAGTCGTCGGCGCCGATCTCGAGCGCGTGCACGCGATCGTGCTCGGTCCCGCGGGCCGAGACGACGACGATCGGCGTCCCGATTCCCTCCGACCGCGCCTGCTCGATCACCCGCCAGCCGTCGATTCCCGGGAGCATGAGGTCGAGCACGCAGACATCGGGTCGCTCGTATCGAAGGCGGGCGAGACCGGTCTCGCCGTTGGCCACTCCGACGGCGTCGAAGCCGGCCGCCTCGAGATGGCGAGCCATCCCACGAGCGATGACGTCGTCGTCCTCGATGATCAGAACTTTCGCCATCCAGAGAATCATGGCCACCTGAAGGCATCTCCGGGGCAAGCGACTGGTTTCCAGTCGGTATCTGAGTGGTGAAGAGAGTGTTCGAAAGGTGGCCGGTGCTGTGCGAGCGGTGTCGCGGCCGGAGGCCGGCTTCGCCGGCCGGGAGGTCAGCTGCGGTAGTGCCGTGCGATGCGACGAAGGAGGGGGCACGTGGGGGAACCATGGGTTCCCCCACGATGCTTAGCCGTCGGCTTCCGCGTCGGCGTCCGAGTTCTCGCCTTCCTTCTGGTCGGGCGTCAGGTCGACGACGAGGAAGAGCTTCTCGCAGCCTTGCAGTCGCGCCAGTGGGCGCTCCGAGCGGAGCACGAATGCCTCGTCGTGCCCCGGGCCACACGCGAGCAGATCGTTCTGGCCATCGGGCGCGAGCGCGTGCAGCACGTCGTTGCCGTCTCCGCCGTAGACGTGGTCCGCCCCCCAGCCGCCGAAGAGGGAGTCGTTTCCGTCGTTCCCCGATACGGAGTCGTCGCCCTTGTTGCCCGAGGCCCGGTCGTTTCCGTCGCCGCCGGAGACCGTGTCGCCGTCCGACCCGCCGTACACGCGGTCGTTTCCGTCTCCACCCGCCACCACATCGTGCCCTTTGCCACCGTATGCGAGATCGTTCCCGTCGCCGGCGCGCGTTCCGTCATTACCCGAGCCCGCCCGTACGAGATCGCTCCCGCCGCGGGCGTAGATCGCGTCGTCGCCGGCAAACGCTCGGATCTCGTCCTCGTGCTCGGTGCCCCGGAGGACGTCGTTCCCGGGTGTGCCGTTGATGACTGCGGCTGCTGCCACAGCCGTCAACACGAGCGAAGCGGTGGCGGTCGCCCCCAGAGCAAACACCTTGAGACTCATCGGTCTCTCCTTCCGTCGGAGGTCACAGAGGGATTGACCGAGATGTGAGTTTGGGCGCGATGTGTGCGGCGAAAGCGTTGTGCAAACCTTGTGTAAGCAATGGACGCGGATGCGATTCGGGGGCGGACGCTCGTCGAGGAGAGCCGAGAGGCGGTCGTCGTTCTCGACGACGGGGATCGCGTCGTCCTGGCGAGCCGCCGCGCGCGCCAAGCGATCGACGGCATCCGAGAGGGTGAGCCATTTCCGCCGGCGCTTCTCACCGGAGAGCGCGGCATGAGTCCGCTTGTCGTCCCATACGAGGTGAACGGTCGGCGCGAGCGGCTCGTCTTCCTCTCGCGCGAGGGCGATCTCGCCGCCTATGAGGAGCTCCGCTCAGGATTTACGGCGGCGGTGTCGCACGAGCTCCGGACGCCGCTCGCGCGCCTCCTCACGCTGCTCGAGACCGCGACGCTGCCCGGCGAAGACGTCGCCGAGCTCGTAGAGCAAGCGACTGGCGAGGTCGCGCAGATCACGGAGCTCATCGACGAGATCCTCTTCTTGAGCGAGCTCGAGTCGGGAGCGAGAGTCGTCGCACTGGGCGCCGCTCCGGTTCGACCCGTCCTCGAGGAGGCGCTCGACGAGCTTCGAGAGCGGGCGAGCCGGGCAGGTGTCGAGCTCGTTCTCGATTGCGAGCCTGAGATCGAGCTTCGGGTTCGTCCGCGGATGCTGCGAGTGGTCGCGCGGAACCTGGCGGAGAACGCGATCCGCTATGCGGGACCAGGCGCGACGTTCACCCTCTCCGCGGAGCGAGCTCCCGACGGCTCGGTCGAGCTCGTCGCCCGAGACGACGGCATCGGCGTGGACGAGGCCGAGCTATCGCGGCTCTTCGAGCGTTTCTACCGAGCCGACCGGGCGCGTGCCTCGCGCGGCACCGGTCTCGGGCTCGCGATCGTCAAGCACGTCGTCACGCAGGCGGAGGGCACCGTCGAGGCCTCCGGCGGCCGCGGTCGTGGCCTCGAGATCCGGTGTGCGTTTCCCGCGGCGTGACGTGCGGGCTCTCGACCTTGTAGAGAGAGGCTCCTAGACTGCGCTGGCGTGCGGGTCTGTCCGAGCTGCGGCACCGAGAATCCCGAAAGGGCGAAGTTCTGCCTGGAGTGCGCCGCACCCCTCCACGACGCGTCCCCGAGGTCGGGTGAAGAACGCAAGGTCGTCACCATCCTCTTCTGCGATCTCGTCGGGTTTACGGCAGCGTCGGATGAGGCGGACCCCGAGGATGTCCGAGCACGCATTCGTCCGTACCACCAGCGCCTCCGAAGCTGAGATCGAGGGCTACGGAGGCACCGTCGAGAAGTTCATCGGGGACGCAGTCATGGCCGTCTTCGGCGCACCCGTCGCTCACGAGGACGATCCCGAGCGCGCGGTGCGCGCCGGGTTGCGCATCCTCGACACGATCGCCGACCTCAACGAGGGAGATCCGAGCCTCGAGCTCTCGGTACGGATCGGAATCGCCACCGGCGAGGTGGTCGTCGCCCTCGATTCGCGACCGGAGCAAGGCGAGGGCATCGTGACGGGTGACGTCGTGAACACCGCGGCGCGTCTGCAGAGCGCTGCTCCGATCGGGGCCGTCGTCGTGGGCGAAGCCACACGAGCGGCTGCAAGGGACGTCTTCGATTGGGAGGCACTCGATCCCGTGGCAGTGAAAGGGAAGTCGGAGCCGGTTTCCACTGTGGCGCGTGCTCTCGGCTCGCGCTCGCTTCGGCACCGACATGCGGACGCACGAGACACACCTGGTCGGCCGCGACGTCGAGGTATCGCTCGTCCGAAGCCTCTTCGAACGCTCGGTGCGCGACACCTCCGTGCAGCTCGTGACCATCGTCGGCGAGCCTGGCCTCGGCAAGACCCGGCTCGTGTGGGAGCTCGAGACGTTCATCGACGACTATCCGGATCTCGTGGCGTGGCGTCAGGGCAGGTGCCTGCCATACGGGGACGGGATCGTCTTCTGGGCGCTGGGCGAGATCGTCAAGGCGGACGCCGGGATCCTGGAGTCGGACACGCCGGACCTCGCTGCGGCGAAGCTCGAGCGTGCGGTCGCCGACGACGAGCCCGACCGGGAGTGGCTGCTGGCACGCGTGGGATCGCTCGTCGGAGCGGATTCGGGGAGCTCGACGGAGCACGAGGAGCTGTTCACGGCCTGGCGCCGCTATTTGGAGGGCATCGCCGCGACACGGCCGGCGGTCTTCGTCTTCGAAGACCTGCACTGGGCGGATCCGGCGCTCCTCGCTTTTCTCCGCCACGTGGTCGAGTGGTCGGAGGGGGTCTCGATGATGCTGGTTTGCACCGCGAGGCCCGAGCTCCTCGAGCGCCATCCCGACTGGGCAGGAGGAACACGGAATGCCACGACCATCAACCTCGCGCCGCTCTCCGCCGGCGAGACGGCAGAGCTGATCGCGACGCTGCTCGACCGCACGCTTCTGCCGGCGGATGTTCAGGGCCCGATCGTCGACCGCTGCGGAGGCAACCCGCTGTACGCGGAGGAGTACGTCCGCATGTTGCGCGATCGCGGGTTGCTCGTGCAGCGGGGCGCGACCTGGGCGCTCGCGCCCGGGCGCGGAGCTACCGCTTCCGGAGAGCATCCAAGCGCTCGTCGCCGCGCGCCTCGACCTTCTTTCGCCCGAGCGCAAGGCGCTTCTGCAGGACGCTGCCGTGCTCGGGAAGGTGTTCTGGACAGGCGCTGTCGCGGCGATGAGCGGTAGAGACGAGGCTGCCGTCCGGGAGGCGTTGCACGAGTTCTCGCGCAGGGACCTCGTTCGCGCGTCGCGGACGTCGACGATGGAGGCCGAGGCGGAGCACGCTTTCACCCACCTGGTCATTCGCGACGTCGCCTATGGGCAGATCCCCCGCGCGTTGAGATCGGCGAAGCATCGCGCCGCAGCGGAATGGATCGAGTCTCACGCCGGCGAACGGGTCGAGGATCTCGCCGACGTGCTCGCGTACCACACGACCGAGGCGCTCGAGCTTGCGGAGTCCGCTGGTCTTGCTGCGGAGGCGAACGAGATGAGGGCGAGCGCCCGTCGTTACCTGATGCTGGCCGGGGAGCGTGCGATGCGGCTGGACGTAATGCGCGCGCGGGACCTCTTCGAACAAGCGCTCGAGCTGACTCCGTAAGGCGGCGACGAGCGGCCGCAGATCCTGGCGCGCTATGCGGAAGCCGCGCTCGGGATCGTCGGGGGCCGAACTCGCCGAGCGCGCTCTTGCGGAGGCTATCGCGCTCTTCCAGGCAAAGGATGACGAGATGGGGGCCGCGCGAACGATGATCGGCCGTGGGCAGGCGCTCATGGCACTAGGAGCGGCGCTGGGGGAGGCACAGCTGCTGGAAGCGGCCGAGCTCCTCGAATGCCTCGGATCCAAGCGCTGATCTGATTCAGGCATATGCGGCTGATGGCAACCCAGCGCTATGTTCTGGGTCGTGACGACGAAGCGATGGAGTGGGCCGATCGCGCGGTGGCTTACAGGAAGCCGGCGATTATCCGGAAAGCGCGCGCGCACTCGCGGTCCGCGGAGGATCCCGTGCTGCACGAGGAGACGCGAGCGGACTCGACGATGTTCGTCGCGCGATAGAGATCGAGCGGACCCGCAACGACACATGGGAGCTGACTCGGACACTCAACAATTTCGCAATCGACGTCTATTCCTACGAAGGACCGGGAGCGACGTTCGCGGCTGTCCGACGAAAGTCAGAAGATTGCCAAGCGGCGCGGCGTTCTCGCAACGCTCGAGCGTCTACTGGCACGAAGCTCGACGCTCAGTTGGCCCTGGGGAGGTGGGACGAGCTAGAGGCGGCGGCGACTCGTTGCTTGGCAGAAGCCGAGCCTGAGCGAGTGGGAGCGGTTCTGGCTGCATATCTCGCTCTGCCGAGCTTCTGTCACACCGGGGGAAGCTGCGGCGGAGCGTGGAGTTGACGCAACGGGCTCGTCGAGAGCGCGAAGTGAGTTCGGCGAGGGACAGGCGCGGATGGCGTCGCTTTGCGTCAGCGCCCTTGCGGCGGCGGGCGCCGGGGACTTCGCGTCCACACGACGAGCATCTCCTCGAGCTCGAGGGCGTCGACAGGTTGCAGGCGCAGTGGAACTTCCCGCTGTACCTGCCCGGAGCCGTGCGCAGCGCGCTCCGTGCCACGGACGTCGAGGTTGCGCGACGGCTGGCCGACAAGCTCGCCGATACGACACCCCTCCACCGGCATGCCCGCCGAGCGGTTGATGCAGCGCTGGCGGAGGCGAACGGCGAGCTCGAGCGCGCAGCGAGCGGCTACCGCGACGCGGCGGCGGAGTGGCGTGACTTCGGGAACGTCCTCGAGCAAGCGTTTGCGTTGCTCGGGTCGGGTCGCTGCCTGCTCGGCCTCGGTCGGCGCGCCGAGGCTCTCGAGGCCCTCGCCGGCGCCAGGGAGCTCTTCTCCGGCTTCGGGGCGCATCCGTACGTGAGAGAGATCGACGACCTTCTCGGCGACGAGGCGGTCGTGACCGAAGCGAGCTAGCTGCTCTCGCGGGCTGCGCGGGACGTTTCACCGGACTTTCACCTCATGTTCACCATTCGGCCGCCCGGCAGCCGTAATCGGCCCGTGAGACTGGCGACATGACAATGAGACTGGAATCGTAACGCTCGCGGCGGCGTCGAGCCTCGCTCTCGCTGGCGGCCGGGTGCGGCGGGGGAGACGGCTCGAGTGGTGTCATCTCCGCGGACGGCTCGAGCACCGTCGGGCCATTCGTGACCAGGGCCGCCGAGGACTTCAAGGCCGAGCAGGGCGTCGACGTGACGGTCGGCATCTCCGGCACCGGGGGTGGCTTCGAGCGTTTCTGCGCCGGCGAGACCGACATGTCGAACGCGTCCCGGCCGATCGAGGAGGACGAGGTCGCACTCTGTGAGGAAGGCGGCGTCGAGTACATCGAGTTTCGCGTGGCGACGGACGCGCTGACGAACGTCGTCAACTCCGCGAACGATTGGGCGACGTGCCTGACCGTGGACCAGCTCAAGCGATCTGGGAGCCCGGGTCGAAGGTCACGAACTGGAATCAGGTCGACTCCTCGTTTCCGGACGTGTCCGCTGCAGTTGTTCGGTCCGGGCACGGATTCGGGCACGTTCGACTACTTCACGGACGTCATCATCGGCGAGGAGGGCGCGAGCCGAACGGACTTCTCCCCGAGCGAGGACGACAACGTCATCGTGCAGGGCGTCTCCGGTGAGCGAGGCGGGCTCGGATACTTCGGCTTCTCGTACTTCGAGCAGAACCAGGGCACGCTGAAGGCGCTCGAGGTCGACGGAGGAAGCGGCTGTGTCGCTCCGAGCGTTGCGGCCGCACAGGACGGCTCGTACACGCCGCTCTCGCGGCCGCTGTTCGTCTACGTCAAGCAGAGCTCGTTCGACGAGAAACGAGGACATCCGCAACTTCGTGAAGTTCATGCTCGACAACAATCAGTCGATCGCCGAAGCTGCCCAGTTCGTTCCCTTGAGCGAGGACCAGATCGCACGAGGAGCAGACGAAGCTCGAGGGCGCAACGAGCTAGTGTCGTCGAGAGACGTCGTTCTCGGTCAGCCCGCGCCGTTCGAGCTCCCGCGAAAGAGGATCCGGTGGGGCGAGCAGTTCGTCCACGTCGTGCTCTTCATCGCGGCCGCGATCTCGATCTTGACCACCCTCGGGATCGTCATCTCGCTCCTCCTGCCGGCGATCGACTTCTTCCGAGAGGTGAGCCCCTGGGAGTTCCTCACGGGCACGACGTGGACGCCGCTGTTCCTCGACGGGCAGTTCGGGGTCGTGCCGCTCGTCGTCGGGACGATCATGATCTCGTTCCTGTCGGCGGTCGTCGCGTTCCCCCTCGGTCTCGGGGTCGCGATCTACCTGAGCGAGTACGCGCAATCAACGCGCCTCCAGCGTCCTGAAGCCGATTCTCGAGATCCTCGCGGCGATCCCGACCGTCGTCCTCGGGTACTTCGCGCTCACGTTCGTGACGCCGCTCCTCCGCGATATCGGGCTCCAGGTCGAGATCTTCAACGCGCTCTCGGCGAGCCTCGTGCTCGGGGTCATGCTCATCCCGACGATCGCGTCGCTCTCAGAGGACGCTATGGCCGCGGTCCCGCATGACCTTCGAGACGGCGGCATACGCACTAGGTGCCGACAAGCTGCAGGTGTCGACTCGCATCGTCGTACCCGCGGCGATCTCGGGGATCATCGCCGCGTTCGTGCTCGGGTTCTCGCGCGCGGTCGGCGAGACGATGATCGTCCTCATCGCCGCCGGCCAGCTCGCGCAGATCACGTTCGACCCGCGCGACACGATCGAGACGATGACCGCGTTCATCGGCGCAACCGGGAACGGCGACGTGCCGACGGGGTCGATCGAGTACAAGACGATCTTCGCGGTCGGGCTGACGCTCTTCGTCATGACGCTGGTCATGAACCTGGTCTCGATCAGGCTCGTCCGCAAGTACCGGGAGATCTACGAGTGAGCATCGCTCGAATCCCGCAGGAGGCCGGACCGCGCAGAGTCGCGCCTGGAAGAACCGGCTCTTCAAGGCCGCGATGCTCTTCTCGATGCTCGTCGCGTTCGGGACGCTCGCCGTCCTGCTCGTCGACACCATCGTCACCGGGTGGCCTGCGATCGAGTGGAAGCTCTTCGGCGATCCTCCCTCGACGCTTCCGGAGGAGGCGGGCGCGAGGCCGGCGATCCTCGCGACGCTCTACCTCGGGCTGATCGTCCTCCTGCTCTCGGTGCCGATCGGGATCCTCACGGCGATCTATCTCGAGGAGTACGCGAACCGAACTCGCTGGTGGAACCGGCTGATCGAGGTCAACATCCAGAACCTCGCCGCCGTGCCGTCGATCGTGTACGGGATTCTCGGACTGGCGTTCATCGTCCGTGGGATCGGCGTCGGCCGCGTCGTCTTCGCCGGGCGGGCTGATCCTGACGCTCGTCGTGTTGCCGACTGTCGTGGTCGCCTCGCGCGAGGCGATTCGGGCTGTGCCCGACTCGATCCGCCAGGGCGCATTCGCGCTCGGAGCGACGAAGTGGCAGGTCGTCTGGCGGCAGGTGTTGCCCGCGGCGATCCCGGGTATGGCCACCGGGTCGATCCTCGCGCTTTCCCGCGCGGTGGGCGAGACGGCTCCGCTGATCATGGTGGGCGCGATCACGTACGTCGCCTTCAACCCGGACGCTCTTCGGCGCGTATACGGCTCTTCCGGTGCAGATCTTCAACTGGACGAAACAGCCCGACCCGGGTTTCCAGACGCTCGCGGCGGCTGCGGCGATCGTCCTGCTCGTGATCGTGCTCAGCATGAACGCCGTGGCAATCTTCCTTCGCAACCGCTACCGACGAAGATGGTGAGGCACGATGACGCAGATGGAGACGCCGCAGATCGACAGCAACCGCATCGCAGAGGCTTCACGGGGCGCCCTTTCGCGGGGCGACATCGAGCGCCGCGAGAAGGTCTTCTCCGTGGCCGACCTCGGCGGGTCTACTACAGCGGGAAGCCGGCTCTCGAAGAAGTCAACCTCGACGTCTTCAGGAACACGGTCACCGCGTTCATCGGTCCGTCCGGATGCGGCAAGAGCACGTTCATCCGCTGCTTCAACCGCATGAACGACCTGATCCCCGGGGCCAAGGTCGAGGGGAACGGTCCTCTACCACGGCGCGGATCTGTACGGCCGCGACGTCGACCCGGTCGAGATCCGTCGCCGCATCGGCATGGTCTTCCAGAAGCCGAATCCGTTCCCGAAGTCGATCTACGACAACATCGCCTTCGGGCCGCGCGTCTCGGCATGAAGGGAGATCTCGACGAGCGCGTCGAGGGGGCGCTCGGCAGGCCGCGCTCTGGGACGAGGTGAAGGACCGGCTGAAGGACGGCGCCCTCGGCCTCTCCGGCGGGCAGCAGCAGCGCCTGTGCATCGCCCGCGCCCTCGCCGTCGAGCCCGACGTGATCCTGATGGACGAGCCGGCGTCGGCGCTCGACCCGATCTCGACGACGCGGATCGAGGATCTCATGCACGAGCTGAAGCGCGAGTACACGATCGTGATCGTGACCCACAACATGCAGCAGGCCGCACGGGTCGCCGACATGACGGCGTTCTTCAGCGTCGTCGTCCACGAGGACGGGAGCGCGCGGCGTGGCATTCTCGTCGAGTACGACACGACCGCGAAGATCTTCACCACTCCCGTCCGACAAGCGAACCGAGGACTATGTGACGGGACGGTTCGGATGAGAATCGAGCTGCAAGCACGAGCTGGACGCGCTGGAAGCGGGGTTCCAGGAGACGGGCGAGATCGTCGTGCGCTCGATCCGCGGCGCCATCGACGCGCTCCGGACGCAGGACGTCGAGCTCTGCGACGAGGTGATCGCGTTCGACGACGAGATCGACGATCGCTACCTCGCGATGGAGAAACAGGTCGAGCTGGTGCTCGCCCGCCAGACGCCCGTCGCGAGCGACCTCCGTCTCGTCCTCGCTCTACTCCACTAACGGGCTTCATCTCGAGCGCATGGGAGATCAGTGCGTCACGGTCGCAAAGCTCACGAAGCTCTCGAGTCACCTCGGGACGCAAGCCGGCGGTCGTGGAGGGGCTCGTGGACATGGGCGAGCGCTGCGCAGAGATGGCCAAGGTGTCGCTCGTCGCCTTCGCGGCCCGCGACCTCGAGCAGGCGCGCGAGCCTGCACGAGCTCGACGAGCTCGTCGACCGCGCCAACCGGCAGGTGTTCCAGGAGGTGCTCGGTTACGTCAACGACGCCGAAGCGCTCGAGTGGGGAATGCGCCAGATCACGGTCGCGCGGTGCTTCGAGCGGGTCGGGGACAACGCGGTCGACATCGGGGAGCAGACGGCGTTTCTGGTGACCGGCGAGTTTCGCGAGTTCACCGACGCGTCGCACGATTCGGCCAGCTCGGCTATTGCCGCGCTGCCGTGATAGCCGTAGCGGCGAGCGGATCTTTTGACACGGATCGAGAGGCTTCACGCCGGCACGTCAGCGACCGGGCGATCGCGTTCACCACATCGCCACCGCCCGTTCACGTCCTCTCGTCCCACCGGCTCGTACGCGCAGCGACGATCGCCGCGGAATCGGCAATCGACAGAGGAGTGGGGGCAAGATGAAACACGTATTCGGGCGCCGCGGCGTCATGGTCGCTGGCGGGGGTCGTCGCGAGGCCTCGCGATCGTGTCCGCGGCGCACAGGGGCGTCAGCCGGACCGACGTACAACCTGAAGAAGCTCAAGGGCTCGATCACCGCCGACGGATCGTCGACGGTCGGCCCGTATACGACAGCAGCGGCCGAGCTCTTCGCCAGGGCAGGCGCAAGCGACGTGAAGGTCACCGTCGGCATCTCCGGTACGGGCGGCGGCTTCCAGCGCTTCTGCAAGGGCGAGACGGATCTCTCCGATGCCTCGCGTCCCATGAGGGTCTCCGAGGCCAAGAGCTGCAAGGACAACAACATCGGCTCATGGCGCGCGTTCACCGTCGCAAACGACGCGCTGACCGTCGTCATCAACCAGCAGAACACCTGGGCGACGTGCCTCTCGGTTCCCGAGCTGAAGAAGATCTGGGAGCCGGGCTCGAAGATCTCGAGCTGGAAGGACGTGCGGTCCAGCTTTCCCGACGTGCCTCTGAAGCTGTTCGGCCCCGGCACCGACTCGGGTACGTTCGAGTACTTCACCGAGGCGATCAACGGCCGAGCGCGTGCCAGCCGCACCGACTACCAGGCGAGCGAGGACGACAACGTGCTCGTCCAGGGCGTCTCGGGTGAGCGTGGCGGAATGGGGTACTTCGGCTACTCGTACTTCATCGCCAACCAGAGCCGGCTGAACGCGGTACAGGTGCGGAATCCGAAGACGGACCAGTGCGTCGCCCCGGGTATCGCGACGGTGCACAACAACACGTACAAGCCGCTCTCCCGCCCGCTCTTCATCTATGCAAAGGGCTCGTCCTTCAGGCGCACCGAGGTCCAGGCGTTCATCGACTACATCTTCGACAACGAGGTCAAGATCGCGAATCGCGCCAGGTTCGTATCGCTGACGAAGTCGCAGCTCAAGAGGCGCACGGTCCAACTTCATCCTCGCGGTGAAGGCGGCCAAGAAGACCTGATCTCGACTGTCCTCCCACGACCCGCCTGGTCAGAAGGGGCGGCCGAGAGGCCGCCCCTTGCTCGTCAGTGCGGCTGCCGACGTAGACGACGGCTCGAGCTCGGCGAGCGAGACGCTGCACCCGGGCGTCGATCTCGTCGCGGATAGCCCGGACCGTCGTCGAGCGACGATGCCTCGGCGGGGTCGGCGACCTCCCAGTCCTCGTAGCGCTTGCCCGGATAGATCGGGCAGGCATCGCCGCAGCCCATCGTGACGACGACGTCCGCCGCGCGAACGACCTCGTCAGTCAGCGGCTTCGGAAAGGCCTCTCCGAGATTGACGCCGAGCTCCGCCATCGCCTTGGTAACGAGCGGGTTCACGTTCTCGGCCGGATCGGAGCCCGCCGAGCGCACGCTGATCTAGGCCGCTCGAACGGAGCGCGAGCAGGCCCGCAGCCATCTGACTGCGGCCGGCGTTCTGAACGCAGACGAACAGCACTTCCGGCTGCTCCTTCGTGATCAGCCCTTCGGCCTGTCCCAAGGCCTTGAGCCGCTCGCGTGCGAAACGGTGCGCGAGCACAGGAACGAAGACGTCGATCTTCGACTCGCCGAGCAGCTCGACGGACTCTGCGAGGAAGCGTGCGATCGTCTCGCGGGAGAAGGTTCCCGCGAACTCGTCTTGAAGCGCCTCCGCAGCCTTCTCGACATGGTTGCGGGTAATGGGATCGAGCATCTCGGTCACCGCGACCTCCCGATCGGATTCACGGAGAGATGCTCGCATGGTTCATCGATGCGAGTCAATATCGAGAGTGGTGAATATGTGGAAAGCGAGCCTCTCGATCGATGACGGTCAATAGGATCGGGCCGCGTGCCGGATCTCCCCCTCGTCGAGTGCTGCACACCGCTGGCAGGCCCGTCGCTGTCGAACGGCGAGGCTGCCGAGCTGGAACGGCTCTTCAAGGCGCTCGGCGACCGAAACCGGCTGCGAATTCTCAACGTCCTTCTCCAGGCGGAGGGGAAAGCGGTCTGCGTGTGTGAGTTCCAGCCTACGCTCGGTATCTCGCAGCCGACCGTGAGCCACCATCTCCGGCACCTGGTCGAAGCAGGCCTTCTCCAGCGCGAAAAGCGCGGCACGTTCGCGTACTACCGACTCCAGCCCGGAGCGCTCGAGCGGATCGGCCGGCTCTTCTCTGAGACGCCGGCAGTTTCCTCGGCGGCGTAGGTCGTGCGCCCGGGGCCAGTCCGGGCTCGCGACCGTCGCCGGCGACGCGGCTCGGGCTAGCCCCAAGACCGCTCGTTCACCACTCGGAGATCTCTTTCGTCGCTTTCCGCACTACGCTGCGAAGCGGTGCGCGAGACCAGGAACGGGAGCTGAAGCTCACTCCGACCGACGGCTTCCGGCTTGCAGACCTCGACGGAGTCCCGCTGCAAAATCGCGACTTCGTGTCGACGTACTTCGACACTCCCGAGCTTCAGCTCGCGCGGAACAACATCACGCTCCGCCATCTCAGCGAAGGCGGAGCCGGGCTCTGGCAACTCAAGGTGCCGCGTGGCGCGTCCCGGATCGAGCTCGAAGTCTCGGGCACGCCCTCGCGCCCGCCGAGCGATCTCCTCGCACTGCTCGTCGTCCACTTTCGCGGCTCGCAGCCGGTGCGCGTCGCTCGGCTTCGCACCCGTCGCAGGACCGTGCAGGTCGCCGGCGCCGAGGTCGTGGAGGACTCGGTGGCGGTGCTGGACGGTCAGCGCATCACGTCCCGCTTCCGTGAGCTCGAGGTGGAGCTGGTCGACGGCGGTGACGAAAGCACGCTACGGCGGCTCGAGGAGGATCTTCGGCGGGCGGGAGCCAAGCCGGCCGAGTTTCGACCGAAGGTCTACCGCGCGCTCGACCTCCCCTCGCCATCCGACAGCCTGCCTCTGGCCCCCGACGCCACACCGGACGCGGTTCTGGCGGCGGCCCTCGGCGATCAGCACCGTCGCCTCGTGGCCCACGATCCGGGAACGCGCCTCGGCACCGATTCCGAGGATCTTCACCAGATGCGGGTCGCGACGCGAAGAGCGCGGGCTTTCTTGCGGGCCGCAAGGTCGCTCGTCGATCGGGAGTGGGGAGACGAGCTGCGCGCCGAGCTCGGTTGGCTCGGCACGTCGCTCGGGCCTGCGCGCGATCTCGACGTCCTCATCGAGCGCCTCGAGGGGGAGACAGCGCCTCGGAGAAGACCAGGACTTTGTCCGTAGCCTGCTCGAGACGCTCGAGCGAGAACGCCGAAAGGCACGCGGTGCCGTGGTGTCGGCGCTCTCGGACGAGCGGTATCTCAGGCTCCTCGACCGGCTCGAGGACCCCCATCCGCCCCTTGCAGTCGATGGATCGGACGCCACGCTCGCCGAGCTCTGGTGGTCTGAGTTCAAGCGCACGCGACGGGTGTTCCGTCGGCTCGACGACGACTCGAGCGACGAGGAGCTCCATGCCGCGCGGATCCGGGTCAAGCGCGCACGGTACGCGGCCGAGCTCGCCGCGCTCGAGCTCGGCAAGCGCGGCGAGCGCTTCGTCGACGCGGCGAAGGATCTCCAGGACGTGCTCGGTGAGCATCAGGACGCGTCCGTCGCCGAGGAGCGGGTTCGCACGTGGGCGCAAGGAAGGCACGAGGCCGCGAAAGTCGTGCGGAAGCTCGTGAAACGCAAACGGGGCCGGCGAGCGAGGGCGCGAGCCCACTGGCCGTCGGCGTGGAAGGCACTCAAACGCCGTGCGCGCAAGGCACGACCGTGAGTCACCCGACTTGACCTGATGCCGCCTACGCCCGACAATCGGCCGCTCGGGCCGCGGGTGGACACGATGTTGCTGCTCAGACACGCGAGTGCAGGCGACCGGATCGCGTCGCCCTCGCTCGATCGCGCTCGTCGGCTCGACCGATCGGGGCGGGAAGACGCTCGACGTCTGCCCCAGGCACTAGCCGCGCATGTCCTCGACCGGATCGTGACGAGCCCACATGCACGCTGCGTGCAGACGGTCCAACCCCTCGCCGAAGCCCGAAACCTCGAGATCGAGCGCCGCGACGAGCTGGCGACGGATGTCTCGAAAAGTGAGGTGCTTGCCCTTCTCGCCGGGATCTCCGGAAGTGCGCTCGCATGCACGCACCGCGAGGTGATCGAACTGCTTTTCGACGGCGAGGTGACCTGCGACAAGGGCGGCACCTGGCTGCTGGAGCGCCGCCATCGTCGCTGGCTGCCGACGGCCTACGTTCCGCCTCCGGGCGCAAAGCTCGTCCGTGGGCACCCGACGCTCGTGTAAGCCGCTCTCGAGCCTCGCCCGAATCAGGATCGTCTCGAGGCGGGAACAACCCGGTCACACGGCGGAGCTGCGACGCGCCTACCCTGAACCCAAGCGACCGGGAGAGACGCATGATCGAGCAGCACCTGCATCTGGAGTTCGAGGGTCTGCGGCGTGAACTGCACGCCGCCGCGCTCTCGAGGCCCAGGCTAGACCGTCCAGAGCATCGGCGCGGCGGCGACTTCGCACCCTCCTGCGCGGACTCGCGTATCCACCCGCACGCGCCGCATACGATCAGGCGAACCGTGTCCCGAGCGTCACGATTCGGCCGGCTCGTGCGGCAGACGTCTTTCAGCTGACGAGGTTGGCCGAGATCAGCGATAGGCGGCTTCCAGCCGGGCTCGTCCTCGTCGCGGAGGTCGAATCGAAGATCATCGCCGCAGTGCCCGTCGAGGGAGGAACGCTGCTCAGCGATCTCTAGCGGCCTACCGGCGACGTGGCTCAGCTCTCGGAGCTTCGATCGGAGCAGATCCGGGCTACCAAACGCCGACCGCGAGCTGCATAGCGCACGCTGGACTCGATCGCTGATGTCTCACCCGCCCGTCTCTACGCTGCGGCGGCCTCGGCACGGGCGAGAGCCAGCGCCGCGCCCTCTCGTAGCCCGCCTCGCCCAACCTCGAGACTCGAGTCCAGGCGGCGCCCGATCTCTGCCAGCACCAGCGTGCCCCCGAGGAGCGTCTCGGCCCGCTCCGGGGTGATCCCGTGCGGTTCGGTGATCTCCTCGACGGGCACGGTGGAGAGGTGCGCGGCGAGCTCTTCGAGCGACGCGACGCTGAATCGCTTGCCGATGACCCGCCCGACCGCGCGTGCGGTACCACCGACGGCGAGCGCAGTATCGGGCCGGGGCGGATCGAAGTCCGCAGCCATGCGCTCGATCTCACGCCGGGCGCGTGCGACGCGTGCGACGCCGGGTGGATTTTCGCCGAGAAACGCGCGCGTAACGCGCAAAGCCCCGGCGTCGATCGAGCGCACCCATTCGGGGCCTTTCGTGGGGTGCCCCACCGCCAGCTCGCACGAACCTCCGCCGAGATCCACGACGGCCACGATCTCGGGCGGATCGTCCATCCGGGAGACCGCCCCCTTCCACGCGAGCCTGCCCTCGTCGTCGGCACTGAGCACGACCACAGGCGAGCGCGTCGCCTTCGACAGCACTCGAACGAGCTCTTCGTCGTTTTCGACCTGTCGACCCGGTGCCGTGACGATCGTCTCGAGCCGCTCGGCGCCGGCCTTCCGGGCGGCCCTCGCGTACTTTCCGGCGACCGAGCGCGTCTCCTTGAGCTTGCGCGAGCCGATGCGGCCGCGCCGGAACGCATCGTCGCCGAGCCGCACGTATACGCGCTCACGGTGGAGCTGCTCGACCCTCCCACCGTCGACTCCGGCGACGAGGAGGCGAATCGAGTTCGATCCGACGTCGATGATCGCGACGTTCACTTCGGGGATTCTTCCCGTCGCACCGGCTGCCTGGTCGGGGTCGCTGCCAGGTTGAGTCATCGCGGGCTCAGGCGCCGGCGGGGGCCAGCCGGCGAGTCTCGTATCTGCGGCCGACGAAGGCCACGGTCGCGATCGCAATCGCAAGTGCGAGCACGATGAAGTCTCCGCCCTCGACTCGTGTGACGAGTTGCATGAGCCCGCCAACGAGGGCTGCCATCGGGATCGTGAAGATCCAGGCCAGAAGGATGTTTCCCGCGACGCCCCAGCGCACCGCGGAGAAGCCGCGGATCGCGCCTGCGCCGAGAACGGAGCCAGAGATGGTGTGCGTTGTCGAGACGGGAAAGCCGTAATGCGCGGTCCCCCAGAGAATGCCGGCACACGCAGTCTGGGCGGCGAAGCCCTGAGGTGGGTCGATCTTCGCGATCCGCTGCCCGAGGGTCCGGATGATGCGCCAGCCGCCCGCGTAGGTGCCGGCGGCCATGGCGAGCGCCGCCGAGACGATCACCCAGAGCGGCGGCCGTGTCGAAGTCCGACGGAGAGGTCTCCAGATGCCACCAGAGCGAGCGCGATGATTCCCATGGTCTTCTGCGCGTCGTTTGTCCCATGAGTGAAGGCGACGAAGCCACCGGAGAGAAGCTGCGCTCGGCGGAAGAATCTGTTCACGCGCGACGGCGATCGGCGAGCGATCAGCCAAGTGATCGCGAAGATCAGCACGAAAGCAATCGCGATCCCTGCGAAGGGAGCGACGAGCGAGGGGACGAGCACCTTCTCCCTGATCCCTCCCCACTGCACCACGTCCCAGCCCGAGGCGAACACCGCCGACCCGAGCATCCCGCCGACGAGCGCATGACTCGAGCTGACGGGAGCCCGTAGAACCAGGTGACGAGGTTCCAGGTGATCGCGCCCACGAGACCTGCGAGCACGATGCTGAGGGTGATCGCCTCCTGGTCGACGATTCCCTTGGCGATCGTCGCCGCGACCTCGAAGGAGACGAATGCCCCGGCGAAGTTGAGGACTGCCGCCATCGCGACGGCAGCCGAGGACTCATGGCTCGCGTCGAAACCGTCGTTGCGATCGAGTTCGCCGTGTCGTGGAAGCCGTTCGTGAAGTCGAAGAAGAGCGCGACGGCGACGACGGCGACGAGCGTTGCGTCCACGGGCGACGCCTAGGCGTTCTTCACGACGATGTTCGCGATGACGTTCGCCGCTGTCTCGCAAGCGTCGAGTGCGCGCTCGAGGGCCTCGTAGATGTCTTTCCAGCGGATGACGATGAGCGGGTCGATCTTCTCGTCGCGGAAGAGGACGCGAGCGCGTCGCGGAGAATGCGGTCGCCCTCGTCCTCCAGCCGCTTCAGCTCGATGAGAGCTTCCTGGACTCCGCTCATCCCTTTCAGGTCGTCGCGCGCGACCGCGAGCCGCTCCGGGCTCGGACCAGCATCCGCGCACTGCTCGAGCGCGGGCCGCGTCGGGCATCTCGATGTCGTATAGACCGAGGAGGTCCGACGCGTCCTCGATGTGGTCGACGACGTCGTCGACCTCAGTCGCGGCAGGAAGATGTCCTCCCGGTCGAACGGCGTGACGTACTGGGTGTTGAGGAGCGTGATGATCTCGGCGGTGATGCGGTCGCCCTGACGTGCTCGAGCGCCTTGACCTGCTCCTGGGTGACGGCGGAGTTCGGGTGCTCGCGCAACGCGCGACTCCACGAGCCGCGCCGTCTCGAGCGCGTTCGCGCCGGCCTCGGAGCGAACAGGTCGAAGAACTCGGTCGTGCG
>CAVVAZ010000009.1:0-21059 GCA_963746435.1 uncultured Actinomycetes bacterium
ATCGCCTGCTTGGTCGCCGGCCGGATCGCGGGCTGCGAGCGCCGCGAGCGTGGCGGGTACGGCGGGCGGAAAGTCGTCGCGGCCTTCGAGCGCCGGCGCGGCGCCCGGCTTCCTCGTCCTCGCCGCGCACGAGATGCGCGAGCCCGCTGCGTAGCGCCGATCGGGCTCTCGACCCGCCGCACCCGCCTCGAGCGCCCAGGCGGCGTCCCTCGAGCCCCGTCCGCGTCGCCGGCGATCAGCCGCGACTTCATCGCGCCGATCGGCCTGCCCCAGCTCTCCGGGGGCGCATCCGGCCAGCTCTCGCGGTAGCGGCTCGGCTGCACGCACGAGCCAGTCGCGGCCTCGTCGTCGCGACCGGGCATGAGGAGCGACAGCCCGGCCGCCCAGGCGGCGTTCCCCATGCGCGTGAGCTGGCGCTGCCGCTCGTCGGGCTCGCGTCGGGCAAGCGCGCCACGCCGTCGTCGTAGCGCGCCGATCGCCCGCGTCAGCGCGTTCCTGCCCAGTCGATCACCATGGGACGAAGTATCGTCCGGCGATGGCACGGGAGCTTCGCGAGGTCGTCTACGTCGACGGCGTTCGGACGGCATTCGGCACGCGCCGGGCCAGGAGGGCTACTTCTGGAGGACGCGGGCCGACGACATGGCCGTCAAGGTCGTCCGCGAGCTGCTCCGCCGCAATCCGAGCTCCCGCCGGAGCGGATCGACGACGTCGTGCTCGCCGCGACCGCGCAGGTCGGGGACCAGGGGCTGACGCTCGGACGCGATGTCGCGCTGCTCGCCGGCCTCCCAAGACGGTCCCGGGCTTCGCCGTCGACCGCATGTGCGCGGGCGCGCTCACGGCCACGACCGCCGGGGCGGGCGAGATCGCCATGGGCGCCGCCGACGTCGTCCTCGTCGGGCGGCGTCGAGCACATGGGCCACCACCCGATGGGCGAGGACGTCGACTTCAACCCGCGTTTCGTCTCCGAGCGGATCGTCGACGACTCCGCGGCCGTGATGGGCCAGACGGCCGAGAACCTGCACGACGCGCTTCCCCAGCCTGACGAGGGAGGACGCGGACGCGTTCGCCGTCGAGTCCCAGCGAAGGCGGCGAAGGCCTGGGACGACGGCGTCATGGACGAGATCGTCGTGCCGATGAGCGTCTTCACGCGAGGAGGGCTGGACGGTCGCCGAGCGAGACCAGTTCCTGCGGCCCGACACGACGCTCGAAGGTCTCGCGACACTCCGGACGCCCTTCCGCGACGGCCGGCCGCGTGACCGCCGGGAACTCGGCCGGGCTCACCGACGGCGCGACCGCCGCGCTGCTCGCCTCCGAGCAGGCTGCCGCGGAGCTCGGGCTCGAGCCGCGAATGCGCCTCGTCGCCTTCGCCTACGCGGGCGTCGAGCCGGAGCTGATGGGACTCGGCCCGGTGCCGGCCACGAACCGCGTGCTCGAGCAGGCCGGGACTCTCGATCGACGACGTCGGCCTCTTCGAGCTGAACGAGCCTTTCGCCGTCCAGGTGCTCACCTGGTGCGACGGCATGGGCGTCGCGCCCGACGACCCGCGGCTCAACCCCTACGGCGGCGCGATCGCCTGTGGGCATCCGCTCGCGGCCACCGGCGTCCGCCTGATGGCGCAGCTCGCCTACGGCTTCCGCGAGCGGCCCGGACGCCCGCTACGGGCTCACCGCGCTCTGCATCGGACTCGGCATGGGCGCCGCGATTCTCTGGGAGAACCTCCAGAACGGTGGCTAGCCCCACGCTCTTCAAGCTCCAGCGAGTCGAGACGCGCGCGGGATCCGTCGCGCTCGTGACGATGGACAACGGCGAGGACTGGCAGAAGCCGAACACCTTCGGCGAAGCAGGCGCTCGCGCTCGCTCGAGGACGTGCTCGAGCGGCTCGGCGCGCGCGACTGGGCGAGGACTTCTGCTCACCGGAAAGCCGTTCGTCTTCGCGGTCGGGGCGGACATGGACGAGTTCGGAGAGATCACGCCCGAGCGCGCCCGCGCAGGGCGGCGAAGCCGGGCACGAGCTCTTCGGCCGGCTGCGCGAGCTGCCGTTCGTCACGCTTGCGGCGATCAACGGCGCCGCGCTTGGCGGAGGAGTCGAGATCGCGCTCCACTGCGACTACCGCACCTTGTCGTCGGACGTTCGCCACTTCGCCTGCCCCGAGGTGCTGCTCGGGCTCATTCCGGGCTGGGGCGGGACGCAGCTCATCCCGAGGCTCGTAGGGGCCGAGCAGGCGGTGCGCTTCATCGTCGAGAACCCGCTCCGCCAGAACCGCATGCTGAACGCGAAGCAGGCGTTCGAGGCGGGATTCGCCGACGCGCTCCTCGAGCCGGTCGAGTTTCTCGACGAGTCGCTCGAGTTTCTGGTCGCAGGCGATCGAGGAGGGAGGCGGGAAGCGCCGGCCCGAGTCCGATCTCTCCGACGCGGCCGAGGTCGTGCGCAAGGCGCGCGCGCAGGCTCGACGGCCAGGTGCACGGGGCGGCTCCGGCGCCGTACCGTGCGCTCGACCTCATCGAGGGCGCCGCAACCTGGTCGCTCGAGGAGGGCTATCGCGCGGAGGAGGACGCGCTCGCGGAGCTCCTTCCCGGCCCGCAGGCGCAGGCGTCCATCTACTCGTTCCACCTCGTCGAGCGGCGCGCGAAGCGCGGCGTCGGCATCCCGGACGCCGAGCCCCGTCGCGTCGCGAAGGTCGGTGTCGTCGGCGCCGGCCTCATGGCGCGTCAGCTCGCGCTGCTCTTCCTGCGCCGGCTGGAAGTCCCGGTCGTGCTGCGCGATCTCTCGCAGGAGCAGGTGGACGAGGCGATCGCCTGGATCGCGGGAGAGCTCGGCGAGCTCGTGGCGAAGGGCCGGCTCGGCGAAGGAAAGGCGCGGTTCCTCGGCTCGCTCGTCTCCGGCGGCACGGCGTGGGAGGTGTTCGCCGGGCAGCGACCTCGTCATCGAAGCCGTGTTCGAGGAGCTGGACGTCAAGAAGGAGGTGTTCGCCGAGCTCGAGCGCGTCGTCTCGGCCGAATGCGTGCTCGCGACGAACACGTCCTCGCTATCCGTGACCGAGATGGGCGCCGACCTCGAGCATCCGGAGCGTGTGGTCGGGATGCACTTCTTCAACCCGGTCGCCGTGCTGCCGCTCGTCGAGCTGGTGCGCACGCCGCAGACCGACGACGTCACGCTCGCGACGGCCTGGGCCGTGACCGGGAAGCTGCGGAAGCGCGGGGTGCTGGTACGCGACGCGCCGGCGTTCGTCGTGAACCGCATCCTGAGCCGCACGACGACGGTGCTCATGGACGCGCTCGAGCACGGGTCGAGCGTCGAGGAGACGGACGAAGCCGTGCTCCGGCTCGGCGTGCCGATGGCGCCGTCCTTCCTCCTGCAGATGGTCGGGCCCCGCGTCGCGAACCACGTCCTGCACACGCTGCACGAGGCATATCCCGACCGGTACCCGCTGTTCGAGACGCTGGACAACTTCGCTGCAGGCTCCGACGAGATCGTCGTGAAGAAGCACGCGCCCAGGACCGTGGACGAGATCCACGAGGCGGTGCTCGAGGCGATGGCAGACGAGGTGAGGCACATCCTCGAGGAGGGAGTGGTCGCCGAGGCCGCAGACGTCGACACCTGCCTCATCCTCGGTGCCGGCTATCCGTTCTGGCTCGGAGGCATCACGAAGCACCTCGACCAGACCGGAGTCTCGGAGAGAATCGTCGGAAGTCCCCTCGCCGACAGCGGCGCGCGCGTTCACACCTGACCGCTCCTGACGCAGGATCCCCCCTGCGACCGCCTGAGTCTGAGGTATGCTCTCGCGGTCACGCTCGCCACGAGGTCCGCGCGAGCGCCAACCCTTCGGAAGGAGCGGCACAGCAGTAAGTGCTGCGCGCATGCACGAAGCAGAGCTCACTCCGACTCTGGCGTCGGAATCACAACACGATCTGATCGAGGCCGCTCACAGAGCCGCGGCCTGGTTCGGCGAACCCTTCCTCGACGAGGGAGAGGATGCCGCTGCCGCGCTCGCGCCGGGAACCGCCCGTCGAGCCGCGCTCGACGACGCGCTCGCGGAGATGGCGGCGGGTCTCGAGGAGCCTTCGCCCCGCTGGAAGGTGCGCTATGGGCTCATGCTCGGGCTCGAGCGCGTCCTCACGCAGAATCCGGTTCGAACCGCGACCGGCACCGAGCTCCGGCGACACCAGGTCGACGCCCTCGCGGGCATGCTGACCGAGCTGATCGCGGCGACGCAGCGTGCGGCGGAAGAGAACGGGAACGGCAACGGCGTCGAGCACGGAAGCGGCAACGGCGCCCCGCCGGAGGCCGAGCTCGACGAAGACGCCGAGGACGACTTCGACGCAGGCTTCATCGACGACAGCGAGCTCGAGCAGGAGTTTCACGGCACCGATCCGGGAGCGGCGCGCCGCTACCGGTTCCGGCACCCGACAGCGTCCGGAAAGACGATCGCCGCGGCGGGGTTCGTCGACGCCGCGCGCAACCTGGGCGTCCTCATCCTCACGCACCGCCGGCTGCTCGTCTCGCAGTTCCAGCGTGACCTCACGACCGAGGGGTACGGCGACCGCTTCTCCGACGCAATCCTCAACGGCATGACGCCGAAGAGCAAGAACCCGCTCACGATCCAGACGTACGCCTGGTTCGCACGACACGGCTCGGAGCTCGACCGGACGACGTACCACCTCGTTCTCTGCGACGAGGCCCACACCGCGCTCGGCGAGAAGACGAGCGGCGCGATCCGGGCATTCCACGAGCCGCTCTACATCGGGATGACGGCGACGGAGCAGCTGATCGCGAAACAGGTTTCCGACGTCTTTCCCGCGTCGGTCGACGATCTCCCCCTCGCCGACGCTGCCAGGCGCGGCCTCATTGCCCCACTGCGTGACCTGCGCGTGCCGCCAGCGGCCGCGGTCAACTCCGTGCCGATCGTCGGCGGTGACTTCGAGGAGCGCGCGCTCGCGAACGCCCTCGACCACCAGGCGCTGAACCAGGCGGCCGCCAGTCTCTACCGTGAGCGCTTCGGCTCCACCCCCGGGATCGTCTACGCGGCCGGTGTCGAGCACGCGTACAACCTCGCCCAGGAGTTCCGTGCGGCGGGGCTCAAGGCGGAGGCGGTATCGGGACGCACGCCGCCCGCACGGCTCGCCGAAACCCTCGCGGCGTACGAGCGCGGCGAGATCAACGTCCTGATCAACGCACAGCTCCTGGCGGAGGGGTGGAACTCTCCGCGCGCGACGATCTGCATGCACCTCGCCCCGACCGCTTCGCGCCGCGTCTACCAGCAGCGGATCGGCCGCATCATGCGGATCCACCCGCGCAAGGAGGCCGGCATCGTCGTCGACTTCGTCCCGAAGGCGGCGACCCACAACGAGCGCGTGGTCTCACTGCACGCTCTCCTCGACGCCGACTTCTACCGGGAAGGAGCTCGCGTCACACCCGCTCCGCGCCGCCGCGCTCAACGACGGGCGCGCCGCAAGCTCTCGCCGGTGCCGTGGCTCGTCCCGGTGACCCCGGACGTCGCCCGCCGGCTCGGAGTCATCCAGCGCGAGTGGCAGCGCATCGACCCGAAGTACCTCGACGAGGACGAGCAGCGGTTCTGGGCGACGATCGCAGGACGCCAGATCCGCTTCGACCAGCGCGGCGAGTTCGCGAAGAAGTTCGCCGAAGGTAGGGCGAGCAAGGCCGCGCTCGAGCAATTCCTCGCCACCTGTGCTGCAGAGAACCCGAACCGGCGGCTCCGCATGACGGCGCTCATGGACCGCGTGGCGACCCCCGTCGAACGCGCGGACTACGACGACCTCGTGACGCTCGTCACGCAGGCGCCGCCCTGGGAGAAGGACCGGGCCGCCGGCGTGCGTGTCCTCCTGCGCGCGCTCGGCGAGGGCAAGGCGGTCGCCCCCGATCAGATCCTCGGCCGCTGGACCTGGCGACTGGCCCGCGCGACCCGCAAGGTGCAGGACCGCCGTGTCTCGACCGAGTTTCCGGAGGCCAAGCGCCTGCTGGGCGCGGTCGCCAACTCCCGCGGCCATCGGCACGAGGAGAACGTCAACCGCCTCGCCCAGGTCGCGCGGGCGATGCCGCTCGAGGTCGGCGTCGCGCTCCTCGCCTCGGCGGACGGCTACACGCCGCGTGCGAACGCCACGCTCGATCTGGCGCGCGAGGAGCTCGGAACGATCACCGAGATCGCGAACGCCCTGGCCGACAACCTGCCCGCTCCGAAGCTGACCGCGCGCAAGTCTCGACGCCGCCGGCGCAAGCGTAAAGCGCAGACGCCAGCTGCTACCAGCGCTGCCGGGGGAATCGCCACAGGGGAGGCAGCGGGCGAGGCGACGGCTCTCGCCGCGCCCGAGAGCCAGGACGGCGGCCGGGCTGAGGCAGACCCGCCCGAGATGAGGGAAGCGGCAGAGGACGCAGCCTAGCCGGGGCCCGCCTCGCCGCCGTTCTTGTCCCGCTCGCGCAGGAACCGCGCGATCTCGGCGGCAAGCGCCTCTCCGGAAGGGAGCCCACCCGACTCCTCGAGCCAGTCGAGCGAGTCGGCGCGCTGCTCGAGCTCCTCGACGTATGCCGCCGTGTCGGAGTCGCTCGCGACGGCCTGGGACACCTGCTCGACGTAGGCGTCCTCCGCCTCGGCGAGCTCCGCGACGTCGATCGATATCCCGAGAACCGTTGCCAGCCGATCGCAGAGCGCGCGAGCTGCGCGCGGGCTCGGCGCCAGCGAAACGTAGTGGGGCACCGCGGCCCAGAGGCTCACGGAGGGAATCCCGGACCGCCTGCACGCGTCGAGGAGCACCCCCACGATCCCGGTCGGGCCCTCGTAGCGCGAGAGCTGGAGACCGAGCTCGTCCACGAGCTTGGGGTCGGTCGCCGCGCCCGTGACTGGTGCCGCCCGGGTGTGCGGCACGTCGGCGAGCAGGGCGCCCAATGTGACGACCATCTCGACACCGAGATCCGTGGCGAGCTCGCCGACGAGCTCGGTGAACGTTCTCCAACGGTAGTTCGGCTCGACGCCGACGAGCAGCACCGCGTCGCGATCGGTGCCGGGAATTCGCGCGCGAAAGAACGTGTTCTCCGGCCACTCGATATGGCGGGTCTGCCCCTCGTCGAGAGAGACGTTCGGGCGAGTCGCCTGGAAGTCCACGAAGAGCTCGGGGTCGATATCTGCGAACTTCTCTGCGTCCCAGAGCCGCGCGAGGTACCCCGCAGCCAGCGTGGCGGCCTGCCCGCCGTCATTCCAGCCGCGAAACGCACCGATCAGGACCGGACGCTCGAGCGTCGGTCGCTCGTAGAGCCGCAGTTCCTTGGCCATGCTCTGAGCTTACTGTCGGGCGAACCGGGCAGGCGGACGCCAGAGCGCGTAGGCGATCGCTACCGTCGCCGCCCAGATCGCGGCCGCGAGGGCGACGTGGACGAGCACGAGACCCCACGGAAGCGCGCTCCGATACTGGACCTCGCCCAGAATCGCCTGGGCTACCAAGATCACGAGCAGCGCGCGCCAGAGGTCGAACATCCCCGGGTGGCGCTGCCTGAGCCGAAACAGGAACCAGCCGACCACGAGCACCCCGATCCCGAATGCCGCCGCCACCCGGACGTGGACGTAGACGGCATCGGCGACCGCCAGTCCGAGCCGCTCGACCTCCTCATCCGCTCCCGGGTGAGGACCGGACGCGGTCGCGACGGCACCGGTCGTCACCAGGGCCATGCACAGGGGAACTCCCGCCCATACCGTGACCTGCCTGAGCCAGCGAGGCCCGATCGGCTCTGCGCGGCCGTCCGAGAGCGCCAACGCTTCGAGGGCGACAAGCACAGCCAGCCCCAGCGCGGTGAGCCCGAGAAGGAAATGGGCCATCACCGCGAGGGGATGCAGATCGAGCGCGATGGTTACCGCGCCCAGCGGGATCTGGGCAACGACCACGAGGAACAGGGCGAGGGACGCAAGTCGGCCGGTCTGCGAGAGGCCGGCGGTCTTGCGAGCCGCGAGCCAGGTCACGAGCGTGAGGACGAGGCCGACGACCGCGACCATCCGGTTCCCGAACTCGACGAAGGCGTGGAAGTCCCGCTCCGGATACGGCTTGTCGCCGCAACGCGGCCAGTTGTCGCAGCCCAGCCCGGACCCGGTCAGCCGAACGAACGCCCCCGAGGTGACGACGAGGAAGAGCGCGACGCACGACGTGAGGGCGAGCCGCACGAATCGGACCGGCGACATCGTCCACGTACGCGCGACCGCGGCGACCACTAGCGAAGCACGACTCCCGTTCCCGCCTCGACGGCGCCGATTCTCTCGAGGAGGAGGTCCGCCGAGGCGAACGTCGCCTGAAGCACGGCTCCGCGCGACTCCGGCAGGGCGATGAGGAGACCGCCCGCGGTCTGCGGGTCGTAGGCCAACGCGGTGCGAGCCGCGCCCGCATGAATCTCGACATGCGGCCCGGCGAACTCTCGGTTTCGCCGGTCGCCGCCGGTCAGGACCCCGGCGTCCGCAAGCTCGAGGGCGCCTGTGAGCGCGGGCAGAGACTCGGAGTCGATGACGGCTCGTACCCCGCTCCGCGAAGCCAGCTCGTGGGCGTGCCCCAGAAGTCCGAATCCGGTGACGTCCGTCACGGCATTGGGCTCGAAAGGCCGAAGCGCATCTGCTGCGTCGCGGTTGAGCTCGACCATCTGTGCGACAGCGGCCTCGAGCGCGCCGACGGGCGCGACGCCTCGGCGGTGCGCCTCGAGCACGATGCCCGTGCCGAGTGGCTTCGTGAGGAACAGCGCGTCTCCGGGCTGCGCTCCCGCCTTCGGCCAAAAGGCATCTGGTCGAACAATTCCGACGACGGCGAGGCCGTACTTCGGCTCGCTGTCGCGGATCGTATGGCCGCCCGCGAGGATCGCTCCCGCTTCGCGAACCTGCTCTCCCGCGCCGGCGAGGATGTCGCGGAGCATCTCGGTCGGAAGCTCCTCCGGAAACGCCGCGATGGACAGCGCGAGCAATGGCACGCCACCCATCGCGTACACGTCATTCAGCGCATTCGTCGCCGCAATCGCGCCGAACGTCCGCGGGTCGTCCACGAGCGGCGGGAAGAAGTCGACTGTGAAGACGAGCGCGCGCTCGTCGTCCAGGCGGTACACCGCAGCGTCGTCGGCGGGGTCGAGCCCCACCAGAAGGTCGTCCGCGTCGGCGGGGGCGAGACCGGCCAGGAGAGTCTCGAGCCGAGCGGCCGAGTACTTCGCGGCACACCCGCCCGCCTTGGCGAGCGACGTCAGAGGCACCGTCTCCACGGCGGGAACTGTAGGGGCACACGATCAGCTCCACGACGGCGAGGTCATCCGGCAGGAGTAACGGCGGGAGGGGCGAACCCACGTCGCGGAGAGTTCAGTCCCCTTCTCCTCTCCCCTGATGACCAGCGGCCGCCGCCCCCTCGGCGGCCGCTGCACTACACGGGGGAAACCATGTTTCCCCCGTGCACCCCCTTCTTCATCGCGCGGCACGGAATAGCGCTTGCCTGGCCTCCCGGCGGGTCAACCGCCTCCGGCCGCGTTCGGGTCGCGCAGTGAGCACCATCCAGCTTCTCCTGGGATACTCACCAGATGAAGTCGGCGCTCGTCACCGGAGGCTCGTCCGGAATCGGCTTCGCGCTTGCGCGGATGCTCCGAGACGAGGGCTACGGGCTCACTCTGGTGGCCCGGCGGCCCGAAAAGCTCGCAGCCGCGGCGGCAGAGCTCGATGCGGAGGCCTTCGCGGCCAATCTCTCGGACGAGGACGAGTGCGTTCGCGCCGTGGCCGCCCACGCGAAGCGATGGGAAGGCATGGACGTGCTCGTGAACTCTGCAGGCCTCGGTATCGGCGGCTCGTTCGGCAACCTGTCCACGAAGAAGATCGACCTCCAGCTCGACGTCAATCTTCGCGGGACGCTGATCGTCACCCGGGAGGCGCTGCCTCTGCTGCGGGAGTCACGTGGTTCGATCGTCACGCTCGCCTCGATCGGGGGCACGATCCCCGTGCCCGGCCTCGCCATCTACGGGGCGACGAAGGCCGCGCTCATCTCGTGGACGAACTCGCTGAACCGCGAGGAGGCGGAGCATGGCGTGCGCGCGACCGCGCTGTGCCCGGCGTTCGTCGCAACGCCGATGACGGACTGGACCGGCCTCCCGGACGACGAGATGATCCAACCGGAGGACGTCGTCGAGCTGGCGCGCACCGTGCTCCGTCTCAGCCCCCGCGCGCGAGTTCCGCAGATCGTCGTCGAGCGAGTCGGCGACGAGGTGTGAGAGGCAGGGTCCAGGGCCCGCACCGCCCCTGCGAGCACTAGGCATGACACGGAGCTCGACCTCGGGCGAGTGCCGAAGCAGAGCGCATCGGGGCCCAGTGCAATTGGGCCCCGATGCAAATCGCGCCCCCAAAGCAATCGGACCTTGGGCGATCGGACACTGATGTTGCGAAATCTCGTGCCTGGTAACGCCGATCCAGCCGCAGGCGGCGGGTGGTACTAGTGACCGTCAGGCCAGGAGTTCGGGAAGACCTTCCCGAACCAAGCCGCCAGCAGTGCCAGGTTGGCAACGAGCAGCAGCAGTCTTGGCTTCATGGCGACCTCCTCTCTTAGAAGCGGATTTCCTGAAGCGCCTCGGCAGCGCTCCGGTACAGGCGCGCGGCGTCGCGGTCTCTGCCGCGACGTGCCGCGAGGTCCCCCAGTGCGACCCACGCCTCGGTCCGGTGGCTGATCGACGCGAGCTGCTCCGCAGCCGCGTCCGCCGCCCGGAAGCACTCCTCCGCCTCCTCGAGCCGCCCGCGCTCCATCAGCGCTCGTCCCAGTACGAGCTGCGACGGGCAAACCTCGTGCAGGAAGTCCTCACGACCGTCGAGTAGAGCGAGCGCCTTGCGGGCCGTCTCGTCCGCCTGGTCGTACTCCTCACGGCGCAGATGCACCGCGGCCAGCCCACCGAGTGCCTGCGCGGCGTCGGCGGGCGAATCCGTCTCGAGCGCCCGCGCGAAGGACGCCTTGAGGTGCTCGACGGCGCGCTCCTCGTCACCCAGGAGAAGCGTTATCCCGCCGAGCATGAGCAGGAGGCGCCCGACGTTCTGCTCGTCGTTCAGCTCCTGGTACAGCTCCCTGGCCCGCTGCGCGTAGTTCCGCGAGAGAACCCAATGCCCCTGCCTCTGGGCGATGTGCGATGCCTGGAAGTACGTGTTGGCGATCGCGCGCCGGTCGCCGAGATCCTGCGCCAGCTCGAGCGCGCGCTCGACGTCCTCGCGCGCGGCGACGTAGTCGCGCTGGCGGCGGTGACAGCGCGAGCGCCAGCCGAGCACGTCCGCCCGCAGCAAGTCGCAGGGAAGGCCCGAGCGCTCGGCGAGAGCGAGGGCCTCGTCGAAGAGAGCGACCGCGGTTCCGATGCTCGAGAGCTTGTAGCGACAGACGCCCAGCCGGAAGACGACGTCCGCCCGATCGACGTCCGAGAACTCGGATCCCTCCGCGAGAGCGCGCGCCTCGAGCAGGAGGTCGATGGCGGCGCGGATCTCGCCGTGCTGCTGGAGCGCCCACGCCTCGCCGGCGAGCGCGCGAAGCTCGAGCGACGGCGCGAGCGTGCCGGCCACGATCTGCCGCGCTTCGCGAAACGCGTCGACTGCCTCCATGTCCTCGTGCGCCTCCGATAGCGCTTCGGCTCGTGCGAGCAGCGTCTCGACCTTCGTGCGCTCCTCCGTGGAGACCCCCACCGAGAGGAACGCCGGGTCGACGGCGAGCCGCTGCGCCAGCCATGCGATCGTCTCCTCCGTCGGGCGGGTCTTCCCGCGCTCGATCTGGCTGATGTACTCCTTCGAGAAGCGGCCGGCCGCGAGGTCGGTCTGGGTCAGCCCGCAGGCGATTCGCAGCGAACGCACGCGCTCGCCGAGACGCGTGCCGTCCCCGGGCTTCGGACTGGTGGCGGTCTCGCTCATGCCCATCGGAGTGAACCCGGGATCCGGAGCCAAACGCTCCCCCGGGTGGGGGAAGTCGGGCGCCCTTCTCGAGTCAAGCAGACTCTAGCTCAAATCACTTGACCGAGCTACTTGACTTTTTTGGACACGGCTCCTATAGTCAGGCCCACAACCGCACCGATCGGACGCCAGATCGGATGTGAGGGCACCACCGCCGGATCCGCCGACGGGCACAGGTAGAACGTGGCTGGGCCGCAGAGTCACGATTTCTCCGGCTCGTCGCCCCGGGAAGGGGTTGCCTCGAACGGAGAACGCCCCCGGAGCCGCAGCCGGGGGCGTTTTCACATGACGGGGGAAACCATGTTTCCCCCGTCTGCCCCCTTCTTCGCGTGCGGCACGGCTGAGCCGTGCTTGGCCTCTCGGCCGGCACAGCCGGCCTTCGGCCGCAACGCATCGTGCACAGGTTGGTGTCTTAGGCCGCTAGCTCGGGCGCTTCGTGCGTGCGATGCTTCTTCTTCGAGCTCGTGTGGGCGGACTAGCGCGAAGGCGACGATCGCGCCGGCGAGCGCGATGAACGCCGCGACGAGCAACGAGCGCTGGAAGCCGTCCATGAAGGCATCTACCGTGCGACGACCCGCTGCCTCGCGGGCCATGATCGCGCCCATCAACGCGATTCCGAGCGAGCCGCCGACCTGGCGGAATGCGTTCAGCACGGCCGCACCCACTCCCGCGTTGTCGACCGGCACGGCTCGGGTGGCAGCGGCGGCGCTCGGCGTCATGGTCATCGCCATGCCCGCACCCCCGACGAGGAAGCCGGGCAGCAGGTTCCAGAAGCTCGCGTCGGCGGTGAGCCGCGAGAAGTAGAGGAGCTGTGCGGCGACGAGGAGCATCCCGACGGTCATCAGCGCACGGGATCCCACGCGATCGGTCGTCTTCCCGGCGATGGGTGCGATGAGGATGATCAGGATCGTCATGGGCAGGAACGCGGCGCCCGTCTGCGACGGCCGAGAAGCCGAGGATGTTCTGCATGTAGAGCGACATGAAGAAGAAGACGCCGAACATCGCGAGAGCGACGAGGAGCACGACCGTGTTCGCGCCCGTGTACGTGCGGTTCTTGAACAGGCCCGAGAGGGAGCATCGGAGCGCGCTGATGGCGCTCCAGGAGGACGAACGACACCAGCGCGACCGCGGCCACGGCAAACGCGCCGACGATGCGCACCGACGTCCATCCGTAGGTGTTGGCCTCGATCAGACCGTATGTGAGCGCGAACAACCCCACCGAAGACGTCGCCAGTCCCGGGATGTCGAGCCGCTCGTGCGCCTCGTCCCTCGACTCGTCGATGAGGAGGAAGCTCGCGACAACCCCGACGACCCCCACGGGGATGTTGACGAAGAAGATCCAGTTCCAGCTCAGGTGCTGGGTGAGGAGCCCGCCGACGAGGGGGCCGATCGCAAGCGCCAGCGCGGAGACTCCGGCCCAGATCCCGATCGCGGCGCCACGTTGAGCCGGCGGGAAGGTCGCCGCGATGATCGAGAGCGTCGCGGGGTTCATCAGTGCCGCACCCGCCCCCTGCACGACACGCGCGGCGATCAGCATCTCGCTGGAGTCGGCAAGCCCGCACGCGAGCGATGCCAGCGTGAAGACGACGATCCCGACGACGAAGATCAGGCGGCGCCCGTAGGCGTCCGAGACCTTGCCGCCGATGAGCATGAGCGCCGCGAACGTCAGGGCGTACCCCGCGACGACCCACTGGAGCTCGGACAGGTCGGCGCCGAGATCTTCCTGGATCGACGGCAGCGCCACGTTGACGACCGTGTTGTCGAGCATGATCATGAACAGCCCGAACGAGACGGCCGCGAGCGTCCACCACTTCCGCCGAGGCCCCATGAAGACTGTAGGCACGCTCACGAGACGAACCCCTGCTCTGCGAAGATCACGACTCTCCTTCAGCTCCTGCCGGCGACAGGCCGGCAGCCAGCGACTAGCAACGGATGATCCGCGAAACCTATTCCTGGGTACCCACCGAGCAGCAGCTCGAGGCGGCCAACGTCCTGAGGCTGGCCCGCGCGCTCGGCTGCTCCGGCTACCACGAGCTGCACCGCGTTTCGATCGAGGAGCCCGACCGGTTCTGGCGCGCCGTCCGCGAGCGATCTGGGGATTCCCTTCGCGCGGGACTGGGACAGGGTTCTCGACGACTCTCGGGGCATCGAGTGGACGACGTGGTTCGTGGGTGCACGGCTCAACCTCGCGGAAGCGTGTGTGCATCGCTGGGCGGTCGAGCGGCCAAGCGAAGAGGCGGCCGTCTGGCATGCCGAGGACGGAGCGTCGAGCGTCGCTCACGTGGACCGAGCTCTCGCGGGAGACGACGCGGCTCGCGGAGGGGCTCACGCAACTCGGTGTCGGGAAGGGCGACGCGGTGGGGATCTTCCTGCCGATGTCGCCGCAGGCCGCCATCGCCGCCCACGCGTGCGCGCACATCGGCGCAGTCCAGGTTCCCATCTTCTCCGGCTTCGCGGCGCCCGCCCTCGCCACGCGGCTCGGGGACTCCGGCGCGAAGGCGCTGATCACCGTCGACGCGTCGCTGCGGCGCGGTGCGGTCGTTCCGATGAAGGAGATCGCAGACGACGCTCTCCACGCGGCGCCATCCGTCGAGCATGTCGTGGTGTGGCGCCGGCTCGGCACAGACGTTCCGATGACCTCCGGGCGCGACCACTTCTGGAACGACCTCGTCGACGGCGCCCCGGGCGAGCTTCCCGCGCTCGAGGTCGAGAGCGAGGCGCCGTATCTCATCGCCTATACCTCCGGGACGACCGGCCGGCCCAAAGGTGCCCTCCACGTGCAGGGGAGCTTCCTTCTGTCCATCGCACGCGAGGCCGCCTACCAGGCCGACCTCGATCCCGGTGACCGCGTCCTCTTCGCGACCGACATGGGCTGGATCATGGGCCCGTGGACGGTCGTGGGCGCGGGAGCCGTCGGCGCGACGACCGTCTTCATGGAAGGTGCGCCCGACTGGCCCGCCGATCGCATCTGGCGGCTCGTCGAATCGGAGCGGGTGACGATGCTCGGCGTCTCGCCGACTCTCGTGCGGGCACTCATCCCGAAAGGCGAGCCCCGGGCCGACCTCTCGTCGCTACGAGCCGTGACGACGACGGGCGAGCCGTGGAACCGAGGTCCGTACGACTGGCTGAACGAGCACGTCTGCGGCGACGGAAGCATCCCGATCGTGAACATCTCCGGCGGGACGGAGGTCGGAGCGTGCTTTCTCGCCGTCACTCCCGCTCTGCCCACCAAGCCCTGCTCGCTCGGGTTCCCCGCGCTCGGACAGGACATGGACGTCTTCGACGAGTCGGGGAAGCCGCTCCGCGGCGAGGTGGGCGAGCTCGTCTGCAAGCGTCCCTGGCCCGGGATGACGAGAGGCATCTGGGGCGACGACGCGCGCTACCTCGACACCTACTGGAGCAGATTTCCCGGCGTGTGGACGCACGGCGATTGGGCATCGGTCGACGAGGACGGCTACTGGTTCCTGCACGGGCGCTCAGACGACACGCTCAACATCGCCGGCAAGCGGATCGGCCCAGCCGAGCTCGAGTCGGCTGCCGTGAACCATCCGGGCGTGGCCGAGGCCGCCGCGATCGGTGTGCCGCACGACGTGAAGGGCGAGGTGCCGTGGCTCTTCTGCGTGCTTCGCCCGGGCGCGGAGGCAAGCCAGGACGAGGTAGCGGCCGCTGTGACGCACGAGCTCGGAAAGGCCTTCAAGCCCGAGCGGATCTTCTTCGTCTCGGCGCTGCCCAAGACGAGGAGCGCGAAGATCGTTCGCCGCGCCGTCCGGGCAAAGGCGCTCGGGCAGGATCCGGGCGACCTCTCTACGCTGGAGAATCCCGAGGTGCTCGAGGAGATCGCAGATGCCGTCTGACGAGCTGAGAGGCGTGGCGCTGGTCACCGGTGGAGGCCGGGGAATCGGAGCTTCCATCGCCCGCGAGCTCGCGACCGCCGGAATGCGAGTCGCGGTGACCGGACGAACGAAAGAGCAGGTCGAGACGGTCGCCTCCGAGATCGGCGGGCTTGCGCTCGTCGGTGACGTCTCGCATCGCGCTGACGTCGAGGAGTGGGTCGAACGCGCCGAAGCCGAGCTCGGATCGATCGATCTTCTGGTCGCGAACGCAGGGATCTCGGCTCGGGAGCGCGTCGCCTGGGAGCTCGAGCCCGAGGAGTGGTGGAAGGTGCTCGAGGTGAACGTGCTCGGCGCTTACCTCTCCTGCCGCGCCGTGATTCCCGGCATGCTCGCGCGCGGCGGAGGACGGATCGTGCTGACCGGCTCCGGCGCGGCCTACCTACCGGGCTCGCGGGACAGCTCGTACAGCGCGAGCAAGGCCGCGCTCTGTCGCTTTGGCGAGACTCTCGCGCTGCAGCTCCAGGATCGCGGGATCCCGGTGTTCGTCTTCAGCCCGGGTCTGGTGCGCACGGACATGACAGACGCCGCGTTCGGCGACGACGCACCATGGACGCCGCCGGAGCTCGCGCCGCAACTCGTCCGCGTCCTCGCCTCCGGGCGCGCCGACGCGCTCGCGGGCCGCTACCTCCATGCCGAGCACGACGACGTCGAGGAGCTGATCGGTCGGGCGGACGAGCTTCGCGAGCACGACCTGAACGCGATCCGCCTTCGCCGCTGATCCACGGCATGAAGCCTTAATCGGCGAGCAACCGGGGCGTCCGTACCATGCCACGGTGCCGCAATACATCTGCCCGAACTGCAAGCGACGCTCGGTCGACCTCGACGGGTACGAGGGCTTCACGACTCAGGCTGTCCAATGCAGGAACTGCGGCTTCGGCTTCCTCTTCCAGCTCCTCGAGGACTACTTCCCCGCTCCCGCGACCGGCTTCGTCGTCTGCGATCGCGAGCGCCGCGTCCTCGCGGTCGGACGCGGGGTCTTCGAGCTCACCGGCTATGCCGATGGAGACCTGCTCGGGCGCGACGTCCAGGAAGCGTTTGCCTTCTCGGATGCGTCGCCGATCGACGTCGTCCAGGAGTGGGGCGTCCGCAAGCTCGGCCAGGAGCTCGAGATCCGCACGAGCGCCGGGATCGTGAAGGCCGTCACGGTGGATTTCTTCCCGGCCTACGACGACGACGGCGGCCTCATGGTCGCGCTCACGCCACGCTGATCGGCGAGCGACCCGCGACGTAACGCGCGTTACGCGGCGGTCGGGCGCGGTTCGATCCAGACTTGGCGAGCGAGAGCGAGAAGCTCGCCGCTCTCGGCGAAGAGCGCTGTCCCTGCGAAGAGCTTTCGTCCGTCCTCGCCGACCGGCCAGGCCGCGACCACGCAGCGCTCGCCGACGTCGGGCACGCGTGTGACGCTGGCGGTCATCCGTCCGAGTACGACCTCCCCCCGGCCCTCGATACCGACCGCGTAGGCTCCCGGGCAGTCGATTGCAGCCCAGACGATCTCCGGCGCCGACTCCGACACGGTCCAGGGCGCCGCGTGCATCGGCTCCCGCCCTTCGACCACTCCTGCGTAGACCCCCAGGCCGTCACCTTCCGCGCGGACCCCGCAGACGAGGCATTCGGCGAAGAGATCGCTCCCGAGACGAACGTGCCGCTCTCGTGCTCGCTCCGCCTCGGCGAGCGAGACCGGGGGCGGCGGGTCGAGGTCCAGGGACGCCGCCTTCGCCTCCGCTATCACGGCGTCTCCGTCGAGCAGGGTCGCGGCTGCTCCGGCCCGCCTCACCTCCAAGGGACGCTCGAGTGGCGGGGGCAGGCGAAGCGTCACCTCGACCGTCTCCGCATCGACGAAGCCCGCGAGAACGCCGCACGTGTATCCACCGTTGGCGGACGTGAGAGGGCCTCGGAAGCGGCGAGCGAACGTCACGTCCATCGAAGCGCCCACTCTATTAGACTGGTTTGAGACTATGAGGCGAAAACCTACGGACAGTCTGAGCTCATGAGGCTCGCGCTCGCCCAAATGAACGCGGTCGTCGGCGACCTCCCAGGCAATCGAGAGAAGATCCTGACCAACCTCGCCGACGCTCGTGCGGGCGGAGCGGATCTCGTCCTCTTCCCCGAGCTGGCGGTCACCGGCTATCCCCCGGAGGACCTCCTCCTGAGACCGGGATTCCTGCGCGCGGCACGCGAGACGCTCGGCGAGATCGCGCAGGCGACCGAGGGGCTCGTCGCGCTCGTGGGTACTCCATGGTTCGACCGCGACCTCGCGAACGCGTGCGCGGTCTGTGCCGACGGCGAGATCCGCGCCGTGTACCGGAAGCACTTTCTCCCGAACTACGGCGTCTTCGACGAGCACCGCTACTTCGCCGAGGGGGACGGCCTCGTGCTCCTCCGTCTCGGGGACGTCTTCGCAGGCCCGACGATCTGCGAGGACGTATGGCAGCCGGGGCCGCCTGCCACGGATCTCGCGCTCGCCGGGGCTCAGCTCCTCGTGAACCTCTCAGCCTCACCCTTCCACGTGGGCAAGGCCGAGGAGCGCGAGGAGATGCTCGTCACCCGCGCCCGCGACACGAGCTCGTTCTTCGCCTTCTGCAACCTCGTCGGGGGGCAGGACGAGCTCGTCTTCGACGGCCATTCGGTCGTGCTCGACGATTCCGGCGAAGTCGTTGCCAGGGCGCCCGGATTCGAGGAGCACCTGCTGCTGGTCGACATCGAGCCCACGTTCGCGATCGGGCGCCGCCTGCGCGACGTTCGCCGGCGCGAGCTCGAGCGCTCGCGCGAGTCCGTGCCCGCGGTGGAGGTGGTGGAGCTCGGAGCGCTCTCGCTCCGCGAGCCGCGCCCGGTCGAGGAGATCGCTCCATTCGAGACCGAGCTCGAGCAGATGCGGCTCGCGCTCGCGCTCGGCATCGGCGACTACGTGGCGAAGAACGGCTTTTCGGAGGTCGTGGTCGGGGTCTCCGGCGGGATCGACTCCGCCGTCACCGCGGCGCTCTGCGTGGACGCTCTCGGCCCCGAGCGAGTGCACTGCATCTCCTTGCCCTCGCGGTTCAGCTCCGAAGGCACCAGAGCCGACGCGCGGGGCATCGCCGAGAGCCTGGGCTGCGACTTCCAGGAGGTCGGGATCGAGGACGTGGTCGAGGCGTACCACGACGTCCTGCGGAAGCCTGTCGCGGGATCGCTCGAGGGTCTCGCGGCCGAGAATCTCCAGGCGCGCGTGCGAGGAGTCCTCCTCATGGCGCTCTCCAACACGTACGGATGGCTCGTGGTCTCGACCGGGAACAAGTCCGAGCTCGCCGTCGGCTACTCGACCCTGTACGGCGACATGGTCGGTGGGTTCTCACTCCTCAAAGACGTGTTCAAGACGGACGTGTTCAGGCTCGCCCGGTACCTGAACGAGCGCGCCGGCCGCGAGGTGATCCCGCGAACGACCATCGATCGCGAGCCGAGCGCCGAGCTTCGCGCCGACCAGCGCGACGAGGACTCGATCCCGCCGTACGAGGCCCTCGATCCCGTGCTCGAGGCATATGTGGAGCTCGACCGCTCTCGGGAGGAGCTCGTCGAGGCATTCGATGCAGACGTGGTGGAGCGAGTGCTCGCGATGGTGGACCGCGCCGAGTACAAGCGCCGGCAGGCACCGCCCGGCGTCAAGCTCCGGCCGAAAGCGTTCGGGCGCGATCGCCGCATTCCGATCACCAACCGCTGGCGGGGTTGACACGATCTATCGTAAGCAGTAGCTTACGGTAAGTGTCTACTAACGGTCATCCTCTCGACGCGCTGGGCGATGCCACCCGGAGGCAGGTTTTCGAGCTCCTGCGCGGCGGACCACGGTCGGTCGGGGAGCTCGCAGACCAGGTTCCCGTGAGCCGGCCGGCCGTGTCCCAGCATCTCCGCGTGCTCGAAGACGCAGGTCTCGTGAGCCATCGCCGGAAGGGGACGAGGCACCTGTACGAGCTCGACAGCTCGGGCGTGGCAGAGCTGCGCGCATGGGTCGACGACTTCTGGAGCGAAGCCCTCGCCCGGTTCAAGGCCGTGGCGGACGACAAAGGAGGTACGAAATGACCAAGACGCTCGTCATCGAGGCCGTCCGCAAGACGGTCACCGTGGACTGCTCGGTCGAGGAGGCGTTCCGCATCTTCACCGCCGACGCGCAGAGCTGGTGGCCGACGGACGCGCACTCGATCCACGGCGACGACGTGCGCGAGATCGTCTTCGAGGAGCGCGAGGGCGGCGAGGTCTTCGAGATCTCGAGCACCGGCGAGAAGGGTCACTGGGCGACTGTGGTCTCGTGGGAGCCACCCAGCCGACTCGTCCTCGCCTGGAACATCCTCGAGCGGGATCCGATTGCGACCGAGCTCGAGGTTCGTTTTCTCCCGGAAGGCGACGACACGCGGGTGGAGCTGGAGCACCGCGGCTGGGAGCCTCGCCGCGGAGGCGGCCGAGAAGCGCGACTCCTACGACACCGGCTGGGACCGCGTCCTCGGCTGCTACCGCGAGCGCATCGTAGACACCGACGTCGACCGGCTCGGAGGGCGGGCCGTCCTCGAGCAGGAGTCGCAGCAGAGCTGGGAGACGGCGTGGCGCGAAGCTCACGTCCGCTGTCTCCAGCTCGTCGAGCGTCCACCAGCGAACGTCGGTGACGAACTCGGAGTTGAGCTGCGCCCACGTCAGTCTCGGCATCGGCTCGAACCGCGGCGAGCGGACGAGGTAGTAGCGCTCGCGCTGGCCGTCCCAGTCGATCCCGAGCTCGAAGCGGTGCGTTCGCGTCCAGACGACCGGCCCGAGCTCGACCTCGTCGAGCCCTGCCTCTTCGACGAGCTCGCGCCGGATCGCATCCTCGTGCGTCTCGCCCGGATCGACGCCACCGCCCGGCGTGGCCCACACGACCCGGCGGTCCTCCGCGACGCGCTCGGGAAACTCGAACCGTACGAGGAGGATGCGCTCGTCGGGGTCGACGACGATCGCCCGGGCGGCCTCGCGAAGCCGCAGCTCGCTCACGTGACGAGATCGTGCAGCGCTCGGAACCAGCGCAGGCGCTCGGCCCAGGGAATGGCGGCGTTCGCCGGCGAGGTCGAAGGAAGGACGAAAAGCGCCGTGTCGCCGAGACGGCGCTCCTGCAGTCCATGCTCTGCACGCCCGCCGTAGATTCCGGTGTACGCGGCCTTGCCGACGAATCCGATCGCCGGCGGCCGCAGCGTTCGGGCAATCTCGTCTAGGCGCTCGGCCGCGCCGGCGAAGTCACCTTTGCGGAGATCGC
>CAVVAZ010000010.1:0-27143 GCA_963746435.1 uncultured Actinomycetes bacterium
GCCGGCGAGGAGCGGGGAGACGGTCAGGAAGAGCTCGTCCACGACCCCGGCTGAGGAGATCGCCGAACGTGTGCGGCCCGGCCTCGGAGAGGATGAGGCGGTGCCCGCGCTCGTGCAGCGCGCTCACGACGGCACGTGGGTCGATGCTCGTGTCCTCCCCGAGTGAGATGATCGCGGATGCGGGCGGAAGCTCGCCTTCGAGGCGGGCGGCTCCACGCTCGCTCGTCAGGACGAGAGCGCCCGACTCGAGCAGTGGGTGGGCGGGGTCGATCGAGCCGCGTCCGGTGAGGATCGCCACCTCGGGCTTCTCGGGCCGCTCGCGTGCGCGGCGAAGCTCGGCGAACGCGGCGGCAGCTGGGGGGAACACCTTCTCCGGGAGCCACGTCCCTTCCGGCGACGACCGGAGCGTCCCCGACCCGATGAGGACGACGTCGGCGAAGGCGCGCAGGAGGCCCATCACGAAGTGGTCGCCCTTGCTCCCGGCGGCGATGACGGCGTTCGACTTGGGGATCGCGGGGATCGCGACGACGCCGTCGATCGTCGAGACGAAGTTCGCAAAGAGCCGCGGCTCGTCGAAGCCGAGCGGGCCACCGTAGAGGCGGGCGAGCTCAGCCGGCAGGTCCGCCGTCGCCAGACCGTCGGCCTCGTAGAGCACCTCGAGCGGTTGCACGGGAGATTCTCCGGACATGGCCGACGGAGGCTATCCAGCGCCTCCCCCGGCCGACCGGCGAGCCGGTCGTCCATCATTGCGTCCGCCGTGATGCCCGCACGCTTCTGCGACGAGCTTCCGTTCGGCTTCGGCTGGATCGCCTCCGATCCGGCCCTCATGCAACGGGCCTCGCATGCTCTCGCCGATCGGGGGCGCGTCTGGCTCGTCGACCCCGTCGACGCCGAGGGACTCGACGAGCGGATCCGCGCGCTCGGCCAGCCGGCCGGCGTGATCGCGCTCCTCGATCGCCACGCTCGCGACTCGGCGGTGCTCGCCGCGCGCTACGACGTGCCGCTGCATGTGTCGCCCGTGAACGTGCCCGACTCGCCGTTCGAGCTCCGCCGGGTCGTGAACCTGCCCGGCTGGCGAGAGCCCGCTCTCTGGTGGCCCGACCGCAAGACGCTCGTCGTCGCGGACGCGCTCGGCACGGCGCGGTACTTCCTCGCGCCCGGCGAGCGGCTCGCGGTTCACCCGCTGCTTCGCCTCGTTCCGCCGCGCTCGCTCGCGCGGCTCGAGCCGGAGCACGTCCTGTGCGGGCACGGCGAGGGCGTCCACGGGCCTGGGACGGCGAGCACACTGCACGACGCGCTCCGAACTTCGCGTCGGCGCATCCCGCGCTGGCTGCTCGGCTTCGCCCGTCGCTGATGCCGCGCGAGCGAGTCCTCACGGTCCGGGAGCTGAACCGCGCGCTCCTTGCTCGCCAGCTCCTCCTCCGCCGCGCGCGGCTCGGCGTGCCACAGGCGATCGAGCGCGTCGGAGCGCTGCAAGCGCAATGGCCGCCGTCCCCGTACATCGCTCTGTGGACGCGGGTTGAGGGATTCACGCACGGCAGGCTCGTCCGCGCCGTCGAGCGTCGGCAGGTGGTGAAGGCGACGCTGATGCGGACGACGCTCCACCACGTGACCGCGCGCGACTACCTCGCATACGCGGGAGAGATCTTCCGCCGCCGGATCGTCTCGCTCGAGCGGCAACTGGCGAAGAACCCGGACGGCATGGACTTCGAACGGCTCGTTCGAGATCTCCTCACGTACACGTCCGAGCGGCCGCGCTCGCGACCCGAGCTCCTCGAGCTGCTGGGGCAGCCGAGACTCGTCATCGACGAGCGTCGGCCTTGGCTCGTGTGGCACCTTCTCTCTGCCAGAGCCGGGCTCGTGCACGCGCCGCCGTCCTCGGTCTGGCGGCAGAACACCGCCGGTGTCACCTTCGCGCCTGCGCACGAGTGGCTCGGCTCCTGGGACGGCGATGCCGATACGGCAGTGACTCATCTCGTGCTCCGCTACCTCGCGGCGTTCGGCCCGGCGACGCGAGCGGACGCGTCGCAGTGGACAGGCTTGCCGGTGAGCGCGCTCGAGCCCGGATTCGCCCGTCTGTCTCTGCGCCGCTTTCGGGACGAGCGGGGGCGCGAGCTGCTCGATCTGCCGCGCGCACCGCTGCCGCCCGGCGAGACCGACGCGCCGCCGCGGTTCCTGCCCATGTGGGACAGCGTGCTGCTCGCCCACGACGATCGCTCGCGGATCCTCCCGGAGCCGTATCGCAAGGCCGTGATCCGCGGAAACGGCGACGTGCAGCGAACGTTCATCGTCGACGGCTTCGTCGCGGGCACGTGGAGCATCGCGGGCGGCCAAGTCGCGCTCGAGCCGTTCGAGCCGCTGTCGCGGGACACTCGGCGCCGGCTCGAGGAAGAGGGCGAGGCGCTCGCGCGCTTCCACGCCGCAGCGCAACCCACGGCAGCGCGGGTGTGAGCTGTCAATCTAGGAGAAAAGCGGCCGGGCGACCGCGAAAGCGGGCGCCCGCTTCAGGTCGAGCCGCTGTCGCGGGACAAGCGCCGTTGGCTCGAGGAAGAGGGCGAGGCGCTCGCGCGCTTCCACGCCGCAGCGCAACCGATGTGAGCGCGGTGTGAGCCGCCAATCTACGGAGAGGGGCGGCCGGGCGACCGCGAAAGCGGGCGCCCGCTTCAGGGATCTGCGCGATCGGAATCCGCGCTAGCGGATCCCGATCTGCGCCAACTAATTTAGGCTTGCGCGGCATGGTCGGCCGACGGCAGAAGCATCTCGCTCTCATCATCGCCCGCGAGCTCGCCTCGCAGCTCGCTACCGCGACCTTCATCGCCGACTCGGCCGGGGAGCTCGTCTTCTACAACGAGGCGGCGGAGGACATTCTCGGCCGCTCGTTCGCCGAGGCCGGGTCGATGCACGCAGAGGGCTGGAGCTCGCAGTTCCAGATAACGGATCCGGACGGGGCTCCGATGGCCCTCGAGGAGATGCCGATGGGTATCGCTATGACCCGGCGCCAACCGGCTCACGGAAGCCTCTGGATGACCGGCCTCGACGGCGTCCGGCGGCTCGTGTCCGTGACCGCGGTTCCGCTGTTTTCGACGCCGACCGAGCTCGTCGGCATGATCGCCCTCTTCTGGGAGGAGCAGGCTCCCGGGCCGTCGCCCACGGCTGGCCGGCCGGAGACCGTGTAGTGGCGGCGGCAGTCGCGCGCGTCTGGGGATGCCGCGGCTCGCTCCCGACCCCGGGCGAACGCACTGTCCGTTACGGAGGCAACACCTCCTGCGTCGAGGTGTGCACGGGGAACGGCGTGCCGGTGATCCTGGACGCGGGGACGGGGATCAAGCGCCTCGGAGATTCGCTCGACCACCCTGCGCGGCTGCACGTGCTGTTGACACACCTGCACCTTGACCACGTCGAGGGCCTTCGGTTCTTCGAGCCGCTCTGGCGGGAGGACGCCGAGGTGAACATCTGGGGCCCGCCCTCGCCCGTGCACTCGCTCCGCGACCGGATCGCACGGTCGTTCTCGCCGCCGCTCTTCCCCGTCGATCTCGCCGACATCCCGGCGAAGGTCGTCTTCCACGACGTCCCGGCCGAGCCGTTCGAGCTGGAGGGGATACGGGTGCAGGCTATGCCCGTCTCCCATCCCGGGGCGACCGTCGGCTACCGGCTCGAGCTCGACGGCGGATCGCTTGCCTTCATTCCCGACCACGAGCCCGTGCTGGGGGTCGAGCTGGACACGCTCTCCTCCGACTGGATATCGGGGCACGCCCTCGCCGACGGCGTCGACGTCCTCGTGCACGACTGCCAGTGGAGGGAAGACGAATACCCCGAGCGCGTGGGCTGGGGGCACTCGAGCGTCGCGCATGCGGTCGGCTTCGCGCGGAGGGCCGAGGTGGGCAGGCTTGTGCTCTTCCACCACGATCCCGATCGGTCGGACGACGAGGTCGATCGGATGGCGGAGCGCGCGAACGAGCTGTGGGACGGGACCGGCGGAGTGCCGCCGGTCGCCGCGTGCGAGGGGATGACGATCGACGTCGGGTCGCCGCGCGCACTGGCCTCCGACTCCCGTCGCTTGACACGAGCGCCGAAACGTGAAAAGGTGGCGAGGTCGAACCCTGTGTCTCTTCGGAGTTGCGGGGTTCGGCATTTTTTGTGCCGCGATGCGTACCGCAGCTCGGAGGCGCTCGAACCTACGAGCTGAACGCAGCTCTCAGCGAGTCGCCCGAGACACCGGCTTCCGCGTAGCGCGAGGTGCCGTCGGCCAGGAGCTCCCGCGCTCCCTCGAGCAACGCACCGTAGGCCGCTCCCGCTAGCAGGCTGCCGGTCGAGACTCGGCGCACGTCGACGCTCGCGAGCTCGGCGACGGTCGGTCCGCCGGGAAGTGCGAGGACGTTCACCGGCGCTCCGACCGCCTCGACGACTGCCCTGATCTGGCCGAGGTCCCGGAGACCCGGCGCGTAGACCGCGTCGGCGCCGGCCTCTCGGTAGGCGACCAGGCGGGCGATGGTGTCGTCGAGGTCGTCGATGCCTCGAATGTGGTTCTCGGCCCGTCCCGTGAGAAGGATCGGGTCAGGCAGGCTGTGCGCGGCCTCGGCGGCGATCGCAACTCTCTCGGCCGCAGTCTCGACGTCGTCGATGGTCTTGGTCTCCGGGTCGTAGTCCTCGATGGAGAAGCCCGCTGCTCCGTTATGCGCCAGAAGCCTCACGGTCTCGGCCACGCCGCCCGGATCGCCCGGGTAGCAGCGCTCGCTGTCGACGTTGAGCGGGAGCGAGGTCGCCGCGGCCAGGCTCGCGACGTGGTTCACGAGCTCGTCCCGCGTGACGCCCTGGTCAAGCTTGCCGAGCGACCACGCAAACCCGGCGCTCGTCGTTGCGAGCGCCTCGAAGCCCGCGGCCGCGAGCAGCCGCGCCGAGCCGGCATCCCACGGGTTGGGCATCACGAAAATCGTGTCGCGTGCGTGCAGCTCCCTGAAGCGAGCGCGGCGATCGTCGGTGGACATCCTCACTCCTCTCCTTCGAGACGGAACTTCATTCTGGAGCTCAGTGAGACCGAATGAAGTTCTCGACGAGTCCGCGTGCTTGGGGATTCGACCTGACGAGGTCGACACCATGGTTTGCCACGGGGAGGACTTCGAGTGACTTGTCCGCCGAGGCAGTTGCCTCGAAAAGCTTTCGCGCGTCTGCCGCGAATCCCCCGCCCGCGTCGAGGTCGCCCACAACGTAAAGAACGGGAATCGTCAGCTTCGGAACGAGGTCGATAGCGCTGATCCACCCGAAGGTTGCCGGGCCCGAAGCGTTGACGACCCCGGTGAGAGGTGGGCGGACACTCGCGCCCGCCGCGAGCACCGCGGTTCCACCCATGGACGCACCGACCGCGAAGACCTTCTTTGCTCCGCGAGCCCGGGCGACCTTCACCGCGGCGCCGATGTCGGCGGCCAGACGACCGGCAGCCTTCCCTATCCGCGGCTGCGAGTCGCCGTCGCCACGAAAGTCGAACGCGATGACGAGATAGCCAAGTCCCGCGAGCCGCCGGCCATACGTCGCCCACTGGCAGGCGCTGCCATTGGACTGATGTGCCAGAACGACTGCGGTCGGCCCGCGCCCGAGGCGAAATCCCGCGAGCCTCGTGCCGTCGGCGGCCTTGAACCTCAGCTCAGCGGTCTTCGGCACGCACGTGTGGCGAGCGCTTCCCGCAGAGGCGGTCAGGCGGCAACGACTGTCGCCGTCATCACGACGACCGAGACTGCCTTTGTCGCAATTCGTGCCGTCAAGCCGACTCGCGGGTGAGGGTAGCCGTTGATCCGAAGCGAGCCGGGAGCTTCCGTCACCGCCGCTATCAGGGCGCCTCTTTGTCGTCGTAACTGACATGTCAGGCGGAGAGCGGTGGATCGGCCTCGATCTGAGGCACCTCACCGCCCTGCGGGCGATCGCCGACGAGGGGTCGTTCAAGGGCGCCGCACGCGCGCTCGGCTACACGCCGTCGGCGATCAGCCAGCAGATCGCGTCGCTCGAGCGCGTGGTCGGGGTCCAGCTCATCGCACGCGTGCACGGCCGGCAGGCACTCGGCGTGACCGAGGCCGGTCGAATCCTTCTCCGTCACATGAGCGCGATCGAGGCGCGCCTGATCGCAGCAAAATCCGAGCTGGACGCTCTCGCCCAGGGAATCGTCGGCGAGCTTCGCGTCGGCGCCTACGAGAGCGTGGGAGCTCGACTGCTGCCGGAGCTGATCGGCCGGTTCCGCGACGCGTACCCCGGCGTCCGTGTCGAAGTCGCCGAGGCACTCTCCGATCTCGATCTCATGCGGTCGCTCGAGCGTGGCGTCCTCGATCTTGCGTTCACGCTCCTGCCGCTGCCTCCAGGCCCGTTCGAGGCGAGAACGGTCCTCCGAGATCCGTGGATCCTCGTCGTGCAGGCGGGCGCCGAGCACGCGAGGCTGTCGGCGAGGGCTCCGCTCGGCCTGCGGGAGATCGGTCAGCTACCGCTCGTCTCGTTTCGGCTGCCGCGGGCAATCGACGCCGTTCTGGAACGGTTTCGTGCCGCCGGAGTGGAGCCGAACATCCTCTTGCGCTCCGACTACAACGACGCCGTGCAGGAGCTCGCAGCAGCCGGCCTGGGCGTGGCGCTCATGCCTCGCCTCGCGTTCAATCCGCACGACGAGCGGACGGCGACCGTCGAGCTCGGCGACCTCGTCCCGCCGCGAGAGATCGCCGTCGCCTGGCACAGCGATCGAACGCCGAGCGAGCCATTCGAGGCCTTCGTGTCGATCGCTCGAGAGGTGGGCGCCGGCCTCGAGGGCGGCGGCCCGACCCCCGTCGAGTGGCGCCGCACTGCGGCGATGTAGCGCCGGGCTGATCGAACGGGAGACGGTTCCCGTCAGCTCAGGGCCTTCCTGAAAGCCGTCCGCCGCAGCCCTCCGTGGGTGGCAGATACGTTCGCGGAAGGCCCTGAGCCGACTCGATGGAGGGAATGCTCGGACGGTAGCCCGACCCGGGCCGACTGGGAATTAGGAGTCGTAATTCGCGCATCGACAACGCGTACCACCGCCGCGAACATGGGCGTAATTGCCGACGACACAGATGGGTGACGATAAACGGCGGTTCAGTCTCGTGATGCGAGATGAACGAACGCTAATCACCGCGACGACGGCGATCTCGTCTTACTAATCAGCCGATCGACGCCGGGTGCGTATTTCGTGTGCCCCGTGTCGTGACGCGGAGGTCATCGTCGGATGGAGGTACACATGCGCAGACGTTCTCTCGTGCTCGTGACATGCGCCTTTGCGCTCGTCGCGAGCCTCGTCGTCGGTCCGGCCGCCACGGCCAAGCCCGAGGGGCAGCTCGGCGGGACCGTCGTCATCGGAGCCGATCAGGAGCCGGTGACGCTCAACTTCTACCTCACTGAGGGAAACTCGTACACGACGGCTCTGGCCGTCAATCCGGTGCTCGCACCGGGGATGATCTACAACCAGAACGCGAAGCTCGTTCCGCTCCTCTTCGACGGTCAGCCGAAGCTGCTCAAGACGAATCCGCTGACGGTCTCGTTCAAGTACAAGGCGAGCGCGAAGTGGAGTGACGGAAAGCCGCTGACCGGCAAGGACTTCCTCGCCACCCACAGGACGATCATGAACCCGAACTTCGACATCACGTCGCGGGAAGGGTGGGAGGACATCGCCAGCATCAAGGTGCAGGGAAAGGGCGCCACCGTCACGTGGAAGAAGGGACGTGCGTACGCGGCGTGGGACGCACTGGTCGGCAACACCTCGCCGATGCCGGCGCACAAGGTGGCCGGTCAGGGCTTCAACGAGCTCTGGCGCAACTCGCTCGACGTCGCCAGCGGCCCGTTCAAGTTCGTGAGCTGGCAGAAGGGCACGCAGCTCGTGCTCGCGAAGAACGCCGCGTACACGGCAGGCCCCAAGGCAAAGCTCGACCGCATCATCTTCCGGTACATCCCCTCGACGCCGTCGCTCTTCCAGGCGCTGCAGGCGGGCGAGATCGACGAGACCGAGCCGCAGGCACAGCTCCAGATCGTCGACATCCGGAAGAACTCGCGCTTCAAGGTCCAGTCCGGCCCCGGCTACTTCTGGGAGCACATGGACATCCAGTCGGGTCCGCAGGGACATCCGGCGCTCAAGCTGAAGTACGTCCGGCAGGCGATCATCACCGGCATCAACCGGGCGCAGATCAGGCAGGCGCTCTACGTCTCGCCCGGGCTCGTGTCGAGCGCGAAGGAGCTGCCGGTGCTCCAGAGCCACATCTTCAAGCCGTTCGAGGCCGACTATCGGCCGAACTGGGCACGCTGGGGCTTCGGCCAGAAGAAGGTCATCAGCCTCTTGAAGTCCAAGGGCTGCACGGGCGGGCCGAGCACGCCGTCCGCGTCGAACAACGACGTCTGGAGCTGCCCCGGCGTCGGCAAGCTGTCGTTCCGCTTCACGACCACGAGCGGTAACCAGCTCCGTGCCCTGACGTTCGAGATCGCCCAGAAGCAGCTCAAGAGCGTCGGTATCGAGCTCTTGCCGCGATTCGGTCCGTCAGGCCAGGTCTTCGGACAGGTGCTCCCGTCCGGTGACTGGGACATCTTCATGTTCACGTGGCAGGGAAGCCCGACGAGCTCGGCGACGAGCTTCGGCCTCTACGGCTGCGGTGGCGACCTCAACTACATGAACTACTGCAACAAGAAGGTGTCCACGATGCTGCAGAAGGCGCAGTTCACGCCGAACGCGAAGGCGCGGGCCGCACTGCTGAACAAGGCCGAAGCGCTCATGGCCGAGGACGTCAACTCGGTCCCGATGTTCGTCCGCCCCGGCTTCCTCATCAACAACAAGCGGGTGTCCGGAACGATCATCAACCCGACGAACCAGGGATCGACCTGGAACGTCCAGACCTGGAAGGTCTCCGCGAGCTAGGAGAGCTTCGCCGGTTGCAACACGGGTCCCGCTCCCGCTTCCCGCCCTCCGGGGCGGGAGCGGGGCTCCGGTCTGTGCAGCGTCGCCTTTCGCGGCAGGCGATCTACGTCGCGAAGGACGGATCCGTCGCGTGCGCGGCCTCCGCTCGACCCTTCGGCTCCTCCCATTCCTCCTGCCGGCCGAGCGCGGTCAGGTCGAGCCAGTAGTACGAGCCACCGAGCATCTCCGCACCCCGGCCGTAGGTGGAGTAGGTGTGGAAGATCTTGCCGCCGTCTCGGAGGAAGCAGCTGAAGCCGGGCTCCTCGATCGGCTGCTCGCCCTCGAAGTAGTACCCCGTGCCCGCTTGCTCGTGCTCGGCCTTCGTCTTGTAGTTGTATTCCACGGGAGCGACCGACTCGTCCATCGTCACGTGGAAGTCGTAGTTGAAGTCGCTGCCATGGGACGAGTACCAGGGAAACGTCCAGCCCTTCTGCGCCTTGTAGCGCTCGATCTTCTCGATCGGGGCTCGGGAGATGGCGGCAAACGCGGTCTGGCGGGCGCGCAGGTGCTCGAGCAGCCCCTCGGAGATCTCGTCGGCCGTTGCGGAGCAGCTGGGGCAGCCCTCGTCCCAGCGCGGATCGAACATGAAGTGCTGGACGATGAGCTGGGCCTGGCCGTCGAAGAGGTCGAGCAGGCCGACCTCCCCGCTTGGCCCCTCGAAGACGTAGTCTCTTCTCGATCTCGACCATCGGTAGCTCGCGCCGCTCTACGTTGAGCGCGTCTCGTCGGTCGGTGAGATCCTTCTCCTTGGCGAGCAGTTGCTTGCGCGCGGTGAGCCATTCGTCTCGTGGCACGATCGGCGGCAGGGTCATCTCTCTCTCCCTTCGTGAATCCGGTCTCGTGATTCTCGTTGGACGTAGTGTTGACCCTCGAGAGGTGCGGAACTCATCGTTCGGGACGCTCGGTGCCCCGGCGCGACGGGAGATTTTCGATCTCGTCACGGACTCGCGATTGTGATCGTCGACCTCCACGGCCGGTCGGCTCGTCGAGCAGCAGAGGCTGACGCCGTCGCTCGGCAGGCGGGCGATGGAGCTAGCCGGGCTCGAACCGGCGACCTCCTGGGTGCGATCCAGGCGCTCTCCCAACTGAGCTATAGCCCCGCGAGGCAGGGATTGTAGCCGCGGTGACGGCGCGGATCGGGCGCGGTCAGGGGACGGGTCGGAGCGGCGAGCCGAGGCGGGGGACGGTCGGTGCCGGTTTCGGGGCAGGCTTGCAGGTGGCCGACGTGTCCTCTGCGCGGGGGAGCACACGCGGCTTGTCCTGGGCGTGGGGGACGGCCGTACCGCCCACGAGGATTCCGAGGACAAGGATCCATAGTGCGGCTGTCACGCGCGCCCAGAGCGGGTACGGATGTGCGCTCTCGGCGTGGCTTGGAGCGGGGTCGCCGATCGCGGGGCGTGGCGGGGAGACGGGTCGGAACGCGGGTTGCCGCATCGGATCGGGCAGCGCGGCCCGAGCTCGGGCGGCGAGGTCGGGATCTACGAGTGCGAGCTCGGGGCTCAGCGGCTCGTGCATGCGTAGAGATTCTGGCTGACGTGTCGCTTCCCTCGCCGGCGCCTCGCTGAGGGTTCTGTGCCGAGTTCGTGCCGAGCTTTCCACAGCAGCGCTCAACCATGCGGTATCTCGGCCCAGTGTCGCGTTCGGACATCTGGTCAGCTGCGGCGACGCGGGATAGGACAGGCGGCGTCATCGATCGAAGGAGGACGCGTGCACGCACGCATCATCGGGATCCCGCTCGTCGCTCTTGCGGCACTTGCAGGATCCGCAGCCCTCGCGACAGGTAGCACCGCCGCGCACGAAGGGGCCGAAATCGTCGCCTGCCAGAAGCCGGGCGGGAGCTTCCTGCGAGTCGTCCCCGACGCCTCGCAGTGCGACCACGGTGATCGGGTCGTCACCTGGAACGTGCAAGGGCCCGCTGGACCGGCCGGGCCGGCAGGGCCGGCAGGGCCGGCCGGCGTACAAGGTGCGCAGGGTCCCGCGGGGCCAGCCGGGCCGGCGGGGCCGAAGGGCGATACGGGTCAGGCCGGCGCCCCGGGCGCGCTAGGACCGGCTGGGCCGCAGGGCCTACAGGGAGCTCAAGGTCCACAAGGACCGGCGGGAACGGCGTCGCTTGCCGCGCTGCAAGGATCTGCTTGCACACGCGCGGACGGAGCCGCGGGCACGGTCGCGATCACGACGACTACCGCCAATCTCATCGAGCTTCGCTGCGCGGGCGGGAGCGGGCCTCCACCTCCTCCGCCGCCTCCGCCTCCGGCCTCGAAGCTCGTCATCAACGAGATCGACTACGACCAGGTCGGAACCGACGGCGGCGGATTCGTCGAGATCGCCAATGTCGGCACGTCGGCAGCGGTGCTCGACGGTATCGCCATCGTCCTCGTGAACGGTGGCGACAACGCCGAATACGATCGGGTCGAGCTCACGGGCTCGCTGGCGGCGGGAGCTCAGATCTCGGCGCCGATCGAGGCCCAGAACGGTGCACCGGACGGTGTCGCTCTCATCGCCACGGCGTCGGGCGCGCTGCTCGACGCGCTGTCGTACGAGGGTGAGATCACCGCGGCCTCGATCAACGGCCAGACGTACAACCTCGTCGAGGGAACGGCGCTTGCCGCGACGGTGGCCGACTCGAACACGCAGGACGGCTCGCTGTCTCGCATCCCGAATGGCGCGGACACGAACAACGCGAGCGCCGACTGGGCATTCACGACGACGAAGACGCCAGGTGCGCCGAACGTCGCATCGGGCTAGGGGCTACGGCGTCCGACGTTACGACGCTCCCGCGCCCGGCCGCCTGCGCCGGGTGCGGGAGCGCTCGCGTCGTACCAGCCGCGCCTCGAGCTCTGCGAGCTCGCGCTCCAGCTCGCGGTAGCTCTCCCAGCGCTCGGGCGCGAGCGATCCGTCCGCGAGCGCCGCCTGAACGGCGCATCCGGGCTCGGTTTCGTGCCCGCAGTCCGCGAACCGGCAGTGGGCGGCCAACTCCGCGATGTCCGCGAAGGCGTCCTGGAGCCCGTCGTCCGCGAGCCAGAGATGGAGCTCGCGGATTCCGGGGTTGTCGACGAGGATCCCGCCCTCGGGGAGCACCACGAGCTGCCGGTGAGTCGTGGTGTGACGCCCCGTGCCATCGTCGCGGAGCGAGCCCGTGGCGAGGAGCTCCTCGCCGACGAGCGCGTTGACGAGGGTCGACTTGCCGGCGCCGGACGGACCCAAGAGCGCGCCAGTCAGCCCGGGCTCGAGCAACGCGCGCACACGGTCGAGGCCGAGGCCTGCCCGGGTCGAGACGGCGACGACGGGCACCCCGCCCCCCACGGCGCCGAGCTCTTCGGCCACGCGGTCCGGATTCGCGTGGAGGTCGGCCTTCGTGAACAAGAACACAGGTCGGGCACCGCTCTCCAGGACAAGGGTGAGGTAGCGCTCGAGGAGACGCGGGTCCGGGTCGTCGCCGAGCGAGACGGTGACGAACACGAGGTCGACGTTTGCGGCGACGACCTGCTCGCGCGTGGCGCCCGCACCCTCGGCGTGCGACGCACGCCGGGAGAGTCTCGTTCGTCTCGGGAGGACGGCGTGAATCGTCGGTGGCGTTTGCTCGAGCGCGATCCAGTCGCCGACCACCGGCACGTCCGCGGACGAGGCGGCCGCGCGGCGCGATCGTCCCGGAAGCCGCGCGCGCACCTCCGCGCGAGCGGTCAGCACGTCGTACGAGCCGCCACGGTGCGGGGCGGCAATGCGGCCCGGTACCAGGCCCTCGCGGCCAAACGGCGTGAAGGCGGCTTCCCAGTCGGCGTCCCAGCCGAGCAGTCTCGAGGTCGGGCACCGGGACATTGTCCAGGACTGTGACGCCGTAACGCGCAAGTCGGGGCCGGTTCTCGGACCGGCCCCGACTGCTCACTCTTCGAGCGCCCGCTCGAGAGCGGCGTCAAGCTCGGGGTACGCGAAGTCGAACCCCGCGTCGAGCAGTCGCGCGGGCAGGGCACGCTGCCCCTCGAGAAGCACCTCTTCCGCCATCTCGCCGAAGACCGCCTTTGCTGCGAGAGCGGGGACGGGGAAGATGGTCGGGCGCCGGATCGCCTTTCCCAGCGCCTTCGTGAACTGTGCGTTGGTGACCGGATTGGGCGCGGCCAGATTGACCGGTCCGGCAAGCTCGCCTTCGAGCGCAAAGCGGTACGCCGTGACGAAGTCGTCGAGCGCGACCCAGCTCAGCCACTGTCGTCCGCTGCCGAGCCGCCCGCCGACGCCGAGCTTGAACGGGGTGAGAAGGCGCTCGAGGATGCCCCCGTGACGTGTGAGAACGACGCCTTGCCGGAAGCTGACGACGCGGATTCCGGCCGCGCGCGCGGGATCCGCGGCCGCCTCCCACGCTTTTCCGACGTCCGGCAGGAAAGCCTCCGCGCCGAGCGCCGAGTCCTCGGTCAGGATCTCGTCTCCGCGGTCGCCGTAGATCCCGATGCCGCCCGCCGAGACGAGCACCCGCGGTCGCGGCTCGAGCTCGGCGAGGGTCTTCGCGAGCAGATGCGTCGTGTCGATCCGCGAGGAGAGGATCTCCGCCTTCCGTGAGGCGGTCCAGCGACGGCCGATCGTCGCGCCGCTCAGGTTGACCGCGGCCTCGACCCCGACCAGCCGATCCCGATCGACCGTGCCCCGCCCCGGATCCCAGGCGACCTCGTCGTCGCCGCGAGCGTCGCGGCGGACCAACCGCAGCGACGTCGTGTCCTGCGCTCTCGAGCGCCGGGACGAGCGCAGAGCCGAGCAACCCGCTCGCTCCGGAGACGACGATTTTCACGGGAGGATTCTCGCAGCCAGGCGGCTGCCCGCGTCGCGCAGGGCCCTGGCCAAGTTACAACTTGCAACTTGCGCGCGGAGTCAGGAGAGAGCGGCGCCTGCGAGCAAGTGACAAGTTGTCACTTGGAGGACGGCGCTGGTCCATCGACGCGGCTGCGCGACGGCGTGCGCGCTGCGCTCCCGCTCATGCTCGGCCCGGTGCTCTTCGGCCTCTCGTTCGGCGTCTTCGCGGAGACGGCGGGGATGGGGGCGCTCGCGGCAGTCGTGATGTCCGCGACGACGTTCGCCGGCTCGGCGCAGTTCGCCGCTGCATCCGTGCTCGAGAACGGGGGCACCGTCGTGGCCGCGATCGTTTCCGCCGTGCTGCTCAACGCGCGCTATATCGGCCAGAGCATCGCGGCCGCCTCCATCTTTCCGGGTGGCCGGCTGCGGCGGTTCCTCGAGTCCCAGATGATCGTCGACGAGTCGTGGGCGCTGTCCGGACGGTCGGGACGGTTCGAGTGGGCGATTCTCGTCGGCGCCGGATTGCTGCTCTACGTGCTTTGGGTATCGAGCACGGCCATCGGGACGTTCGTGGGCGACGCGCTCGGCGACCCAAACGATCTCGGGCTGGACGCGGCGTTTGCAGCACTCTTTCTCGCGCTCGCGGCCCCGTACCTGCGAACGCCGAAGAGCGTTACGCGCGGCCGTGCTCGGCGGGGCGATCGCGCTCGCTCTCTTGCCCTTCGCCCCGGCCGGAGTGCCGCTCGTGGCGGCCTCCGTGGCTTGTCTCCTGGGACTGCGCCGATGAGCAACGCTCGCCTTCGGCGTGCGTTCGCGGGGGAAACCGGGTTTCCCCGGCGAACCCCCTTCTTTGAAATCGTGGGGAAGCTCCCGGTTTCCCACATCCCTCCCCGCTCATAGGCCAACGGAGGTTGGCCTATGAGCGACGCCTGGATCGTCGTGGCCGTCGTCGGGGCGTTCACGCTCGTGTTCAAGGCGGCAGGCCCGGTATTCCTCGGGCGCCGGCGGCTTTCGCCGAGAGCTCAGTCCGTCGTCGACCTCATCGCTCCCGTGATGCTCGTGGCGCTCGTCGTCACGCAGACGGTCGGCGGCGACGGGGAGATCAGCGTGGACGCGCGCGTGCCGGGTGTCGCAGCGGCCGGCGTCGCGATCTGGCGCGGTGCGCCGCTCGTCGTGGCGATGGCAATCGCCGCGACGGTCACCGCCCTCCTTCGCCTCGTCGCGCAGTAACGAGCGCTACCGCGCGCGCCGCGGAGCGCCGCGCCACAACACTGCTGCAGCGCCGGCAGCCTGCGCGAGGAGGCTGAGGGTACCGATGACGAGAAGCCACAGATTCGCATGCCGCATAGGACTCGTTATCGGCCGCATCGAGCCCTCGGTCAAGTGTCGCGGAGGCGCTTGTAACGATCAGTTACAAGCGCCCTCTCGCCCGCAGGTGCGCTACGCGGGTGGGCGGAGGACGGCGAATGGGTCGGTCACCTCGAGCTGTGTCGTCCGCGAACCGGAACACCTCGGCCGGCCGCCCGCCTGCGGGGCCGGGAGGGCGGCGCTCGCCCGTCGCCTCGATCGCGCCCCGACGAAGCAGGATCCGCTTGAGGTTCGTCGCGGACACGTCGTATCCGAGCGCGGCCTCGTAGACGTCGCGGAGCTCGGCGAGCGTGAACGTCTCGGGGGCGAGGGCGAACCCGATGTTCGAGTACGAGAGCTTCCCGCGGAGACGCTCTCTCGCGCCGATGACGATCGTCCCGTGGTCGAAGGCGGTCGCCGGCAGATCGTCGACAGGGTGCCAGCGCGTGTCCGGCGGGACGCGCGGGTCGATCCCCAGCGGGACGAGCCCGAGGTACGCGGTTGCGAGCTCCCAGTGCCCGGGGTGGCGATCGGGCTCGCTCCACGTGCCGAGCTGCTCGAGATGGGCGACCTCGCGGACGTCCACCTTCATCGCCAGGTGACGGAGGATCGAGCGCTCGAGCGTCTCGTTGGGTCCAAGCGTTCCTCCGGGAAGCGACCAGGCGCCGCGGAACGGCTCGCGTCCACGTTCCCAGAGCAGGACCTGCAACCGCGCGTCGCGCACCTGAAAGACCGCCGCGAGGGCGATGTGGGCCGGGGTAGTGCGACCGGAGTCGACCGTGCTAGACTGCGACATCAGGTTATTGCCTCTGAGGCGAAAACTAGCATGAAAGACAACGGGAGCACACGAGCGGGCCAGTCGGATCGGGATCGATTCGACCTTCTCGTCGTCGGAAGCGGAGTCGCCGGGCTCTTCGGGGCCCTCTGCGCGGCTTCCGAGAGCGACGTCTTGCTCGTCTCGAAGGGGCCGATTCTTACCTCGGCGAGCTCGCTGGCCCAGGGCGGGATCGCCGCTGCGATGGGCGAGGACGACACGCCCGAGCTCCATGCCGAGGACACGCTTCGCGCAGGTCGCGGTCTCAGTCGGCCAAGCGCAGTCGCTGCGCTCACCGACGAGGCGCCGGCCCGGATCCGCGACCTCGTCGAGCTCGGCGTCGAGTTCGACGGACTCGGGCTCGAAGGCGGCCACAGCCGCAGGCGGGTCGTCCATGCCGGCGGGGCCGCGACAGGTGACCGGGTCGCGCGCGCACTCGCCGAGCGCGTCCTCGCCCACCCGCGGATACAGGTCGCGGAAGGCGAGCGGCTGCTCGGGCTCTCGACCGTGGACGACCGCTGCGTCGGCGCGCTCACCGATCGTCGGCAGGTCTCCGCGCGGGCGACGCTCCTCGCGACCGGGGGTGCAGCGGCGCTCTGGAAGCGGACCACGAACCCACCCGGGTCGATCGGGGACGGCATGACTGCGGCGTATCGCGCGGGCGCCGCTCTCGCGGACCTCGAGTTCGTGCAGTTTCATCCGACGGCTCTCGTCGACTCATCCGTTCTGTTGTCCGAGGCGCTGCGAGGCGAGGGCGCTGTGCTCCTCGACGAGCACGGGCTGCGGTTCACCGACGAGCTCGCGCCGAGGGACGTCGTCGCGCGCGAGATCGGTGCGCGCGGGACCGTCCTGCTCGATCTCCGTGCGATCGACCGTGGCCGGTTCCCCGCGCTCATGGGGACGCTCGAGGACGAGGGATACGACCCGGCCGAGACACCGATTCCCGTCGCGCCTGCGGCGCACTACACCGTCGGCGGCATCGTCACCGATCTCGACGGGCGCACCGAGCTCCCGGGTCTGTACGCCGCGGGGGAGTGCGCAGCAACCGGCGTCCACGGCGCGAACCGGCTCGCTTCGAACTCGCTGCTCGAGTGCCTCGTCTTCGGCCGGCGCGCTGCGCTCGCCGCGCTCGGCGAACCTGGCCTTAGCGGACACGTTCCGGTGCCAGACCCCGGGACAGGTCCCGAGGAGCCGGTGACCGACGACCTTCGCCGCGCGCTCTGGCGCGACTGCGGCCTCGTCCGCGACGCCGCGGGGCTCGAGCGTCTCCGCGACGCACCTCACTTGCTGGCGCGGCTCGTCGCGGAAAGCGCCATCGCACGCGAGGAGAGCCGCGGCTCGCACTTCCGCGCGGACTTCCCGCTGGAGAGCGACGAGCTCGAGCGACACATCGTCCTGCGACCGGGCTCGCCTCCCGCCCTCGAGACATGGCTGTAGCGACGGACACACTCGAACGGATCGTCGAGGCGGCGCTGGCCGAGGACGTCGGCGAGGGCGATGTGACCACCGAGGCGATCGTCGACCCCGATGCGATGGGAACGGCGGAGCTCGTGACCCGCGCACCCGGCGTCGTGGCCGGCCTCGCCGCGGCGGAGTCCGTCTTCCGTGCGCTGGATCCCGACATCCGGTTCGAGCGTCTCGTCGACGAGGGCACCGATGCTCGGCGCCCCGACCTCGGTCGCGCGGGTGTCGGGGTCGCTGCGCGCGATCCTTACGGGCGAACGGACGGCGCTCAACTTCATCGGCCGTCTCTCGGGTATCGCCACCTCGACGCGGCACTACGTCGACGCGATCGAGGGGACGGGCGTGGCGATCCTCGACACGCGCAAGACCACACCGGGACTTCGCGCCCTCGAGAAGCACGCGGTCGCGTGCGGGGGTGGGCACAACCATCGCCGCGGTCTCGACGACGGCGTCCTCGTGAAGGACAACCACCTCCGCGCGGTCGACTCGGTCGGGGCGGCGGTCGAGCGCCTCCGCGCGGCGACGGATCTTCCCATCGAGGTCGAATGCGACACGCTGGAGCAGGTGCGAGAGGCAGTCGGCGCGGGAGCCGACGCCATCCTCCTCGACAACATGAGCCTCGACGAGCTTCGCGCAGCGGCTTTGCTCGTCGCCGGCCGCGCCCGGCTCGAAGCCTCGGGCGGCGTCACGCTCGACACCGTCCGCGCTGTCGCCGAGACCGGCGTCGACGAGATCTCCATCGGCGCCCTCACTCATTCCGCCCCGTCACTCGACGTCTCACTGGAGCTCACATGACCACAACGCTCGCCTTCGGCTCACGTTCGTGGGGGAAACCATGTTTCCCCCACGAAGCCCCCTTCTTCTCGAAAGCATGGGGAACCTCCCGGTTCCCCACACCCCTCCCCGGTCATGGGACGGCCCGTCCCATGACCACTCTCGAGATCACGACGATGCACGAGGAGATCCGCGCACTCGCAGCCGAGCGCGACGCGGTCATCCTCGCCCATAACTACCAGGTGCCGGAGGTACAGGACGTCGCCCATTTCGTCGGGGACTCGCTCGGTCTCTCCCGCGAGGCGGCCGCGACCGATGCGGAGGCGATCGTCTTCTGCGGCGTCCACTTCATGGCCGAGACGGCCGCCATCCTCGCACCCGAGAAGACCGTCCTCATCCCGGACCTGGACGCCGGTTGCTCGCTCGCCGCCTCGATCACGGCGGATCAGCTTCGCGAATGGAAGGCCGAGAACCCGGGCGCCGTCGTCGTCTCCTACGTGAACACGACGGCCGAGGTGAAGGCAGAGAGCGACTACTGCTGCACTTCAGGCAACGCCAAGGCCATCATCGAGTCGATCCCCGAGGACCAGGAGATCCTCTTCCTCCCGGACATGTACCTCGGGCTCTGGCTCGAGAAGGTGACGGGACGCAAGCTCCGCATCTGGCTCGGCGAGTGCCACGTGCACGCGGGTATCCGGCCCGCCGACATCGAGCGCTGGCAGGACGAGGCGCCGGATGCCGAGCTCCTCGTTCATCCCGAATGCGGGTGCGCGAGCCAGTGCATGGCGTTCGGCAACGGCCGCACGCACATCCTCTCGACCGAGGGGATGATCAACTTCGCGAAACGCTCGCCCAAGGAGCGCTTCCTCGTCGCGACCGAGACCGGGATCATCCACCGATTGAACAAAGAGGCCCCGGAGAAGCGGTTCGAGGCCGTGTCCGAGAAGGCGATCTGCCGCTACATGAAGATGATCACGCTCGAAAAGCTGCGCGACTCGCTCCGCGACTGGAAGCACGTCGTCACCGTGCCGGACGAGATCGCCGCGCGAGCGCGTGGCGCGATCGACCGCATGGTCGCGATCACGTGAGGGAGGAGCTCAGCGAGGCGCAGCGCGCCTTCCTGCAGAACCCGTTCGTCGGCACGATCACCGATCTTCGCCCCGACGGCTCGCCGCACACGACGGTGGTCTGGGTCGACGTCGACGACGACGGCGTCTCGTTCAACACGGCACACGGGCGGGCGAAGCCGCGGTATATCGCCGGCGATCCACGTGTGTCTCTCGCGGTTGTCGATCCCGAGGATCCGTATCGCTGGGTAGCGATCAACGGGACGGCGACCCTCGTTGACGAGGGAGCCGACGATCAGATCGACCGCCTGGCGAAGAAGTACATCGGAAAGGATTCGTATCCCTTCCGCGCGCCCGGCGAGCGGCGCGTGACCGTTCGAATCGATCTCGAGCGGATCGAAAGCCGCGGCGTCTAGGCGACCCGAACGGAGTGCACCGGTGGTAGCCGGGTAGCCGTCGTGGACCAGGTGGCTCCAGCATCGCCCGAGCCGAAGACGTCGCCCGACGTGGCGCCGAAGTAGAGCTCCATGCTCGGCCCGGAGCCGCTGCCGCCGAGGGCCTGGCGCAAGATCGTGAGATACGCCTCCCGCGCCGGGAGTCCTTCACCGCGCGCGGTCCAGCTCGCACCCGCGTCCCGCGTCTCGTACACGCGAACGTGGCCCTCCGGAGTCACGCGGTCCAGGTCGGCGACGAGCGGGATGACGTAGGCGCTGTTCGGGTCGGCTGGGTCGACGACCATCGGGAAGCCGAAGTCGGACGGCAGCCCGGCTCCGATGTCGATCCAGCTCTCGCCGGCGTCGTCGGAGCGGTAGACGCCACCGTGGAACTGCATGAAGAGCCGCTCGGGCTGGGCCGGCGCGCGGTGCAGGTTGTGGACACAGAGCGCGAGCGTCTCCTCGCGCGACTCCTCGGGCACGTAGCGGGCGACGAGACCCTGGTTCCCGTGCCGCCAGGTCTCGCCCCCGTCGTCGGAGAGCCAGACGCCCACCGCGGAGATCCCGAGCGCAAGCCGGCTGGAATCGCCCGGCCAGGTCGCGATCGAATGCAGGCACATGCCGCCGGCGCCGGGATTCCACTCGGGTCGGGTGGGCTGCTCCCAGAACGGCATGTTGAGCTCCCAGGTCAGGCCCCCGTCCCGGCTCTCGAAGAGCACGCCCGGATCGCCTCCGGCGTAGAGCAGATCGTCCTCCTCGCCCGGCACGATCGTCCAGAGACGGACGAGCGCGGTATCCCCGCCTTCGGGAAGCTCGGCGCCCTGGGCCTGCTCCCACTCGTCCGCCGGGTCGTCCGTGACGAAGATCTTCGGCCCGTAGAACGCCGAGGTCACGCACGCGAGGTAGCGGCCGCTTCGCGGGTCGCGACACGCGAACTCCACGGGTTCGCCCGCGAACGCGCGGGCGGCGATCTCGAAGGGCGACCCGGGCTCGCCCCGAAGTGCGAACAGACCCTTCTTCGTGCCGACGAGAAGCTCGGTCATTTGTTGTCAGCCTCCACTGATCGAGGGGAGTATGTGGATGCGATCGTCGGCGGCAAGGATCGTCTCCTCCCGTCCGCGCTCGCCGTTCACGAACACGTTGATGTGCTGCCGGATGGTCGCGCGCTCGTCGAGGATCCAGCCGGCGATCGCAGGATTCTCCTGCTCGAGGCGCCGGAGGACGTCGAGCACGGTCGCGCCTGTGAGCTCGTGCTCTCTCCTGCCGCCTGCGAGCTCGGAGAGCGGTGCGCGGAGCCTCACGACGGCCATGTCTCGATCCTAGTCACCTCGTCACGACGACGATTGCGGAGCAGCAAGATCGACACTAATGACCGCTAGGGATCGAGCTCGAGCACGTCATGCGGCGAGCCGAGCTCCTCGAGCTTCGCGAGGAACGGCTGCGCGGGAAATGCTTCCGGGCCCAGAACGCCCGACCCCTGCCACTCGCCGGAGGTGAGCAGCTCGAGCGCGACGACGGGGTTCAGTGCCGTCTGCCAGACGACCGCTTGCGAGCCGTACTCGCGCATCGACCATTCGTTGTCGACGACGTGGTACAGGTAGGTCTTGCGCGGGTTGCCGTCCTTGCCTGCGCCGGTGACCAGCGTTCCAGCGCACGTCTTCCCGGTCATGCGGTCGCCGAGAGTCGCCGGGTCGGGCAGCGCAGCCGCGACGACATCGCGCGGCGCCACCTCGACGCCCTTCACCCGAAGCGGACTCTTCGAGTCGAGGCCGAGCCTGCGCAGCGTCTTGAGCACCTCGATGAACTCGTCGCCGAGGCCGTACTTGAACGTGACTCGCTTGCAGTCGATCCAGCGCGGGACGAGCGCGACCTCCTCGTGCTCGACGTTCACGCACTCCACCGGCCCGATCCCGTCGGGGAAGTCGAAGACCTCGGGCTCCGAGAACGGCTCCGTCGTGAACCACCCGCGTTCGCGCTCCCACACGAGTGGCGGGTTGAGGCACTCCTCGATAGTCGTCCAGATGGAGAACGTGGGCGCGAAGTCGTAACCCTCGACGACGAGGTTCCCGCCGTCGCGCACTCCTACCTCGTCGATCTCGGAGAAGAGCTCGTCTGCGGCGTGGCGCGCGAACACGTCCGCGGCGCCGGGCTCGACGCCGATGCCCACGAGGGCGAGCAGCCCGCGATCCTCCCACGCGGCCGCGCGCTCGAACTGGTAATCGCCGAGCTTGACTCCGACCTGCCCGTAGGGATCGGTGGGATGCGGCTCCGAGAGCGTCATCGCCATGTCGAGATACGTGACTCCGGTCTCGAAGCAGGCGTCGAAGATCGGAACATCGAACACCGGGTCGACAGCGTTCAGGACTGCGTCGGCACGCACCTCCCGGATGAGCCGAACGACATCGTCCTTGCTCGAGGCGTCGATCGCATGTGCGTCGAAGCGGCCGTCGTCGAGCCCCGCGACGACACCTTGCGGGCGGCCGACGTCATAGTCCGCCAGCGCGCAGTGCTCGAAGAACGAGCGGCGACTCGCGATCGAGGCGAAGGCGGAGCCAACGCCTCCGGTTCCGACGACAAGGACTCTCACGGCGCCCGCAGTTCTACCTGACCGTCTGGTCAGTCAGGCCGAGGAAGCGACTGCGGATCCGGGTCGGTTCGAGTTGTCGCCCTTTCGGCAGGGAGCTACGCTCACCACGTTTTCCCCGAACGGAGGTCGTCTGTGAGCGTGTCGGTAACCCAGCAGAAGCAGTTCATCGGCGGCGAGTGGGTCGAGTCGTCGAGCGGCGAGACGATGGAGGTGCTGAACCCTGCCACCGGCGAGGTCATTGCCGAGGTTCCGCGCGCAACGGCCGAAGACGTCGACCGCGCGGTCGAGGCCGCGAAGAAGGCGTGGAGCGAGTGGCAGGACAAGACTCCGAAGGACCGCATGGAGCTCCTGCTCGCTCTCGCGGACGTCGTCGACGAGCACGCCGAGGAGCTCGCCCGGCTCGAGTCGCAGAACGTCGGGAAGCCGTGGTGGGTGGCCAAGGACGAGCCGCCTGCGATCTCGGACAACCTCCGCTTCTTCGCCGGGGCCGCGCGCAACCTGGAAGGGAAGTCCGCCGGGGAGTACGTCGAGGGGTACACGTCGATGATCCGCCGCGAGCCGCTCGGGATCGTGGCCGGCATCTGCCCCTGGAACTACCCGCTGTACATGGCCATGTGGAAGATCGGACCGGCGCTCGCAGCGGGCAACGTCCAGATCGTCAAGCCCGCCGAGCAGACGCCGCTGACGCTGCTGCGCTTCGCCGAGCTCGCCCAGGACGTCATCCCGCCGGGCGTGCTCCAGGTCGTGACGGGCGACGGCATCCCGGCAGGAGACGCTCTCGTGCGGCATCCGGACATTCGTCTCGTCTCGCTCACGGGCGACACCGCGACGGGGAAGATCATCGCCAAGAACGCAGCCGACACGGTCAAGCGGCTCCATCTCGAGCTGGGCGGCAAGGCGCCGATGGTCGTCCTCGACGATGCCGACCCGGCGACCGTCGCCGAGGCGATCAAGATCGGCGGCTACTTCAACTCCGGCCAGGACTGCACCGCGTCCTCGCGCATCCTCGTGAGCGACCGGATCTACGACGACGTGCTCTCGCAGACCGTGAGCGTCGTGGACGCGATGACCGTGGGCGATCCGGCCTCGGACGACGAGATCGAGATGGGTCCCGTGATCTCGCAGGAGCAGCAGGAGCGCGTGCTCGGCTTCCTCGAGCGGGCGACCGACGCGAAGGCGACGATCGTCACCGGCGGCGGAACGCTCGGCGACCGCGGCTTCTTCGTCAAGCCGACCATCGTCACCGACGTCGACCAGGACGCGGAGATCGTCCAGAACGAGGTCTTCGGCCCCGTCGTCACCGTCCAGCAGTTCTCCTCGGACGAGGACGCGATCGCGATGGCGAACGGCGTGCGCTACGGCCTTGCCGCGTCCGTGTTCTCGGAGAGCGTCGGCCGCGCGCTGAAGGTGGCTGCGAAGCTCGACTTCGGCACGGTCTGGATCAACGAGCACCTGTTCCCGCTGACCTCGGAGATGCCGCACGGCGGCTTCAAGGAGTCGGGCTACGGGAAGGACATGTCCCTCTACTCCATGGAGGAGTACACCCGCATCAAGCACGTCGTCGTGAAGCTGGCCGAGTGATGGCCGAAGCGAGGGAGGAGATCGTGTCGAGCTCCGGCCCGACACCCTCCGCGACACCCGACGTCCGGCTCGAGAACGTGGTCAAGCGATTCGACGGCGTCATGGCGGTGGACGGCATCTCGCTCGAGGTGCCTCACGGGTCCTTCTTCGCCCTTCTCGGCCCGTCCGGCTGCGGGAAGACGACGACGCTTCGGATGATCGGAGGGTTCGACGAGCCCACCGAAGGCCGGATCTTCCTCGGCGACCAGGATGTCGTCGGGTTGCCGCCTTACAAGCGCGACGTCAACACGGTGTTCCAGAGCTACGCGCTCTTCCCGCACATGTCGATCGAGGACAACGTCGCGTTCGGGCTCGAGCGGAAGGGCGTGCCCAAGCGCGAGCTGAGCGGGCGAGTGGCGGAGATGCTCGAGCTCGTCGGGCTTTCCGGGTTCGGCAAGCGGAAGCCGAAGCAGCTCTCGGGCGGTCAGCAGCAGCGGGTTGCGCTTGGCCGAGCGCTCGTCAACCATCCGCGTGTGCTCCTTCTCGACGAGCCGCTCGGCGCACTCGACCTGAAGCTGCGCAAGCACATGCAGCTCGAGCTCAAGCGCATCCAGCACGAGGTCGGGATCACGTTCGTCCACGTCACGCACGACCAGGAGGAGGCGATGACGATGGCCGACACGATCGCGGTCATGAACCGCGGCAAGATCGAGCAGCTCGGCCAGCCACAGGAGCTGTACGAGCGGCCGGGGACGGCGTTCGTCGCGGGATTCCTCGGAGCGTCCAACCTCTTGCCCGGCACCGTGGAGGACTCGGGCTCGGTGCGGCTCGAGACGGGTGAGCTCGTCCGGGCGCGGGTGAACGGGCACACGGGGCAGGTCGCCGCAGGGGTCAGGCCGGAGAAGATCACGATCGGCGCCGGAGGTGGGGCAAACGAGCTGCCGGGAACGATCAGCGAGAGCGCCTACATCGGGGTTGCGACACAGGTCGTCGTCCACACGGCAGCCGGCACCGTCCAGGTGTTCGCTCAGAACATCGACTCCGGAGGGCGAGTACCGTCTCCGGGGTCGAACGTCATCCTGAGCTGGGCTCCGGAATCGACCTTCGTGGTCGACAGAGAAGATTCGACAACAGAGGAGGAGAACGCATGAACCCACGGCTGACCCGACAGGAGCTTCTACGGCGGGGAGCCGCCGGTGGTGCGCTTCTCACGTTCCCATCTTTGCTTGCCGCGTGCGGCGGTGGCGGAGGCGGTGACGCGGGCGGCGGCGAGGTGTTGGACGTCCTCAACTTCTCGAACTGGACGTACTACATGGACACGAAGAAGCCTACGACGCTCGAGAAGTTCAAGGAGCAGACGGGGATCACGGTCAACTACTACGAGGACATCGACGACAACGCCACGTACTTCGCGAAGGTGCAGGGGCCGCTCTCGCAGGGCCAGGGCATCGACCGCGACATCTTCGTGTTCACCGACAACTCGAGGTTCCCGGGGCTTCTCGTCGACCAGGGGTGGGTGCAGAAGCTCGACAAGAGCCTCATCCCGAACATGTCCAACCTCATCCCTGCACAGGCGAGCCCGCCCTTCGACCCCAACCGCGACGTACTCGCTGCCGTGGTTCTCCGGAATCACGGGGATCGCGTGGAACACCAAGCTCACGGATCCCGTCCGCACGATGGAGCAGTTCTTCACCGATCCGAAGCTCAAGGGCAAGGTGACGATGCTCCAGGAGCTCGCGGACTCGGTCGGCCTCACGATGCTCGCGAACGGCGACGACCCGAGCACGGTCACACCCGAGACTTTCGACTCGGCCGTCTCCACGATCAAGGACGCGGTCGACTCGGGCCAGATCCAGAAGTTCTACGGGAACGCCTACACCGTGCCGCTGGCGAAGGGCGATGTTGCAGCCGCGATCGCCTGGTCCGGCGACGTGACTCAGCTCAAGGCGGACAATCCGGATCTCGAGTGGAGCGTCCCCGAATCGGGCGGGATGATCTGGACCGACAATGCGTTCATCCCCACGGGCGGGAGCGTGCCGACCGCCTCGACGTACCTGAACTTCGTCTACGACCCAGCCGTCGCTGCTCAGATCACGGTGGGTGCCCCGTACATCTCCTCGGTGCAGGGCGTGAGAGAGGAGGCGGAGAAGATCGACCCGGAGATCGCTTCCAATCCGTCCGTCTTTCCGACCGAGGAGACACTCTCGCAGGTTCACCAGTACGACTCGGCCGCGCTCAACGACGACGACCAGATCAAGACCTGGCAGGAGGTCCTCGGCCAGTAGGGCGAGGCTTGCCTCGCCCTCGCGGGCGCGAGCGATCCATGGGGTCGTTCTTCCACCAGCATCAGCGGCTGACGCCGTATCTCCTGTTGCTGCCCGGAATCGCATGGCTTGCAATCTTCTTCCTGATTCCGCTCGGGTTCCTCGGTTACCAGTCGCTCCAGTCGGGGATCTACCCGCAACTTCGAGTTCACGTGGGAGATCTCGAACTTCACCGATGCCTTCACGGAGTACCGGGAGCAGTTCTTCCGTTCGTTCCTGTATGCCGGCCTCGCGACGATCGCGTGCCTGCTGCTCGCGTATCCCCTCGTCTACTGGATCGCGTTCAAGGCGGGAGCGTGGCGGAATCTGTTCCTGCTGTTCATCGTCGCACCCTTCTTCGTCACCTACCTCGTCCGGACGCTCGCGTGGCTGAACATCCTCGCGAGTGAGGGGCCGGTGGTCGGGTTCCTCCGTGACATCCACGTTCTCGGGGCGAACGAAGGGCTTCTCTACACGACGTTCGCAGTCGTTGCAGGGATCACCTACAACTTCTTCCCCTTCATGGCGCTGCCTTTGTACGTCTCGCTCGAGCAGATCGATCCACGACTGCTCGAGGCGGCGAAGGATCTGTACGCGAGCTCAACGCAGGCGTTCCTGCGCGTGACGCTTCCGTTGTCGGCGCCGGGGATCGTCGCCGGCACGCTCCTGACCTTCATTCCGGCGGCAGGCGACTTCATCAACGCTGCTCTGCTCGGCACCCCCAAGCAGACCATGATCGGCAACGTGATCCAGGCGAAGTTCCTGGAGTCTCTCGACTACCCGACTGCCGCATCGCTCTCGTTCGTCCTCATGGGCTCGGTCCTCGTCGCGCTGCTCGTCTACGCCCGGATCGTAGGCTCGGAAAGGCTCACAGGATGACGACCGTTGCGGGGGCACCTCCGCGCGTACGGGCTGGCCTAGCCGCCCGCACCTGGCGCTTCGTGAAGCGGCACTCGCTCACCGTCTATGCGCTACTTGCGGTCGGCTACCTGATGCTGCCGATCGCGGTAGTCATTCTCTTCTCGTTCAACGCGCCGAAGGGCCGCTTCAACTACATCTGGCAGGGATTCACGCTCGATCACTGGATCAAC